>RAYE01000024.1 GCA_003612285.1 bacterium D16-51 | reverse complement strand
AGGCTGATCGCAGCATAGCCGCAGACGGATTTACTACTTCTTTTACTACCATTGAGAGGGAAAACCTAAGAAGTTATAAAGGTATATGTGAACTTCTCCCCATATCTAAAATGCCGGGAAAGCCCGAAAATACGGGCTATACCGACATATAAGAACTTCTAAAGAGATAATCTAAATTCACCATAAATTTTCTGCTTAATATCTACGCAATCTTTGCCATTATCACCAATATAGGTATCAACTTTTGCCAATGGCCTGCTTGCAAGCGCTGCAACTTCCAGCGCCTTACTCTGATACCAGCCATTCTCCCCCTGAAAACGCAGTGCTTCCTGTGGGACTTCCCGGCTGCTGACTGTTTTAAGTGTAATCTTATCATTCGGTTTCACATCGATGCCGTCAAAATTCCCCTGTCCATCCATTAGTGTTTTCACAATTACACTGTTTTCCTTCCGCATCAAATCTGGGTTAATTTCGCCACTTAGCGTATAATCTTTCAACTCTTCCAGCATAGCGTCATCATACCCATAGATATTCACTTTCAGCAGATAATCCTCTTTCCCTGCCTGCACTGCAGTTCCATTATATTTTTCCATTATCTGAGTGTCTGGCAGGAAACTTTCATCATCTGCAATCTCTGCATAATACGACGTCCATTTTAAAGCCCCGTCACAAAGGGGAATTTCACCAAGAAGATACCGTACCGGATGCAGCTTAGTAATTCCTGCGATTGATTTCATTTCTTCAACTGCACTCTCTGGTATTCGGTCCGCAAGTTCATCTGACTGAATTAAAACCTGGATATCCGAGCCAAGGCCGTCATCTGCTTTAAAAACCAATTCATTATTGATTCTGGTATTTTCTGTCACATAGTATGACCCCAAAAACAGAATACTTCCCATTGACAATGACAGCAAAATCCCTATAAAACTTCCTTTTCTGGAAAACATAAATTTTTTAGTAAGGATGCCTGTAAGATTATTATGCTTTAAGCTATAAATCCTGCGTTTTGGATGCTTTATAACTTCCCCGGCAATCATCTTCCGAAGCGGCTGTTTTTTCATCCGGCATACAAAAATACCGCTGATTACAATAACAGCGATTGTCAGCCCCAATAACCCCCATAAAATTGTATGCCAGCCTATCTGGTAATTTCCTGCATCCGGAAGGCCTGCCACCCCGAACTTCTGCGCTGCATCATCCACGCCCGTATGCCGCCTCTGATCCCTTAATATAAAAATGCGCCCTGCCTTTTGGTAAATTGCCCACGCCGCCAGATTCCCACATATGCATCCGGCCAGATACCCTGCAATCCCAATACTCCCAAGTTCACACAAAAGGATTCCCATTTTACAGCCATCTGTCATGCCCAATGTCTGCATAATACTATATTGGCTCCGCCGCCGAATCACTGAAACCTGAAATAAACTATATATTATAAAAACCCCAAACAATGCAACCCCAAAAAGGATGGCTGTTTCTGTCAGCTGTCCGTCTTCATTTATTGTCCCCCAGATATAAGGCAGCCCCAGTTCTTTATAAGATAACCCGGTTTTTATAATCTCCCATACCTGCCCCGGCCTTTCTCCCCCTATGTATCTGGAGATTCCATCATTTCTCTTTATACCAGAATAGGATATGCCAAAATTTTTGCAGAATGAGGTTAACTGTTTATACACCTTATGCCCCTTCTCTTCAAACTTTAAATAGAAAAAAGAAGCATTTTCCCCAAAGCCCAAAGAAGAGCTCACAAACGCCTGGCAAAACTCCCCCTCTAACTGTGGCAATTTCTCCGGCATCTCCCCCATAATGCCGCAAAGCGTAAAAACTGCCCCATCTAAACGCACCTGATTTCCAAGATTATCCTCTATCCCCAAATTCTGCAATGTCTGGATATCCATAGCAATTTCTCTTTCCTTTTGCGGGTAATGTCCCTTTACCACATTCCGCCCCATCATATCCAGATACCCGGAATCCGCATAGACAAATTCAATCGCAAATGGCTCTTCTATTGTTTTACAAACCGTTCTCATGCCCTTTTTTTCAATTTTATACCCATTCCCTGCAGAATCTGCCTTAACGTCCTGAATCTTCCCTGCATCTTTTCCTATACAGTAATGCCAGTCGCCATATTCTGCCCTTGCATTTTCTAACGCTGCATTTTTCCCGCTCTCAAACAGTCCACCCATCCCCGTAAAAAGGGATGCAAAAAGTATAACCCCCACAAGAAGGGCAGATGTCTGCTTTTTGTAATATTTGCAGTAAGAAAAGGAAATATGAATGCTGTTTTTCATAATCACGCACCTTCCTTTCCTGCCAAAAGCACGCCGTCCTCTATATGGAGCACCCTGTCGCAATTACCTGCCAGGATTTCATTATGCGTTACCATCAGAATTGTCTGATTATATTTTTTACAGCATTTTTTTAACAATCCCATCACTTCTACCGTTGTCCGGGAATCCAAATTACCGGTCGGCTCATCCGCCAGGATAATTGCCGGCTTATTGGAAAGCGCCCTTGCTAAGGCCACTCTCTGCTGCTGGCCTCCAGATAATTCGTATGGAAAACGCATTCTTTTATCCCATAAACCAAGTTCCTTCAACAGCCCTTCAATATAAGTATGATCCACATATTTCCCCTTATCCAGAGTCACCGGAAGGGCTACATTATCATATACATTCAGCACAGGCATCAAACTGTAATTCTGAAATACAAAACCAATGTTCCTTCTTCGGAATACCGCCAGCTCCTTTCTTTTCAACCCTGCAATATTATGCTTCCTGATAATAATCTCTCCCTCTGATAAAATATCAAGCCCTCCTATCAGATTGAGTAACGTAGTCTTTCCAGAACCTGATGTCCCTACAATCGCAATAAATTCCCCCTGCTCTGCCCGCAGTGAAATATTTTTTAATGCGTTTACCAGTTTTTCTTTTTCCCCATAGCGCTTACTTACATTGTTTACCTGCAATACTTCCATCTTCCTCACCTCTTATTTGTTAATAAGAAACTGTAAATTGTTTACAATTTCTAAACATAGGATAACAGGCAAATCTTTCATATCATTTACAAAAAACCCTTTCAATTTTGACAATTTTGTAAGAATACCGAAAAACAGCTTCCCTTCCCATAGTCTGATGTTACTATCATATACCCATTTTCCTGCTCTAAAATCAACCTTGAAAGATACAGGCCAATTCCCGACCCCTCTTTATTCTCTACATCCCTGCTTCTATAAAAACGATGGAAAATTTTTGTAAGCTCGTCTTTTTGTATTCCTATCCCATAATCCTGAAACCTTATTTCCGTAAATAATTCCAACGGGGAAACTTTGATTTCAACCGTACTGCCTTTTTCTGAATACTTTATGGCATTTTCCAGAATATTAGCAAACACCTCTGCGGTCCATTTCTTATTGTGATGTAATAGGCAATCTGCAAATGGTTCTATGGCAATATCTATTCCCCTTTCTTCCGCCTGGTCATATATACTGTTTAATGCAGTAACCAAAGTGTCTTTCAATGATGTATTTTCTGCTTCAAACTGAATGGCGCCCTGCTCCAGCCTGGCCATTTTGAACAAAGACTGTAAAATCCAATTAATTTTACCTATTTGCAGTTTCATTCTATCTAAAAAATACTGCCGTTTCTCCTCCCCTTTTTCCGTTTCCAGCAAATCCCTGTACATAAGGACGCTGCTTAACGGCGTCTTGAGCTGATGGGACATATTGGAAATAAGGCTTTTCACCTGTTCCTTTTCTTCCTGCGCCAGGTTCAGCTCAAATTCAAGTTTTTCCTGTATGCGGATCATCTTGCCTGCCAGAACAGATATTTCCCCTTCCTGAATATCAGATATTTCAATTGTTTCCCGGTTAAGTATCTGTTCCAGCATCTTATCTGCCTGCTGATATATTTTCCTTCTCTGATACCGTTCAAACAGAGCTGCAGCTAACACTATCAGCAAAATAATCAAAAGCATTCCTGTCATTTTTCCTACGCCTTCTTCCAAATATATCCTATCCCATAAACATTTATAAGATGTTTTGGATTTTTAGGATTATCTTCAATCTTTGCCCGCAGCCTTAAAACATTGACGGGCACTGCATTTTCATCTACATAATTATTTTGGCTGTCCCATACATAATCCAATATCTGCTCTTTTGAAAGAACAATGCCTTCATTCTCAATAAAAAAAGTCAGCATCTGATATTCTATTTTACTGCAATTAATCTCTGCTCCATTCTTGTATACCTTGCAAGAATTTTTATCAACCATAATATCTCCTGAAACCATCTGCATCTTAGGGATATCTTTTTGCAAAATCTTTTTGATTCTCGCTTTCAAAACTGCAAGCGAAAATGGCTTGCTCATAAAATCATCCATCCCCAGTTCCAGTGCCTTTACTTCATCCAGCTCTGTATCCCTTGCAGTCAGCATGATAATCGGGACATCCCGCTCCTTTTTTATAACAGGGCACAAGTCAAACCCACTGCCATCCGGCAGGTTACAATCCAATAAAACCATATCGCACCCCTGCCGGAAGATTTTTAACCCTTCTTTGGCTGTAGCAGCAGACATGACCTGGTATCCTTCTGTCCGTAAAGAAAATACCAGCCCCTCCTGCAAATCTATATCATCCTCAATAACCAATATTCTGCTCATTTCCGCCAGTATCCTTTCATGTCATCCCTATTTTGCAGCCTATCCTCCGCTGCATCAGAAACCCTTCTTCCTGTAATTGTTTCATTGATAGGATAACAGAAAGTCCCATAAAAAGCTATATTATTCTGGTTATGCAAAACAAAGCCGGCATTACACCTCGTCAATTATTTGGGGACGTTTAAAAATTTTTTATACAGGTTATCAATGCAGATTGCGCCCAAAGGGGCAGTAATGAGAATGGATAAAACGGCAACCGTCAATACTATCTGCCCGCAATTTAGTCCCATTGCAAGAGGTATCGCACCAATCGCCGCCTGTACGGTAGCTTTGGGCGTGTAGGCTATCATACAGAACCATCTTTCGTATTTGGTAAGTTTGGTTTTTATCAATGATATTGCGACACCCGCCATTCTAAATGCTAATGCGCAGACAACAAGCAGGACTGCAAAAATGCCTGCCGTAACAGCATATTTTAAATCAACGGTTGCGCCGACAAGGACAAACAGAAATATTTCCGCCGCTACCCATAGTTTGTTGTATTTAACGGACAATCTTTCTGCTAAGATGGAATATCGTTTCTTTATGATAATTCCCAAACTCATAATAGCTAAAAGCCCAGAAACAGGGACAATTCCCTCTAAGCGGTTTTGCAGTTCAAGAAGCAAAAAAGAGAAACTTAATATAATCAAAATTTTAACAGAATCACGCATATGAAATTTTTTGAAAAAAATAACCAGTACATTTCCTGTCAATGCGCCTGTCATAACTCCTGTTAAAATGGATACAGGTATCTGTAAAAAGCTAATGGCAGATAACGTACCCGTAGAAGCTAAAGAAGTCAGCGCAGTAAATACTACAATTACAAAAACATCATCTACAGATGCGCCTGCCAGTAAAAGCTGTGGTATGCTGTGCTCCTTTCCATATCCCTCATCAATCAGTTTAATCATTCTTGGAACAATAACTGCCGGAGATACCGCAGAAATCACACTCCCGATAATAGCGGCTTCCAATGGCGTTACGCCTAACAATGGCGGCGCTAAAATAACCGTCCCGATGATTTCAGCGCAGGCAGGAACAAAGCACATAAGGACTGCCGGTCTGCCAACCCTTTTCAAATCAGCAATATTCAATGACAGACCTGCCCTTGTTAAAATAATTACTAATGCAATCTGCCGCAAATCAGCCGAAATGTTCAAAATAGATGGGTCAATGAGATTGAGCGCATGAGGGCTTAAAACAATTCCCACAATAATCATTCCTAAAAGATTGGGAAGCTTTAATTTTGAAAATATACTCCCCAATAACAATCCTGATAATAAAATTACTGCAATACTTGTCAACATACAAAATCCTCCTACTTACTTTATTGCAGAAATTAAAAAGCGCACCGCCAGCGCTGATGCGCTTGGCTACTACGTTACAGCGCAATTTCCTAAAAATAAAAAAGCCGATAATTTCTGCATATATTTTTGCAGAAGTCATCAGCATAAAATGCGGTTTAGGTTTCCCATGGGAGAACTTCATTCCCATAAACTTTATTATAGCACGAAAAATAACTGATTTCAATATTTTTCACATTCCAATTCCATTCGCTTAAAATCTAAGCATTGTTTTCTGGCGGAAAAATTCTCTCCAATAATATATTTTTGATAAAGAACATCTGCAGTATTAGCCAAATCACTTATATGTTCATTACACCATTCTAATTCTTTAACAAGAAGTTCCTTTTTTCTTCTTGTGTCCATATTATCATGTTTGCGGATTTTCGTATCAATTCGTTGTATCTGTGCATTTTCAACAGGTATCATAAGATTAAAATTTAAAACTCCTATCAAAGATCCATTATGTATAATTTTCTTAAAATCTATTTTATCACGCATTTTTTCATGTTTTTTCTTAGGTTTTGACATGGGTACACAATACTTGTGTTCATTGCATATAATAATTATGCCAAGAAAAGGACGTTCATCTTTCCCTATCTGTGGCGATACAGAAAAGATTCTATCGTCAATATTATGCAAATCCCGGATATACTTCATATCTATCCGATAAACTTCTAATGGTAACTGTGTCATAAAATTCTCCTACAAAATATTTCAAGGACTATGTTGCCATAGTCCTTGAATGTAGTGTCACCGCAGCGACGCTAACGCTTTTTAAACGTCCACTTATTGGCAGGACTCTCCTTTAATAGGATTCTACCAAATAAAATTTTTTTTCAAAATTTTATAAGATCTTTTGTATTTTCAATTTAAAAGCGACAGAGCCTTACACTACGCCGCCAATCCGTTATGCTTATATGATTTCTCCCTCCACAATCTCCCTCCGCACACCCGTATGTTATTGGACCGCCCTGTCTATTCTAAGGCGTTTTCTTCCTTTAGGCGTTCCGCTATCCCCCGTGCCTGTTTCATCTGCTCTACCAGCCGAAAAAACATTTCCTCTGCCTTTACTGATATCACAAATCATGCAGCCCCAAGATGGAAGCATTATCCGATGTCCGTGACGGAAGCACTGGTGAAATAAAAAAGGGTGAGGACACTATGTTCATGCTGGAATTAAGGGAATGTTCTAAAAGAATTTATGATATTTCAAACTTTATTTTCTATGCAATGGGATATATTACTAAGGCGTGTCCTTTCGGGAACACGCTCCAGCATAAAATAGGGAAAACCAAAAGGTAAATGGCTTGAAAAAGTCATGGAATCTGATATAATTGGTACGCAGGAGGAAATATTTAATGAACGACAAAGTAAAATATTGGATGGATTTGTCTGAATACGATCTTGAAACAGCTCAAGCCATGCTAGACACAAAACGCTATTTATATGTCGGCTTCATGTGTCATCAGACGATAGAAAAAGGATTTAAAGCAGTTATTGCCAGCAAAGGAATTTTTCCGCCTAAAATTCATAATTTGATAGAGTTATCAAAGAAAGCATTGTTGTACGACGAATTTTCAAATACACAAAAAGATTTTATAATGAATTTAAATCCTTTAAACATTGAGAGTCGTTATCCATCATACGTTGAAAGGATTACTGCTATTTTAACGGAATCAAAATGTAAAGAAATATTATCCAAAACAAAGGAGTTATTACAATGGATAGAAACAAAGCTATAGAATTATCAAAAGTTTATTCTAATGAAGTTAAAAACGCATATGAACCGTATAAAGTTATGTTGTATGGCTCATATTGCAGAAATGAGCAGACAAAAGACAGCGATATAGATATAGCGGTTATTTTCGATGGATTTTCCGGCGATTGGTTAAAAACATCCAGTGATTTATGGAGGATGACAGAAAAAGTAAATACAATTATTGAGCCTGTGTTACTGGATATGCAAAGCGATCCGAGCGGTTTTTGTGAACATGTAATAGAAACTGGAATTGAATTATAAAGGGAGCGATAAAGATTACTATAAAACAGAAAGTCAAATCCCCCGCTACAGAGCAACGAAATCCTTTATGCCTGCCAGCTATAAAATGGCTCTAATTATATGATGAATACTGGATTTTGGGCGGGGTATCGCAGTGCCCGCCTGTTAAGCGCCATCATGAATATTTTTCTATATGTCCCAATTATCAATCAATTTTTATTTCTAAAGACGCTAATAAACTTGTAACCTCTGGATATGAAAATTTTGCCTGTTTCATTTTATTTGAAGGAATATCTATTACACAAATTCCGATTTGACGCATTCTTTTATGATAGTGTTAAGGGTTGTTCTGGGAATATGACAATCATCACATATTTGTTTTTGGGAATGCTGCTCTTTGTCACTTAAAATGTCAAGTAACAGTAAAGTGTTTTCTTTTATTTTTCTTTTATTCCTACTTTTTTCGCAATCTCATAGTAACCCCCTATGCACCTGTTTGTTGTAAGCATTAAACGGTATACCTCGTTACGGTAGTCATTCATGGAGTTCCCCTTTCTCAATACGGATTCGTATTTAATAATACGAATCCGTATCAAAATCAAGAACAGATTAAAATTTTCCTCGGATAGCAACTACGAGGCACGAAGTGAACTGCTGCCATTACAGTTCATTAATTGTATCAACAATCTCCATTTTCTTCATCCTCTTTGCCGGAACATAGACTGCCAAAACTGCCGAAACAGACACAATCAGTAAAATTACTGCAATCGCTGCAACAGGTATATTCCATGGAATACCGCTATATCTTGTTACAAGTTTATGGATAATCAGGTAATGCAACGGCAGGCCGGCCATACAGCCAACAACGCCGCCACAGGCAGCATATGTCACCGCTTCCACCGCTATCATTTTTGTAAGCTGATGCATACTCATGCCAATTGCCCGCATTGCACCATACTGTTTTATCCTGGCAGATACATTCATCGAAATACTATTGATAATATAAAAGACAGTAATCATTGCTACAATAAACAAAAATCCATAGACCAAAAGCCGTAACATCCAGAAGGTAATGTTTGACTCCTGGTTTATCTGCCGCTGGTCCGTTACCGCATATTTCCCATCTGCCAAATCGCGCAACGCCCTGATATCTTTTGCCGCCACATCCTTATGAAACTGAACCTGAACCATCGTATACTGATTTTGGCCTGTCAGCCAGGTAAATGTGTCCTCCGTGCCAATCAGCGTCACCTCATCCGCAAAAAGCCCCTCCGACAAAACAGCCGCAACCTCCGCTTCTTTTCCGTTCAGGCGTACCTTATCTCCAACTTCAAGAGGGTTATTTTTATTGAAAACAGTCATAACATACCCTTTCCTTTTGCGCACTTTTGAAATATCCCCACTTATTATTTCATCTTCTGCACATTGCAGCATATATTCATCATAAGAAACAACCCTGGCTTTCTCTATCTTTTTATCTGCCTCAGCCGGAATACAGGAACTGCACATATTCCCATATACACGCTTTATCCCGTCCTGCCTTCCAACTTCCTCTAAAAAGTCTTTCCCTATCAAAGATTTTCCCTGTGCAACCACTACAAAATCAGGTTCATAGGGACGGATTGAAGGGAGCAGGCTTTTTGCAAAATCCAGAACTGCCGAAAAACTAAGGAACATAATAATGCTAAGCGCAAAGGAACAAACCATAAGAACCAGGTTCTTCCTTGCAGACACAGCATGGTGGATTCCCAGCGCCGTTTCTACTTTTGAAAAACGCACATCTGCCGCATGGCGGACATTTCTCATATTTCCCGCATTTCCTGATACAGCCGCTGCTGGCGATACTTTTGACGCCCGCTTTGCCGGGGACTGTGCCGCAAGCAGTACCGTAAGGATTCCGACAAACACCCCGCTGGCAATACCAATCACGCTGATTCCAAAGACAGGCATCTCCGAAAATTCTGCACCCACGAACCGCATCGCGGCACAACCCCCCCATGTCACCATTATGCCTGGGATTACCCCGGCAGGAACTGCAATCTTGCACCAATTTAACGCTTCCAGGCGCACAAAGTAT
Organism: bacterium D16-51; assembly: GCA_003612285.1. Lineage (GTDB taxonomy): Bacteria > Bacillota > Clostridia > Lachnospirales > Lachnospiraceae > Butyribacter. The sequence goes on along the minus strand of RAYE01000024.1, from coordinate 62,073 downwards.
CTAATCTGCTTCCTGCTCGCCCCAATACAGCGCATCATGCCAAAAAATCTGGAACGTTCTGCAATATCGCTGTTTAAACTGCCCGCAATCATAAAAACGCCAGCCAGCAAAATCAATACAAACAGAACTGCCGCAATGCCATACAGGCTGACAAACATGTTACTGCCCCCATAGCCTTCCAGCCCTAAAACACCTTTGTTTTCCACCACATTTTTTTCCTTTAAGCCATACTGATCTTTCATTTCAGTAATTGCTTCCCTTACATTAACCCCCTTTTGGAAACGGATATAATACGACGGGGTTTCTTTTCTGCTATTCAGGGTACAAATGTTATAAAACGCTGTCCGATCCATATAAATGCCTATCGCATCGCCAAGCACAGCGCTTCCGTCGTCATCGCAAAAGCCGGACACCGTATACCCGATATCACCGGAAGGCGTACTAATTGTAACTTTATCCCCTATATCCACCTCTGTAATCTCTCTTGCATTTGGAGTCAGCATAATTTCTGATGCATTCTTCGGAAATTTCCCCTCTACTTGATAATTCACCATATTTGCAAGATACCCCTTCTCCACTCCATATAAAATTGCCACTTTATCATTTATATAATAGGATTCGTCTGTTTCGCTGTTTATCACATCATACCATGCTGTGCTTTCGACATCTTCCTGCAGGCCGATTAATTCCGCATCCTCCTGCTGCATATGGTACAGGCATACCGACCATTTCCCATGCTTTTTTACCATGTCTGCCTTTTCCATCCGATATCCCATATCTGCCATGCTAAATACGGCAGTCACTAAAAAAACAGAAATAATAATGCAAAAAAGCGTCATTCTATTCCTCCGCCTGTGTACTTCTGCGGAAATTGGAATCAGACTAAGATAACTTTTCATTTGCTGCACCTCCCAAATCAGTAATTACGCCATCTGAAACAGATAATATTCTGTCTGCACTCTGGGCAATGCTTTGGTTATGAGTAATCATAATAATTGTCTGTTCATATATTTTAGAAGTTTCCTTTAATAGTGCAATGACCTCACTGCTGTTTTTGGAATCCAGGTTTCCCGTCGGCTCATCTGCCAGAATCAGGGAAGGGCGCGTCATCAATGCCCGCCCAATCGCCACCCTCTGCTGCTGCCCGCCAGACAGCTGCCCCGGTAAATGATGACGGCGCTCTTTTAAGTTAAGCACTGAAAGCAACTCTTCTAAATATCTCTTATCCGGTTTCTGGTAATCCAATAAAACAGGAAACATAATATTCTGCTCCACATTTAACTCTGGAATCAGATTAAATGCCTGGAATATAAACCCTATATTCCTGCGCCGGAACACAGTAAGCTTACTGTCATCCATTGCAAAAATATCCTTCCCATCAATAAAAACCCTGCCAGAAGTCGCCGTATCAAGCGCTCCCATCATATTTAAGAGCGTGCTTTTGCCAGAACCTGATTCTCCCACTACAGCAACAAACTCGCCCTTTGGCACAGAAAAGCTCACCTCCTTCAATGCATGGACAGCGGCCTCCCCACTGCCATAAGTTTTAGAAATTGACCTGACTTCTAATAAATCCATATGATATACACCTCTTTCACAAAAAATAATTACCGTTACCAAAGAACTACTAAAACGTATCTTTCTGTAACGGTAATAAAGATAACATATCTATCCTACGGCAAAATGAATTTTATCCTACAAATTTGTAGGAATTGCTCTTTTAACCGCTGGCATAATACTAAGGATACTATGGTTTACAGTTTCTGAGAAAATTTATTGTAAAAGCAGTTCCCTTCCCCAGTTTACTGGAAACTTCAACGGTACCATCCTGCGCTTCAGCCACTGCCTTTACAAATGGAAGCCCAAGCCCTGCCCCCTGGGTATCTTTGGAAAAACGGCTGCGGTAAAATCTTTTAAAGATATGATGCAAGTCTTCTGGATGAATCCCAGCCCCATTATCTTCTACTACAATCTGGACAATCGACGAAAACTGCTTCCATTTTATCTGAATTTTGCCTCCTGCCTCTGTATGGTCGAGCGCATTTTTTACAAGGTTACCAACTGCTTCCACCAGCCACCCCCTGTCACAGGACAGCAAAACCCTGCCGTCGCCTTCCAGACTGATTTCCTTTTCCTCCTGCACTGCGCGGAATGAAAACCTTTTCCTGGCCTCTTCCATCATTTCAAGCACATTTTCTTCTTCCCTCTCAAAAACAACAGCGCCTGCATCCAGCCTCGCAAGCTTGATAAGGTTCTGTACCAATGTGTTAACCCTGTCAAGCTCCTGTTCTGACAGTTCTATAAACTCCTGCAGTGTTGCTGAATCCCCTGCTTCCCCCTGCAAAATCCCATTATAAATATTTAAAGCAGCAAGCGGTGTTTTTAACTGATGGGAAATATCAGAAATAATATTTTTCAAAAATCCCCTCGCTTTTTCCTCCCTCTTAACACGGGCATCCAATATAGATGCCAGCATATTTATCCTGTGGAATAAAAGGCAGAGAGAGCCTTCCTCATCACATTCAATGCGGGTGTCTGTATTTCCCGATATATAGTCCGTAATCTGCGCTGCGGCATTTTCTATTCTTTCCCCCTGCCCCACAAGATACTGATAACAGCCAGCCACAATGCACAAAACCATGCACAATGCACTTATTAAAATACAGACGGCTGCTTTTTTTGGCAAAAGAAAAAAAAACAGGGCAGAAGCCATGCAAAAAGCCACAGTAAAAAACGCAATCTTAGAAAAAAGGGCATTTACCGCCCGGTCTGCTAACAATTTCATATTCCACCCTCCGTATTCCATTTATACCCCATCCGGCGGACCGTTATAATCCTTTCAGGCTTTGCCGGATTGTCTTCAATTTTCTTTCGCAGCCTCCGTATGTATACCGTCAATGTATTGCTGTCTACATAGTTTTCATTGCAGTCCCATAAACTGCTTAAAATCTGTTCCGAAGAAAGCACTATATCCGGGTTTTCCATAAAAAGGCACAATAGCTTATATTCCCCTGCAGTTAATTCTACCAGTTCTCCATTCTTCAATACAGTATTTTTTAATAACTGCACACGAATCCCGCCAGAAGACAATTCTGTTTCGGGCTGGCTGAAATTACTGCTCCTGCGCAGCAGGGCATTAATCCTTGATAACAATACGGCAAGCTTAAAAGGTTTTGTAATATAATCGTCGCCCCCAATATCCAGCCCCATAATAATATCTGTTTCTTCATCTGCAGCAGTCAAAAAAAGAATTGGCACTTTTGAATTGCACCGTATTTTCCTGCACAATTCAAAACCAGAACCATCCGGCAGCGATACATCCATAATCACCAAATCATATTTCCCATCTGCCCACAGCCTGTCAGCATCTGAACTTGTACGTGCAGCCTCAATTCCATATCCCTGTTTCTTTATTGCAAACGATAAACCTGTAACCAGGCTTAAATCATCTTCCACCAATAATATCTGTTTCATCCGCTTCCCCTCTTCTGCCTGCAGCCAAAATTTACTTAACGCATCCATCATACCCCAAAGCCAAGAAAAAAGCCACCCCTTATACAGGGATGGCTTCTTTTATTTCAAACTGGTAAAGGATGTTCCGTATAGATTCGTACAGCTCTGGCTTTAATTCATCAAGCCCTACCGGGACATGGTTTAAAATAACATTGTAACATGTCGCATTTACCAGTTCCACAATCATAAAGATCATCAATTCCTTCTGTCGGTATTCTTTTCCTGATTCCTCAAGCAGGGCGTCAAAAATATCCATACAATTGCGGTTATCCAAATCTGCAATCTGCAGATTAGAAAAGACGCCCCAGCTTAAATTTTTTGATATGAAACGCAACAGGTTTGGACTGTTGCTTAACTGGTCAATCACTGTATCAATCAACAGAATAATGAGGTCTTCTGCGGAATCTGGCGTCTGCTCTGACAACAAATAATCCAACTGATGGCTGGCACGCTCAAATACCATATTGGCCTGGGAGGCGACAAGGCTGTCCCTTACCTCATATTTATCCTTAAAATACAGGTAAAATGTCCCTTTTGCCATATTTGCTGTTTCGGCAATTTCAGAAACGGATGTGTTATCAATCCCTTTCACAGTATAGAGCTGATATGCTGCCTTTAGCAGAGCTGCCTTCTTCTGCTTCTTTTTATCGTCTATTTTCCCCAAAATATTGCTCCTTTAATCTTCTGTTTTCACTGCCTGTGTTGTTAAAACAAATTTTACTTTCCCATCCATTCCATCTGCAATGCCTGAAAAGCATTTATACTTCTTCGCCGCTTTATCCACTGCTTTTACTCCATTTTCCAAATCACTTCCACCATCAAGCAGCCCATTCACTGTATCGGCCAATTTATCCGTCCCATCTTTTTGGAATGTCTTCATGCCGTCATAAAGGTCTCCTGCGCCATCTGCAAGTTTGCCGATTCCATCGGATACATCGCCAGTAGAACCAACCAGAGTCTGCACTCCGTTTACAAGCTTCCCGGTTCCATCTGCAAGCGTCTTTGTCGCGTCACGGAATGTACTGCTGGTATCTGTCAGTTTCTTTCCGTTTGTCTGGATTAAGCCTGCATTAGAAGAAATCGAACCTGCCGCCTTTTCTAACTTCTTATTATTCGCCGTAATCAGCCTGCCATTTTTATAAACCTCATCCAGCTTAGATACAATCGTTGCAATGCTTCCATTAATTGTTGTGCTGGCTTCCATTAAAGGCTCTTTTGAGCCGCGGAGTTTCTGTGCGTTTTCTGAAATAGCGTCTGCACTCTGGCTTAACTGTTCCAGCCCTGTATAAAGGTTCTGCCCTTCTGATTCTGTATTTGTTGCCGCTTCAAGCTGTGCAAGCGCTGCCGCCAAATCCTGTGAACCATCCCCGTCCAAAGAACCATCTGCTTTTCCATTGGTGCTTGCGGCAATGGAAGATGCAAGCTTCTGCGCTCCCTGCATATATTCTATTGAACCTGCTGCCGCTTTTGCAAGCTGCTGGTACTGTGCTTTTTTTGTCGCATCTGATTCAGAAGCTGCCATTGCTTCATACTGCTTCTGCATCATCTGCATTGCCTGGATGCAGCTGTCTGCATTCTCTTTCTGTGCATCCAGCGCACTGGCGCCCTGATGGATATTCTGCACGCCTGCCTGAACCTTTTTCAGCCCCTGGTCTACCGTTTCCACACCACTTTTTAATGTCGAAGCCGCATTGGAAAGGCCATCCATATTTTCTTTTGAAAGAAGCGTATTTACCCCTGTTGTATAGGCATCTAACTGCTGGTGAAATTCCTCATAGGACTTCGGGAAAGATGAGGATGCGGCAAAAAGCTGCCCAACACCATCTACCAGCTTCTTTGTCCCCTGGCTGTAGGTCTTTGTACTTTTCGCGAAAGTCTTTGCACCATCTGTATAAGTATTGACAGCACCTAATAATTTATCTGTAGAACTAGTATATTTCTTTGCTGCCTCATTAATTTTGCGGCTTCCGTCATCAAGTGCTGCCACACTGTCATCTAACGTATCAATCGCATCAGAATACTCGCCAAACTTGTCATTTAATTCGTTTAAATTCTCCTGAATCTGGTCAGAACCATCCACAAGCTCACCAGCGGCATCCTGAAGCTCATCCATCTTATCATCCAGCTCATCACTTTCGGAAATATCCCCAAAATCCAAATCTTTAAAGATACTTGCCGTTGCAACCGTATAAGTCTGCCCCAGCTCAAATTCTTTGACGTCAGCAGTAATTGTAACTGTATCTGTCATCTTTTCTGTTATTTTATCTAAATCTGCATCTACCTCGTCACCAAAATCCAAGTCCTCCAGCTTCAAGCTTTCTTTCAATCCCGGCATGCCATATGCCATCAAAATGTCATTATCCCCTTCTGATAATACATCGCCATGGTCAACTGAAACATTTGTAAATTTCTCAACCGGCAATATCATTCCTGTTGCCATTAAAAACGGGGTATATACCTCTTTTTCCTCCCCGGCTACTTTTACAGTCTCCTTAGAAGAATTTGTATAATGGATTACCATCTCCAGCTTACCGCTCTTTCCTGCAAGCTCTTTAGGGGCAATTTCTTTCCCATCCAGCTTATATGTGATTTCCATCCCAACCGGAAGAGCTTCTTCTGTTGTCCCCTGGTAATAGATATCCTGGTCTTTCGCATCCCAGGAAATCACATCCCCCTCTTGTGTAAATGTTTCCTCCCCTTTTGTATTCTGTATATCTTTCAAATTAGATACATCTTTTAGCATACCATTGACACCAGAATTTTTCAGCCAGTCAGAAACAATTACACTTTGCTTCTTTCCAGAGGCATCCAGGGTAACATAAACAGACTCCTCCTTTGACACCCCAGACACTGATTTCTTTCCTTTTTCTTCTGTATTTTTACCGGCTGGCTTAACGCCAGCTTCTGCCGTCTTCGCCGCTGCAAAAGTATGGGACGCATATTCCACGCTGCCTAAAAGAAGCCCGGAAGCCAACAAACAAGTAATACCAACTGCCGCAATTTTCTTTTTACTCTTTCTCATAATAAAATCCTCCATTCTAAACACTTTTTGATAACGAAATACCTTACCATTTCCTATTTTTTCCAAATATTCTTTTTCTATTTATCAAAAATCATAATCTCCCACAAAGTATGATGCACATCTTGCAAAAAGCAATTTAAAACACGCTCTAGAAACTGTTCGTAAATTATTTACAGTTCCTTACACTTATTGCTCCTCTACTGTGATATTTCCATGTTCCCTGTCCCTGTGGCCAACTTTTTCTTTTATCATATCCCAGGAAGTATGGATAATTACGCCGTCAAATATCCAAAGCATTGCAGGAAGAATCCCGATTACAACAATCATGCTGATAATAGAACCTCTTGACAGCAGGGTACAGATTGAACCAATCATATCAATCCTGGAATACAAAGATACGCCAAATGTAGCTGCAAAGAAACAGAACCCACTTGTCAATATTGATTTTATTGACGTCTGGTGCGCTATGCGTATTGCATCTTTCTTGCTTCTTTTTTGTACTACACGTTCTTTCTGGTAACGGCTTGTCATCAAAATCGCATAGTCAACTGTTGCCCCTAACTGGATTGTACCAATTACAATACTGGCCACAAACGGCAGGGATGTATTTGTATAAAATGGAACTGCCATATTACATGCAATTGCAAATTCTATAATTGCCACCAAGATAACCGGTATGGAAATAGATTTAAATGTAATCAGGATAATCAGGAAAATTGCTGCCATAGAAATGATATTTACATTTTCCAAGTCCACATTTGTCACATCTGACAAATCCTTCATCAAAGGCGCTTCCCCAATTACCATCCCTTCTTCCTGGTATCCTTTTACAATCTTATCAATTGCATGAATCTGCTCATTCGATTCATCTGTAGCCGAAGCATAATCAGAGCAGACGAACTGCAATTCATAATTATCTGTCTTTAACATGCTCCTGACGTCCTCTGGAATCAAGGTATCCGGAAGATTTGGACCGAACAGGGAATCTAAGCCAATCACCCATTTTACCCCGTCCACTTTCTTAATTTCCTGCAGCATCCCATTTTTTTCTTTTGCTGTCAGCCCGTCTTCCAAAAGTACCATGTGAAGCGAACTCATATCAAAATTCTCTTTCAGCTTGTCGTTTGCAATGGCGCTTGGAATATCCTTTGGAAGGGAAGTATCCAGGTTATAATAAATTTCATAATTATTATTTCCATGGACTGCCGGAACCAGGATAATAACAAATAAAGCAAGCGCTATATACCGAAACCGGATAATAAAATCTGATACTTTATTAAGTGATGGAATCAGCGGCTTATGCGTTGTCTTCTCAATTGCTTTGTCAAAGGTAAGAATCATCGCCGGAAGTACAGTTACACACATAAGCACGCCGATAATAACGCCTTTTGACATTACAATCCCAATATCCATCCCCAGCTTAAACGTCATAAAACACAGTGCCACAAACCCGGCTATTGTTGTAACAGAACTGCTTGAAACAGATTTAAATGTATTGGAAACCGCATGTGCCATCGCACGTTTCTTATCTCCCGGAAACCTCTCTTTATTTGCTTCATAGCTTTCCAAAAGAAAGATGGAATAATCCATTGTAACCGCCAATTGAAGTACTGCCGCCAATGCCTGCGTAATATAGGAAATCTCTCCTAAGAATATGTTGCTTCCCAGATTAAAGAGAATGGAAAGCCCAATCGTAAGAAGGAAGATCAGCGGCGCTACCAGCGAATCCATCGTTATCAGAAGGACAACCAGGCACAGTACCGCTGCAACCAGAACATAAATCGGCATTTCCTCTAACGCCAGGTTCTTAATATCTGTAACAACGCCTGACATACCGCTTGCATATGCATTCTTTGCCACAGTAGAACGTATTTCCTCTATAGCGTCCATTGTTGAATCTGCAGAAGTCGTCTCTTCAAAAAATGCAATCATCATTGTTGCATCCCCATGGAAGAAAGCGTCCCTGATTTCTGTCGGAAGCATCTCTGTCGGTACATTTGTATCTAATACATCATCATACCACAGCACATCTGATACGTGGTCAATCGCTTCTACTTGCTTTTCTAGTTCTGCGGCCTCCTTCATCGTCATATCATCCACCACAATCATCGAAAAAGCACCCATCCCAAATTCATCCACCATAATGTCCTGCCCCTCTACCGTCTCCAGCGACTTAGGCAGATAACTTAAAACATCGTAATTCACACGGGTAGAAACATACCCAATCACTGCCGGCACTAAAAGTATCACCGTAATCAGCAATATAATGTTCTTGTGTTTCGTAATCCATTTCCCAACGTTTATCATTGCTCCTCAATCCTTTCTAACAAATGACTAACGGTCATTTTCTTTACAATGCATAGTGTATTCCAAAAATGACTATTAGTCAATATATTTTTTCCGATTTTAGAATTTGTTAAGAAATAATTTCTGATAGAAACAAGTAAATGTTACTATTCATGGTCATATGCAAAAAAAGATTGACAAGCAGAAAGAAAATTGCTATACTTGGAAAAGTGTTGTTAACCGAAGTACGAAACTAGGAGGTGGAATAGAATGTCTATTTGTCCAAAAAATAAATCTTCCAAATCAAGAAGAGATAAAAGAAGAGCAAATTGGAAAATGTCTGCACCAAATTTAGTAAAATGCAGCAAATGCGGTGCGTTAATGATGTCTCACAGAGTATGTAAATCCTGTGGCTCATATAACAAGAAAGAAATTCTTGCCAATGCTGAATAATAATTATTCTATAATATTGAAAAAAGAGAATACGTTGAAAACATAAAAAACCAATATATTTGTAGAAATATATTGGCTTTTTATGTTTATATGTATAGTTACTATTCACAGCCATTCTTTTTTCAATAGCCCCTCTGCCTTTGGCTTAGGCCGCTACTATTCACAATTACCATACAGTTCCTTTTCAATAATATCGCATGCCATCTGAATTAATTTAATGCAGGGACGCTTTTTGTAATATTCTTCTGTACGTGCCTCTGGCTGTGTATCATGAAATGTAACCGCACGTTCCGCTTCTGCAGCCTGCAAAGGCTTATCCCCCTGCCGAGACGCCATCGGCACAAGTCCAAGGAGTTCTTTGCAGACAATGGAACCATTTGCCTCCCGGTATATCCCGGCCATCTTTTGCACCATATCGTAATTTGCTTTCTTGCCGCTTACATCCTTCCCCTCGGTTGCCCCTGTCTCCAGCCCAGCTACCATGAGCATCCCCGATACTGCACCGCACACTTCCCGCATGCGCCCCATGCCGCCCCCAAAAGATGCTGACAGTTTAAGCGCCATCTCCTTATCAATTCCATATCTGTCTGCATAAGCGGCAAATACAGACTGTGAACAATTGTATCCTTCCTTAAACAGGCTGACTGCCTTTTCTTTCCCTGTCATTTCATATCCCCTTCCATTATTCTGTAGAATCCTCGCTGCCCCATAGGCATTGTAACACACCCAAATCCCAAAATCTATCCATTTTAATCTATGTTTTTATTCTGTTGCAGCTTTTATTTTTCATGACATACCCATGCTAAGTCATATGCTCTTGTTCCCACATCGAAATCTCTTTCCCGGTAAATGAAGCACCGATTCCACGACAAGCCATATATAATACAAGAATACTTCCCCCCTTGCCTAAGCATAATTTGCAGTCAATAATTCTTTGATAAAACTCTTCGGGTAACTGTCACGGAATTTCGCATAATTGAAAGAAGTTTTTCCCCAATCAAAGGGTTTTCCGCTATCTATATCCCTGTTTATTATCTTCATGCCATACCTCCTCAATGGTATCAGGAGAGAAACAACCCAACCCAAAAGAAACTTTCAGTTCCTTGCAAGTATTGCGTTTGACTCGTTGCGTACGTGAGAATAAATTAATTTGTCAGTTTACACTAAATTCTTGTATCAACCGCCATTTTTAGGGTTTTCCATCCACTGTTCAAAATCACCTTCTGGAGTATACTCCAAATAGGTCAATTTCAATTTTTTATATACAGTTTTTGTATCTGGATGATTCCTTCCCAATCTGGATGCAAAAACTTCATAAGCTTTCAAATAATAATTTAATGCCATCTCATATTTTCCCTGTTTTTCATAAAGCCCCGCCAGATTATTATAACTAACAGCTGTATCCAGATGCTCTTCCCCCAGTACATTCTTTCGGATTTGCGAACTCTTTTTATACAGTTCCTCTGCTTCCCTGTACTTTCCTTGGTGTTCATACACTGCTGCCAAACCGGCATAACTTGCCGCTGTATCCGGATGCCCTTCTCCCAGCACGTTCTCTCTTATTTTCAAACCTTTTTTTGACAGTTCTTCCGCTTCCTGATACTTTCCCTGTTTCTCATATACTGCTGCCAGTTCATAATTAATCTCTGCTATCTCCAAGTGTTCTGTCCCCAGCACGTTTCCCTTAATTTCCCATGCTTTTAACAGTAATTTTTCGCTTTCAAAATAATGTGCCTTATTTTTCTCATTTTTGGCCTGCTCTGTCAAAGCATACGCTTCCGCAAGTTTTTGCCTTAATTCCCCCGCCTCCCACTTTTTTTCTTTTCCCTGTCTATCTATTTCAGAAAGCAATTTCCCCTCTTTTTTATGTTCCTTTTCATATTTATGAAATATAACCCTAAGTTTTATAAACGAGTAAAAATCATATGCCCCGGCAGCCAGCCGGTCATCCCCATATGGTGTAACAAGAAAAATAAAATTTTTTCCTAACCCTTCTATCATATCCCTGCTAAAGTTCAGGCGTTTCAGGCTTTCCTCTTCCTGTATTGCAAGATGAAAATTGACAATCATAAAAATTTGTATCTTTGGCATCCCTGTAACCCACTCCTGCAAATCACGAAAAGAATATTCCCCAGGATGCCGCTTACAGTCATAAATCCCTACCGCCCCCTGCCTGTAAATTCCTACAATTTCTTTCTGTATCATTTCATCAGCTACTACAATATACAGCCCCTGCTCCGATTTATTGATTATCCAGCCTAATGTCCGGTATCCTTCCTGGTTACTCTCTAACATCCTCAATCATCCCCTGTTCTTTAAAAAAATCCACCACAAGAGGATGGACATTATGCCACCGTTTCCCATTATATTCAAGTACCACAGATGCCTGTAACATTTTCAGTAACATCCCCTTATCTTCTATCCGCTCCTTATTCCCATTATAAATATTTAATAAAAACTTATAATCCTTCTCTTCTATCCGCCTTGTTAATGAAGTCTTTATTTCTTCCAATGCACGGCCTGCATCTTCCATACAAACCGTTCCACTGTCTCTGCGTTCCGCCCTTTTTGCTGCTGCAATAATTACCTGAAACAAATCCCTAAGCGAGCCTCCAGTATGCTCAATCAAGGTTGTTAAAACATTTTCTTCAAACAATCCCAAATCTGCACGTTTCCCCACAATCTCATTTATAATGCTAATCCCTTCTTTAAAAGGCTTATTTTCTATTGTTGCAATCTTAATCATTGGAAGTGTTTTCGTTATAAAATACCCCTCCATCGCAGAATACCTCGTATCATAAGAAAGCCCAATCGGAAAAGTATAGATTACCGGAAATGTCATTCCTGAAAGAACTGCTGCATAGTGATAAAACACTTTCCATGCATCTTCCGGGTTCAGTTTATCCAAATCCTCAAAAATGATAATTGGGTTCCTTCCATCTGACTTCTTAGCAATTTCTTTTGCCATATTCCCCAATATTCCAATCCACTCACTGGAACGGACACTTATTTTTTTCCGATATTCCTTTCTGGTTTCTTCATTATACTTTAAATCCGTTTTAATTTTAGCAAAAATATTTAAAATGCCTGCCAGAATGCCTTTTGTTCCAGCGGACACCCCTGTTTCCAGAGAAGCCGCCTCCAATTCCTGGGATACCGTTATTTCTGTGCCCTCCTGCCAAAAACTCTTAATATTATCTAACACTTTATTTTCAATATCACATCCCGCTTCTTTTGCAATTTCTAACAAAGCTTCTCCCATAAGAATAAAAAGATCAGAATATACAATATTAAATAAATCCAAATCTGTACTGCAATGGATTGTTTTCACATAATATCCAGCTTTTACAAGTCTTTCGGACATTCTGTTTAACTCTGTACTTTTCCCGCAGCCTCTATGTCCCAGGAGCAGGCATGCGCTATATTCTTCCGGACTTCGGCAAATATCAAAAATATCTTCAATTGGCGAACTATATTTATCACTTGTTCGGTACTCCATTGTATCTGCACAGTAAAACTCTGCCATCTGTTCTTTTTTCAAAGGTGCAAGAGAAAAAGCATTTATAATTTCAGAAACCTGATTTGCGTATTTCATTAAAAAATCCCCCTTTTCATTATCAGTTCCTATTATATAGTATGCATTACAAATTAGCAAAACATTTTATCCCCAGAACCCTAACTGCCTTGCTGTTTTTATCCTTTCAGGGTATAATACCTTTTGACCCCAGCATAATGATTCTATTGAATCTTCAAAGATACAGGAGGAAAACCCATGATTTTACAATGCAGCCATATCAACAAGGCTTTTATTACTGACGTCGTCTTATCCGACGTTTCTTTCCATATAAATGAACACGAAAAAGCAGCGATTGTAGGCGTAAACGGCTCTGGGAAATCTACCTTGCTAAAAATTATTGTAGGCCAGCAGGCAGCAGACAGCGGCGAAGTAATTATTGCAAAAGGCACCAGCATCGGTTATCTGGCACAAAACCAGGAGTATCATTCAGACCATACAATTATGGAAGAAATGCAGAATGCCAAGCCTGAAATCCTTCAATTGGAAAAGCAGATTGCTGAGCTTTCTACAAAAATGAACGAAGTTTCCGGCAATGAGCTGCAAGCCTGCATCAAACAGTTTGACAATGCGCAGCGCCGCTTTGAACAGTTAAACGGCTATGCCTACCAAAGCGAATTAACCGGCGTCTTAAAGGGGCTTGGTTTTAATACGGAAGATTTCAGGAAGCCTGTTTCTTCCCTGTCTGGCGGGGAAAAGACAAGAGTGGCTTTGGCTAAAATGCTTTTAACCGCCCCTGACCTGATTATTCTGGACGAGCCGACAAACCATCTGGACTTAAATGCAATCCACTGGCTGGAAGGCTACCTTGCGCAGTACCGAGGGGCTGTCTTAATCGTAGCGCATGACCGTTATTTTCTTGACAAAATTGTTACAAAAGTAATCGAACTGCGCGGCACAAAAGCATCTGTTTATAGTGGAAATTATACGGCCTATTCGCAAAAACGGCAGGCAATGATGGAAACTATGATGAAGCAATACCTGAACCAGCAGGCAGAAATCAAGCACCAGGAAGAAGTGATTGCAAAACTGCGCCAGTTTAACCGCGAAAAATCCATTAAACGCGCAGAAAGCCGTGAAAAGCAGTTAGACAAAATACAACGTCTTGAAAAGCCAATGGAAGAACATACTCAGATGCAGCTTCTTTTTACCCCACAGATCCAAAGCGGCAATGATGTTCTGACAGTGGAGGGCTTAAGCAAAAGCTTTGATAATGTCCCTCTTTTTGAGAATATAAGCTTTGCGCTGAAACGCGGGGAACATGCTGCCATAATTGGCGACAATGGTACTGGGAAAACAACCCTTTTAAAAATATTAAATGAACTGATTCCGGCAGACACAGGAACTTTTACGCTGGGCACAAATGTCAGCATTGGCTATTACGACCAAGAACACCATGTCCTTCATATGGAAAAAACCGTCTTTGAAGAAATTCAGGATACATACCCCCATATGAACAATACCGAAGTAAGGAACGTTCTGGCGGCATTCCTCTTTACCGGGGATGATGTTTTTAAGCAGGTAAAAAGTTTAAGCGGCGGGGAACGCGGGCGTATTTCCCTGGCAAAGCTGATGTTATCTGACGCAAACTTCTTAATCCTGGATGAGCCTACAAACCATTTGGATATTGATTCCAAAGCAATCCTGGAAAATGCAATAAACCAATTTGAAGGGACGGTGCTTTATGTATCACATGACCGCTATTTTATTAATACAACCGCCCACCGCATTCTGGACTTAACCGGGCAGTCTCTGTTAAACTATATCGGTAATTATGACTATTATCTGGAGAAAAAGGAGGATGTTGAGCAGGCACACCAAAACCTGAATAATACAGCTTCTGGATCTAATGCACCTGAAAATAACCGGCAGACCAAAAACAAGCTTTCCTGGCAGCAGCAAAAAGAAGAACAGGCCCGCCTGCGGAAAATTGAAAATGAACTGCAAAAGGTAGAAGAAGAAATTGAACAGCTTGAAAACGAAAACGCAAAACTAGACGCAGCGCTTTGCGACCCTGCCAATGCGACAAACAGCGCCAAACTGCAGGAAATTGCAGAAAAGAAAGCCAGGAATGATTCCCGGCTTGAAGAACTAATGGAACGCTGGGAGGAACTATCCTCTGAATAGCTCTTCCCATACGTTATCCTTTGTTAGTATTACTCCGGGTATTAAATATCATAATAATTTTTCGCTGGAGTAATATCCACGGCTATTCGCTTTTCATCCGCGTAATGCTTTCATTGACTTTTGCATAGATTTCCTCCGGTGCAGTCCCAACATGGAATACGCCATCCTCATAGAGAATCTTGCCATCGATCATCGTCATCTTAACATTCTGCTTGCTGCCGCTATATACAATATTCTTTGTAATGTTGTTCAGCGGCTGCATATTCGGCTTTTGCAAATCAAGCAAAACCATATCAGCGCATTTCCCTTCGGCAAGCACATCGCAATCCACTAATCCCATTGCCCTGGCGCCCCCGGCTGTCGCCATATGGAGTACCTCCATCGCATCCACTGCCGCAGCATCTGACAAAGAAACCTTTTGGAGCGCTGTTACAAGGAACATCTCCCGGAACATATCCAGGCAGTTATTGCTTGCCGGGCCATCTGTGCCAATTGCAAGGCCAATTCCCATAGAAAGCATTTTCTGGATTGGGGCAATCCCACTCGCAAGCTTTACATTGGAAGAAGGGTTCGTCACCACCCAAATGCCTTTTTCCTTACAGATATCTAAATCCTCCTGCGTCATATGCACACAATGGAACCCGCCGCCGCCATAGTCAAACATGCCAAGGGAATTTAAAAATGCCGTTGGCGTTGTCCCATAACGCTCTATACAGCCTGCCACCTCATTTTCTGTTTCAGAATTATGCGTATAAACAGGAGCTTTATACTTCTTTCCCAAAGCTGCCATATCTTCCAAAATCTGGCGCTTTGTCGTATATTCTGCATGAAACCCTAACTGATAAGAAATCAAAGGGTTATATTTATTAAAGTGGAGATATTCCTCTTCTATCTCTTCCACCGTACCGCCAAAATCATTGATGCTTCCGCAGAGCACTGTACGGAATCCCATGTCTGCCGAAGCCTTTGCATTGGACTCATTTTTCATGTACATATCAAAATTAGCAGTAATCCCGCTTGTCAGATATTCCAGGTTCGCAAGCATGGCAGCCCAGTAAACATCTTCCTCTGTCAGCTTTGCTTCCATTGGGAATACCTGGTTATAAAGCCATTCCTGCAGCGGCAAATCATCTGCATAAGAACGCAGAAAAGTCATTGCAGAATGTGTATGGGCATTTTTAAACCCCGGCATCAAAAGATTCCCTTCTGCATCAATTTCCCTGTCCCAGGAATCCCCTGATGCCTTTTTTTCTTCCCCTACATAAGTAATTTTTCCATCCTCGACTTGCAGCTCCCCTAAAAAAAGAGGCATGTCCTGCTGCATCGTAAGGATACGCGCATTATATATCCTGATTTTCATAATAGTCCTCCATGCCGCCTTTAGCGGTTCAAACAATTAACGAAAAATGCTGCTTTTGCATTTTTCTAAGAATGACTTAGTTTCACTTGGGCGGTGTCCTTTACCGCCTTAGTGAAACTTCATTCTTTATACACTTTAAATCCTTAAAATTTTCTGTGCAATATTTTTAATGCTTTCTGTCACCAGCTTCTTAAACAATGGTGCAACACGGTCTGCCGTTTCCTGGACTTCTTCATGTGTCAGCGGATTTTCGGTAATTCCGCATGCCAGGTTAGAGATACAGGATATCCCGCAAATCATCATCCCCATATGGTTTGCAGCAACTGCTTCACAAGCCGTGCTCATACCGACTGCATCTGCCCCAAGCGTACGGCACATCCTCACTTCCGAAGGCGATTCATAATTTGGCCCTGTAAGCTGGATATATACGCCCTCCTGCAGCGGGATTTCAAGAAGCGTCGCTGTCCTGCGGATTACCTTCTGCAGCTCCCTGTCATAGATATTGCTCATATCCGGGAACCTGACGCCCAGCTCCTCTATGTTCGGCCCAATCAGCGGAGAAGGGACAAAATTGGCAATATGGTCTTTTATCAACATAAAATCACCGGCATGGTAAGATGTATTTACCCCGCCGGAAGCATTCGTCAAAAACAAGACTTTTGCCCCCATCAGGCACATCAGGCGGACAGGCAGAACCACATCACTGATATCATAGCCTTCGTAATAATGCACCCTCCCCTTCATACATACAACCGGAACCTTATCTACATATCCAAAAATATACTTCCCTTCATGCCCCGGGACTGTTGAAACTGGAAATCCGTCGATTTCACTGTAGGCAAGCTCTGCCGTAACCTCAATCCCATCTGCATAATCTCCCAAACCGGAGCCAAGCACCAACGCAACCTGCGGCGTAAAATTCACCTTTTCCTGCACGCAGGCAAGGCACTTCATCAACTTATCATATACTTCATTCATCTTCTACTTACTCCTTTCCTTCCACTAACTTTGTACGGACAATCTTTCCGACACGCATAGCATCTGCATATGCCAAAAGCCTTTCCATCTGGCGGTTTTCCTGCTTCATATAACTACGTACAATACTTCCAACCGCTTTGCTGCCTATATCATCACGGAAACGGATGGTATCACAGACACTGCGCTCCAATGCATAAATCCGAAGCTGTCCATAAGGGGTATCAATTACTTCCATATCCTGGTCAAATGCCAAATCAGAATAATAGTGGCGCGTCACTGGAAAATTCAGCTGCATCTTAGAACGATCCGTCTTTAATGTTGCAACAGACAGCTTTTCCGGCTCTTCCTCAATCAGCCCATGATAATAACATGCGCTGTCTGCACAGATAACAGCGCGTGGGTTTACCATACATGCCTCAATCATCCGGTAATTTTCCGGTTTCCCCTTTTTTTCATCAATCAGCCAGTAATGTCCATGCGACACCCTTTCTATAATCCCCTTTTCCACCAATTCCTTAATCTGGACAGTCGTCACTTTCGCCTCTTTAAGCTGCGCGGCATTACGATAGCCATTCCCTTCCCTGAACAGCTTCGTAACCTTCTCGTACGTATTTAACAGCATAAAATATCACCCTGCCTTTCCTTCTTGTTTTCTATCTTTAAGAACGCATTTGAAAATTCATTTCATTTACATTCCCTTATGTGAATACATAAAACCGATTCAACTTAAAATTTATTATAACACATGTTGCTTTGTTTTTCAAGAACTGTTTTTTATTGACAGTTCCTAACCGGCCAAATCATTGCTGACCTTCCCGGTATAAAGCTGGTAATATTTCCCCTGGCGTTCTATCAGTTCATCGTGCGTCCCGCGTTCAATAATCCTCCCATCCTCCAGTACCATAATACAATCGCTGTTGCGGACTGTGGAAAGCCGGTGCGCAATGACAAATGTCGTCCTCCCTTCCATCAAACGGTCCATCCCCTGCTGCACCAGTTTTTCTGTACGGGTATCTATCGAACTGGTCGCTTCATCCAGAATTAAAACAGGCGGGTCGGCAATCGCTGCCCTGGCAATTGCCAGAAGCTGCCGCTGCCCCTGGCTCAGACTTGCCCCATCCCCTGTCAGCATCGTATCATACCCTTTTGGAAGCCTGCAGATAAACCCATGCGCATTCGCAAGCTTTGCCGCTGCCTCCACTTCCTCATAAGAAGCATCCAGCTTCCCATAGCGGATATTCTCTTCCACTGTCCCGGTAAACAGATGCGTATCCTGCAGCACCACCCCAAGGGAAAGCCGTAAATCCTTTTTCTTAATTTTATTAACATTGATGCCGTCATAACGGATCTTTCCATCCTGGATATCATAAAAGCGGTTAATCAGATTTGTAATTGTTGTCTTGCCCGCCCCGGTAGCACCAACAAAAGCAATTTTCTGCCCGGTTTTTGCATACATTTCAATATCATGCAGCACTGTCTTTTCTTCATTGTAGCCAAAATCCACATGGTCAAACACCACTTCTCCCTGCAGTTTCTGGTAAGTCGTCGTATCTGTCTCCCTGTGGTAATGTTTCCACGCCCAGATGCCAGTCCTTTCCTCACATTCTTCCATCTGTCCATCGGCCTTCTCTTTGGCATTGACAAGCTCTACATAGCCATTATCCTCTTCCGGTTCTTCATCCAAAAGACGAAAAATCCTGTCTGCCCCCGCAAGCGCCATTACAATCGCATTAAGCTGCTGGCTAATCTGGCTGATTGGCATGTTAAAAGATTTGTTAAATGTCAGGAAACTTACCAGGCTGCCTACAGTAAAGCCAAACACATGGTTTAAAGCCAAAAGCCCTCCTGCCATTGCACACAGGACATAACTGATATTCCCAAGCTGCGCATTGACAGGCGCCAGGACATTGGCAAACTTATTGGCATTGTCCGCACTGGAAAAAAGCGCGTCATTTCTTTTGCAAAACCCTTTCACGCTTTCCTCTTCATGGCAGAATACCTTAATTACCTTCTGGCCGTTTATCATTTCTTCAATATACCCATTTAATTCGCCAATATCCTTCTGCTGTGCCACAAAATAAGAACCGCTGAGCCCTGCAAGCCTTTTCGTCATATACATAGACACCCCAACCATCACAAGCGTAATCACTGTCAAAGGAATACTAAGCACCACCATGCAGGCAAGCGTGCTCACTACCATCACAATACTGTTTACAGACTGCGGGATACTCTGGCTGACCATCTGGCGCAGCGTATCAATATCATTTGTATACATTGACATAATGTCGCCATGCGGATGCGTATCAAAATATTTGATTGGAAGCGTCTGCATTTTACAGAACATATCATCACGCAGCTTCCTAAGCGTCCCCTGCGTTACATTTACCATAATCCGGCTCTGCGCATAGGCTGCTGCAATCCCTATTACATAAAAGCCCCCAATATAGCACATTTTCCTTATCAGCGGGCCAAAGTCAGGAGTCTCTGCCTTAGAAAGCGGCCCGATAAAATCATCAATCAATGTCTGGATAAACATCGTCCCCTGTACGCTTGCAAGCACGCTAATGATAATGCAGGCAAACACAACGATACAGTGCAGCTTATATTCCTGCATAACATATTTTAGCAGGCGCATAAACAATTTTCCCGGATTTTTAATTTTGGGTTTTGGCCCGGAAGGCCCCTTTGCCCCAGGCCCTTTCACTACTTTTCCTGCCATCCGCTACTCCTTTCCATCCTCATCAAAATCACCGCTGCCGCCCACCTGCGACTCAAATACATCACGGTAAATCTCATTCTCCCTTAACAATTCTTCGTGTGTGCCAAAGCCATCCACACGCCCATTCTCCATTACAATGATGCGGTCACAGCTTTCTATGCTGGAAATACGCTGCGCAATAATAAATTTTGTCGTTCCCGGAATCTCTTCCTGGAACGCCTTACGGATTTTTTTATCCGTTGCCGTATCTACCGCGCTAGTTGAATCATCCAATATCAAAATCTTTGGTTTTTTTAGCAGGGCGCGGGCAATGCAGAGCCTCTGCCTCTGCCCGCCCGAAACATTTGTGCCTCCCTGTTCAATATAAGTCCCATAACCGTCCGGAAGTTTCTGGATAAACTCATCCGCACAGGCAAGTTCACAGGCGCGCCTGCACTCTTCTTTGCTCGCTGTAATATCCCCCCAGCGCAGGTTTTCCAGAATCGTCCCGCTAAATAAGACATTTTTCTGCAGGACAACGGAAACCTCATTGCGGAGCACTTCAATATCATACTCACGGACATCTTTCCCGCCTACAAAAACAGCGCCTTCATCCACATCATACAAACGGCTGATTAAATTAACAAGGCTTGATTTGGCGCTTCCGGTTCCCCCGATTATTCCAACTGTTTCTCCGGAACGGACAGAAAACGTAATATCTTTTAACACAAAATCCTTTGCATCTTTTTTATAGCGGAAATCCACATGTTCAAAAGACACCGCGCCATTTTCCACCTGCATAACCGGGCTTTGGGGATTAACAATATCTGCTTTTTCCTCCAGGACTTCCGCAATACGTTCTGCGCTGGCAATACTAAGCGTAATCATGACAAATACCATAGACAGCATCATCAGGCTCATTAAAATATTCATGCAGTATGCCAGAAGCTGTGTCAAATCCCCCGTTGTCATAGAGGAATTTACAATCATATTTGCTCCCATCCAGCTAATCAGTAAAATACAGCTATACACAGTAAACTGCATAACCGGGTTATTCAGCGCAATCAGGCTTTCCGCTTTTACAAACATCTTATAAATATTCTCGCTTGCCTTAGAAAATTTCTCTTTCTCGTATTCTTCCCTTGCATATGCCTTTACCACACGGATCGCCGATACATTCTCCTGTACGCTCTCATTCATCTTGTCATACTTTTTAAAGACCTGGTTAAAATATTTCATCGTTTTCCTAACCAGCAAAAAAAGCACAATCCCAAGTAGAATTACAGCAATCAGGTAAACCGCCGCCACTTTGGCATTTACATAAAATGCCATTGCCATAGCGCAGATAAGACTTGCAGGCGCACGCATGCACATCCTTAAAATCATCTGGTAAGCATTCTGCAGGTTTGTAACATCCGTCGTCAGCCTTGTCACCAGGCCGGATGTACTAAATTTATCAATATTTGAAAAACTAAATGTCTGAATGTTTTCATACATTGCCTGCCGGATGTTTTTCGCAAATCCTGCAGAAGCCCTTGCGCCATATTTCCCGCCAAGAACACCAGTCAGAAGGCCAAATGCGGCCAACACCACCATGCCGCCCCCGACTTTATAAATATGGACCATATCCCCTTTCCTGACGCCTTCATCAATAATAGACGCCATCAAAAGCGGGATTAACGTTTCTGCCACAACCTCCAGCAGCATGAAAAATGGCGTTAAGACAGAATCCTTCTTAAACTCTTTTACATGCGCCCCTAATGTTTTAATCATTCTATCCCCCATTTCCTTTTAAATTTCATAACCAATCCCAAGCTTTTTCATTATTTCCTTTACTGTACTGTCCCAAGCAAATTCCACACGCCGATCCATTGTAAAAGTATGGGCAGATGTACCGGTAATAACAGAAAGCGCATCCTTTTCATATCGAAAATGCAACAAGACGTCTGCCTGCTGCTCCTTCATTGCCCTAGTCAAAGAAGCGTCTGCTGCGCAAACCTGCGCTTCCTTTTCTGTTAATTTCAGGGAAACCGTAAAAAAAGCTGGTGTTTTCTTCCCTTTGATATAATTATAGCAAAACGGCTTCGCCTCTTTCCAATATATATGATCTGGAAGCTCTGGCATACCTTCCTCCCAGTCAAACCATTCCCTATTGCGCCTCCCCTTTATTTCCATTTTTGCAAAGGTGGTAATATTTGCCTCCTCCAGCAAAAAAGTGTCGAAACTCTCTCTTAAAAGCAGATGCGCCATCATTTCCTTTATATCAAAAATTTTTAATAGAATCATAAAATCTCCCTTTCTGTACATACTATCTGTTACGACAAAGCATCTGTTATGAGAATTGACGGTTACGGTTCACATTACACATTCCCATGCAGAGGGCACTGTCTGTTACCAGAGACAATTGTAACCCGTAAACCGTAACAATGGAACTTTATTATTCAGTCCATAACAGAACATGATGCTTTTGCGTCCTACTGCTTTGTCTTCATTATATATCGTACCGGCAGGTGTCGTGCCTGAGCGCTGCCTTGGCACAATACCACCGTATGTTGTTCCTTTATCAAATACAATTATTTTCACAGCAGCGCAGAAAGAGGCCAAATATGAAAAAAGATGAAAAAACTTTCCATGAAGTAGCAGAACGTTGTACACGCTTTTGCCCTTGCGGAGGCGGATGCGGATGCAAAAACGCAACAAACAGCACATCTTCAACCTCATCAGAAAGCGTTTCATGCAAAAGCTGCAAGCATTATACTCCTGATAAGGTATGTTCTTTAGACCTGTATCAGGAAATCGTGGAAAACCACAACCTGTAAAAGGAAATGTAAATTAAAATCGTTAATACTCCTGTATAACAAAGGAAACGGCTGCATTACTGCAGCCTACATATACCGTTCTATTCTTCCACAAATACCACTATGGAACGCGGCGGGACAACTGTTTTCTTCTGCAGTTCCGTCTGTTTTTTCCCTTTTCTGGAACGTTTGGAAACCGGCTTTTTCTTGCTTTTTAATAGTGTTTCATCAAATGTATTTGCATAAGAATCAATCATAACACGCCATGTCCGGCCATATGGGAGGTTTGGCAGGTCAAAAGACTTCGCTTCCCAGTACATATTAAAGATAACATAAACTGACCTCCCTTTCCGTTCCTCAACGTATTCGCCATAATAAAGCATTCCAAGCATCCGGCTGTAATTTGTATAGTCCGGCCGCCATGCCTGAACGCCATGCACAGATAAATCTGGCATTCCGCAGGAAAGCGTATCCGCCATCCTTATTTTCCTCTCTTGGTGCAGGACTGGAAAGCTTCTGCGCATCACAATCATCTTTTTTACAAATTCATAGATTTCGGAAGCTGCCTTCGTCATGTTCCAGTTAATCCAGGTTACTGCATTATCCTGGCAATATGCATTATTATTGCCAAACTGTGAATTACCAAGTTCATCCCCTGCTAAAATCATCGGCGTCCCCTGGCTGGTCAGAAGCATTAAAAAAGCATTGCGGATCTGGACCATCCTCCTGTCCATAATAGATTTTTTCCTTGTTTTTCCTTCCACTCCACAGTTCCAGCTATAATTATATTCTGTACCATCACGGTTCATTTCACCGTTGCCCTGATTATGTTTGACATCATAGGAAACCAAATCCATCAGTGTAAAGCCATTTACATGTGTTATAAAATTTACAACAGAATGAGTATCAAAATTCCGGCTGAAATATCTGGCAGCCCTTTCCACCATCCCCTCGTCCCCTTTTAAGAAACGGCGTGCATCATTCATAAACCCTTCATTATATTCCCCCATGCCATTCTTTTTGCCTGGAATCCCTACATTACGGAGCAAATCCATATCCCAATATGCAGCAAGCACCTTAACATCAGACAAAATCGGGTCAGAAGCAACATTTATCAACGGCATGACTTCCTGGTTAATCCGGAAACCATCAATATGGTATTTTAATACCCAGCTCCTCAAACAATCTGTCATCAGAAAAATATTCGTCCCAGGTGCAAAATAAATATCCAGGAAAACCTCAATCCCATTAGAATGGAAGGAACGCACCATCTCCTTAAACTCCACAGAAGGATAGGACTGCTGGCTGCAATACGCCGCCTTTGGTGCAAAATAAAAATTTTCCTCTGCCCCATACCCCCAATAATTTACCTTTTGGTCTGTAATCTGCTGCCCTGTCCTGGCAGAACCGCTGTTTTTGTCCAGCCGGACTTCCGCCCTGTCTGTTGCCACTTCACAAAACTCATATGACGGCAGCAGAACAATCCCATTAATGCCAAGTTCCTTCATATAAGGAATCTTTTCCATAAGCCCCCGGAATGTTCCCTTATGTTTTACCTTTGATGAAACATGCTTTGTATACCCCCTTACATGAAGCTGGTATAAAATCAAATCCGAATACGGAATCCGCAGGGGCATATCCTCTTTCCAGTCAAACTCTTCCAGACAGATTCCACCACGGACTGGATGCGTCTGCGGAACCCTCCTGCCCCAGTTGTCCCTTCCAGTTACATAATCAGCATACGGGTCTACAAACTCCTTCCCATCTGCTTCATACATATATTCATAATCCTCTGACAATATTTCTTCAATACTTCTGGAATCTTCTGCCCCTTCTGCCTTGCAGACAACTACAAAATAGCCTCCGCCCATCCGGAATTTCTCCGTCAGCGCAATCTGGCAGTCAGGGGTTTTTTTCCCTTTTTTATACAGTTTCAGAAACATGCTGCCACGTTTTGGTAGATATACTGCAAACTGTACGCCTCCCGGAACCTTTGTTACTCCAAATGGCAGCGCGTTTCCGGTACGATACTCAAATAATCTGTTCCCCTTAACCATTATTTCCTCCATTTATGCAAATCACGATACGTTTTCTCACAAGTGCCAACAAATCACTGCTGTAAAACTCTTTCACTATGCCTTATCCTATAAAACCTGCTGTCCGGACATAAACCCATGAAAATAAAATCCCATCAGGCAAACAAATATCACCAAAACGATATAATACAAAATCTTCCGTCCCATTGTCCACTCTGCCAAAAACAGAAATAACGTCAGGGCACATGCCATATAACGCCCACCACTAATTAAAAAAGTAACCGAATAATTCACTATTGTATAAACAAATAAAAATGCGCTGTAACGGAGCGGATGCCTTCTTATGGAATATAATAACAGAAGCATTGCCACAATAAATATCACAAGCTCTGGAATCCAGACATACTTTTTCATCAAAACATCTGCATTTGTGATATAATAAATAATTTCATCAACACAGTCCGCTACAAAAGTTGTCGTATGATACCAGTGTTCTTTCTGATATACACGGAAACGGAACCAATCCCCCTCCACATTTTTGTTGATCCCCAGATAAACCAGGCATCCGGCCAGCGTAAGGAGCAAAAAACTCCCTTTCCTGAAAAGCTCCTTTACAAACTCCCCAAACCTTTTACAGCGCAGGCATTCTAACGGGCGGTATGCCACAAAAAACTCCACAAATCCCACACCCATTAACAAAATCCCCTGAATCCGGCACATTGAACAAAATGCACCTATTATCCCGGCGGCCAGCCAATTATGACGCCTGATGCAAAAAAAGCCAGCAGCCAGCAAACAAAAAAACAGGCTTTCCGACATAATTCCACCGAAAAAAAATGAATAGGGATAAAAACTTAACAGCAAAAACGACCTTTTTGCAATTTCCCTCCCGTATTCTTCCATAATAACGCCATAAAAAAATACGCTTCCTATGCAGAATGCAAGTGTGGATACAAAAAGCCCGGCAGCCTCCCAACTTGGGATAAACGCCTGAAAAATCCGAATAGCCCACGGAAAAAGAGGAAAAAACACCAAAAACAGGTGCTGCCCATTCTCAATATAACCATCATAGCCCTTCTGCGCCAGATTGATATAATGGGTACTGTCCCAACGCTTCCAGCTTCCGAGGAAATCCTGGACAGTGAACTCCTCCAGTCCCTTGTAATATTCTACAAACTGCGTACAAATCACCAGGCCGGCAAGATAAAAAAGAATTCTGATGAGCAGGGCCGCGCCAAAAACCTTTGCCGCTGTTTCAAACGTCAGATTTTCCCCATGATATTTCTTTTTACACCGGCACCACCTGACAAATTTGTTTTCCGGGCATCCTGCCCCCATCTCGTCAAAGAAGCGTGTAAACCACACAACTGCCATTCCAAGTAAAAAAACTGCCATTCCGGCAAATAAAAGCCGTTCCCTCATAGTCCCTCCAAATGCTGCCTACAATTTTTCCTATTGAATCTACTAAATTATGATTGCATGACTACACGTAACACCACTATTCTACCACACATTTCCATACAGCGTCAAAATATTTCTTGCAAAATCTATATATTTCTGTAAAATAAAGGATAAAACATATAATTTTTCAGGAAAGGAATGCAAAATGATTCAAGCAAGCAATGTTACACTACGACTTGGGAAAAAGGCGCTTTTTGAAGACGTAAACATTAAATTTACCGAAGGCAACTGTTATGGCCTGATTGGAGCAAATGGCGCCGGAAAGTCTACCTTCTTAAAAATATTAACAGGAGAAATCGAACCAACAAAAGGGGAAATCATCATTACTCCCGGACAAAGGCTTTCTTTCTTAAAGCAGAACCATTTCCAATATGATGAATACGCAGTCTTAGATACTGTCATTATGGGAAATGAACGCCTTTATGCCATTATGAAAGAAAAAGAAGCCATTTACGCAAAAGAAGACTTTACAGAGGAAGACGGCATCAAAGCAAGCGAATTAGAAGCAGAATTTGCCAATATGGACGGATGGGAGGCAGAAGCAGACGCAGCAACCCTTTTAAACGGGCTTGGAGTCCCGACAGAGCTGCATGACAAACAAATGAGCGGGCTTCCTGCCAGCGACAAGGTTAAAATCCTGTTAGCGCAGGCGCTTTTTGGAAACCCTGATATCCTTCTCCTTGACGAGCCTACAAACCATTTGGATTTAGATGCAATCCGCTGGCTTGAGGAGTTTTTAATTAACTTTGACAATACTGTCATCGTTGTATCACACGACCGTTATTTCCTGAATAAAGTCTGCACCCATACTGCGGATATTGATTATGCCAAAATCCAGCTCTATGCTGGGAATTATGACTTCTGGTACGAATCCAGCCAGTTAATGATAAAGCAGATGAAGGAAGCGAATAAAAAGAAAGAAGAAAAAATCAAGGAATTACAGGAATTTATCCAGCGGTTCAGCGCAAACGCCTCCAAATCTAAACAGGCGACCTCCAGAAAACGTGCGCTGGAAAAAATTGAACTGGACGACATGAAACCATCCAGCCGCAAATACCCTTATATTGATTTCCGCCCAGGGCGTGAAATCGGCAATGAAGTCCTGACAGTTGAACATCTTTCCAAAACCATAGACGGGGTAAAAGTATTAGATGATATCTCCTTTATCCTGAACCGCGAAGACAAGGTTGCTTTTGTAGGAAGCAATACCATTGCCTCCACTACCCTCTTCCAGATTCTTGCCGGTGAGATGGAGCCGGATGAAGGGACATATAAGTGGGGCGTTACAACAAGCTTTTCTTATTTCCCAAAAGATAACACAGAACTTTTCTCAGGAAGCGAGACAATCGTAGACTGGCTGATGCCATTTTCACCAGAAAAAGACCCTACTTATGTGCGCGGCTTCTTAGGAAGGATGCTCTTCCCGGGAGAAGATGGGATTAAAAAGGTCAATGTACTTTCCGGCGGGGAGCGTGTGCGCGTTATGCTGTCCAAGATGATGATCTTAGCATCTAATGTACTGATTATGGATGAGCCTACTCCGCACCTTGATATGGAGTCCATTACCGCATTAAATAACGGCCTGATTAAATTCCCTGGCGTGGTACTCTTTACTTCACAGGACCACCAGTTTATCCAGACGATTGCAAACCGTATTATGGAAATTACGCCGGGCGGGCTGATTGATAAGATAACGACTTATGATGAATATCTGGACAGTGACGAAATGGCACGAAAACGGCAGATTCTTTCTGTCCAGGCGGAAGAAGACAAAGATTGATTTTTTGTCCTATCATAGAAAAAGAAGAGGATTATTCCTCTTCTTTTTCTGTCTTCCGATAAAGTATGCTTTCAATCTGGTAACGCGGGCGGTGCTTAACTTCCAGATAAGTCTTTCCAATATATTCACCAATTACGCCAAGAGCCAAAAGCTGAAGGCCGCCTATCCCCCAGACAGAAATCACGATTGTCGTCCATCCTGCCACAGTATAGCCAAACATCCAGACTACAAGGAAGTATATTAACAAAAGGACGCTGATGCTGAATAAAAAGACGCCAAGGCTGGTAATCAGCCGGATAGGCTTAATGCTAAACGACGTAATCCCCTCCACAGCAAACGCCAGCATTTTTTTCAAAGGATATTTCGATTCCCCTGCAAAACGCTCATGACGCTGGTAATAAACCACATCTGTCTCATACCCAATAGATGGAACAATCCCGCGCAGGAAAAGATTTACCTCCCCATACTCTGACAAAGCCTCAAGCGCCCTCTGACTCATTAAACGGTAATCCGCATGGTCTTCCAAAGTATCCGCCCCCATCATGTTCATCAGCTTATAAAAAGCATGGGCTGTCCCCCTTTTAAAACGGGTATCTGTCGCCCTGGTGGAACGGACGCCATAGACAATGTCTTTCCCCTCCAGAAACTTGTCTACAAACTCCTCAATCGCCCCTACATCATCCTGTAAGTCAGCATCTAAAGAAATCACCGCATCCGCATACTCCTTTGCCGTCATCAGGCCTGCAAACAACGCATTCTGATGCCCCCTGTTATGCGCCAGGTTAATTCCCACAAACAGAGGGTTTTCCCTGTGCAGCCCTGCAATTATTTCCCATGTCGTATCTTTTGAACCATCATTTACAAAAGCCACCCTGCTCTCTTTGCTGATTTTGCCTTTCCCAGCCAGCCCCTCCATAATGCCCTGTAGCTGCTTAGAAGTTTCTGACAGCACCTCCTCCTCATTATAGCAGGGTATTACCAGCCAAATTGTCTTTAAATCCTTGTCACTCATCTGTTTCTCTCTTTCCTTTTTTAAACTCAATATTTCTTTAATATTTGCTTATATGTTTTCAATAAAGATTTCCAAATATTTCTTTGCTTTTTATTTGTCCCCACCCTAAAAAATTGAATAATCCTCCATTGGAAATGTTTCTTCTAAATCTACTACTAAACATCCATCTCCCTGGGCATGAAAAGAATCTTCATTTAGTCCCTCCCATTTTCTTTGTAAAATATAAAATCGCAGAATATAACTACTCTGCGATTCAAACTGGGCTACAAGGATTCGAACCTTGAAATGCTGGAGTCAGAGTCCAGTGCCTTACCGTTTGGCGATAGCCCATCAAATATAAACTTTCCCACTATTAAACACTTAAAAACTGGGCTACAAGGATTCGAACCTTGAAATGCTGGAGTCAGAGTCCAGTGCCTTACCATTTGGCGATAGCCCATTATAGTACTTGTCTTTCTCACAAGCACTTGCTTATTATATACCAGCTTGTTCCATTTTGCAAGTATTTTTTATAATTTTTTCAAAACTCCCATTTTCATCGTATTCCTGCCAAATTTCTTTTGCAATTCTTTCGCAACGGTAGTTTTTCCACTTCCCGAATTGCCTCCTGCTTTCATTCTAACTGACAATATAAGAGCATCCCTTACAACATCTTCTTCATATACCCACAAGTAAAAGGAAAGAAATCATATTTTTCTACTCCTATATGCCTTGCTCCATGTGCCTCATACCATTTCCGCAGCTTCACATTTTCCTCCACGATTCCAATATTCATCTGAGAACATCCCATTCTCCCAGCCTCAGCGATGGCATGCTCCAAAAGCCGCTCCCCAATCTTTTCATGTCTGTACTCCTCTAACACACATAAATTATTCAGTTCACACTCTTTTTCATTTTGCTTTAACAAAGAATAATATCCTGCCATCTGTCCATCACTGTAATATGCAAACATCTGTCTTTGTTCCTGTTCCAATTGATAAACAAGACGTTCCTCCGTTGTCGCAAATGCTGTAAACCCTGGTGCATTTTCTATCGTAAATCCAAACTCGTCTGCCACTGTCATAAAACTTTTGCAGATAACCTCTACACAGTCCAGTATCTCATCCCTCCTAATTTTGCGAATCATCAAATCTCCTCCTAAAATCCAATATCATATGCTGTCTTAATGCTTCCTTATAAACTGCCTGGCAACATTTACATTGCATACCGCCATGCCAAACAATATTATTTTCTATATACTAACACAAAAGGTGTTCAAATTAAACACCTAAACGACAATCTCCAGGTGATGGATATGCCAATCATTTTGTTACTGTTCACACCCATGCCAGATTCGAGGATTTTTGGCATGGATTAAGTCAAACACACAGTTCAAGGTTACTATTCACGGTCAATGATATCATAAATTATAGAAACAAATAAAAAATGATTTTCCCTTTGGATGTATTTTCCATATTATGCAGTATGAGAAAGCAGAAGCCGTCCTGATTTTCTGCAAAATAACTAAAGTTTGCTGTAAATTACAGCCTGACAAAAATTTAGAAAGACATTGCTTTCCACAGGACAATTTAGCTCTTTTAGAATTGCTTTGCTTTTTAAGCTTCCAGCCTATGCGCGCGCACGGACAACTGCCTGAACCGGAAACAACGGTTCCATAGATATTTCGGCTGGTACGTTTCCACTGCACAGAATGCGTAATGGTACATAATGGCTGTGGCGGATGTTTTGCATCCTCCACAGCCACAAGTACCAACGCATTCTGAAGCCCCAGCCGAAATATCATGGAACCGTTGTTTCCGGTGAGTTTTGGCAGTGGGCGCGCTAATCAGGGCTGGAAGCAAAAAGCATTAGCAATTCTTAAGAGCGTAGGATTGCCGGAAAGCAATGTCTTCTATAATTTTTGTCAGTTATATGTTAAATAAAACTTTAGTTATTTTGCAGAAAATATCAAACAATATCATTTTCTCATACTGCATAATTTAGAAAATATCTGGGAAAATTATTTTTTATTTGTTTCTATCCTGATACCATTGACCGTGAATAGTAACAGTTCAAGTGTAAACTTTATTCCATAGCAAAATGCCTTGCAAAGGCCAGGCAAAAGATTATAATAGAAGATATCAGCCCGTTATTGAAAAGGAGTCATAGAATGGTAAGAGAAAAAATGGAGTGGGAAGGACAGCACAATACCATGGAAGTGGACGAGATTATTGAAAAAACAAAACAGATCTGTAAAGCAAATGGTGTGAAAAAACTTAGTTTGTTTGGCTCTTTTGCAAAAGGAAACGCTGCCTTTACCAGTGATATTGATTTTGTCGTATATGGCTGTAAAAATCTAGAAAAGTTAGAAAAAGACTTAGAACAAATAGATACTTTAAGAAAGATAGATATTTTTGAGTTTGAAAATATTAAAGATAAATTTTTATTGGAGGATATTGAAAATTATGAAAAGCAAATCTATGAAACGCTTTGATTCTTTTTGCAGAAGCCTGGAAAACCTGGCAAAAAGCAGACTGAAAAATCCAGAAGATGACATGGTTCTTGAAGCTACTGTCCACCGATTCAATTTATCTTTTGACCTTTCATGGAAAGTTATGAAAGATATTTTAACAGAACATATGGGAGTCCTTGATTTTGCTACAGGCTCACCCAGAGAAACACTGCAGACAGCTTTTGCTAATGGGATCATCAATGACGATGTCTGGCTGAAAATGATGAGAACCAGAAATAAGCTGGCACATGACTATGACGGCATATTGGCCGCTGATGAATTTGAAAAAATTATAGGAACATTTTATGAAATTTTCACGGTCTTTCAGGAAAATGCCAAAAAGTATTATATGGATGAGACAGCTTCTTTAGATAGGTTTTGATTCGTTTCTCTGTATGATGTTTAGAACGGCCATGAATAGCAGCAAAATTCAAGCGTCAGAGCTGGTTCAGATGTTCTTTTGTTTGACATTAGATACTCTCTGTGATAGCATGAAAGCAGGGGACTTTATAAATTGTATACCACTATTCAGACATATGGTTTCAATATGAAACAGTAATTACCCAGGGAGGAACATATGACACAAAAAGTTACCCAGAAGAAAAATTTGGAGCAA
Source organism: bacterium D16-51 (assembly GCA_003612285.1). Classification (GTDB taxonomy): domain Bacteria; phylum Bacillota; class Clostridia; order Lachnospirales; family Lachnospiraceae; genus Butyribacter. The sequence continues at coordinate 29,868 of RAYE01000024.1, read as the reverse complement.
ATGAATAAGTTAGATCTTTTGAAGGATTCTGATTTGACTTTTGACAAAAAATTCAAGCAGCTGTTTACAAAGAAAGAATTTCTTACGCCAATTCTACTAAATATTGTACCAGAATATGCATCATGCACTTTGGAGGAAATAGAAGAGCTTATCTGCCCCATTGGCGATGAAGCAGTAAACCCACAGGCGTATGACTCCGAAGACTCTGGCAAAGGCAGTGAAACAACAACACACTATGATGTTTTGGTTAATTGTAGATTACCTGGCGGAAAGGGCGAATGCAGTGTAAACTTTTTCTTTGATTTGGAAATGCAGCGGGAAAATAATCTTTCATATCCGCTTCCCAAACGTGGAGTTTATTACTGCTGCAGGCTAATCAGCAGACAGATTGAAAAATTAGGGGAGGAATCTTATAACCAGGTAAAGCCGGTATATTCTGTATGGATTATAAAAAATGGGATTCCAGAAGGATTTCAGAATTCTATATATACTGCGGGGCTGTCTGGAAGCTTTAGTGACAGTTTTATAGACGCCTCAGAAATAAACGAGCAGCTTAACCTGATACACCTTAGTCTGGTTTATTTATCAAGGGATTTAAAAATTGAAGAGGACCAGGACAATTTGATAAAGTATTTAAAGTCTGTTTTTACACGTCAAGTAGGCAATTCTGATTGTAACCCATATTCAGATTATTCTGGTAAAATTGAAGAGGAGGTTAGAGAAGTTATGACGATTGAAGAATCAATTAGGCGGGACAGTGAAGCAAGAGGCGAAGCAAGAGGCGAAGCAAGGGGCGAGGCAAGAGGAATTATAGAAATGGCTTTTGAGTATAATGAAGATAAAAATATTACAATTAAAAGGCTGGCGGGAAAATTAGACCTTACAATGAAAGAAGCCGAAGAGATTTATGAAAAATATAGCAATTAATTGGGCATAACCGGGTAACAAAGTCTATCCGTTTTCTAAGACATTCCCCTATGCTAACACAATTATTTTACAAGCCATTGCCAGTCTTGAGGCTTGTTGGCACCATTAGGTCGTGGTGCCTGTGCTTTTGGGCGCTTCCGGCTTGTGTGTACTCTTGCCAACCATCACAGTCGCTTCTTTACCATTGTTGATTTCATCCCGAATCTCTTTCATTGTAATTGTCCTAATTTTTGCCATAATGCATTACCTCACTTTCATATTGCTGTTTACATATTTCTGCAAATTAAAAAGGTGCAAAGTCTTAATAATTGAATAAGACTTTACACCTTTATATGTGATATGTGATTATTAACTGTCAGTTAATAGCGGTTTTTGATAAAGTTTACGGTTGATTGCATTTTTTTCAAAAGTAATTTGTTTTAAAACATTTTCGGCATTATCTTTATGCGCCTCAATTTCAAGCCTTTCTAATAATGTCAACTGATCAAATAGATAACAATTCAATTCTTTCTCATTGTTTGGCATATCTTTCACCCCCTCATAGGATAAATATTTATTACTATCCATATTATAGTAAATTATGTAATGGGTGTAAAGCCTTTACCCAATTTATTTCCTATTGTACTCTTTCAACTGTTACTATTCACGGCTATTCTCTTTTTATGCGATAGGCCCTCTACCTTCGGCATAGGTTGCTGCTGTGCAGCTTTGTCTATCTTATGAAAAGAAGAACAGCCTTTGCAGTCAATTTCTGGAAAAGAGCAAACCCATTTTGTTTCACCTAAAAAGCAGCAATCCTCAATTTCAGATTAACCTTACGAAGTTAACAATGTATAATACTTTTTCATAACACTATACCAATCTTTACCTTCAATACTTTTTGCTGCATATAATCTATTATTTGTTCTAAATTTTTCATCTGCAACATAGCATTTTATATAGTTTATAACTTTATCTTTATAATTACCTTTTATATCAATTACTAACCCATTCTTATTATCTTCAACAAATATGCTTGCACCACACATAACCGTAGATATCGTTGGAACTCCAACCGATAACGCCTCAGGAATGGCAACATTAAATGTATCTTCGTGACTTAATGATAAATGTATATCATATTGCGAAATAATCGTTAATAACTCTTCTTTATTTCTTACTACGCCGCAATACGAAATATCATCTCTATTTGATACTATTTTTTCAAACTTCTCATAATCATTATCATTGCAATTACCATAAAAAAAGAGTGTAACTGGTATATTTAACGATTTACTGATGTAGTCCTTTAATTCTATAGCCTCTAAAAAGCCTTTTCTTTCTTTTATGCCGCCTAATGAAAATAATTTTAGGTCAAATAATTCTTTTTTGTGAATAACCTGTAATTTATGAAAAGTAAAGCCATTATTTATAACATATATCTTCTCTTTACGCCCATATATCTCTTCAACTTGTTTTTTACATAATTCTGAAACGCATATAAGATTTTGATAATGCCTGTAAATATATTTTTCACAATATTTTATATACCAAACAGGCTTGCTAATATATATACTCTCAATTATATATATACCATGAACTACAAGGTAATATTTATTCTTTTTATATATTTTTGATAATAGACAAAACAAAAAACACATTAAATACGGTCCAGAATGTATACATATACAAGAACCATCATTCTGTTTGAAGATAGCTGCTACCCTTTTTAAGATATCTTTCTTATTTCCTGATAAAGAAACAAATTCAATGTCCTCAATCTGTAAAAATTCAGATGCTTTTTTTAATTCTTTAACAACCCCTGCCGGTCCATTCTCTGAATGGGTCCAGCCAATCATATAAATCACCTGATGAGAATCTCCTTTCAATAAATTTCACCCAAAAACAACTCGACTACGCGCTTGCTGCTATCCCCATCTTTATATTTATGGAAGAAGTCCATAAATCTGGTTCTTTTCTCTTCCCATTTTATATCAGTTTGAGCCGAATCGGAAATATATGCAAGCAAATCTTTTAAGTTTGTTATAACAGGACCTGGAAAATAATCTTCTATTGAACTAAACACAAATCCACGGCTTTCCTGATATTCCTGCTTATCAGATAAGACCATGACAATAGGTTTGTCCAGCAATAGATAATCAACAGCAAATGACGAATAATTTATATAAAGCATATGAATTATCACAAAAATCAGGGTATGAATCAAACAATATAATATCCTTTTTAGAAATCATTTTGTTTGCTATTGAAAGTATTTTTTTCTTATCCACATTCTATACCTCGCTATATTTTCTTTTTCAATGCATTTTTTACCAGTTCAAATGCATCCCTTGAAATACGGAATCTGCTAAATATAATCAAATACAAGACATTTGTAAAAACTCCGCATATTATTAATTTAAGCAGGAACGCAGCCACTCCATCACCGGAAACCAATAAGCATAAATTATATGTAATTACACCAATTGCAATAGTTATCATTGTGTATATTGCCAGGGTTTTAATGTAACTCCAAATTTCCTTCTTCGGAAAATAACTATCAAACAGAATATATGTCCCCCATGGCATCTCTATGGCTATTCTTGAAATAACCGTTGCAAATATAACACCTGCCAGGCCTATCTTATTCACCAACAACACACTCAACACCAAATTCACCCCTGCTGTCATCAATACCCTTATCCGATCCCGCTCCCACAACCCATTTGCATCTTTAAATATAAGCACAATATCCTGGATTTTCCAAATATAAAAAGATACCGACAATAAAATCACTATTGTAAAATCCAGTACATTGCTTTTACCAACCCAAAGACTGATAAATGGTTGAAATAGATTAATCAGGCAAATCGTACACCAGCCAATAATCCATGAATGTAAAAAAAATATTTCATTAAAATCTCTATAATTTTTTTCGACAGATTCAGTAACTATGCTATTGCCAACCCCTGGCAGTAATGCTGTAATATACATTCCACAAAATGTTATCAAAGCTGAAATTATATAATAATAATTGTTATATTGTGCAAGAATCGTAAGACCCAGATATGCTGAAATCACAATACTATCTACAGATGTATTTACGATTCCGCCAATCTTGAAAAAAAATAGCGATGATATCTTACTCATCAATTCATCTTTTACAGATTTCTCTAATTTTCCCTTTGCAAAAAATAACGGATATTTTTCAGATGTATATTTAAACGTATATAAATTATTGATTATTGTAGTAACCGGCAACAATATTGCATATGCATAAAAATCTCTTGCGAATATTAATACCAGCATCCGCCCGCCATACAATAATATGTTGGTTACAATAGAAATAGCACATTGTATATCGTTACGCTGTAAAGCTGCTAATATACACTTTTTATAAGCGCCGGCATAATATGATATCACTGTATCCCCTAAATATATCAAATATATTAACTTTAAATTGATATCACTTGGATAACTTCCGCTAATCAATTTGTCCAAAAAAGGAACTAAAGCAATTCCAACAATAAGGATAAATGTTCCTATTATATAATATGCCTTCTTATAAAAATTCAAAAGAGAACATACCGCTTTATTATTATTTTCTGCAATCGGCTTATACATGCCGTATACAATTGCAGAAGACATACCTAATTCAGCCAAAGACAAAACACTTAATATAGATGTAAACAGATTCCCCAATCCTAAATATTCTGTCCCAATCGTATAAATCATTACTGTCCGAGATGCAAATTGCAACAGACTTGTAATAATTGTATTCAGAAGGCCAAAAAACGAACTTTTTAGCGCATTTTTGCTTCTATCTAACTTCATTGTTATATACTACCTCTTAGGAACTGTGAATAAATAATTTTGTAGTTTACTTGTCTTTTTCTCAAGTTATTTTTTCACAGTTCCTTATTGTTAGTTATATGCCTGGTTACTCTTTCAATCTCCTCAGCGTCAAATCTTACTGCATTATTATTGTTTATTCCCATATCTATTATATCTACTGAACTGTATCGCAGATTCCCTCTCTCCGATAAATTTATTATTTGGGCACATATTGATACTTGTGATTTACCTGCGACAAGACCTGTACATTGTGATAATGTCCATACATCCCTTAAAACCTCTAAACCAAGCAAATAATGGTGATTTTTCCGATTGTCTTCACTAAAAGCTACAGATACATTCCCATCCGTTCTTTTAACATCAATATAATATACAAGTTTATCGCCAAATCTTTTCTTAAAAACTTTTATTGCATTTAAATCATCCGTTGCCAAAAAAATCTTATTATATCCTTTTTTATCCATGATTCCAGATGCTGTATCCGCATACTTTTCAGGGGTAATTATTACCGGATGGCCCGCATACCCAAGCTTAAAGTCGCTGCCTCTGACATGAACTCCTAAAGTATTGCCTAAACCACCGATTTTGTCTATTGATTGATTAATATACTCTTTAACCCACGGTTGAAGAAATATGTATTTTCCTACTAATTCTCCCATTTTCTTAAGATAAGATTCAGATATGCTATATCCAAAATTTTCTTTTTCATAACTTTCGGCATACGCCAAATGAGTCCAGTGGCTGTTAAAAACATTAAAACTATTATATGCCTCTTCAAGACTCACATCTGATACCTGTTGAAAATAATATTCAAATGCATTATTTTTTCCATAAACCCCATCTATTTCGTAATATGGAAAATCTGAACCAATCTCTACAACTGGTGTAAATCCAAAACGTTCACAGTAGAATAAATATCCTAAAATGGACCTAAATTCTGCAAAAAATCCCTGCCCCTTTCTTCCGGCCTTTATAAGATATATATTTTTTCTCATATTCAGAGTTCCAAAACTATCACATTTTATAGTGTAGGGATCTGGGTGCAGCACTCTGCCAACATACTCCTTATCATTTATCCTTCGGACACATTGATATAAATAATCAATCTTCGGATACTTATCTAATATTTTGAAACGTCTCGCCATTTTTATTTTTTACACCTTTCGTAATTATCTCAATCAAAATTCCAACTACAGCCTCTTTTCTAAAATGTATGTGTCGTATTTACATAAACATTTGGAGAACAAGTTATCTTATTGGGATTTTGGTTAAAAAATGTCCCCCACCAGCCAAAGGAACTGAATGTTATAATATTATGTTTACAGCTTCCCATAAGCTGCATATCCTTATAACTTTCTGTTCCCTTATTCCAATCTGCAAATCGTATCCTATCTTTTTTTATATCCAATCCAAATATTTTAAGATTCTTTTTGCTCCATTCCACACTTTCTGGATCACAAAAGAAAACAAATAATGGATTTTCGACATTCTTCTTTATAAATGATGTTGCCCTCTTAAAATACCCATATTTATAGCAATATCCATTTGAATGAAGCATATCGCCCCGTCTTGCATGAATGGCAACTGAGTTGCTATTTTCAAGATTTCTCTTCATTTCCAAGTTCCTGTTATCTGTAAATTCAGGGAATGCAAAAGCCGCCCTTATTTCGTCCTCCACAAATTCTATGCCGCTATTTTTATGCATTAATCCCAGGAACTGGCCAGTAAAGGTATCATCGCTGCTCCCATCAAATATTTTATCCCTTGTGCTTAATTTTTCGATATACCGTTTAGCATAGAATGGCCTGAGCCATCTTTTTACATCATAGCCAAACCTGTTATTAGTAATTGCAGCTTTTAAACTTTTCTGAGGCATCCAAAAAGTAGAGCCTCTTTGATTTTTCAAAGATATTCCAGCCTTTTCAAACGCTTCCACATACACATGCGGATAATCCCAGTTGTCCTCCCAAAACTTGGATTTTCTGACATAATCCTCAACGATATCCCATTGTCCTTCTGCCAAATGCTCTCTAACATTAGGAGCATCTATCCCAAATATACTTTTTAATTCATATCCATTCCATTGACAAATTACATCATTGCACTCAGGGATATCAAATACCAAAGTCTCAATATAAATATTCTCTTTCGGATGCAGCTTCTTTAGTACCAAATATTCGGAATAACTTAACATCTGGTTTCCTAATCCAGATTCAATATGTACAACCTTCATCCACTTCTCCTCATCTATTAGAAAATTACCAATAGCATCCGCCTTCTACTGTTTCCCTTCCTTTTACTCTTTCCGTTTCACTTGGCCTAATCCAGTAGTCATTAAAAAGTTTCGCTGCCTTAGTTGGATAGTTATATGCTTCCCACCTTGCACCTTTTATACCAAACAGGAGCTGGGTCGACCCTCCAAGATGAACAGCCTGTCTGCCTGCTCTTTTTAATTTAACTGCCAAAGGCATTCCATATGCGCCACATCCAAGAATAGCAATATCAAAATCAATCTTCATTGCTTCCTCATACATATAGTCTAATGCCTCAAACCAATCTGCAAACCTCTCGTCCCTGTTTCCGGCTATGGTCTGGGCTGCCCTTAATGTATGCAGTTCAAACTCCGGCAGGATATTTTTGTTCTGAAACAATTTATCTTTCTTTTTATATTGTTTGATTATTGATTCTTCAAAAGGATGTATTACCAACACCTTTTTCCCTTTTAATTTTGCCGACCATGGATTTTTTGAGAACCACGGTTCAAGATAATACAGATTGGAAAGAATACATTTTTTCATAAAATTTTCTATATAATACTCTTCCATATAGATTTCCCATGTGCCAAGTACATCTATATCCTGCATCACATCCATCATACTATCCACAAATTTCTTTGAAGCTTCATCAGTAACAGGGAAAAAACCACCTCCATTTTCCAATGCATCCGAAAACTGGCGCTCAGCATTCTGATAGAAATCCATTTTACTTTCTATACTATTAAAGACTGGATAATCGTCCGAAAACCCAAATTTATGACGCATATGATAAAATGCCACAAAATTAAGTTCTGTATTGCCAAACCTGCTTACCACAAACGGTTTACTGCTTTCTATCATTTCTCCAATTATTCTGTTGGTATCTTCCCTGCTTATAATTTTGCGTCCTGCATAGTTATGAAAAACCGGATTATAATGAAAAAATTTTGCACATCCACGCTTAAACTTTTTTCTAAAATAATTATTATTTCTTTTGTTATTTATTTCTAAATATTTAAGAAAACTGTCTTTTAATTCTGTCATGGCATTTTCCCTCACATAATTTTCCATCAAAATTATCCGTATCCTTCAGATTTCTTCAACACCTGCCTGCTTTATACCCCTATTTTTTTACAAACAGAAATAATCCAAATCTGTCACCCCGGTTATTCATCTCATTGTCAAACTGATGTACATTTTTTACCCGAAGCAGTCTCATTTCTTTATCCAACGTGTTGCAGGAAAACTCAGCCAGTTCGCAATCTGAAAATGCATCAATGATTGTCTGCGCATAAAAAACACGGTGTGCATTAAACTCTACATGTTCGCGCCCAATCGGGACTGAAATATAACAATGCCCTCCACTTTTCAACACGCGCTGGATGGCACGAAATGCTTTAAAACAAGCCTCCGGATCAACCGGATCCCCATATCTTCCAAGGCCAAAATGTTCCAAGGAACAAAGCGCCGATATGCTTTGGATGCTATTGTCCGGAATCCCATTCAGGCTTGTCGCATCTGCCTGTGTAAAACCAACATAAGGAAGCTTATTGTTCAATGGCCTGATATCAATTAAATTCGTTTGAACCTTTGCCGCCTGTAAATGCGAAATAAACCCATCAATCCTAGAACCAATATCATAATGGATATCTGGTCCATTCTCAATAATCTTTGATGCTGCCCATAAGTCCTGCCAGTAATATGCAGAGGTCGTCCCTGCACTCCCTGAAGATTCATCAATAAACCAATGGTATTTCCTTCTGTATGAAAAACTTTCTCTTTTGTTTAAGGCTTCATACTTTGCCAAATCTCCTTTTACTTTCGGCAGCCCCTTTATATACTTTGCTTCATGATAAGCCGCTCCAGCCAAGATACGTACCCACCCAGGAGCCCTCCTTCTTTTTTTCTTTAAATTATCTACTGCCATATTTTCTCCTTTCCTGCTTTAAACTTCATTTGCTATATTACTTTCTAATATAACTGCCTTGAAAACTGCTCCTCTCAGAACTTTCAAATATAAGTAATAATACAAAGACTAACAACACAATCTTTGCATATTCCAAATAGTTTTCCAGAAAACATATTCCCAAAAATATTCCTAATAAAACAACCGAAAATTTGCTTTTGTGTTTGCATATTTTACAAAAAATCACTCCAAATGCCGCCAAACCACAGAGACCTGTTTCGCCCATAATAGCAATCACAGATGAATATGGCCTGTAAAGTACGCTCCCAAAATCAGTTTCACCATGATAATATGCATTGGTAAGCTGAGGATATATATATTCCTTTGTATAGTCACTCATACTTTTCGCAAAATAATCAAGATAGGAATGTATATAATGTCCTGTACAGGTAAGTGCGGCTCTCGAATTATAATATCCAGCGCCGTTTCCAAAAAATAGAAATTTTACATCCTTACCTGGTATCGTGAAAAAAGTATCTTGATAAACTTGTAGTTTTGCAAAACGATACATTCTGAAATTTACATCTGTAAACATTTTATATATCTGATCCCATATTAAATCCGGCATATAAACCTCTGAAAACACAACAGCTACAATCATAATCGGTATTACTATCAATGCAATTCTAAAATGTCTTGCATCCAGCGATGGCAGCCAAAAAAGCGCCGCAAACATTACTGCAATTGTTGTCATTGACCAGCAATTTGTGCTAACAATGATGACAGACCAGACTATCACAATTGCGAAACTGCATTTTCCTTGCTTATACCAGTAAAAACTTAACATCGTCATAAAAATTGCAAAAATACAGAACTGGGCAGTCTGCCCATCTCCAAAAGTACCTATCGACCAGTCACTATACACTCCTATTACTCCACTATGTAAAGATTTTAAAAAGTTTACAATTGTAGCAATTAATTCAACCATCATCAGCTTTTTCACCGCATATACAAGTCCGCCTAATTGAAATATTTCTTTCTTATTTAATAAACCTATAAGTATAAAAGCTGGTGAAATAAACAATAAAAAAAATAAAATATTAATCATTGGAACAAATGATATTATTGTTGAAAATATTATCATGCACATTAAGATAAGCAGCGGTTTATTTATTATCATCTTTCTATTAAACATAAAACAATAAACACCTAACAATAAAACAAAAACAATTGTTGTATAATTGTCTGGCAGCATTACCGACAATACCACAATCGAAGCAAGTTTATTAACAGAAAATTTCCCTTTAACTATAATCCCAATTACTTCCATAACAAATACAAGATAAATAAATATGAGATTAAAATAAGCCGCAAATACTATTAGTATTATTTCCAGGCATGCTATTATCATTCTGTTGTTGTTTCTTTCCAATCCCTTCATTTTTACATTCATAATTTTGCACTTCCATATATATTCATCAATTTTCCATAATTTATATTCTCTGTATAATTACCTTTATAAATTTCTAAGACTTTATCCTCCATACCATCATTTTGCAAAAGCATTTTTACTGCTTCTTTAATTCCTTCTGAATTATTCGTCTCAATCTTATAACCATTTACACCATCTATAACAAGGGAAGCACAGTTGCCAAAGTCTGAACAAATAACTGGCGTTCCCACGGAAAAAGCCTCCACAATAGTCATTGGAAAACCTTCATACCACTGTGTGGGCAAAATAACAGCTTTACTTTCCTTCATAAGATTTTTTATCTGAGAATTACTAAGCAGTCCCATCATAGCAATTTTCTTTATCTTATTTTCCTTTATATATTCCATACAATAATCATAAAGAGAACCGATTCCACACATAACTAAAACCGGCGCACCATCTCCCATATCTTTCCATGCTTTAAGCAATAACCTGACGCCTTTTAATTCTTCGATTCTTCCGGCATATAAAATCTGATTCTTCTTATGATATGATTCCGTCCTGCCAGCAAATACAAAGTCCTTTCTGTCCTTTACGTCTGCATCCTGTTCAACAACAAAATTTGGTTTTACGTATACCCTGTCTTTTTTTATCTGTTTCAACTGCAGCAATTTTTCTTTATTAAATTCTGTCAAACAAATATAATTAAGCTTTCCATATATCCCCAGCATTCTATGTATCCATGTACTTATAACGCATGCCAGGGTTTGAAATCTGCTATTTCTATAACAACGATGTCTTATGGCACAGCCTAACCCTTTCGCTGCACAATCTTCACAAATGTTTCCATCCCTGTAAAATGCTGCACCAGGACATAACAATCTAAAATTATGAACAGTTTGTACAACAGGTACTTTATTTTGCAAAGCCGCATAGTATACTGAAGGACTAATCATCATCAAAGTATTATGTACATGCACTATATCAATGTTCTTATCTTTTATAATTCCAGAAATATCTTTATACGTCTCAAGATTAAATATAAACTTAAATGGCAAAGCCAGTCTTTGCACGACACTGAAATGGTTTAATTCTTTATTCGTTCTTGTATACAAATGCACCGTATGCCCATTCTTTTCAAGCATATGCTTTTCATTTGCAACTACTGTATCTTCTCCGCCTGGTATCTGATAATAATTGTGAACAATAAGAATGTTTAATTTTTTCTCTGTCATTCACTGCATCTCCTATTAATTATAACACGCCCTTTATCAGGATAATGTCGCCATACAGCCTCTCTTCTCCTGTCTGGACAATCAGACAGCCTGCTTTGCTCAAGTCATAATATTCCTGCCTTGAAACCTTGCCAATCTTTTTTTCGCTTCCATATTCTTTTTCAATTATTTCAGCAAAGTCTTTCCAAATTGCCGGTTCGTTCATACCAAAAGCTCTGTCCGCTGTCTCCATCTCCATAAGGAGAGCAGGCGCTTCTACGATATGATCCAATGGGAATACTTCGACTATTGCGCTGAGAAGTTCTGTTGCAGATATACCCGGATATTTTATCAGCCTTGCAGCCATTGTTTCCGCAGGATAATTAGCATCTACAATGGCAAGCATGTCGCCATGACCCATATCACATAATGCTTTCAATAAATCTCCGGTAAGCAATTTATTAATTCCTTTAAGCATGATTTTTCTCCTATAAAATATATTTTTTGATTGCAAAAGCTACCCCATTTTCCTCGTTTGATTTAGATATAAAATCTGCATACTTTTTTGTGTCATCATATGCATTTTCCATAGCAACAGATAACCCGGCAAACTGAAGCATTGGAATGTCATTAAGGCCATCTCCGCATGCCATAAGATTATCTTTCGTCATATGCAGCAAACTTGTAAGCTTTTCAAGCGCACTCGCCTTTTCTATGCCCAACGGCGTAATTTCCAAAAAATATGGTTCTGAGAAAAATACATTTAAAATTCCGTCAAATATATTCCTTAGGTATCCATATGCCTTATTTAACTCTTCCGGCTCGCCAACAACCATAAATTTTACAACCGGCTCTGAAACTTCTTGTTCCAAACTTTCTACTTTTCTGACTTTTATACTATTGTTATATGCTTCTTTTTGAACATATTTATCCGTATCGTTTTCACATATAACGCCTGTATCATCATATGTTAAAGGAAATACATTATACTTATTTATTACATTACATATTCCATGCACATACTCAAGAGGAATAATCTGCTTAACCATATCTTTACCCGATTTACAGTCTATAATCTGTCCGCCATTGTATGCTAATATATAACCTCCCTGCTTCCATAAATCCAGAGTATCCGCTATTCCTTTTACACCGATTACAGGCCTGCCTGAGGCAAGGATAATCTGAATCCCCTTATCCTGCGCTTTTCTAATATATTCTTTATTTGTTTTAGATACTTCTTTTTTGCTGTTGGTTAATGTACCGTCTAAATCAAGCGCCAAGAGCTTTATATTCTCCATCTCTGCCTCCCATTGTCATAAATAGATTCCATATTTAAGAATCTCTCTTCTCTCGATCACACCTACAGGCTTATCTTCATTCACAACGGGAACAGCATGGACATGCTTATCCTCCATTATCTGAAGCGCCTCTATGGCCATAGAAGATATATCAACGAATACAGGATAATAATGGACAAGATTCTGAATTGTCTCTTTGTTTATATCCTTACCAGGCATATATTTCTTTAAATCACCATTCGTCACAATTCCAATAAGCTTATCTTCATCGTTTACAACAGCAATCATATCTGTATCTGTATTAATCATAGCTTCTATCGCTTGCAAAATTGTCGCATTCTCTTTGACAAATGTTTCTGTCTTGAATGCTCTCATTAAATCGACAGACCTTGTAATTAGCTTTTTCCCTAATGATCCGGCAGGGTGAAACACTCCAAAATCATCTTTTCCAAACCCCTTTAGTCTTGATGCAACAACTGACAAAGCATCACCATATACCATTACAGCCGTTGTGCTCGATGTCGGCGCCAGCCCCAAATGACATGCTTCTTTAACATTTTCCATTACCTGGACTACTTTACAGGATTTTGCCAATGTCGAGTCTCCATTACTTGTAATACCAAGAATAGTAGCGCCTATAATATTTATACTGGGAATTATCCTTACGATTTCATCGCTTTCACCTGAATATGATATAAGCACTACCACGTCTTGTTTTTGAATCATCCCAAGATCTCCATGCATACATTCGCCAGGATGCATACAAACCGAACAAGTTCCAAGCGATGCCATCGAAGCAGCAATCTTCTTTGCAACATGGCCGCTTTTTCCCATGCCTATAAATATGACCTTGCCCTTACAATTCATTATCTCTTGAAGCATTTTATCAAAGGTATCATTTAACTGGTTTTTCACAGAAGAAAGCACTTCTATTTCTTTCTCAAATACCTCTTTCCCCATTCTCACATGTTGATTCATAAAGTTCCCCCATGCCGCATCTTTCGCGGCTCAAATAGTAATGAAAAACGCTGCTTTTGCGTTTTTCCATGATTGAAACCGTAATCATTCTTAGGATGCGTTTTGTGCAGCTTAGAATGATTTTTCAATCTATCTAAATCAATTTACAGTCCCAAACTTCAACGCCACAATCGAAAAATTCATCTTGAATTCTTCTTCTAAGCATTTCCTTTGAAACACCTTCCTTTAACACAATCTGAAGGAATCCGCCTCCGCCGGCTCCACAGATAGATTTCCCCTCAATTAAATCCCCACACACATCAAATATGTACTCTATGCAGGTATTTGATGCGCCCTTATCAAGTTTCTTAACTAATTCAAATTGAGCTGTAATATAATGTGCGAAAGATGTTACGTCGCCTTTCATCAGATAATATCTCATACACGCACAGTATTCCTGAATTTTTTTTACTGCCTTCAATGCTTTAGAATTGTTTCTAATACATTGATTCATTTCTTCTCTTAAAACATTTCTTGCCAACCGTCTCTGTCCCGAAAAAACTAAAACAAATCTCTCATTTAGTTCATTCAAAGTTTCTTCAGACAATTGTAAATGTTCAACTTTTATATCCTGATACTTCCCTGGCAGCGATGTGAAATACTTCATCCCCTCAGTTAACCCTCCTACCTGGTCCTGCCATCCACCACCGGTCGTCATAAGCTGCTCTACTAAGAATACCTGCGCATATACTTTTTCATTGGTAACCTCTATGCCACAAATCTCATTTACTGCTTTCACTGCGGCAGCCGCTATAATACTGCTTGTTCCAAGGCCAGATCCTTTTGGTATGTCAACTTCCGTTAATATTTCAAGCCCACCGCCCAACTCCCTGCATAAATCAATTAAAGTGATTCCGCTAATATCATATGGAATTATGCCCGTTGCCACTAACACAGCTTTATGCAATGCATATGGATCAAAAGGATCATTACATTTTCTCAAGCTTTCAATATCTGTAAAACGATCCGCACAACTTTGATCTAAACTTCCAAATCTAACCTCATCTTCTGATATTTTTCTGACAGTAACCTTAATTGGCTTTTTGCCTTTTAAAAGCAATGCTCCATCAACCATAGTCCCGCCATGCTCAAGGCAATAGGGGGCTGCATCTGAAGGACTTCCACAGAAATTAATTCGTACTGGCAGCTCTACTGTTACCTCGTCTTTTTTAATCTTAATACTTTTTATATCAGTACCAAATCTATCAAAGGTTTCCTGGGTTATCACATCGTTTATTATTTTATAAGCTTCATCTTCATATTTTTCATAGAATTGTTCAGGGCTTGAAACCTTATAAAATTTACAAATGTCTGCACATGCCAGACATAGCCTCATATTAACTGGAAACTCTGCCTTTAATGCCATTTTATATAGTTCTTCAACACTGATGCTGACTTTATCGGCATCTATCATGTTGGAAACATTACTTAAATCAGCGCCTTTAATTGCCAAATCAACAATCTTCTGGATCTTAACAGCATTTGAAATTTCCGATTTTCTTTTCACAAGCCCAACTACATCTGCATTTCTAAAACTGTTATTTAAACTATATTTATTTGCGTTTAACCATTCTGTTTTTTCTTCTTCTGATACTTCTTCATGCAAAGCTTTATATAAAAATAATGCAAATCTCACAGCTTCTTCCATCGAATCACATTCAGGGTACAGCTTCGCGTTCCAAATTGACGCAGTATTATTTCCCCATATATCTTTCTTTGATGCTCCAATATTATTAACAAATTTAGATACTGTCCCACCTAAAAAGGGAGCTTCTGCAGATGCTTTAGGATTATCATTTTTTCCATAAACCCTACATACATACTTGCCATTTGACAGCATCAATCCACTTAATACTACACCTGCCGGAACTGTGACATCCTTCACATCAACATTAGAAAGAATAGCGCCTTCTTCAACTACGGAATTTATCACCCTGGAGTCTTCAATATATACACTGTCTTTTACCTCTGATGTATCCGTTACAAATCCATTCATTATAGTTCCTGTAGTGCCATTTGTAACCAATCTTCTATCCCATTTAAGGTATTTATAATTTTCTATATCATTAACAAATAAATCATACATTTCATGTGTCATTCCAAAATGAATATATCTGGCAGGAATCATTTTTACTAATGATAATTTAAAACCATGTAAGGCTTTCCACAAAGATTCGCGACAAGCCTTTAACTCATCAGAATAACTATTTTCCGGAGTTTCTTTTTGAAATTCAGCTAATGTACTATCTTCGGCTAATGGATATACAAAATCAGCATAAAAATTCAAGCATACTTTTGAATTAACAAAAGCTTCAAACTTGTCCAAATTTAGTTCATCATTATCTGATACTAATCCCCACAACGCACTTATAACCTTATTGGAAAGCCATATACAACCTGTGTCCACATCCACCTGATTTGAACTATCCACTGCCCTGTTTTCTCGTAATAGCGCCTCTGATTGTTTATGTAAAAATTTAGCAACATTTCTATTTCTATGATCTTTACTTAATTCGCCTTGCACAAATACACCATGATCTTGTCCTTCTAATACTGATACCTTGATGGACAAACCTGCTGCATCACATGATAATAAATCTAATTGAAGAGAATTAAATAAAAGCTCTGTATCACTTGGAAAAATCATCATTCCATTTGCACATCGGTTCGGTATGTCAGTAGCTGCAATCAGCAGTTCGTCAAAAATTGTTGAAACATAACCATTGGGCAGCATCCGTGGAACTGGTGCAAATAATTTTCCACATGCTGAATACTGCGGAATTCTCCTGCTGTCCCCACCAGAATGAATAACCAAAATTTTCATATTAAGTACTTGAGAAAAACTTCCTGCTTCCCTCTCTATATGTCTGATCACATTAAAAGTTGCTCCTCCTGATCCGATTCTTTGCTCTTTATAATCTGGAATTACAACAAACTGTGTATCTTTCGGTAATCTATTTTCTTTTCTTCTATTTTTGATCTGTATTCTATATGATTCCGCCTGCTTTTCATTTGCCGCTGTTAATACAATCCAATCCCATCTATCCACTTTTGTATTGCTGCATGAATAAATGTAATCGTTTAACGCATCATCATAACTTTGTGCAAAAAAATTATCTTGTCGCATATATAGCTCCTTCTATCTACATCTAATACAATAGTATATATATTTAAAACCTCCCAAAAAGTATCTCTTCCATAAACGCTTCGGCTCTTTTATAAATCTATAGAGCCATTCCAGGCCCAATTTCTGTATTCTTCCTGGTGCTCTGTCCAATGTACCTGCAAAAAAATCAAAAGCTGCTCCAACACCTAATATAGTTGTATTTATTAAAAGTGTTTTATGCTTTTCAATCCAATAATCCTGTCTTGGCTGGCCTATACCTACCCACACATAATCTGGCTTCAACTTGTTTATTTCATCACAAACTTTTTTATCCTCTTCCTCCGTTAAATCCCTAAACGGAGGAGAATACATCCCTACTATTCTTATTTGCGAATATCTTTTGATTAGATTATTTCTTATTTTTATTAATACATCTTCGTTCTTGCCACCATAAAAATAATGTGTCTTGTTCTTCTCTATACTGTCTTTAATTATAATGTCCATGATATCTGGTCCAGAACACCGTTCACCTATAATACCTTTTTTTCTGGCCTGTTTTATTATTGGCATGCCATCTACAGCCACATAAGTTAAGTTGTTATAAAATCCAGCCATTTCCTCATCTTCCATACAGACTATAGATGCTGGTATTCCAACAAATCCTACTGTTGCGCTTTCTGGTGTGGTGGGAAGATTAACAATATCCTCTACACATTTCCTCTGTGTGGAAACACAAAAACCTATTTTATTCCACAATATAAAATTTCTTTCACAGCGAAACATTCACATACCCTCCTCAAATCCTCCATCCATCTGCCTGCCAAAGAAACACCTTTTCCTGCCTGCCATCCCCTCCATACCTGCAAACAACGCATAACCAAACGGGTTATAAGCCTCTTCTAGCAAATGCTGGTCGATAGCGCTGCTTACTGCCAGCAGCAGAATCACAAGCATAAGTGCCGTATCTTTCCTGCGTTTATAGCAGATAACGCCATAAGCAATAAATACGATCCCTAAAAACAGGATGCCATACCTTAGTAAGATAAACAGGTAAGAGCAGTCTATAAAAAAGTAAGGCTTTGTATGTTTTAGGGAACCTCCCATGCCTTCCATCGGAACATTTTGTCCAAAAAGCGACAAGCCAAACTGTTCCAGTCCCCTCTTCCCCATCATCAGCCTTTCCGTTATAGCCAGATTGACTGCTTCTAAAAATTCATTATCCTCCCTGTAAGCAGACGTCAGCAGGTACATGGCAAGGCTAACCACTGGCAGGCTGATAAAGGCAAGCTTTCCAAACAGTTTTTTTAACCTGAGGCAAGTTTTAGTCCTTTTAAATAATACAGACGGCATATTTCCTGCTTCCATGGCCAATGTCTGCGTCTGTTCCCTCCCCCTCTGCCAGCGCATGATATGGCATATCCCAAAAACTACTGCTAACAATACGATGCATATGGTATCAAGCTTTGCGTTGCAATAATGGTAAATCATGCCGGCAATCATGCATGTTCCTATATAGTGGTACCAGCACAGGCTTTCATGGTACAGGTAGTAAGCTGTAAGGAGCATGAAAAAGATATGTGCGGCAAAGTCCGTTGTATAGATGCATCCAAAAGAATACCTAACACCCTGACCATCTGCTACAGGATACGCCAGGTTTTCAACCACCCCAAGAAGCGATGCGAAAAATGCCAGCCCCACAACAACAATGCCTGCCAATAAATGCACCCGCAATATCTTCCCAAAAGGAACGTCTTTTGCCGCTATTACTGTTAATATCCATAGAAACGGCCATAAGTAACCGCTTGCTGCTGCTATAAACAGCCCACATGCCAGCATGGCGGCGGCTGCCGTAAGCATTTTAATGGTATAAACATCAAACAGGAAAATTTTCCCTGCCAGCGCCACGACAGAAAGCGCCAGGCAGATTTGGAAAGCCATTTCACTGTAAGGAAACATGGTTGTCCTGGCCATTTTCCAGAAAATATATAAAATAAAGCCTCCAAAAAACAGCATTTCCCCATTGTATGGATTCCCTGCCCAGTGTTTATATTTTTCTGCCAGAACTTGCAAACCTTATCCCCTGCCTTTCCCAAATTATTATGCCATAGGAAACTGCCCCAGGCTGTCGTAAAGAACGCCGGTTTTGCGTTCTTTTTAGGTGCGGCAGCAGACTTTCCCAGCGAGGTATTTTCGAGCCTGGAAAGTCTCCGCACCTTTTTTATGTTACATGGAATTGCGCTGTAATGTAGTGGTTGCCGACAAGAATTGCAAAGCAATTCTTGCTAGCGCACCAGCGCTGGCGGTGCGCTTTTTTATCCTATGACAATGCATCCCCAGACGGATATTCCAAATTTCCGGCATATCCTGAGCTGCCCTGCAAGCTGCGGGTATGTGTTTTCACCGGCTTTTACCACCATTACGGTATATTTGTTTTTAACCATGCTTTCTAAGGAAGCATCATTTTTAATGGATGCTGTACCTGACGCCACAAAAATCCCCTCCCCTTCCAATGCTTTTGCTACCTCATCTGCTGTTTTTATAACTGCTTCATTTTCAGAAAGAAGGTTTAAATAAATACTTTCTGCATGGTGTTTCTTTGCTAAAAGTTTCAGTTCCATAATTCCCGGAACCGTGCCGGAAATTCCATCTTCATTACGGCTTCCGCATGAAAATACAGGCATATCTGTATGTATCAGCTCTTTTTCTGAACGTATCCTGTCACTGAGCAGGTAACGCAGCGTAAAGGCTGCCAACGGTATTACGAATCCGGCAATTATTCCGAATGCAACATATTTTACCACCAGGATTTTTCCGGGAGCTGATGCTTCCATTACTTCCGGCTGGTTATTCTCCATATACTCTGCTTTTGAACTTTTATTGGACGCCAGCCTGCCCTTATAATCCGCTAATGCGATATTATAGTTTTTAAGTGCATCAAGCTTTCCATTCTGCACATTTGTCACATCATTATCTGCCTTTCTATAAAAGGTACTTTTTAACTGCTGTAATGAAAATTCCCCATATATTTTTTCTATCTCCGGTACATGGGCAGAAATGCCTTTTTGTACGGTTTCTAATATTTTCTTTCCCTGCTCTTTATCATAATGCAGCACCGTTATATTTAATATGTTCCCGTTTACAGACCACGATAAAATCTCCCTGATATATTCTGTCTCTAAACCTCCAAGTTCCGCTTCAAAATATTCCTGTATGTTGCCATATGCAAGGTAATTTACCATGGAATTTAATACCCCTCCGGTGTCCGCAGCGCCTGTTACGGCATATTGCGCCGTTGCCGCCTGCAGATTTAGGGCGTCTAATTTCATATATAATGCTTCATCAATATATTTCTGTAAGTTTTCTATCTCCCCTAAAGTAATCTCTATGTTGCCCTGCGCCTCTTCTATTTGTTTATCATAAGCTGCCAGCTGTTCCTTATATGCGTCTGCCGCCTCCTGCTCCCTTTCGGTCAGATGGTTCACCCTGTCTGCCCTCCCATACCCCAGTATGCCAAGTATCATGGCACAGACAGCCGCAGACAGCGCTATTATTTTCCAATAATGGATGCAGTCATCCGCTATGCATTTGAAATAATAATTTTTTTGCTTCATCTCTATACCCCGTCTTTCCCATTCTTTTTTCTTTTCTTTAAAACTCCCCCTGCCCTGCAAAATAATTCTATTGCCACCGGCTCTTTTTGCTGCAAAAGCATACCGATATAGCCCCCAAAGAAAAGAATTACAGAAAATATAAGTGTAAATGATGCCGGGAAATCCGAATACTTTATCCAAAAGGATGCAATCATCCCTGCAAAACATGCTTTTATTAATTTCTTCCAACAGACGCCCTCAAACAGCCTGCCTGCAGCCTCTTTTATGTACCCATACTGTACTAAGAAAACTGCCATTTCTGCCACGAGAGTTCCTATGGCTGCGCCTGCCGCGCCATATAACGGAATCAAGATACTGTTTAAGGCAAGGTCTGCGGCCATGCCCGCTAAAACGGAATGCAGTGTGTCTTTTTCTCTTCCCATTGCCACAAACACCTGTATCCCAATGATATTGGTTAATCCAATCAATAATACCGTTGGCATAATGAGCTGCATGGGAAGAACCGAATTTAGAAACGCTGGCCCTGCCATAAGGGCTATGCTTTCCTCCGCAAAAATAATAAAATACACTGCCACCGGGAATGCCGCGCACAGCATTACATGGACTGCTTTCTTGTAAATTTCTTTAAATTTTTCTTCCATTCCTTTTTTTACATAATATGACATACGTGGAAGAAGCGCCATTCCGGCCGCCGTAACAAGACTTACAAGGATGTCTTTCACATTCACGGCTGTGTTATAGTACCCCACTTCTTCTGCATCCTTTATCATGCCAAGCATAACAGTGTCCATATTTGTATAAACCATGGATGCACAGGAAACCGCAAAAAGTATGACAATCTGCTTTACATGGCGCTTTATATGGTAATTCCCTAAAAACTTAACATAGATATATCTGCGCGCATGCACAAAATTTATTATGCCCGGCGCATAGGATGCAAAAACCAGCAGCATCCCATAGCAGATGTAATCCTGCCTGCCCCTGACCATGATAAACAGCGCTGGTATGGCAGCTGCCTTAAATACCAGGGAAGTCTTTGTAAGATAAGAATACTGTTCCAGTGCCTGATACAGCCATTCAGACCCAATCACTTTCAAAAATACCATTGTGCCCATTGCAAGGAACAGCCCCCTGTCGCTTTGTAATTTTGGGGCTGCAAACAGAAGCACAAAAAAGATGCTGTAGGAAAGCCCCGTTGTAACCAGGCTTACCAGCCAGAGTTCATGGACTGTCCTGCTTAATTCTTCTTTGTTATCTGCGGCCCTGGCACATGCCTGTATCCCATAAGTTGGCACTCCCATCTGCGCAAGCATTGTAAAATAAGCGAGCACTGATGCTGCAAAGGATACTTTCCCAATCCCTTCCGGCAACAGCACCCTTGATGCATACGGGAAAGCTATCACCGGGAAGATGAGCGAAAGCACTTTGAATAACCCATTCAGAAGCACATTGTATGCCAGCGTTTTTTCCCCTGCCACCCCTACACCTTTCCCGGCATTCCCATACCAGCCAGTACCATATCCATCATTCTCCCCTTCTTTCCCAGTGCAAAATTACTCTGCACCTTTCCCAAACAGCACAACCCAGACTGTCTTTACTATAATCTTAATATCTAACCTAATGTTCCAGTTGTCAATATATTCACAATCTAACCTGACTATTTCATCAAAATCAGTTACGCTGCTCCTGCCGCTTACCTGCCACAGCCCTGTTAATCCGGGTTTTATGCTTACCCTTCTCCTATGGTATGAATTGTACAGTTCAAACTCTGACTCTGTCGGAGGGCGCGTGCCCACAAGGCTCATCTCACCTTTTAATATATTGATTGCCTGTGGAAGCTCATCTATGCTAAACTTCCTCATCAGTTTCCCCAAAGGGAATATCCTTGGGTCATCTTTTATTTTAAAAATAAAATCACTGCACATTTCATTCTTTTCCATAAGGGCTGCTTTTTTCTCTTCTGCATCCATATACATAGAACGGAATTTATATATTTCAAACCTCCTCCCGTTCTTTCCGATACGTGTCTGTTTAAAAAGAATGGGGCCTGGTGACTGTAAAGCTGTCCCTGCGGCTACAAACGGAAACACAATGCACATACACAGGAATAAGACAGCCCCGCTGCATATGTCCATAATGCGTTTTATCACTACGTCACGCATATCATATTCATAGTTTGCATATGTCAGCACGCCATATTTCCCTATGGTTGTAAACTGCTTTTTACCAAAATCATACTCATATTCCCAAAGGTTAAGATGTATCTTGATTCCCATCGCCCCAAGCCATCCCATAATCTGCCCTGCAGTTTCATGGAAGCTGTATGGTATATGGATAAAAGCACTGTCAACAGGAATTTTTTTAAGCACTTCCTCCATATCGTCCATGCCCGCTGCAACAGGGACCCCGTCTATCTTTTTGCCCTGCATGTTTTTATCAATAAGCGCAATATATTCTATCTTTAAGTAAGTAATTTTATTGATTTCCCCTAAAATACTCCCGGCATGGCTGCTGTCCGTTATCAAAATTACTTTTTCAGCATATGTGGTCATATATTTTATCCGGAACGCTTTCTTAAATAACAGATGTTCTATATATGTACCCAGCACAGAAAGCATAAAAAAGTAGCCAAGCTGCAGCCTTGAAAAGTCCTCCCCAAGCTTCATAATATAAAAGTACGCCATTACGCATAAAGAAACGATTATGTACTGCTTTAATACCAGAAACGCTTCCTTCCCCCTGTCCCTTGTGAGGAAATCCGTATTTGTCCTGAAAAAAATCTGTACGGCAATGTACGCAAGCATGACAAACCACAGCAATGCTGCATAATCTGCATCTGATACAATATCCCCTGCCCTTGGCGTATGAAACCTGAGTATATTCGCAATGGAATATGCGGCCAGCATAACGCCTATGTCAAGCAGGATTACAAGATAAGATGCCAGCGCCTTTATCCTCTGATTCATACTGATACCCTTTCATCCCACTGTGTTCCTTAATACCGTGGAAGCAATGCCATACAGCATATAATTACTTCTCCGCAGCATAATGACTGCTTTGTTTGTCATTTTAAAATATACCTGCGGATATTTCTTTTTCACAAGGTTTTCCATTCTTATAATTTTCCTTTTGTTTTCCTTACCTGGAGAGTAGCTTAAATATATCTTTATCTGGCTTGTCAAAAGCTTAGCGATTGACTTCTCAAGATATTCTTTCTTAGGCCTGCTTAATGTGCTTTTCTTCCCATCATACAGATGCACCACCCTTCTTAACACCTTTTCATGGTCTTTGCAGTTTTTCTGCATATTGAATAAAGCCACGCTCTGCGTTGGCAGCCCTAGCCGGTACATATAAACAGGTTTTGGCAAAAAAGCAACCGTATGTATGTAAGGCACCGGCAGCAAAACATATTCCGCATCTACATAAAAACAATGTGTGTCCAGTTTTATTTTATTTTTCTGCAGGATTTCTGTTTTAATTGCCATAGCGTGCATATTGATATATATTTCACTGCAGACACTGTCAAATATATATTTCTTCCTATATCTAAGACCTGCAAATTCATTTTTGATCTCTTTTATTTTCTTATGCGTCTTATCATCAACCCATCGGTAATCAGTGGAAATCACATCGGCATCCGTAACTTTTATAAAACCTATCAGTTCCCTTAATGCGGCAGTATCTACCCAGTCATCCCCATCCACAGTCTTAAAATACTTTCCCTTTGCTTCTGATATTCCATAATTTACAGTTGACCCATGCCCTCCGTTTTCCTTGTTTACCAGCCGGAATATCCCCGGATATTTTTCTTCATATTTGGCGGCAATGCAGGCTGTATGATCTGTTGAGCCGTCATTTACGATTAATACCTCAATGCCGCCCGCAATGTCCGCGCCAACAAATGAAGCAAGGCATTCTTCTATATATTTTTCTACATTGTATGCCGCAACTAAGATTGTAAGCAGCTTTTCCATTGATACATCTCCCCAATCTTTACCGCTGTCTGAATGCTTCCCTCAGATGCCTGTATTTCAAAATACCATTCACCATATACCATGCCATGTAATACCCAGCCTGGAAAACACCCAGTCCTACATATCGGTATGTATTCCAATTCATCTTTGCCGCATACAGTTTGTTTCCTGATTTGGAAGATTCTGCCAGCCGATAGATAAACAGCGGCTCATCTATTCCATATGCGGAAATCCCTGTCTTTGTAAGCGCAAGCCATATTGCAAAATCCTCATGCATCCTGTCATCCCTTACATAAAACATTTCATACAGGCTTTTCTTCACCAGCACAGAGGAATTGGAAACAAGGTTCTGTTTTAACAGTTTCCTATAGCCAAGTTCTTCTGGGACATGAAGTTCCCACTTAAGCTTTCTCCCTGCGGCATCCATAAAAGCAGAACCAGTAAAAACCAGTGCAGCATCCCGCTCTTTCTGGAACCTAATCTGTTTTTCCAGCTTTTCCGGCATCCATGCATCATCACTGTCTAAAATAGCAACCCAGCTTCCCGCTGCTTTCTCCAATGCATATTTCCTGGCATAAGAAACGCCTTTATTTTTCCTGTTCCGAAACAGCTTTATGCGCCTGTCTTCTCCTGCTAATTTTCTAACAATATCTACAGTGCCGTCCGTAGAACAGTCATCCACAACCAATAGTTCCAAATTTCGGTAGGTCTGCCCCAGAGCTGACAGGACAGCCTGCCGTACTGTTTTCTCTGCATTATATGCAGCCATAATTACGCTGACCAGCCCAAATCCTATATCATCCATCTGCCTTCCCCCTCCTGCCCTGTTCTGCAGATGCAGCCCATGCCGGTGCCATATCCTTTTCCTGCCCCTTCTCTGTCACTTCTCCCACCCCTTCGGTACTTTCTGCCATGAACAGAATCTTTACTGTGGCGAGCATAATCCTGAAATCCTCCGCCATGCCTGGATGGGCAATGTACATCAAATCCATCTGCAGCTTATCATATGGCGTCGTATTATACTTCCCATAGACCTGCGCATAGCCTGTCAGCCCCGCCTTTGCCTGCAGCCTTAACCGGAACTCCGGCATTTCTTCTTCATACTGCTTTGCTATCTCCGGCCGTTCCGGCCTTGGCCCGACAATACTCATGTCCCCTTTTAAGATACACAGAAGCTGTGGAAGCTCGTCCAAACGGACTTTGCGGATAATACGCCCCACCTTCGTTAACCTTTTATCGTCCCTGCCTGCAGAAAGCCTTGCAATGCCGTCTTCTTCTGCGCCCATTTTCATACTGCGAAACTTTAACACATCAAACTTTTTCCCATCCTTTGTCAAACGGCATTGACGGTAAAAGATATCCCCTCCATCTTCGGCTTTTACTGCAGCCGCCATAATAATCCACACCGGAAATGACAGGATAAGGACTGCTGACGCAAAAACTAAATCAACAAGCCTTTTTGCCGCCAGATACACCGGGGAAGGGCTGTACCTGCCCGTCTTCAAAATCGGCAAATGAAACATGTGCATCTGCTTTGCACTGCTCATAATCGTGTCGCCAATCCTTGGAATCACATAAACTTCCATCCCTTTTTCCACACAGTATTTCAAAATGATATTGCGGTCATGGCTGTGGACCCCGCTTAAAAATACGGCATCCATCCCATCCAGCATCCGGATATTTTTAAGACATTCCCCCGCCTCTTTTGTAAGACGGATATCAAACTTCTTTGCCATGCCATATTCCTCTACAAGCCGTTCCAAGCCACTCCGCATTTCGTAAATAACAGCAGATTTTTTGGGGGCAAATACTTTGTAATACCATTTATTGGCAAACTTATACCAGACAGCGGCAAAGACAACCTGACAGAAAAACACGATAAACAAGGGGACAGGGTTTGGCAGGTGCTTTGTTAAAAGCCAGCCCACAACATACATGGCAGAATCAGAAAACAGCGCTGCCAATGACTGGCTGTACACCGCCTCAAACATCTGGTTCATGGACACTAAAAAAGCATCATATACTTTCCCAAACATTACATACAGCAAAAGGTACAGCCCTATAACTGCCCAGTTCCCTTTCCGGTAAAACGGCGCCCATGTCCTTTCTGCGTAATAACAAAGCCATACCAGGGCGAAAGGAACGGTAACCAAAACTGCATCCAGCATCTTAACCAGACGCAGAATGATATCGTGCTTTATGCCTTCCATCTTTTTCCTCCCTGTTTAAGCTGTATTTTATCCTGCGGGGCTGCTAAAGGGAAAACAGCCGTCTGGAATATGCCAGTCTGCAAACTACAGTATAGTATTATTCCGCGGCATATATATTTCCTTAAAACATCCCCTGCAAAGCTGTCCGGCGCCTTCTATGTAATGCTCCCGTTCTGAAACCGGCTGGTCTTTTGCTGTCTCTGTCAGCTTCCCGCACAAAATGCAATGTTCCTTTTCGGAAACATGCCGTGGCTCTGCCCTGCATTTATCAGCCCTCATCTGTCTCCTTCTTTCCCCTGCCCAGTCAGCCTGCATTTTTTAACACTTCCCAAAGCCATCACTCCACGCCAAGGGCAGCAAGCCTTTCTATCTGTTCCTTTGTCAGCTTTCCCGCCTTTTTCTTCCTCTTCTGCCGGTAAATCCATTCGCCCAAACGGTAACCGTCCGGCATAACAGCTGTCTTTATAATTTCTTTTGGCTGATTGTAAGAACAGTACTCCTCCAAAGCCTGGCAGCCTTTTTCAAAGGCCCGCTCCGCCGGAGATTCCCAGCATATCCCAGCCTTATCCAGCTCTTCTTTTTTCCAGCCCTCAAGAACACCCTTTTTATACTGCATTCTCTGTATGTACAGCCATTTTCCAAGCCAGATCCCGTCCTCTGTCACATACTGCTGTGAAATCTCCAGATTTCCATGCTCTTTGTAATACGTCTCTGCCAGCCTGCAGCGGCATTCCCAGGAGTCTTCCTTTTCCTTAGGCAGGCTTTCCTCCCTGTCGCACTGCTTCCCATTTCTCCAGCAGACGCCAAGCCCTTCCAGCTTCTGTGCCTGTTCTTTTGTAAGCCCCTGCCCTGGTTTTCTTCCATTCCCCGGGGCTTTTTCCGCTTCTGTCCCTTTCACGGCCGGGGAAGTTCCCACATACTTTTTCCGGTAACAGCTTTTCTGGTTATTCAGCCATATTCCAAGCTTTTTCCCGTCTTCCGTAACATAGTGGGCCGGGATTTCTAAACAGCCAAACTTCCTTTTATATTCCTCTGCCGCCTGAAAATACATCTCCCAGCGGTACGCGCCGACATCCCAGACCATTCCGGCTCTCTCCAGCTTTTTAACAGCTTCACCTTCCAGGCCGCCATTTTTATATTTTGTGCGCATGTTGCTGAGCCACTTCCCAAGCGGGAAGCCATCTTCCGTGACATAATGCGCACCCATGTCCCCATGCCCGTTTTCCTCTGTAAATGCCGTTAACGCCGCAAGCCCTTTTTCAAACTGCTCTGTCCCTTTATCCTTCCAGCGCATCCCAATGGCGTCCAGTCTTTTTATCTGCCCGCCGCTCAATGCCCCGGCCACGGTTCCGGCGCGCACCCTGCGCTGTGTTAAAAGCCATGCCCCAAGGCTTAGGCCATTTTCCGTGACATACCTTTTCTTTACCTCCAGGTGCCCCTCCCTTTTATAAAATTTCTCCGCTTCCTGGAAATACACTTCCCACGGGGAAGACAGGTTCCTGTTTATGGCGTTAAAAAGCTCCCGGCTGTCACGCAGCCCATCCACCACATGAAACGGGTTCCGATACGCCGTGCCTTCCTTTCCTGCCCGGCCGGGACATGCCACGGCCCTGTCAAATTCCTCCTGCAGGAACCCAGCCGAAGAAAGGCTTTCAAAATTATTGACGATATCAAAGATAACCGGCTGTTTCCCCTTTCCCCTGCCGGCGGCAAGGGCACGCCCGACCTGCTGCAGATACAGCGTCGGCGAAATGGTCGGCCGCAGCAGGATGACACCGTCCACGCCCTCCACATGCACGCCTTCATTAAGCATGCCAATGCAGTATAAAAGCTTTAAGTGCCTGCTGCTGTCTGTACAGAATGCCCCAAACTGCCCGCCTGCACCCGGATTATCGCAGGAAACGCAGTAGATATGCGGATTTTTATCCACCTGACAGAACCATTCACCAGCTCTGGAAACCATCTCTTCCATATGGCTTTTCCCGGAACAAAAAACAATATACTTCCCGGCCTTATTTCCCATATGCCTCCCAAAAACAGCATCCAGGCCGTCCGCCTGCTCCAGGCTCCTGCGCAGCTTCTCCAGGAGATCCTCATTCTGCTTCCTTAAAGAGAAGTCCCTGCCGTTTTTTATGCGCCCTTCCAGGCGCACCAGCTCCTTTTGATAAGAATACATGGAAACCACATAAAGCGGCGCCGGCAGGATTTTTTCTGCCACCGCCCCGCCAAGCGTCATCCTGGAGGCAATGCAGCCATGGAAAAGCTCTTCCGCCATGTCCCTCTGCCCGTCCAGGTAGCGTATATTTGTGGCTGACAGCCCCAAAACCTTTGCCCCGGGGTGTGCCGAAAGGAGCACCTGCACTCCCCTGCCCCACTCTGCAGCGCCGCAGCGGTGAAATTCATCCAGGATAATATAATCCAGCTTCTTTTCTGAAAGCGAACCCGCAGAAAGCGCCAGCTGGGAATACGTCATAAACTCTGTATTCCCCACAACCCCTTCCAGGAGCATCCCCTTTTCCTGCACTGTGCCTTTTTTATGGCTCCCTTTTTGGCAGTCCCCTGACAGCAGGCTTCCCTTTTGGGCTTCTTCCACAAGGTTTCCAGGCAGCAGGCTCTTTCCCAGGTTTTCCATCTGTGTCCGAAAAATATAGCTGCTTGGAGACAGCCAGAGGAACGCTGCCTCTGGATTGTCAAGCACAAGCCGGAATGCAATAAAAGACTTCCCCGTCCCGGTAGGGTGGATAACTGCCGCCCTGCCTTCCTCCTTTAAAAGGCGGCATGCCATGCCATATGCACGCTGGTTATGCGGTAACAAAACTAGGTGCGCTGCCCTGCCAGACTTGCACAGTTCCACCCCCTGCCGGGATGAAACCGCCATACCTCCCACCTGCACAGCATCCACATTTCCCAACCTGACCACCAGCTTCCTTCCTTTTAAACAGGCAAAAAACTGCCTCCGTTACAATTTCTGTCCATATACTGGAGCTGCCCCCGGCTGCGCATGCCAACACAGCCGGACAGTCCCCATGCAACATAATGATTATTATGTTATCCAAATACATAAGCATTGTAACACGGAATCTT
>RAYE01000242.1 GCA_003612285.1 bacterium D16-51 | reverse complement strand
GGATTGCAAATAATTATAATCTTCCTGTGTTATATCTAAAATGGTTGCATGTGCCATAATAAGTACCTCCAAAATCGTATGGAACTAATTATAACAGAAATAGAAAAATATAGCTAGTTATTTATAGAACATTATACTAGTGAAGTTGAAATTTGTGATATCCAACCAGGATTTGCAGGAATCCTATTTATTGACGGAAATTGGTGTATTTGCCAATGACCCTGATAAAGGGGAGATATTGTATGCAGTCTGCTGTGCCATACCAGAGGATGCACAGAAGGTTTTGCGGTATAATGGGGAATTTATATCTAATTTGGTCATGTCCTTAAATGTTAAGGTATCAGGGGAGAGTTCGGTTACTTTTGTATCTTCAAGGTGTTTTGCATTACAGGAGGATTTGGAAGCCGTTCAAAAGGAGATGCTTAAACATGCATTGGGGGAAGGCTTAACCTTTTTTGTGGATGCAGACGGAATCCTGAATGTAACCTATGATGACGGAGAGGAGGAAACGGAGAGTGAAACAGACAATCCAGGTAGCTGACAAGCCGACAGCTGACGAAACAAAGTCTATCGCAGAAAGCAATG
>RAYE01000241.1 GCA_003612285.1 bacterium D16-51 | reverse complement strand
TAAAGTGCCCCATTTTGTCAAGACAGTTTTTTGATTGATTTATCGTTAGGTGGCGAATGTATGTTCCAGCAGAACATAGCAGCCCTTTCTTACCTTAGTGACAGGTAACTTAGGGATAGCCAATGTGTCAGGGACTTGCCACACCGTGGTGCGCTTTGCGCATCCTTGATACATTGGTTAGCCCTAAGTAAAATCACTGTCAGGAAGAAGGGGGCTTTCCTTCATGGTAAACATGGCTGGGTGTTTTATAGCCCAGGCTTTGATGCGGACGTTCATTATTATAAAATTCTATATATTCACGGATTCCTTTTCTGGCTTCCCGGGGATATTGGTAATCTTTCAAATAAATATCCTCATATTTCAGGCTCCGCCAGAAACGCTCTATGAAAATATTATCATATGCACGTCCACGGTGGTCCATACTGATTTTAGCACCTGCCTTTGTGAACAGCTCCGTATATCTGGGACTGGTAAAATGGCTTCCCTGGTCACTGTTCATGATTTCAGGCACAGAATTCCCAAGTGCTTTTTTGCAGGCATCCAAAACAAATGTTATCTCCAGTGTGTCATCCACCTCCCATGCCAGGATAAAG
>RAYE01000240.1 GCA_003612285.1 bacterium D16-51 | reverse complement strand
TGATTATTTCGCTGTTTTTGATTTTATGGTGGATAGCCTTGTGGCAGATATTTTTGAGTAAAGGAGATTTTACCATATCATTTTCCCCGATACAGGTACGGCAGGCTATGAAAACATCATGGAAACGCTGTCATTGTTGGGAATTGCAGAAGCGGGCAATAAAGCCGTAGGGAAATTCTCTTTGGGAATGAAACAGCGGCTTGCGCTCAAAAAGCCGGATTTGCTCATTTTAGACGAACCGATAAACGGCTTAGACCCACAGGGAATGGGAAGCGGTACTGATTTCCGTATTTGTGATTGAAGAATACAGAAACAAGACAATCGGCTTGCTTTTCACTTACCCGATCAGCCGCACAAAACTGATGGCGGCAAAATTCATTTTGATATGCTGCATTAGTTTTATGTTCCATGTGCTGTCAAATATCTTCCAATATGCCACAATCTTTCTTGCGGCAATTATTTTCTGTATCACAGGAATCATTTTTTCAGCAGTCGCAATGAGAAAAATGATTTTATCAGATTTAAGCAATTAAAAGAAAGGGGGCGATAACATGAATTTTCCAATTCCCGATTTTGTACCCGTTCCAAGTGCGGA
>RAYE01000239.1 GCA_003612285.1 bacterium D16-51 | reverse complement strand
TTCAGGCATCACCCTGCGTACCATGGAGGCGGCAAGCTGGAGTTTTGACTCTTTTTTCTGCCACATGCGGTATCCGAGTGGGACGGCAAGACAGGAGATCTTCTGCCTGTTCCAGACGGGGATGCAGAGCATGGCACTGACAAAGCAGTGCCCATTGAGGTAATTGGAGCCGTTATGCGCCGCGTGGTCAAAAAGTTTCGACACATCCTCGAACTTCGTTCCAAATTTGGCGGCCATAGTGTCGTCTATACAGAGGAATACCGGCTGTGTTTCCAGAAGGCCAGGGACCAGCCGGAGGGCAATCCTGGCTGTGACATTCATAAAAACAGCACAGTCAGCTTTCGCATAGGAACAGGCATAGTAAAAGGCATTCAGGGATTTTAAGGTTATGCCGGATAAAAAGTGCCTGTAAAGGGAGCGGATGGAATCTGCGGATTCCATTGCCAGCATGGACAGCACGAGCAGGAACAGGGTTTCAGCAGTCGGAACTGGGAATGTAATAAAATATGCAGAAAAATATTTATAAAGCCTACCAATTATGTGCTTGTCATTGTATAATAAGTTTGTCATATGGGATCACTTCTTTCGTGTAATTTT
>RAYE01000238.1 GCA_003612285.1 bacterium D16-51 | reverse complement strand
GCCAGTTGTAAAGCATCCATAGCTTTAAATGCTTTATACTCTGCCCTAATCCGTGCCGCTTTGTCTGCTATAGTTTTATCAATAGGATATAAAGGTATATCACAATCCAAAATGAAAGCAAAAAATGCATCAATTTTCTGTATGTTCTTTGTCTTATATGGATAAGTCAGGTATTCCATACAGGTTATTGCTGATGTAACCATTTCTATTCCATTTTCTAATATCTCTGATAAAATACTTTCCACCTTATTACCAAAATTCACATCTTCATCCAGAAAATATATGACTGGTGTGGTATCTAAGAATACTTTTTCACATTCTATCATCCGCCCTCAGCTCCCTTATATATTCCTGTGCATCTGTATGAAACATCTTTTCCCCCCTGCCCACATACTGTTTTAAATCAACTTTTTTTTCTGCCTTTTTCTTCATGTCAAGTATAGTTACTATAACTTCCTGCCCTGTCTGCAAATCAACATTTTCATCCATTACTATTTGTGTCCCATCATAATATCCTTTAACTGCCGCTAACATCCCTGTTCCCTCCTGTCTATTTTAGTGTTTAACCTTATCAGTTATATTATAACACTTATACCATTT
>RAYE01000237.1 GCA_003612285.1 bacterium D16-51 | reverse complement strand
AAAATCTCCTTTACTCAAAAATATCTGCCACAAGGCTATCCACCATAAAATCAAAAACAGCGAAATAATCACAAGTGACGGAAAGCGTTTCTTTTGCATTGATTGTTGACAGCAGCGCACTCAAAATTCCATATGCCTGTGCTTCCTCCATTTTCAGATTGAGGTCTGCGGCATGGATAACCTGTCTGAAAAAATCGAAACTGTCAAACTTGATTTTCTTAATCGTTTCTTCCGGCAGCTTTGTCACAAAAGACTGAAAATCCGGCGTATTGACATTGTAGAGGAACGGCTTGCTGTCGTATTCCCGGAAAAGCCTTTTCATGGACTGCGCAAAGCCCTCTTTCGTCCGGCTGTTCCTGTTTATGTCGATAATCTTTTCTGTCAACCTCCTTTGTATGTCTGTGATTGTTTCAAGGAATAAATCTTCCTTTGTCGGGTAGAGCGTATAAAAAGTACCGATAGATATAACTGCCTTATCGCATAGATTCTTAATGCTTGTCTTTTTGTACCCTTGCGCTATCCAACATTCCTCGCATAGTTCTTCCAGCTTTTTGCGGATTGCTTTTTTATCAGCGTCCGAAAGGACTGGCTTTGACGGCATA
>RAYE01000236.1 GCA_003612285.1 bacterium D16-51 | reverse complement strand
TGTGTTTGCCTTTAGTGTGAATTGGTGCTATAATAAAGGAAAATTATAGCAAAGGCAGGTGGGGAATATGGGAAGGACAATCTTGTGTAATGAGTGCCATAGCACCTTTGACGAGGACATTTTAAAAAAGAAAAATTCTGAAAACAAGTGTTTAGTTTGTGGAGCTTCGCTTGTAGGTGAGAATGTTGATTCTGACCATATGGAATCACCTGATAAAAATAGTGGGCAGGTGGTAGAGAAGAAGACATACTATTATTATAAAGAAGGCGGTGGGACTTTAGATGAAATGTTATTTAAAGGCTGGAAACCACTTTATACATTTCAAGCAATGGATGTAGAAGATGCCAAAAGACAGTTAAAAGAAATATGCCCTAACAGTCCATTGCTAAAAACTACCCCATCAAAACAAATCCGCTGTCCACGATGTCTTTCTACTCAGTTTCAGTTAATGCCTAGGAAATTTAGCTTATTAACAGGTTTTGCAACTAATAAGTTCGATAGGGTGTGTGTCATGTGTAAGAAAAGATTTTAGAAAATTTAATATAACAATAGTAACTATGAGAGAGGTTATTTCGGTAATCTCTCTCTTTTAATATGCAAAAA
>RAYE01000235.1 GCA_003612285.1 bacterium D16-51 | reverse complement strand
TGTGTTTGCCTTTAGTGTGAATTGGTGCTATAATAAAGGAAAATTATAGCAAAGGCAGGTGGGGAATATGGCTAAGATAGTATGCGAAGAATGCGGTACAGAGTATAAATACGAGGTCGCTAAAGATATGAAAAATTGTCCTATTTGTGGAGCATTGATGATGGGGGACAATGATACTGGCTATATGGAATCACCTGATAAAAATAGTGGTGAAGCGGTAGAGAAGAAGACATTCTATTATTATGATGATGGGAGAGCTACCTTAGTCCCAGTGAAATTGAATAATCGTAAACCGCTTTACACTTTCCAAGCAACAGATATGGAGGACGCAGAGAGGCAGTTAAAAGAAGTATGTCCTAACAGTCCATTGCTAAAAACTACACCATCAAAACAAATCCGCTGCCCACGATGTCTTGGAACAGAATATACCCTTCTAAATAAAGGCTATTCACTATTTACTGGATTTTTAGGAAGTGGAAGGGTAAAAAGAGTATGCAATTACTGCAAAAAAGAATTTTAAAGAAGTAACAAACAAAATTTAATATAACAATAGTAACTATGAGAGAGGTTATTTCGGTAATCTCTCTCTTTTAATATGCAAAAA
>RAYE01000234.1 GCA_003612285.1 bacterium D16-51 | reverse complement strand
ATAGAACAGAAATCTCGTGTGCAATTTTTGAAAATACAAACAGAAGGACAGAAATTGCATGTGAAATTTCCGATGGAGCAAAAGATATCACAGGATTTTGATGTGCAGATTCTGGAAAAGAAAAGGGTAACACAAGGTTTCTCTGTACAATCCATAAAAAAGGGCAGGGGAGGGCAAAGATATGGTGTGCAGTTTTCAAGGGAGCGTATCATAGAACGGAAATCCTATATGCAGTTTCCAGGGAAGCGTATCCTAGAACAGAAATCTCATGTGCTATTTTTGAAAATACAAACAGAAGGACAGAAATTGCATGTGAAATTTCCGATGGAGCAAAATATAACACAAAATATTGATGTGCAGACTCTGGAGAAGAAAAGGGTAACACAAGGTTTCTCTGTACAATCTACAAAAGAGGACAGAGTAGAACAAAGATATGGTGTGCAGTTTCCAGGAAAGCATATCATAGAACAGAAATCTTATGTGCAGTTTCCAGGGAAGCGTATCATGGAACGGAAATCCTATGTGCAGTTTCTAAGGAAGCGTATTATAGAACAGAAATCTCGTGTGCAATTTTTGAAAATACAAACAGAAGGACAGAAATTGCA
>RAYE01000233.1 GCA_003612285.1 bacterium D16-51 | reverse complement strand
AGTACTTGTTAATAAGTTTCTACAAATCAGATAACAGAAGAAGGTGTTCTTCCTTCATCAGATGTTATCTTAAATAATTATCATGTCTGACGGTTCCTGATAGACACCAAATAAAACATAAGGTATTATCTCTTAGGATAGGACAAAGAATGTAATCCTCCTTGGGAGGCTGTTCTTTACAGCTGATACCTATAATTAAGTCAATTAGTCCATTCGACAGGGTTTTATGTTTTAGCTGGTTGGGAGCCCGAAGGCTATACCCGTATAACACGCTAGGCTGTGTACCTGCCAGATTGGAAATGGATTCCTATCAGAAAGGAGCTGCTGCTCATGTCAAACAAAGTTATTTTTAATCCTGATGAATTATTCATCTCCGTTGGTATTGATGTCGGTGCCGACTTCTCCTGGATGTCTATTGCATTTCCAAACCAACAGTTTGTAGGAAAACCTTATAAAATCCTACACAACAGCATGGATTCCCTTACAGCCGCTGTTTCTAAAATAAAAGAAGCAGAAGAGCTGTATTCTTTGGAAAGCCGCATTTTCCTTGAATCCACGGGAATTTATCATTACCCACTCTTCTGCTGTCTTCGTGATAAGGGTTTTAACTGCTC
>RAYE01000023.1 GCA_003612285.1 bacterium D16-51 | reverse complement strand
AGCAATAGCAATTCTTAAGAGCGTAGGATTGCCCGGAAAGCAATGTCTTCTATAATTTTTGTCAATTGAAAACAAAGCAGGACTTTCGCCTTTTTGCAGAAAATATAGAACCCCTAAAGTTTTCCCATAAGGAATTCCATTAAAAATATAGGGAAACTATATATTATCTGTTGTTAAGATACAACTGGCCGTGAATAGTAACGCTGTTATTCGGTTACTTTTCATAGCTATTCTTCCAAACCTTCTAAAAACTCCTCCATCACCTCCTGTGAAACAGCCCCAATGTAACGGTATTCTACTCCTTTATAAACAAAAAGAGCATCTGTACAGTTTGTAATCTTTTCTCCGTCCTGATTTTTCCATGCATTTGGCCCATCGGTATCTACCGTACTAAGGATTGCTTTTACACCCAAATTTTTAATCTTATAAAGTGTGACATCCTTCGTCCCCTCCTTTTCCGACCTTTCTTCTGAAATGCCGGCATATTCCAGTTCATGGTTTTCATAATCAACTCCTTCTTTCCTATCTGAACGGATTAAAATCTGTATCATAATCGGACTATGATATTCTTTTCCGAAACGGTAAGAAACAACATTTCCAAAACCCCACTCCTCAAATGTAGTTGTCTTTACATCCTGCAAATCCCCAAACATATATGCATAATTAATTAGCATCACCCCATTTAATACTCCATTTTTTGATACATACGGGTTATATGAAATACAATTTTCCTCCTCTGCTGCTTCTTTTGATTTTAGCAGTGAAACCCCAAGCTCTTTTTCTGCCTCTTTCAGCGAATCTATTTTACAATCCTCCTTTCTGGCACTTTCGTTGATTTTCAGATATTGGCCATCTTCTTTTCCTACAAGATCTACTTTCACTTCTGTCCCATCTTCTTTGTGAACCAAAACCTGCCCTGTAAATCTTGCAACCAACTGTTCTGCAGCTACGGAAACTGCCGGAATCTGCAACGCCCCAATCACAAAAACGGCTGCTGCCACAGCACAGGCGGCCTTTATTATTGGTCTTCTGGCCATTTTTCTCTTCCTATCTATAATACCGCTCCTTATCCTATCATCCATCCCTTCTGAAACTTCTATTTTCCTGTAAGTTTCCCTGTAGTCATCCAATTTCATTATAAACACCTCCAACTAAACTAAATTTTAGCAGTTCCCTTCCTTTTTTTAAGCGCATTTTTACTGCCGACTCCGTGCATTTCAAAATATCTGCAATCTCCCTGCAGGTATATCCTTCGTAATAATGAAGATAAATACTAATCCTGCATTTTTCCGGCAATTGCATAACCTCTTCTAATAAATCTGCTTCCTCTTTATTTAAATTCCACTCCAAAACTTCTGGCAGCTCTTCTATTGGCACTTTATTCCGGTTCCAGAAAAGCTTCAGATGGTTTTTAGCAAGGTTTACCGTAACACGGATTAACCAGCGTTTTTCATGTTCTTCGCTTTCAAATTCCGGCAATTTATAAAGCCATTTTGCAAAAGCATCCTGCAAAATATCCTCTGCATCCTCCCTGTTTTTTACATAGGTAAATGCAACATGAAACAGCAGCGTTTTATACTTCTGATAAGCTTCTTCAAATTTATGAGTACTCATTCTCTGCTTCATCTCTTTCCCTCCTTTCACTTAATATACAATCCGGAATCCAAAATGGTCAATTTTTTCTAAAAAACAATTCCCTATGACATCAAAAAGCGCACCGCCAGCGCTGGTGCGCTAGCAAGAATTGCTTCGCAATTCTTGTCGGCAGCCACTATGTTACAGCGCAATTCCCTATAACATCAAAAAGGGGCGCCGACTCTGCTGGTGCCCCTTTTAAGATAAAATCCTGCGAGATGTAAGGAACTGTTAAGAAATTAAATGAACAAGTTGCGAAGGATGTTTTTTCAAGTGCAAAGAAAAAAACGTAGTTCTACGCTCCGCTTCGGTCCTTGCTAAACAAGCGCCACTGGCGCTTAGCAACGTAGTGGACTACGGCGAGGCTTTTTGATGCAGCAATTGGAAAAACAGGCAAGCAAGTTGTTCAAATTAATTCTTAACAGTTCCTACCCCCCAGGTAATACTCTTAGATTTGATTTACTGTTCCTGCAAAAACAGGGATTCCATTATTGTCGCTTATTATAAATAAAAAAGGATGGTCACAGACTATTTCAAATATTTTCCTATATCCTGCCGCCCCCATTAACAATTCTGTTTCTGTAAAAGATGCTACATAGCACCCTTCTTCATCTACAGCTGCGTTAGATGCCTGCCTCATTCTGTTTACAAAAACAGGAGGATGGTTCTTTTCCCCTTTTCCAAGCAGTTTTGTAAAATCAGCTTTTTCCCTTTTAAACAAATCTTCTATCCCCATGCTTTCCACCACCGAAATCAAATCCAGGTTACTGCTAATTGAAAATTTAGGCAGGGATAATGAAACACCGCCTTCCTCAAACCCAATCCCAAAATTGGACGCAATATGCAAAATCTCATCCATATCTTTCCGAAACAAATCTTCCAGGGTTACCCCCTTTTCCGGCAAAAACAAAAACATATTGCTGCCGCCTTCAAATTCCAGGTAAGTAGACTGGAAACGTTCTGACTTATATACGCCTCCACGTTCTGTCCGATTCATAAAATCACATTCAGACTTATCCCCATCTGCATTTATAAAAATATCTTTCTTTGTTGCTTTATTGTCAAAAGGCTCCACCCACCGGTCATAAAAATATGCAGCCGACATCAGGATAAACACCATTTCTGGTGTTGTTTTAATCTCCCCTGCCTCTTTTTCCAATATATTTTTTGTTATGCCATTCACCCAATCCTGGATATTCTGGTCCATCCCAGCCCCCACCGTCCCCTGGTATGTCTCTGTATAATAATGTTCTGCCAGTGTATGCAAAACTTCTTTTTGGCAGGGGATATCCTGGTTCAGCCAGATAGAATTTCCCAAAATGCATTCTGAACCCGTCTGGTTCAGATACACACTTTTCCAAATCAACTCACTCTGCTCCCTGATTTTATTAATATCTTTCTGCCCCAACGCATCCAAAAGCTGGCTTCTTGTCCTGCCGTCTGTCATTTCTGCAAGCATAGCCATGCTAAGATACAGGTTTACCGGGGAGTAAACACAATTTTCTCCTTCTCTGCCAAGAAAAAGGCTGCACATTGACTTTTTGTAAAAGGGTTTCAAGTTTTTTAAATATGCTTTATCAACGCTCACCCATTGGTCTTTCTTCGGATAGCTTACCTTTTGCATCTGTAAAACATCCCCCTTTATGGTATCTGCTTTTTCCCCCGTTTCCCAGGCATTATCCTGCCCATCCCCACTCTGCTTTCCCTCCCGCCCGCTTTGATGCCAGGCTGCCACGCCAACCAGCACAACTACGGACAGGGCCAAAACCACTTTCCACAAATTTTTTCTTGCCATAAACACTCACTCCCCTTCCAGTTGGTTTATAACACCTGCAAATATTGGAATCCCAGTATAATTGCTGATAATAAATAAAAATGGACGGTCAAATTTTATGGTAAATTCCCTTTCCTCTGGAATGCCGCTATATTTCATCTCCACTTCTGTAAAAGAATCTACGCTGCAGCCTTTTTCATCTACCGAAGCTTTTGCCGCCTGCCATACCTTACTAACATAAGCTGCATAGCTGCCTTCCCCAAGCAGCTTTGTAAAATCAGCAGCCCCTGATTTAAATATATCTGTTATCCCTATGTTTTCCAATACTGGTATTAAGTTAAGGCTGCTGCTTATTGAAAACTTCGGCAGAGAAACTGTTACAATCCCCGTTTCTGCGCCATAACCGGACGGGGAACCCAGAATCTGCAAAATCTCATCCATATTATCCCTTAACAAATCCTCTACAGTAACCCATTCTTCCGGTAAAAATAAATGCATGGCAGCGCCATTTTCCATCTCCAGCGAAGTGGCCCGGAAAGAATCTTTCTGGTTAACCCCTCCGATTCTTACTCCATTCATAAAATCACAGCGTACTTCCTCCCCATTGGCATTTGTAAAAGTGTCCTTTTTTGTTTTGTCTTCCGGGAACGGAACCTCCCACTGATTATAAAAATGCGCAGCAGATAATAAAACCAGCAGCATATCCTCTTCTGTCTCAATTTTCCCCGCCTCTTCTTTTAAACGATTCCCTGTAATCTTATTTATCCAGCCCTGGATTTTTTTATCCATGCCCTTTCCCATCTGCCCCTGATAGGATTCTGCATAATAATATTTTGACAGCGCTTTTAATACTTCTTTTTCAAAAGGAATTTCCTGGTTCAGCCAGACAGAATTTCCTAATATACATTTAGAAATTTTTTCATCCTGATATATTTTCTGCCAAATCAGCTGGCTCTGCTTCCTGACTTCCTCTGCAGAATCCTGCCCAAGCGCATTTAATAGCTGCTCTTTTGTCTGCCCATCCGCCATCTCTGCGAGCATTGCCATGCAAAAATAAAGATTGACAGGGGAATACACCCGGTTTTTCCCCTCCCTGCTTGTCAAA
Organism: bacterium D16-51; assembly: GCA_003612285.1. Lineage (GTDB taxonomy): Bacteria > Bacillota > Clostridia > Lachnospirales > Lachnospiraceae > Butyribacter. The sequence goes on along the minus strand of RAYE01000023.1, from coordinate 68,033 downwards.
GTATCCTGTATTGTACTTTTAAAAAAAGGCTTTACATTCTTTTTATAAAAAATATCAATATCCTCTTCTTTTTTTGCCTTAGGATAACTCACCCCCTGTACTTTCGCTACCTTCGCCTGCACTGCCTCTGCTTCCTGCCCTTCCTTTGGCGTCTGTACATCGGAAAGCTCTTCTGGTTCTTTACCAGCCTCCGCCCCCTGCCTGGCCTTATTATTTTTCTCGGCCAGCTCTTTCGCCTTCTGTACAGCAAACACAGCTCCTGGCAGCAAAAACCCGATAACTATCACTGTAAATACAATTCTTTTTCTCCTTTTCAGCCATTGCTTTATTCCCATCATCACCATGCATCTCCCCTCTATCCATTATCCTTCCATCCGGTTTACAACACCTGCAAAAATCGGTATCCCTTCGTAATTGCTGATAAGAAACAAAAATGGATGGTCACAGTTAATTACAAACGTTTTCCTCGGCATCGCACTCCCACATCTTAAATCCACTTCTGTAAAGGAAGCAACACTGCATCCATTTTCATCAACTGCCGCTTTGGATGCCTGCTGCACCTTATCTACAAAAACTGGATACAGCTCTTTATTTTCTTTCCCAAGTAACTTTGTAAAGTCGGCTCCATCTGTATTAAACAAATCTGTTACTCCCATTTTTTTCATTACCGGAATCAAATCCAGGGTGCTTTCAATCTCAAATTTTGGCAATGATAAAATAACCTCGCCATATTCAAAATCTTCACCACGGTCTGCTGCAAGATGCAGAATCTCGCCCATATCTTTTTTTAACAAATCCTCCACCGTAATCCCCTTTTTCGGCAAAACCAAAAGCATGGAATTGCCATTTTCAAACCCAAGGGAAGCCGCCTGAAAACGTTTTGTCTGATAAGCGCTGTCAAGCCTTTGGCTGTTCATAAAATCACATTTTGTCTTTTTCCCATCTGCATCTGTAAAAACAGCCTCTTTTGTCTCTTTCTCCTGAAAAGGCGTAATCCACTGGTCATGAAAATAAAGTGTCGACAATAACAGAAATGCCATCTGTTCATCCGTTTTTAACCGGCCTGCCTCACCTTTCAGCGCATTCCCAGTCATATCATTCACCCATTTCTGGATTCTCTGATCCATCCCTGCACCCATCTGCCCCTGAAACGTCTCTGCAAAATAATTTTCAGCCAATGCCTTTATCACGTCCTCCTGAAACGGAACTTCCTGGTTCAGCCAGATAGAATTGCCCAGCGTACATTGGGCAATCTCATTCTCCATAAATACATTTTCCCAGATTTTCCTGCTCTGCTCCCGGACTTTCTTATCCTCCGTCTGCCCTAACGCATCCATTATCTGTTCCTTTGTCCTGCCGTCTGTCATCTCTGTCAGCATCGCCATGCAAAGATACAGGTTTACCGGGGAATACGCACGGTTTTCCCCATTCTCACTTACAAGCGTGCTGCAAATTGAACTTTTATAAAACTCTTCCAGATTGGCAAGGTACGCAGAATCAATCTCCTTCCCGCCTTCCCCTGCCGGATAGCTTACTTTCTGTAATTGCACAATATCTTCTCCCTCCCCCGCCGCTTTCTTCGCCGGATAATCTGTCACCTTCCCCCAGTCTATATCATCCTGCTGTCCATTGTACTGCCATGCCGCCACGCCAATAATTGCCAAACTGCCAGCCACTGCTGCCACAAACTTCCATAATTTCCTGCCTGCCATATCCAATATCCCCCTTCCTGTAAGGACTGTCCTTAAAGATGCTCCTACTAATAATAACGCCTTTTAAACTGATTTTGATGCATCTTTTTCCAATTATATTGCTTTGAAAAATAAAAATGTTCTTTTCCATTTTTATCAGAATAAAATCATTGACAATGCGTATAATACACATTATAATATAGGCAAGTCAAATACCCCGTCGCAGAGCAACGGGGCATGACCTAGCCTCTCTTTAGCTTGTTCGCCCCAGAGGGGCGGGTATTTGACCCGCGCGCAGTCGCCAAGTGTAAAGGAACTGAAAGTTCCTTTACACTTGGCTCGTTGCATACGCGAGAATAAACGGAAAGGAGCGGTGCCATGAATGAATAAGGAGGTATTGAATGCGATTTAGAGAAATTGAGAATATGCTAGAAAAAGATGGCTGGTATCAAGTAAAGCAAAAAGGGTCACACCATCAGTACAAACACCCGACTAAACCAGGAAAAGTCACAATACCAAAACATGGAGGGGATTTGAACCCTGATACAGTTAAATCAATTATGAAGCAAGCGAGGCTTTAAGCTCCATTTGCTTAATCTTTATAAAAGGAGGCGAATATATTGAAATTAATCTATCCGGCTGTATTTAAGCCTTTTACAGATCAAAGCGGCGGATATGTAGTAGAATTTCCGGACTTGCCTGGTTGTGTAACAGAAGGTAAAAACTTAGAGCAAGCTATTGAAATGGGAATTGACGCGGCTAGTGGTTGGATATTGGGAGAACTGGAAGATGGAAAGCAAATACCATGTGCTTCTAATTATTCAGAAATAACCGCTGAAAATGGGTGTATGGTAAATATGCTATTACTGGACATTGATTCCTATGAAGAAAAGTATGGTGAAAAGGCAGTAAGAAAAAACCTTACTATTCCTGCGTGGCTGAATACTTTTGCTGAAAAAAATAATATCAATTTCTCTAAACTTTTACAAGAGGCTTTATTCTCAATGGCACAAGCAAAATAAATAGATATAGGGAGCTGCCCTTTATAGGGCAGCTTCTTTTTGAATAATCTGACATAATTCAATTATAGAAAACCTCCTGCATAAAATCCCATTAATTTTATTCTATATTCCAAAGAAACGATTCAGCCATTTAGCCACCCCGTCCTGTTCATTACTTTCCGTTATTTCCTTTGCAGCCTCTTTTACCTCGGGCAGTGCATTCTCAACCGCCACTCCAATGCCGCATAAGCGCAGCATATCAATATCGTTATAATCATCCCCGAAAGCCACAATCTGGCTTGGGGAAATATCATAACGTTCTGCCAAAGTCTTAATCCCATTCATTTTAGTTGATTGTATATTGTGAATTGTAATAATGCGATTTTCCGAAGGCAGCAAATACAAGTCATCAGAAATACATTTCCTTAACTGATTCATTTCTTCCGATGAATAGGCACCCACAATGATTTTTTCTGCATAGGAATGTTCCAGTTCCTTAAAATCAGAGGTTTTTATGTAATCAATGCCCGGCCAGATTTCTTCGGCGTTAAAATTACTGTACATCACATCATTAGATTCTACTGCAATTTTATAACTGGAATTATTCCCTAAGATAGAATTGACTATCTTTCCGGGATTTTTAACTCCCAGGTTCTTTACTAATACCTCATGATCCATGACCACAGCGCCGTTATGAAAGACAGCGGCATCATAGCTTATCCATGGCAGGAATGCTTTTACAGCCCGGATTGGGCGGGCAGTTGCTACAGCAAAAAGAATGCCGCTGTTACGCAGCCGTTTGATAACAGTTTCTGTATAAGTTGATATGCTTTTATCATCTTTTAATAAGGTTCCGTCTAAATCGGTTACTATCATTTTAATGTCTGTGTGGTTCATAATAATCCTCATTTCTGCACACGTTCTTTGTGCATAACAAATTTATGGCAAGTGTACGCAGACACAAATTGCCAAACTCTTGCTACGCAAGAGTTGTGAAAAATAGGACTTTCAAACACGCAGTTTGGCGAAGTATATTTCTCCGTAAAACTACTTAAAAACTACGGCAGCACCGAAAAAATATACTTCGCCAAACTATCTGATTTCAGGGCTGATACCATTGCAGCCCATTTTGATTATTTATCTCTCCATGTAATACGCCCTTTTGTCAAATCATATGGGGACATTTCCATCGTCACTGTATCACCCGGCAGGATGCGGATAAAATTTTTCCTCAATTTACCGCTGATATGCGCCAGCACCTGGTGCCCATTCTCCAATTCCACTTTAAACATCGCATTTGGAAGCTTTTCCACTACGATACCTTCAATTTCAATTACATCTTCTTTAGACATATTTCCCTCCATTCATTTTATTCGCAGTATTCTACAGCAAGTCTTTATTATAAGAAAGAAGCTCCGGTTCGCCATCTGTAATCAGAACCGTATTCTCATAATGTGCAGATTTTGTAGAGTCCTTCGTTACAACAGTCCAGTCATCTTCTAACATCCATACATCATATGCCCCTGCGTTTACCATCGGCTCAATTGCCAAAGTCATGCCAACCCGGAGCTTCATCCCTCTTCCAATCGGCTTAAAGTTTGGAACCTGCGGCTCCTCATGCAGCTTCCTGCCAATGCCATGCCCAACTAAATCCCTGACAACAGAATACCCATTGTCTTCCACAAAATCCTGAATTGTCTTTGAAATATCAAATAAATGATTTCCGGCCCTTGCGTATTTTATCCCTTCAAAGAAACTTTGCTTTGTAATATCAATCAGCCTCTGGTCCTCCTCTGAAATTTTCCCGACCGCGTGCGTACGGGCAGCATCCGACTGATACCCTTTATAAATCACGCCCGCGTCCAGGCTGACAATATCACCTTCCTTTAGTATATGGCGCTTATCAGGAATCCCATGCACTACCTCATCATTTACGGAAACACAAATGGATGCCGGATAGCCCTGATAATTTAAAAAGGAAGGAATACAGCCAAAGCTTCTGATTACTTCTTCCCCTTTCCGGTTGATATCCATCGTACTGATTCCCGGACGGATAATTTTCCCCATTTCATCATGGACAATAGAAAGTATCCGGCCTGCTTCTCTCATCAATTCAATTTCATGTTCTGATTTAATTGTAACTGACATAATATGCCCTCTTTCTCTTTATATTCTTATGCATTAAGAACTTTGCTGATTGCTTCTGCAGTTCCTTCTAAACCAAGGGAACCGTCGATTTCATGAAGAATCCCCTGATTCTTATAATACTCAATCAATGGGGCTGTCTGCTCATGGTAAACAGAAAGCCTCTTTTTAACAGTTTCCGGCTTGTCATCATCACGAAGCTGCAGCTCGCCGCCGCAATTGTCACAAATTCCTTCTTTCTTTGGAGGAATATTCACAGCATGGAATGTTGCCCCACATTTTGCGCAGACACGCCTTCCAGCCATACGCTCTACAATGGCATCATCTGACATTTCAATATCAAGCGCAAAGTCTATCGCTGTCCCTTTTTCCTTTAAAGCTGCTGTCAGGGCTTCTGCCTGTGGAATCGTCCTTGGGAATCCGTCTAAAATATAGCCATTTTTGCAGTCATCCTTTTCCAGACGGTCCACAACCAAATCACATACCAGCTCATCCGGTACCAAATCACCGGCATCCATATAGCTCTTTGCTTTCTTTCCAAGCTCTGTGCCATCCTTGATATTCTGGCGGAAAATATCCCCTGTTGAAATAGTTGGGATTTTATACTTCTCTACAATCCCCTTTGCATGTGTCCCTTTGCCTGCGCCAGGCGCTCCTAACATAATAATTTTCATAATGCTTGTTCTCCTTTCGGGTTATATATATTTTTGCAGAACATTTTCTGCATAATGCACCGCTGCTTTTACCACCATTTCACAATTTCAGAGCGTCCTGTATAAAGTGTACCACTGCGCTGCAGCGTAATTTCCTACAAAGTAAAAACAGACGCTCATGGAATATAATACCCTATCAGCGTCTAATTTTCAACTATTTCTTCTTTTTCTCCCGCAGACTTTTAAAAAAATCTTTCATCATAACCTGGCACTCCTCTTCCAAAACACCGCGTACCGTCTCCACCTGATGGTTAAAACGGCTTTCCTGCAGAAGATTTAAAATGCTGCCGGCGCATCCTGCCTTTGGATTCATTGCGCCAATCACTACTTTCGGAATCCTTGCCTGGACAATTGCCCCGGCGCACATTGGGCACGGCTCTAAGGTAATATACATTGTACATCCCTCCAGCCGCCAGTCGCCGATTTTTTTACTTGCCTTCTGAATCGCCAAAATCTCTGCATGTGCCAAAGCGCTTGCCTGTATATTGCGCCTGTTATATCCCCTGCCAATTACCCTGCCCTGGTATACAATTACGCAGCCTATTGGCACCTCCTCAATCCCTTCCGCCTTTTTTGCCTGCTTTAACGCCTCTTTCATGTACTTTATGTCATCACTTGTCCACTCAGCCTGTTTTTCCATACTTTTCCTCATTTCTATTTTATTGTATAATAGTGTAACGAATCTAAACCAGAAATGCAAGGAGTGAACTTTTATGCAATTTACATACAAAACCAACCGTCTTATTTTAAAAGTGCTCAGGCCGGAATGTGCTGCTGCAGTATGCCGGTTTTATCAAAGAAACAAACAATTTTTGGAGCCTTTTGAACCCCTGCACCCAAACAGCTTTTATACAGTTGATTTCCATCATTCCAACCTGCTCTGTGAATACAATGCCTTTTTAAAGCTTTCCTATTTAAGGTATTGGCTCTTTTTACAGGAAACACCGGACATCCCTGCAGGCACTATATGCTTTAGCAGCATTGAGCGCGGCGCTTTCCAGAAATGCATGGTTGGTTATAAACTTGGCAAAGAGTATTGCCATTTTGGCTATATGCAGGAGGCGCTTGCCCTGCTGATTCCCCTTGTTATGAAAGAAATCAATCTTCATAGACTGGAAGCATATGTGCAGCCAGATAACTTTTCTTCCATCCGCCTCCTTTCCAGACTTGGTTTTGCTGAAGAAGGCTATTTACAAAAGTGCGCCGAAATCCATGGGATATGGACGGACCATCTGCTATTTTCCTACTTAGAAGAAAATCTCTGATTTTCTTCCGGAAGCCCCAAAAGCCAATAACCAAACGCTCCCTGCTGCATTCCAAAATCACCGATTGACTGAAAATCAGGAAAACCAAACCGGCAGGCATTTTTCCTTTCCCTGTCACTATAAATTCCAGGAACCCCCAATACATATCTGCCATCCTCCATCTGCGCAAACAAAAGATGGCGGTAACAGTAATAACCATGAAGCAAAAAACGGTTTCCTGACAGGGACCACGACGCAATCGGCAGGCATCCAATATCCTGCAGCTCCATACGCACACAGGCTTTTGCCACTCCTGGCTGGAACGGCTTCATTGACGGGAACGTCATAAGGATTTTTTTCCCATAATCATACATCTTCCGCTTAAACGGGCATATGCCGCAGATTGACTGCATCTGCATATCATTTTCTTCTGATTCTGTTTTTGGGGAATTATTTTGGGCAGGAACAGCCTCTGCCTCTTCTAAAACCTCATTGCCTTTTGTTAACACTTCCTGCGGCGGCAAAGCCTGCCCTCCACTTTTTTCCGCTTCCACCTCTTCTGTGTGCCCTGCTATCGGCATAACGTCTTTCTGTTTTTCTGTTTCTTCCTTTTCCTCAGCCTGATGTTCTATCGTTATTTCTTCCTGTCTCTCCTTTTCTTCCCCTTCTTCAATTTCCCCTGTTTCAGGAGCCGCATATTGTTTTCCCCTGTCCCCAAGATAAAAATTATCATTTTTCCATGAAGTTGCATAATAGGCATCTCCATCGGCTTCTATAAAAATACCATCCATTTCATCAACCGCCTGTTCTGATCCAAAAACCCCCTCTGTGCCGGTACTGGCCTTAAACAGCATGCTTCCTCCCCTTGCCGTCATCTGCCCTGCATATACTGTATCAATCCCATTTTCAAGCTGACGGTATAGATAGACTTTTGGCAAGTTCCTAAATGGCATTGGGCGCATCTGCGCTGATATCCTGCATTGGCTCCCCCTCTTCTCAAGCCTTACATATCCTACATTGGCTCCCTTTTCATTCCGTTGATACTGGTATATGTATGATACAATTCTTTCATATTGGTTCATATCCCTACAATCCCTCCTATGCTCTTTTCTTCTCAGGTTATTAACGAGGTTATCCCTTAGCCCTAAGTCTTACCCTATCTATATTCGCCATAACCATACAAATAGAACAACATATTGGAGAAATTTCCTATCGCATAAAAAAGGGCACCGCCAGCGCTGGTGCCCTTGACTACTATGTTACAGCGCAATTTCCTATTAAATACAAAAGGGAAAATACCATGTTTCCCATAATATTTTCCCTGATTCTTTCCTAAACCGGCTGTGAATTTGAAGATGGCACTTTCTCGACTGCCTGTACTGCTTCGTCAAGCCAATTTCCCTCCAGGCTTTCTATATCGCCTGCATCGCTTGCCGCAGCAATCGCCGGCGTCATCGGAATTTTCCCAAGCACCGGAAGGCCAAATTGCGCTGCAACTTCATCTACATGGCTCTTTCCAAAAATCTCAATCCGTTCCCCACAGCCCGGGCACTCTGCATAGCTCATATTTTCCACAATCCCAAGCACCGGGACATCCATCATCTGCGCCATTTTGACAGCCTTCCCAACAATCATGGAAACCAGCTCCTGCGGAGAAGTTACTACAATAATGCCATCCACTGGAATCGCCTGGAAAACTGTTAACGGAACGTCCCCTGTTCCCGGCGGCATATCTACAAACATACAGTCAACATCTGACCAGATTACCTCCTGCCAGAACTGTTTTACCGTACCTGCAATTACCGGCCCTCTCCAGATAACTGGGTCCGTCGCATCCTCTAAAAGCAGGTTTACAGACATTGTCTGGATACCAGTTTTAGAGACAACAGGGTAAATGCCATCTTCATTTCCTGTGGCACGCCCGGTAATTCCAAATGCCTTTGGAATCGAAGGCCCTGTAATATCAGCGTCTAAAACAGCTGTATGGTATCCCTTCCTCTGGAACTGGACGGCAAGCATCGAAGATACCATAGATTTTCCGACGCCCCCTTTTCCGCTGACAATCCCAATTACCTTGCGGATTGTACTCTTTGCATGTGGTTTCTCCAAAAAACTTTTTGGGTCACGGCTGGAGCAGTCTGCTGAACAGCTCGAACAGTCATGGCTGCAATTTTCGATTTCACTCATAATTTTTTTACCAAGCCTCAAGCAAAAATGCCTGCATTTTCATTTGAGGCGCAAACACAAAGGGTGTATGATATGTGTTTGCAATTTTTCCTTTCTTCTTTTTTTCTTTCACCCTTTTCATCATGCCGGCTCCGCCGGCATAAACATTGTCATGACTAAAACACCGGGCTGCCGCTGCTACGCAGCTTTACCGTCTTCACTTCGTTTCGGTCCGTGCTTAACAGACATCCACCGGATGTCTAGCACCCTCCCTCATTCGGAACTCTCGCACTGCTTACAGCATTGCTTCGTTCCTCATGATGGACGCTCGCACAATTATAGGTAATATTCATGCAAGCATGATATTACCTATAACTCTGCTCACTGTTTTAGTCACCCTTTTATTCCTGCAGTGCAGTCATCAATGCCGGGATTACCTGCTTTTTCCTGGAAACAACATGATGTAAAACAATATGCCCGGTATCCTGCGGCAGGAAAAACGCTTTTAATGCAAGCTCCTTTGCCCCATCCCCTTCACAAAGCAGCTCTGTTTCTTCTTCCATAATGTTCGTCAGCATAAAATAAATCATGTCTATTTTATGCTCTGATAAAGCTTTTGGCAAGTATGGAACCATTTTATCACAGATTAGCTCCAATTCCTTTGCCGTCATCGAATTAATCTGCGCCACGCCAAGAGTCACTTCATCAAATTCAAACTTCTTAAAATCCTGGTAAAAAATTTCCCCTGGCGACTTAACCGAAAGGTTGCTTCCGGCCTGGAACATCTTTGCTGCATATTCCTGCGGCTCTACCCCCGCAATTTTGGCAAGCTTCTCCGCCGCATCCTGGTCTATCTTCGTACAGGTAGGGGAACGGAAAATCAAAGTGTCTGATAAAATAGCAGAACACAACAAGCCTGCAATTTTTTGCGGGATCTCTACTGCAAGTTCCTGAAACATCTGGTAGACAATGGTTGCCGTACAGCCTAGCGGCTGGTTACGGAAATACACCGGCCCTACTGTCTCAATGCTTCCAATTCGGTGATGGTCGATAATCTCAAGAATCTGGGCTTCCTCAATGCCATATACCGCCTGTGTCGGCTCATTATGGTCTACCATTACAACTTTCTTTTTACGCGCCCCTAACAAATTCCTTCTGGAAATCATGCCAAAATAATTCCCATTCCAGTCCAATACCGGAAAATCCCGGTATCTCTTTTTTGCCATTGTATCCCGGATATCATCCAGGGCTTCCCCCAGGCCAAATGTAATAAGCTTTTCCCTTTTCATAAAATAACCAATCGGAATGCTCTGGTTAATCAAACGGGACACTGTAAACGTATCGTATGGCGTCTGTATAATAAAACAGTTATGGTTTTCCGCCAGCCTTCCAATTGTAAAAGAAACCTTCGCCCCATCGCAGACAATAATACATTTTGCCCCCATCTCAATCGCACAAAGCTGGGACTCATACCGGTTCCCTAAAATAACAATATCATCTTCCTCAATATAACTTTCCATCAAATCAGGGTTTGCGGCGGCAATCAGGCATTTTCCTGACTGTACACTTTCCTCTGGGTTTCCATATAGCATCTCCCCATCCAAAGTTTCCACAATATTCCGAAACGGCGTATGGGAATTTGAGATTACCCTGCTGTCATAAATATCCATATAGGACTTTGCAATATCTTCAATTGTAAGCAGGCCTTTCAGCCTTCCTGAATTAGACACTACAGGAAGCGTCTGCCATCCCCCTTCCTGCATAACTTTCCATGCTGCTTTTATGGAAATGTTTTCCGTTACCCCTTTTACACGGTTTACATCAATATCCATAACCTGCGTACGCACATCCCCCAGATAATCCGGAATTTCCGCTTGAAAATAATCCAACACAAACTTGCTTTCCGCATTAATCTGCCCTGCCCGTTTTGCCACATAATTGCCGCCTGTCACTTTCCGTTTCAGATAAGCATAGGCAATTGCCGAACAAAGTGAATCTGTATCTGGGTTAGTATGCCCAATTACATTTATTACTATGTTTGAATCTTTATTCATAAACATCCCCATTTCTGCGCTGCTTTCCTACATAAAACAATTTGCGCCAGGCAGCGCGCAGGCACAAATTGCCGTATGAAAAAATCCCTATTCGTAGTCCTTTTCTGTATACTTTGTAATGTCAATAATGTATTTAAACCTTTTTGCCAATACTGGAACAAACCGAAACAACTGGTCAAGCGTAGTCCCTTCATCTGACAATATCACAACAAAATCCCCGTAATACTCTTCCATTATGGAAAATATCTTAGTAATCGTAGGAAACAATAAATCCGATGCCTCCTCTATCAGCAGGCAGTTCCCTTTCAGCTCCTTACGGAAACCAATTAAATCCATTTTATTCAACTGGGCTGCACGTATCTTGGCAATCCTGCCAACAGAAAGATAGCCTGACGCCTTCATAACATGGACTATTTTTTTTGAGACCCCAACAATTCGTTCTGTTCCATCCCCCATCAAAACGAAATGGGAAGGATCCAGTTCCCCTTCAATCAGCCTTAAAACATCCTGAAAAGACTGCTGCAGCGCTCTGGTAGTCGGCAAATCTTCATAAGTAATCTGCGGCATCTCATTATAATCCGTCTCAATCACCGGAATTTCCGGCGCATGGTAATCCTTCAGTGCAGAAGCAGCCGCCTTTACCGCCTCAATTTCCTTTGTCAGATCCTTTGTGCTCTCTGTTACATCGGAAACCTCCTCCCTTCTCTCCGGTTCTTCTTCTGGCTGCACCATAGTTTCCGGCTCTTCTGCTTCCACCGTTTCCTCTAAACCTTCCGAATCTCCCAGCCTGTCTTCTGTCTCTATCACTGCTTCCGGTTCTTCCTCTACAGTTTCTTTCGGTTCCTCTGTAACTTCCGGTTCTTCTTCCTCCACAGCTTCTTCCGGTTCCTCTATAACTTCCGGTTCTTCTTCCTCCACAGCTTCTTCCGGTTCCTCTGTAACTTCCGATTCTTCTTCCTCCACAGCTTCTTCCGATTCCTCTGTAACTTCCACCTCTTCTTCTGGTTCCTCTGTAACTTCCACCTCTTCTTCCACAGCTTCTTCTGGCTGCTCCATAGTTTCCGGCTCTTCTGCTTCCACCGTTTCCCCTAAACCTTCCAAATCTTCCAGCCTGTCTTCTGTCTCTATCGCTGCTTCCGCCTCTTCTCCCTCTACAGCTCCTTTCAGTTCCTCTGTAACTTCCGATTCTTCTTCCTCCACAGCTTCTTCCGGTTCTTCTATAACTTCCGCCTCTTCTTCCTCTACAGCTTCTTTCGGTTCTTCAAAAAATTCTGGGTCTCCCGTCTCCTGTAAGCGTTCTGGGTCCTGAATTTCTTCTTCCAAAAGATTTTTTAGAAGCTCTGCTTCGTTCTGCGGCTGTTTTTCCGATACCTCTTCCTCCTGCCGCTCACGCTCTTTTGCCGCCTGATATTCTTCTACTTCCTTTTCCAAGGCTACAGTCAGCGGATCCTTTCCCTTTTTTGTTTCTGCTCTTTCCTGCTGCACTGCTTCTTTTCTGCCCGGCCGCCCTGTCCCTGCTGCTTCTGCATCTCCCTGTATTTCTTCTATATCAATTGGTATGTACGACTTTGATGCGCTCTTTTGAATTGCCTGCGTCATACGGTCGACAAGATTCGTCGCAATATTTGTTTTATCCTTCGGATTCCCTGCAGCAGCCCGCATACGTCTTACGGGCTTCGTAACAGCTTCCTGCCCGTCACTTGACGTCTCTTTTTTCGTATTTTCCTCCTGCCCTGCCTGCGGCCTTACTTTTTTACTCTCTGTTCTTTCCCTGATTACCTTTACTTCTTTTTCCTTTAGCTGGCTTTGCTGTTCCATTTCATAAATAGCCGTAATTTCCCTCGCAAGATCCTGCGTAATCCCTGTTCCTGACTGCGAATGCGGTACATACTCTGCCTTTTTTTTCTTTGGGATCTCCTTTTTTACACGAACCGTTTCCTGCATCGCTGCAGAAGCCCTCTCCTCCTGCTCAGGCCGTCCTGCCCCCTGTTTTGATGCCTCAGATTTGGCTTCTTCCTTTTTCTGTTCTTCTTCCTTCCAAGGCTGCTCCCTTTCTCTTTCCTGCAATTTTTCCTTTTGCCCTGCTTCTTCTTTTTTCTCCTGCCGCTCTTTTTCCCATCCTGCAGTTTTTTGTTCTTCTGATTCTTCCTGCCGCTGCGCTGAAAAATCCTCTTCCCTTTCTATAGGCTCTGGCTCCTGCCCTAAAACCTCCTTATCCTGCTCTGGAAGTTCAATTTTATCAGATTTCCCTTCTTCCTTTCTTCCAAACCTTAATAACCCAGACAACTTTTGGATTGCAGCCTGCGGTAAAACCAAATCCCTCTCAAAATCGTCTTCCTCATAATCATCAATAAATTCTGTATCAGGCGCCTCCCGGCCTTTCTCGTGTTTTACGGGCTCTTCCTTCTCTTTTCTATGGAAATCTTCTCCCCCGATATCCTTTTTCCCCTCTTCTTCCCCATAGCTGCCTGATGCTTTCCGCGCCTTACGTTTCATAGCCTTCCGCTCTTTGATAAATTCATTCAGGTCAGGGAGGGAACCTGTATCGTAAGGATTCGGCGCCTCTTTTTTGGGCACAGTAAAATCCTTATCATCATAATAAGGAATTGGGTCTTTCTCTTTCAGATGATCCATTAATATTTTAGCACGTTCTACAATCTCGCCGCTTCCAAACCAGAGCATGATATCCTTACACTCTTCCATACACTCATCCCTGCGTCCGGCACGGTGATAAAGTTTTGCCAGCTCATACGCCCATTCTTCAATATATTCCTCCTGCTTCAGCTCCTGCAGCACCTCAATCAATTTCCCAATCGGCACGCCTGATGCTTTATCAATCCGATACCGCAGGATTAATGCATCCCGCGTACTTGGGTTCATCCGCATATATTCCTCGAAATATGCCTCCGCATCTTCCAGCGAATTTGTACGGATAGAAAGATATACCAGACGGTGCAGCACCCTTCTTGTCTTAGAGCTCCTGCATATCCGCAAATACATTGCTTTTGCCGCATCATACTGTTCTGTCTTAGTATATACCTCTGCAAATACTTTTAAATCACTTAACGCCCGCACCTGCCGTACATCCAATGTCTGGATTACGGCCAATGCCTTTTTATATTTTCTTTCATCCACCAGATGATGAATCTGGGCAATCCGAATTGCTAACTCATATTGTCTCATTTTTATCTCCTTATTCCCAACATGCCAGTACAATTACAACTCAATGCAGGACGTCAAAATATTTTCTGTAAAAATCTTCCCTTCTGTCTGCAGCAGTTGCAAACTTCTGGCGCAAACGCCATGCACGGTCATCCAAATCACAAACCAGCACCCCTTCTTTATTAGAAATCTTCCCAAGAATATTCCCAAGAGAGTCCACAGCCATGCTTTCACCAGAATAAACCATGCCATCCCGTTTTCCGACACAATTTACCCCAACGACATAAGACTGCGTTTCAACCGCCCTGGCACGGAGCAGTGTCTCCCAATGGGCGCTGCGCACCGAAGGCCAATTGGCAATGATAAAAAATATATCCGCCTTCCTTGCCGCCACCTGGAAAATCTCCGGAAACCGCAAATCATAACAAATAAACAAGCTGACTGTCCTTCCTAAAAACGGTACAGTAATAATCTCATTTCCTTTTGCATAATAAAGATCCTCCTGCCCATATGAAAATGGATGCAGTTTCGCATAATCTGCAACTATTCTACCAGACGAATCTACTAAAGTAAAACGGTTTGTCCCTTTTTCCCCTGCTTCCATCCCCAAAGCCGCCCAGCCAAATGCCGCCGCAATGCCAAGCTTTTTTGCCAGCTTCTGCATTTGTCCCACTGTCTGGGAATGGTGCAGCGGTTCCCCGATTTTTTCAAGGTTCATAGAAAAACCAGTAAGCGACATTTCCGGAAAAATAATAACCTCACATCCAGCCGTTGCTGCTTCTTCTGCCATTCTTTCCGCTTTCCTGTACGAACGCACCTTATCTTCCCACACCATATCAAGCTGTCCTAACGCAACCCGCATCTGCTACCTCCCTTTATTCTGTCCCTTTATTATACCTTTATTTTCCTTATATTACAACAAGACGGCGACAATTCCAAAAAACTGTGATATAATGTTACTAAAAAAACGCAGGTGCCAGCAGCCCTGGCCATGCAGAAATGAGGTAAGATATGAAAATCCAATCCGTATTTGACAAGGCATTTGCCATCTATGGGAAAGTAGTGGAAGGCTACGACTTTTCCAGTCTTTTAAGCACTTTAGAAGCTAATTCAAAAAAGCCTTCTGATTCTGTTATTTATGTCCCTTCCGTGGATGTATTAGAAGCGGAACCTGTCTTTGCAGAGCTTTCCAGCAACTGCTATGGCGGCATGCCAATCCAGGTTGGCTATTGCAATGGGACAAACACAAAACTGAACTGTTTTGAGTACCACAGGGACAGTGAAATAGACATTGCAGCAGACGATGTAATCCTGCTTGTAGCACGCCAGCAGGATATTATAGACGGACAGATTGACTCTTCCAATACAGAAGCATTCCTCTGCCCAAAAGGGACAGCCGTTGAATTATATGCAACAACCCTCCACTACGCCCCTTGCAGCGCAAAGAAAGGCGAGGGCTTCCGTGTTATTATCGTCCTTCCAAAAGGGACAAATGAAGCAAAGCCTGACATCACTGTCAAGAATGATGAAGACAAACTGCTCTGGGCATTAAACAAATGGCTTGTAGCGCATAAAGATACTGCCGAAGCAAAAGATGGCGCCCATGTTGGCATTACCGGCGAGAATGTAGATATCATTGATTTACTGTAGCAGGAAGGCAGCGATTACCAATGGATTTCCCAAAAGATTTTACTGACCGGATATATCAGATGCTTGGTAAAGAGGCTGACAGCTTCTTTGAAAGCCAAAAACAGCCCCCGGCATATGGCCTACGGATAAATCCACTAAAATTCAGCGGTCATATTTCCGCGAAAATCCTTCCCTTCACCCTGGCTCCTGTTGCCTGGGCAAGGGAGGGCTATTATGCCGAACCAATAGAGCGCCCTGGGAAACATCCGCTCCATGAAGGCGGGGCATACTATATCCAGGAGCCAAGCGCAATGTCTGTAGCCAGCCTGGCAGCCCCGGAGCCTGGGGAACTCATATGCGACCTCTGCGCTGCCCCTGGCGGCAAATCAACACAGATTGCCGGACGCCTTATGGGAAAAGGGCTTCTTGTTTCCAATGAAATCTCCCCCTCCAGGGCTAAAATCCTTTCCCAGAATATAGAACGTTTTGGAGCCGTGAACTGTATTGTATGCAATGAACCACCCGATAAAATGGCACGGCAGTTTCCGCTTTTTTTCCACAAAATCATTGTTGACGCCCCATGCTCCGGAGAAGGGATGTTTCGGAAAGATGAAAATGCAAAAAAAGAGTGGTCCCTGCAGCAAGTCGGGACTTGCAGGAAACGCCAGCAGATGATTTTAGAATGTGCCGACCAGATGCTGTCCCCTGGCGGCGTTATTATCTATTCTACTTGTACGTTTTCCCCGGAAGAAGATGAACAGATAATATCATGGTTTCTTTCTGCGCATCCTGATTATATTCTAGAAGACTGGAAAGACTTTTTGCCGGTAAACTGTGGGCTGGAATGTGGAATGCCGCAGTTTGCTGATACAAAATCCAGCGAAATCACAAAAACCCTCCGCCTTTGGCCGCATAAACTCAAAGGGGAAGGCCATTTTGCAGCAAGACTAAAAAAAGCCGGAACTATCCTGCCGCCTGACCTGCAAACTTCTCAAGGAAGACAACGGAAAAAAGGAAAAAAGACAGGGCAAAACACCTCATACCAAAAAAACAGACAGCCCGAAATATCCGGCTATCTGGAATTTATAAAACAAAATATTATGCCTCCTAATACAGAGGAACGCTATTCGGCGGCCAAACTCCTAAATGGCAGCGGCACATTCCAGTATTTTGGAGAGGAGCTTTACCTGATTCCGGAAGGGACGCCTTCCCTGGATGGGCTAAAGATCATGCGTGCCGGCCTCCATCTTGGCACGCGTAAGAAAAACCGCTTTGAGCCGTCCCATGCCCTTGCAATGGCTCTTTCCCCTGAAAATTGTGTGCAGCACACTGATTGCAGTTATGAAACCGCCGTCCGCTATCTGCATGGGGAAGTAATCCCCTGTGACCCTGCTTTCCACTCCTGGGTGCTTGTATGCTGCCAGGGTGTTTCCCTTGGATGGGGCAAAGCACAAAACGGTATTTTAAAAAACCACTACCCAAAAGGGCTTCGCTCTAAGATTGTGTTTGAAAAAAACATTGACTATCGGGCAAAATTCTTATAAACTATCTATATACCGTTTGTGCCTGCACTGCGGCACAAACCCCTTAATCATATTACTATTTACGTGCAGACAGAAATAGTGATGCCACGATATATAAAAAGCAGCGCAGAAATAGGTTAAAGGGTGAAAGAAAAAAAGAAGAAAGGGTAAAATGCAAACACACATCTTTCACCCCTTTGTGTTTGCGCCTCAAATGAAAATGCAGGCATTTTCGCTTGAGGCTTGGTGCAAATTATGAAATGTAAACGTACTGCCCTGGAATGCGAAGTTGTGAAATATGAAACAGACAAAAACCTGGAAGATGGGTTCGAACTTTTTTCTGATGTTGTTACCAAAGGATGGATTATTGTTGAACATATTTTGAAAGTTACCTTCCCGGATGGCCGCATTATGTGTCCTTATGTATCGCACCGCCGCGGAAAAACATTTATCAATGTAAATGACTACATAGTTCTTGACAGCGACGGCACAAAACATGTATGTGGCGAAGATAAGGTATGGCACCGTTTTGAGAAATTAGAAGATTAACCTACATGGCAGAAAATATTTTTTCTGCCATTTTTATTGCACGCACGCTTTTTTCTACATCATGGACACGCACCATATTCCAGCCATTCTGCGCTGCCAGCACAGTCGTTACCAAAGTCCCCTCTTCCCTCTCTTCTACTGGAAGCTCCAGTGTTAAGCCAATCACTGACTTACGGGAAGCGGCTAGCAAAAGCGGCAGGTTCAGTTTATGGAAACCTTCAAGGCTTGCAAGGACTTTCAGGTTATCCTGATATGTCTTTCCAAATCCAATCCCTGGATCCAAAATCATCCTGTCTTCTGAAATTCCTGCATCTATTCCAATCTGTATGCTCCCTTCCAAATCAGACAGTATTTCCTCCAACAGCTTCTGATACACTGCTTTCTTTCTATTATGCATTACACAGACCGGAACCTGGTGTCTTGCAATAACCTCTGCCATTGTCCCACAATCCCATACGGAATGTTCCCCTTCTCCTGCAAAAAGGCTGTCATACCGAAGCCCCCAGATATCATTGGCCATATCGCCGCCAGCCAAAAGGGCGGCATCCATAACAGGCGCTTTATAAGTATCTACAGATATTGGGACATCAAACCGTTTCTGGACTGCTTCAATTACAGATACAACACGTTCTGTTTCTTCCTCTGCGGAAATCTTTTGATACCCCGGCCTTGTTGACTCTCCTCCAATATCAATAATATCTGCCCCCTGGAGAATCATTTCTTCCGTATGGTACAAAGCGGCGTCCATACGGTTAAACTTTCCTCCATCAGAAAAAGAGTCTGGAGTGACATTTAAAATCCCCATTACATATGTGTGCCTTTTATTAAAATCAAACTCTGTTTTACCTATCTTCATCTCTGCCTTCCTTTCTTATGCTTAGGAACTGTAGAAGAAATTGACCGTGAATAGTAACAAGCTGACACATTTTTCTACAGTTCCTTAAAATAACAGTATACTTCCCCTAAAATAGACAGGGAACCACAGACAACTGTCTTTACAGAACTTTGCCTGGCAATGCAGGCATCCAGAGCTTCTTTTATGGAACTGCAGCATACAGCCCCACAATATCTTTCCAGCATCCCAAGCTGGCTTTTTTCCATCCGCTGTACACATTCCCATAACTCCCCTGCAGAAAGCCCCCGCTTTCCTGCTGTTGACACTGTATAAATCTGCCTGGCAAGCGGCAGCAGATGGCCTATCATTTTTTCATACTCTTTATCCCTGAAAACACCAAGGATAAAACAGAACTTTTCCCCAGGGAAACAAGATTTTAAAGAAAGGCTCAATTTCTTTGCCGCATCTTCATTGTGCGCGCCGTCTGCAAGCACAAACGGCTGCTCCGAAACAATGTCAAAACGACCTCGCCATCTGCTGAACCGCAGTGCTTCCTCTCTCTGTATTTCAGAAACAAAAAATTCCCCCATCTCCTGCATCTGTAATACTGCTTTTTCCGCTAACGCTGCATTTTCTTTTTGATAACTTCCTTGAAAATCCCTTTTACAAACACCAGATGCAGCAGAAGGTTCCACTTCCTGAATGTTCCCATTTTCCCCACCGTACAGGCAGGCATACGAAAGAGATGCATTTTTTTCTTTGCAACACTCTTCTAATAGACGATGGCATTCTTCCTGATAGCAGGAAACAACTGTCGTGCCTTCCTTTATAATGCCATATTTTTCTGCTGCAATCTCTTCTATTGTATTTCCCAAAAACTGCATATGGTCTCTGCTAATAGATGTAAATACACATAAAAGCGGATGCTCAATAATATTGGTCGCATCCAGCCTCCCACCAAGCCCTGTCTCGACAACGGCAACATCCACTCTCCATTTGTTAAAAAGCCAGAACGCCATAATTGTTTCAATTTCAAATGCAGTCGGCTGCAAAAAACCATCCTGGCACATCTTTTCACAGGCTTCTTTCAGCAGGGTAAGCGCCTCTGCCATCTCCTCCTGCGCCATCCACTCACTCTCTACCTGAACAGAAACCTTAACCACCTTTTGCACCCGTTCCCTGTAGCCAAATACTGTTGGGGAAACATAACGGCCGACGGTATATCCCGCCTGCGCAAGCATATTGCTGATATAGCTGCCTACAGAACCTTTCCCATTTGTCCCTGCAATATGGATAATTTTAAGGTTCCGCTCCGGCCTTCCTAAACGCCTGGAAAGTTCTGTCACCTCTTTCAGCGAATAATCGCTTCCAAGCCGCTCCTGTATATTCTGTATATACCTTAACGCTTCTTTATAATCCAACAGCCATCCCCTCCTTACAGCAAATTTCCCAGCAAAGAAGGCTATAAATGCTTATAGCCCCTTGAAAAAAGGGCACCGCCTGCGCTGGTGCCCCTTCCCTGTTTTGAACTTTATTTGTAAATCTACAGCCATTTTACAAAGATAAAGAATTCTCCATAAGCTGTGCCCTTATTTCACAACACGTACTTTTAATACGCCGTCAATTTCCCGAAGCTTATCTGCAAGCTCCTCAGAAGATTCTGAATCAATATCAAATACGCAATAAGCATATTCCTTACGGCTCTTATTTGTCATATTGTCAATATTAATTCCTTCTGCAGAAATTACATTTGTAAGCTGGTGCAGCATTTTTGGAATATTCCTGTGTGCAACAGTAATCCTGCCTGCCGTAAAGCACTCCCCTGCATCACAGTTCGGATAATTCACAGAATTGGAAATATTGCCATTTTCCAGATATTCACGCAATTCATTGGCAGCCATTACCGCACAGTTATCCTCTGACTCCTCTGTAGACGCGCCAAGATGAGGCGTTGCAATTACATTCGGCATTTTTACAACAGCTGGGTTCGGAAAGTCTGTCACATATTTTGCAACCTTCCCAGATTCCAGGGCTTCCTTCATATCTTCATCATTTACCAGCAAATCCCTGGCATAATTTAAGATAATAACGCCATCTTTCATCTTAGAAAAAGCTTCCTTGTTCAGCATCCCTTTTGTATCCTCAAGGAATGGGACATGGATTGTAATATAATCACACTGTTCATACAACTCGTCATATGACTTTAACACGGTAACGTCACGGTTAATATTCAAGGCATTTTTTACAGAAAGATATGGGTCGACCCCATATACGTCCATCCCCAGGCGGTTTGCTACATTTGCGACCAGTACGCCGATTGCCCCAAGTCCAATTACGCCAAGTTTTTTGCCTTTCAGCTCTGTCCCTGCAAAATTTTTCTTTGCCTTTTCCATAGATTTGCTGATATTTTCATCAGAAGCATTTTCCTTTACCCAGTTAATGCCTCCGTCAATATCCCTTGCTGCAAGCAGCATACCGCAAATTACCATTTCTTTTACGCCATTTGCATTGGCTCCCGGCGTATTAAAGACTACAACGCCTTTCTCTGCACACTTCTCAAGCGGGATATTATTAACGCCTGCGCCCGCCCTTGCTACTGCAACAAGCTTATCAGATAGCTCCATATCATGCATGGATGCACTGCGCACTAAAATCGCCTCTGCCTCATTCACATCGTCTGTCTTTGCATATCCTTCGCCAAATACGTCAAGCCCTATCTGGGCAACCGGGTTTAAGCATGTATACTGAAACATTATGCATTTTCCTCCTCAAACTTTTTCATAAATTCTACTAATTTCTCTACGCCTTCTTTTGGCATGGCATTATAAATACTTGCCCGCATGCCGCCAACCGTGCGGTGTCCTTTCAGGTTCACAAATCCTGCGTCTGTAGCTTCTTTTACAAATTTTGCGTCTAGTTCTTCATTTCCAGTTACAAATGGGACATTCATTAAAGAACGGTCTTTTGGAAGAACCGTCCCTTTAAAGAGCTTGCTGGAATCCAGGAAATCATATAAAATCTTAGCTTTCTCTTCATTTTTCTGCTTCATCACTTCCAAGCCACCCATATCCTTAATCCACTTAAATACCTTGCCGCAGATATAAATGCCATATGCCGGCGGCGTATTATAAAGGGATTCTGCATCCACATGCGTCTTATACTGGAGCATCGTCGGCGTCCCTGGCAGCACATCTTCTGTCACCAGGTCTTCCCGGATAATTACAATCACAACGCCAGCCGGGCCGATATTCTTCTGGACGCCGCCATAAATAATGCCATATTTTGTTACATCAACCGGTTCAGAAAGAAAGCAGGAAGATACGTCTGCTACCAGTGTTTTTCCTTTTGTATTTGGCAGTTCCTTAAATTTTGTACCATAGATTGTATTATTTTCACAAATGTATACATAATCTGCATCATCAGAAATTGGCAAATCAGAACAATCCGGAATATAAGAAAATGTCTTATCTTCTGAAGAGGCAATCTTATTGGCCTTTCCATATTTGGAAGCCTCCTGGAAGGCTTTCTTTGCCCACTGCCCAGTTACAATATAATCTGCAACCTTATTCTTCATCAAATTCATCGGAATCATGGCAAACTGCTGTGAAGCGCCTCCCTGCAAAAACAGCACTTTGTAATTATCTGGGATGCCCATCAGTTCCCTTAAATCTTTTTCAGCAGTTTTAATAATGTTATCATAAACCTTGGAACGGTGGCTCATCTCCATAACAGACATTCCAGAACCTTTGTAATCTAACATCTCCTCTGCCGCTTCCTTTAAAACCTCTTCCGGTAATACCGCCGGACCGGCTGAAAAATTATACACTCTGCTCATATATTTGCCTCCTTCTAATAGAAAACCGCCTGCCGCCATAAAAAGCATCTGCCAAAAATGGCAGCAAACGCTTATTTATAACTACTGTACCTTATCTGCCTGACTTTAAATCTTTTTCATCAAACACATCATCCAGGCTCTTTCCCGGCGGCACCATCGGGAATACTTTATCGTCACTGTCAATGATGCAGTCAATCAAAACCGGTACGCCTGCGGCAATCGCTTCTTTTAACACAGGCTCAACCTCTTCTTTCTTTGTAATACGGTATCCTTTTGCACCCATTGCTTCAGCAACCTTCACAAAATCCACGCTGTCATTTAATATAGTATGGGAATAACGTTTCCCATAGAACAGTGTCTGCCATTGGCGGACCATGCCAAGCACATGGTTGTTAAATACAATCTCAACCACCGGAATATTATTTCTTGCAGCTGTTGCGATTTCATTCATATTCATACGGAAACATCCGTCTCCTGCTATGTTGACAACCGTTTTCTCCGGATGGGCTGACTTCGCCCCGATTGCCGCCCCAAGGCCATACCCCATTGTGCCAAGGCCGCCCGATGTAATTAAAGTACGCGGCTCTGTATATTTATAATACTGGGCCGCCCACATCTGATGCTGCCCAACCTCTGTTACAACAATTGCCTCACCATTTGTAACCTCATCCAGCTTTTCAATAATATATGGTCCTGTAAGGTTCTCCTGGTTATAATTTAATGGCAGCGCATCCTTACGCGCCATTACTTTATCCATCCACTCTTTATGGTAAAGCTGCTCCAGCCTTCCATTGAAAATATCAAGGACAGATTTCACATCGCCAATCAGGCTGATATCCACCATTATGTTTTTATTAATCTCTGCCTCATCCACATCAATCTGGATAATTTTAGCATTCTTTGCAAATGTCGCCGCATTCCCTACAACGCGGTCTGAAAAACGCGCGCCAATTACAATCAAAAGGTCGCATTCTGCAACACTCAAGTTTGCCGTCTTTGTACCATGCATCCCAAGCATCCCGATATATCTGCTGTCCGTCCCCGGATAGGCGCCTTTTCCCATCAGGCTGTCAGTAACCGGCGCGTCTGCTTTCTGCACAAAATCATATAATTCCTTATTTGCGCCGGAAATCACTGCCCCGCCGCCCACAAAAATCACCGGCTTCTTTGCTTTCTGCAGCAATTTAAGCGCTTCTTCCACACTGTCTGTTTCAATTTTTTCTGTAGAACGTGGGATTAGCTTTGGAACTTCACGTTTATATTCTGTTTCATCACTCGTCACATTTTTAACAATATCTACCAGGACAGGGCCAGGCCGGCCTGTCATTGCAATTTTAAAGGCACGGCGCAGTGTTGGCGCCAAATCCTCTACACTTTTTACTATAAAACTATGTTTCGTAATCGGCATTGTTACCCCTGCAATGTCAATTTCCTGAAAAGAATCCTTCCCAAGAAGCGGAAGCCCTACATTACAGGTAATTGCAACCAGCGGAACAGAATCCAGATAAGCCGTTGCAATCCCCGTGACAAGATTTGTCGCCCCCGGCCCGCTTGTTGCCATGCATACGCCTACCTTCCCTGTAGAACGCGCATAACCGTCTGCTGCATGGGCAGCGCCCTGCTCATGGGATGTCAGTATATGGTGGATTTCATCCTGATGGCGGTAAAGCTCATCATAAATATTTAGGATTGCACCGCCCGGATACCCAAATACCGTATCTACCCCCTGCTCCTTCAAGCATTCTATTACAATCTCAGAACCTGTTAACTGCATGTTACTCCTCCATATCTACTTAATTTCAAGTACAGCGCCCCTGTCTGCTGATGTTACCATAGAAGCATACCTTGCCAGATAACCTGTTTTTACCTTTGGCTCTTTTGGCGTCCACTTCTCTTTCCTGCTTGAAAGTTCTTCCTCTGAAACCTTTACATTAATTGTGTTTTCCGGAATATTTATAGAAATGATATCCCCTTCCTCAATCAAAGCAATCGGCCCGCCGACTGCAGCCTCCGGCGATACATGTCCAATCGAGGCCCCCCTGGAAGCCCCGGAAAAACGGCCGTCTGTAATTAATGCCACACTAGAGCCAAGCCCCATGCCGGCAATTGCAGAAGTTGGATTTAACATCTCACGCATCCCAGGTCCGCCCTTTGGCCCTTCATAGCGGATTACCACAACATCCCCTGCTACAATCTTTCCGCCCTTAATTGCCTCAATCGCATCTTCTTCACAGTCAAATACCCTTGCAGGTCCTTCATGCACCATCATCTCCGGTACAACGGCAGAACGTTTTACCACACAGCTATCCGGTGCAATATTGCCACGCAACACAGCGATTCCGCCTGTTTCGCTATATGGCTCTTCTATTGGGCGGATAATCTCTTTGTTCCTGTTTTCACAGCCTGTAATATTTTCCCCGACCGTCTTTCCGGTTGCAGTAACCAAATCCGTATGAAGCAGCCCTTTTTTGTTTAATTCATTCATAACAGCGTAAATGCCGCCTGCCTCGTTTAACTCTTCCATATAATGATGCCCGGCCGGCGCCAGATGACAGAGGTTCGGAGTCTTTGCACTTATCTGGTTCGCAATGTCCAGGTTAATTTCCACGCCCGCTTCATGGGCAATCGCAGGGAGATGGAGCATTGTATTAGTTGAACACCCAAGCGCCATGTCAACCGTCAGCGCATTTTCAAATGCTTCTTTTGTTAAAATATCTCTTGGGCGTATATTCTTTTCCAAAAGCTCCATCACTTTCATCCCGGCATGTTTTGCAAGCTTTAACCTCTGGGAATAGACAGCCGGAATGGTGCCGTTCCCACGAAGCCCCATGCCAATTGCCTCTGTCAGGCAGTTCATGCTGTTTGCCGTATACATCCCGGAGCAGGAACCGCAGGTTGGACAGGCATTACATACATAATCGTCTACCTCTTCTGCAGAAATTTTCCCTGCCGCATGGGCGCCGACTGCCTCAAACATAGAAGAAAGGCTTGTTTTCTCCCCTTTTACATGGCCTGCAAGCATAGGGCCGCCGCTGACAAATATTGTCGGTACATTCAGGCGCGCTGCCGCCATCAAAAGCCCCGGTACATTTTTATCACAATTTGGCACCATTACAAGCGCATCAAACTGGTGCGCCGTCGCCATACATTCTGTGGAATCGGCAATCAAATCCCTTGTTACGAGGGAATATTTCATGCCGACATGCCCCATTGCAATCCCGTCACAGACAGCAATCGCAGGGAACACAATTGGCGTGCCGCCAGCCATTGCGACTCCCATTTTAACAGCTTCTACAATCTTATCTATATTCATATGCCCAGGTACAATCTCATTGTACGAGCTGACAATCCCAACTAATGGCTTTTCCAGTTCTTCTTCTGTAAGCCCTAATGCATTAAACAGCGAACGCTGCGGCGCTGTCTGCATTCCTTTTTTCACTGCATCACTTTTCATCTGTCTTTCCTCCTTTTATATATTATCACGTTACTATTCACGGCCATTCTAAACATCATGCATAAAATCAGCCGTGAATAGTAATATTATCACAGATTAAATCGCCCATCTGGGCAGTCCCAACCTGTGTCTTGCCTTCCGACATAATATCTATCGTGCGGTAACCATCCTTTAAGACCTTCTTTACTGCTTCTTCTACGGCATCCGCTTCCTTTTCCAAATCAAAGGAATAGCGTAACATCATTGCCGCCGACAGAATCGTCGCAATCGGGTTTGCCTTGTCCTGCCCTGCAATATCCGGCGCAGAACCATGGCTTGGCTCATACAGCCCAAGTTTCGTAGCCCCAAGGCTTGCAGAAGAAAGCATCCCAATCGAACCGGTTACCATGCTCGCTTCATCCGACAGGATATCCCCAAACATATTTTCTGTCAAAATAACGTCAAACTGCTTCGGGTCACGCACAAGCTGCATCGCACAATTATCAACCAGCATATCCGTCAGTTCCACTTCAGGATAATCGGCAGCTACTTCTTTTACCACTTCTCTCCAAAGCCTGGAAGAATCCAGGACATTTGCTTTATCTACACTGCAGACTTTCTTGTTGCGCTTCATTGCAACGTCAAAGCCCCATTTTGCAATTCTGCGGATTTCATTTTCATCATATGTCAGGGTATCAATTGCCTTTAAAACCCCATTTTCTTCCACTGTCTTACGCTCCCCAAAATAAAGCCCGCCAGTCAGTTCCCGCATTACTACAAAATCAAAGCCGCCTTCTATCAGTTCCGGCTTTAAGGGACATGCCGCAGATAGTTCATCAAAAAGAACCGCCGGACGGATATTTGCATACAGCCCCAGACCCTTGCGGATTTTTAAAAGCCCTGCCTCCGGGCGCTTCTCCGGCTCAATCTGATACCAATTCGACTGCCCGACATTGCCGCCAACTGCTCCCAGCAAAACAGAATCACATGCTTTTGCCTTTTCCAGTGTTTCATCTGTCAGGGATTCCCCATACACATCAATCGAACAGCCGCCCATCAACAGCTCTTCATATGTAAATGTATGCTGAAACTTCTCCCCTACCTTAGCCAACACTTTCCTTGCTTCCCTTACAATCTCTGGGCCGATTCCATCACCGGCAATTGCTGCTATCTTATATTCCATCCTAACGCATCCTTTCTATAATATAGTATCCTTAGGAACTGCAGGAAAGCCAAATACCCACCGCAGAGCAACGGGGCATGACCTAGCTTCTCTTTAGCTTGTTCGCCCCAGAGGGGCGGGGTATTTGTCCCACGTGCAGTCGCCAAGTGCCAAGGAACTTTCAGTTCCTTGCAAGCATTGCGTTTGGCTCGTTGCATACGCGAGAATAACTGACGCATCCTGGCTTGTCTACAGTTCCTTATATACGCCATAGAGTATAGTGTATACAGAAATCAAATTTATGTCAAGCATGATTCACTACTGCTTTCCCGTCGAGCCAAACCCTCCCCTGTCTGCCCCTTCCAGATATTCCACCTCTTTAAAGCAGAGTTTCGGCTGATTTTCCATAATTCGGAACTGGCAAATTCTGTCATTTACATGTATCACCGTATCACGCATAGCAATGACCGGCATCTTCCACATATCATTGTCGCCACAATAAGAACCGTCTACAATACCGCAATGATTGGCCTGGATAATGCCAAAATTCTTATATGTACTGCTTCTTGGCACAATATGTGCCTCATAGCCTTCCGGAAGTTCCATCGCAACCCCAAGCGGAATTAACTTAAATTCCCCCTGCCGTAACGAAACTTCTTCCGAAGCCCGAAGGTCAATCCAATCTGATTTCCCATCTATATAAGTAAGTTTTTCAATCTCATCGGAAAAATATTTCACCTTTATCTGTTCCATTGTATTTTACTCCTCTTTTCTTTTATTCCCACGTATGCATGGGGCAAAAAACTCTGTATATTTTACTGCAATTTTATCAAAATAGCAATAAAAGTTACTATTGACTTTTCTATATGAGACTTATATTATTTATATAATAATGAATGGCGGCTTAAATCTGCTTCTTTTTCTTTATAGGAAATCGTGCCGATTTTTTTATGCATTGCTCAACATCAGAACAGGAGTAAATATGAATGAATTTTTAATGAAACCTAAGGTTGACTTTGCCTTTAAAAAAGCGCACCGCCAGCGCTGGTGCGCTTGCAGCCACTACATTACAGCACAATTTCCTATGACATAAAGAAATCATGACTGACGAAAAAGCCCGGATTGGTTTCTTATCTGCCATCCTAAAGCTTAATCCCAACAATATTAAGGAAACTTTTCTTTTAAAGACAGAATTACAGAAGACTCACGAAGATGACAAGCTGGGCATATTAGATGTCAGAGTACTTTTAAACAATGATACCGAAATTGATATTGAAGTCCAGCTCTCAAAATTAGACGTCTGGACAGACCGTGCCCTGTTCTATCTTTCTAAAATATACACAGAACAGATTGAGCAAGGCCAAAAAAATGTGTCAGTATCAGCATCCTTGACTTTATATTATTTAGTCAAATACCCCGCTGCAGAGCAACGGGGCATGACCTAGTTTCTCCAAAGGAACCTTCGGTTCCTTTGCAAGTTCGCCCCAGAGGGGCGGGGTATTTGACCCTCGCGGGCGCGCTCGGATGATGCAAGCTTGCTTGCACATCCTCACTTTGCCTTCGCGGGAATAAAGAACCTGACTTTTACTCATACTTTCATATTATGGAAGATACCCGCCATTTCATCTATACAGACAAAATG
Source organism: bacterium D16-51 (assembly GCA_003612285.1). Taxonomy (GTDB): domain Bacteria; phylum Bacillota; class Clostridia; order Lachnospirales; family Lachnospiraceae; genus Butyribacter. Next base: position 39,249 of record RAYE01000023.1, on the reverse strand, counting down.
GAATTCCATGTTCTGGAGCTTCCAAAGCTCCCAAAAGAACTCAAGGACGACAGTGACAATATTTTGCTGTGGGCAAAATTTATCAATGCTGAACGAAAGGAGAAGTTTGAAATGATTGCAACAAAAGACCCTTATATTGCAAGTGCATACCAAAAACTACAAGTCATCAGCCAGGATAAGCAAAAACGTTTAGAATATGAAGCCCGCGAAAAAGCAATTCGTGACTATAATCAGTTTATGTATGAAGCAGACCAACGTGGTGAGAAACGTGGTATTGAAATCGGCGAGAAACGTGGCATTGAACGCATTAATAAACCAAATGTGCTATTAGTTAATGATAATCGTTTTGATGATTTAAAGTGCTCCGCAGACAATCCTGACTACCAACAGAGATTATTGGAGGAATATGGCATTTAAACCGCCTATGGCTAAGTACTGTCACAAATAACTGCAAAAAGTCCGGATACCATTTATTTTTAATGGTATCCGGACTTTTTGATTCCAACAATTTTCCGCATACATATCAGCATCCAAAATACTGCCGGTTTTAATTATCCTACTTTTGTCCAAAACAGCAGGTTCATTCCGTTATGCTTTCTTAATAACAATGCTGTTATTCCCTTTATTTTTGAAGAGTTTCTTATATGCAGAAACCTTCTTTGCCGGAACTTTAATTACTAACTTTTTCGCCGTCCCCTTCAAGGCATCTTTCCCAATCTTTGTAAGTGACGTCGATTTAATTACGATTGTCTTCAAGTTCGCACAATTTTTAAATGCATTGTTCCCAATCGTCTTAATATTTTTGCTGACAGTAATCTTCTCAATCTTTTTATTGCCCTTAAATGCATTATTCTTAATACTTGTTACTTTATAGGTTACCTTTTTCCCATTTACAGAAACCTTAACTGTAGCAGGAACAGAAACTGTTTTCTTCTTGCTGTTTTTAGCAGCAACATATTCCACTGTCTTTTTGGAAGCATTTGTCACTACATATTTTTGCCCGGAAACAGTAACCTTATCTCCCTTCTGCACCTTTTGGGCAGGTGCCTTTGTAGGTGTTACTGGAGCAGCCGTAGGTTCTGCCGGTGCCTCTGTTGGTACTGCGGGAGTCACTGTTGGCTCTGCGATTGGCGCATTTGTCGGTGCCGTTGTTGGTTCTGCAGTTGGTTCTGCAGTTGGTGCCGTCGTTGGCTTTACAGTTGGCTCTACCGTCGGCTCTGTAGTTGGTTCTGGCGACGGGGTTGCCGTCGGCTCTGCTGTAGGTGCCGCCGTTGGAGTCGGAGTTGGAGTAATTACAGGATAATATGGCCTGTTTGGCTTTTTCGTTGGAGTTGCCGTTGGAGTTGGCGCTTTATCAGACTCCACATATAAAGAAATTACTACATTATTGCCTCCAAATACAATAGTAGCCTTGCCATCTTTTGATGTAAATAAAACATCCCCTGCATTATAACCAGTATTCCAGCAGTTTGGAAAATCTACTTTATGCTTCTCCTCTTTAAACTCGGAAGACAATGTTTCCCCTAATACGAACTCATATACACCATTTACAGTTAATACAGCATTTTTTAAGGTATACCCTGCATCACTATCTACAAATCCAAGATTATAAAATCCTGTTTTATCCCAAGTTTTCCATGCATCTTCTGCAATATCTGCTTCATAGGTGCCATTCCCTGCAAATCCACTTACATCTACATTGCAGACTTTTAAGAAAGTAGCTGTTCCTTCTGCTGCTTTTTCATATGCAAAGGAAAGTTTTGCCGAAGTAATCTCCGTCTTTACTTTTTCCGGCTTTGGGGTAGCATCATCCGTCTTCTCACTAACAAGAGTAACACCAACCTTAAAAACATAACTTGCTGTATGGGTTTCCCATGAATCCGTATAAGCCTCTACCTTATAAGTATCTCCTGTCTTAATCACTGGAAATTTGTCTGTTATATCATATGTACCAGACCAACCAGGATCCCAGCCACCAATTCCTTCCTGCTCAATGTCTGTCTCCACACCATTAACTGTTATTACAATGTGTAGTTTAGACTGATCATTAAAAGATACATCACCTGCACACTTTACTGTAACTGTCGCTTTATTGTAGTCACTCTCTGCTGTAGTCGCTGGAATTATTTCTGCACGTTTTTTTTCATCTGCCCATGCAGAAGTCTGTACTTCCGCTAAAGTATCATCCACAGGCGGATTTGGCTCTTCAGAGTTTTCTCCCTTATATGTAAAATCACTTATAGAAACTTTATAAACATAATCCCCACTATAATTTCCCAGGTAGCTATCTGTATATGCTTCTATTTTATATGTATCATTTTCCGCCACCGAAATCCCTGTCAACTCTATAGTACAACTCTCTCCATCGGTTCCTACACCTGTTCCTTTTAATTCTATATCTTCTTCTTTTCCATTAACAGTTACAACAATATGAACAGAACACCATGATCCAATATTGGTATCATCTGCACATTTTACTGTCACAGTCGCCGAATTAAAAGCCTCTGTTGCTGTCGTTGTATCAATAAGTGTTTGTTTCGCCGCTGGTGATGACCAATCCGCTCTTGGAATTAATGAAACCTCTGGATTATTCGTATCTATATATGAAAAATCTCCAATAGAAACTTTATAAACAAAATCTCCGCTATAATTTCCTAAGTAACTATCAGTATAAGCCTCTACTTTATATGTATCATTTTTTGCAACTGAAACCCCTGTTAAATCAATAGTACAACTCTCTCCAGGGGTTCCTATACCTGTTCCTTTTAACTCTATATCCTCTTCTTTTCCATTAACAGTTACAACAATATGGACAGAGCACCATGAGCCAATATTCGTGTCATCAGCACATTTTACTGTTACAATTGCTTTATTAAAAGCCTCCGTAGCCGTTGTTGTATCAATAAGTGTCTGTTTCGCCGCTGGTGACGACCAATCTGCCCTAGGAATCAATGAAACTTCTGCCCCTACGGTATCCGCTTTTGCACTTTTACCCCCCCCACTGGAAATTGGGTAACCACAAGGCATACTGCCAATAATACTCCAAAAATATGCTTAAATCTTTTCAAAATAAATCCTCCTCTCAATAACTGCTCTATTTACAAATCACCTTCTCTGTTTTTGTTACTCTTTACCATCACCTCCAAAACATTTTTCCCTATTCCATGCATCTATACCAAGCCTATCACACAAAAGACATATTTTCAACTAAAATTTACCAAATTTTTCTACTTTTTTCTGATAATTTTTAGTGATTTCTCACTACTCCCATTTTGGAGCGCAAAAAATGAAGCCCCGCAGACGCACTCGGACGGTGCAAATTAATTTACACCATCCTCATTTTGCCCTTGTAAGAATAAATAGCGGTAACGGCCAAAAATCCTCTCTTTTTGCCCTTTAGAATATTCTTCCCCCACCCTCTGCCCAATCTCTTCCTTTGTCAGCATTTCGCCCAATTCCCTGCTTTCTGCTAAAAATGGTTCCACTATTTTATCAATCTGTTTTTTTGTCATAATTTGCACCAAGCCTCAAGCGAAAATGCCTGCATTTTCATTTGAGGCGCAAACACAAAGGGTGAAAGATGTGTGTTTGCATTTTACCCTTTCTTCTTTTTTCTTTCACCCTTTACACCAAGCCTCAAGCGAAAATACCCACATTTTTATTTGAGGCGCAAACACGCTCTAAGGAACTGTCCTAAGGGTGAAAAATATGTGTTTGCATATTATCCTTTCCTCTTTTTTCTTTCACCGTTTTTGCCCTTTCCGTCCAAGGGACTCTGGCAGCTCTGAAAATCATACCATACTATCCTTATTAAGGCAATATATCCCCAATAGTTTGTTTTATTCGACATTTTATCTTGTTATGCTATTTTTAACAATCCTACCATTTTATGGGAAAAAGTACACCATAAAAAGCAAAAAACATTAAAATTTTTTTGATACATTGTTACCCTATTCCCGGCAGCATATAGAAAACAGGCTGGCCCGTTGTGCTCGCGTATAAGAGAACGGCCGTGAATAATATGAATACATTGAATTGTTTAATCAGGAGAAACAGGAATTATGAATTTAAAACAAATTGGGCAAAACGTGAAAAACAAAAGAAAAGAGATGAAACTCACACAAGCGGAATTAGCTGAATTAATAAATCTTTCCAATAACCATGTGTCACATATTGAATGCGGAAGCGGAAAAATGTCCCTTGATACCCTCCTCGCCCTCTGCCAGGCATTAAATACAACACCAAATGAAATTTTATTGGGTGAATATCTAAATCCCCATTTAGCAAACAAACTGTTTGACAACCCATCCAGCCACCTGACTTTTGATGACAAAGTCCTGCTCCAGCAAATTTACCGGCTTTTAGGTGAACGGCATAAATAACAGGACGATATGCCACAGACAACAGATACTTAATAAATGCAAATTAAATTTTTTCAAATTAATATTAAATTTCCTTTCATTATATTTAACAAAAATTAATTAATTGACTTTATTCATGTACTTATTTAATTAAAAATAGTTGCAAACTATTAAATAGAGTATACGCTATTTACCGATACCGAAAGAAAATACCTTATGAAAAAAACAGCCAAAAGCATACTGGCAGCATCTCTGCTATGCCGGCACCAGAAACAAAAGCAACCGAAAACCTAAACTTAAATGGTACATACCATGCAGCGCCTGGCATCCAGACAGCAGATATTGCATGGATGCAGCGTTTTGCTTATTTTGACAAAGACCAAAATTCCCAATATGGCACGGATAAAGCAGACAAGCTTTATAACGGCGCAAAAACTTATGACGGCAATTTTACCGATGCCGAAATCGCCGGAAACGGAATCTATACTGTATTGCTGGACAACGCCGACTTCTCTGGAGAAGAAACCATTTCGCAGCTTTATGTTGCAACAGACATTCCAAATAATACAAAAATTACCTTTTCCGACGTTTCCGTCAATGTAAACAATGAAGAAGTCCTCAAATTTGATGAAGCATACTTAGAAAACGAGAAGCCATACCTGGAAGGAGGCATGGTCTTCCTTGCCTACAACCACTGGCGCGGCCCTCTCGAAAAAATTGTAAAAGAAAAAGGATTTACCGTAGAAGGAAACAGGATTAAACTTGTCAAAGGTGCAGGAAACGAAAAAATTTCCATCACTTTCCAGGTCTCAGGCTTTAATTACAACCAGGGAGAAGAGCCACCACAAGAACCGGATTACGTCACCCCACCAGAAAAACCGGATCCTGAAAAAGGCGCTGTGCGCAAAATTTCCGGAATTTCTTACCAGATTACAAAATCAGCAAAGAAAAACGGAACTGATATGGTCAAAAAGGACGCCGGAAAACAGGCAAAACATTCAATCCCTGCAGCCATTAAATGGAACGGATACACCTTTCGGGTTGATTCCATCGGAGTCTCAGCCTTTTCTAAAAATAAAAAAGTAAAAAGCATAGTTATCGGCAAAAACATTACTTCAACCGGGAAAAATGCATTTTCTGGCTGTACCAGCCTGAAAACAATTGACCTGTCTAAAAACAAAGTATTAAAAACAGTAGGAAAAAATGCAATAAAAGGTGTAAACAGCGACTGTACCATATATGCCCCAAAGGCAAAGCTAGCTGCCTACCAGAAATTATTTACTAGAAAAGGTCAGCTGTCCTGATTTCCACAAAATAACATTAATACAATTATAAAACTGCAAAGAAAGGACTTTCCTATGAAAAAAAAGACAATCTGCAAAATCATGTCACTTGTTCTTCTATCCTCAGCTTCTCTGTCATTTGCCACAAATGCTTCTGCCGCAAAAAAGGAAGTAGATTTAAACGGCACCTACCATGCTTCTCTTGGCATCCAGACAGCCACACAGCACTGGCTCCAGCGTCCCGCTTACTATGATAAATCCCAAAATGCTGACCTTGGTACGGATGCCGGCATGAAATTAGAAATATAGAATTTACGAAACAAACGGGATTGGACATTAGAAAAATACTTAAAGTCTAATCCCATTTTATGTTTTTAGACATGAGCTGCTTCAAGATGAATTTGTCGTATCGCATCGGCTAAATCTTGAGGTTCTATAATTTTAATATTGGAACCAAAGAAAAGCAGAAATGAACGGAACCATTCGGTATCATTTATTTTTGTAGATACTTTTAATTCTTTTGATGATAGAATTTCTATATTGTTTGGTGAAAATATATCATATACATAATGTGCTACTTTAATTGGAAAAATAGCAATAAAAGTTATTTGTGGTTCGGATGAAGCAGTTGTGTTAAAAGAATAAGGTACATATTCTTGCGTATGCCCGCATTGTGTCTTTGTAGGATAAATAGAAACTATTCTGTTCAATTTGAAAAGCCTGTAGTCATTTCTTTTATGGCAATAAGCATATAAGTACCAGTTCTTGAACCGGAATATGAGTTTGATTGGCTCAATGGTTCTTGTAGAAAGTTCACCATTTGAATTTGCGTATTCTATTTTTATCTGGTTTTTTTGTAATATATTTTCTTTTATTGTTTGAAACAGTTCGTTGTCAAAGATGTTATTTGTTCCCCAACGAGAAAAGTTAACTTCCAACCAGCTTTCTGCTTGTTGCGGTAATTGGAATAGGGTATTTATTTTTTTTAGGGCAGAATCCGATGAAGAAGATGGAATAGATTGTATTGTTTTTAAAGCTAATAAAATATCTTCTCTTTCCTCAGGGGTAAAGTGTGTCTTTTTTAAAGTGTAATTTTCCATTAAATGTATACCGCCTTGGTTTCCAGAGGTGGTGTAGATGGGAATATTGGCAAGGGTTAAGGAATCAATATCTCTATATATTGTTCTAACCGATACATTAAATTTTTCTGCTAGTTCTGTTGCGGTAGTGTCTTTTTTCTCTATTAAGTATAATAAAATTTCAAACAAACGTTCATTCTTCATTTTTTTACCTCTCTCATTCAAAACTGACATAAGATGTCAGGTTAGTTAGAGTATAATCAAAAAGTCGAATTTTGTAAAGTCATAAGGAGGACATAAATGGAAAAGTTACCACCAATAGAAAAAATATATGAAGCATATTCAGCTTTGGCAGATAGAAGAATCAATATAGAAAGTAATATGGCATATGTTGCTTCCTCAAATGGTAAAAAAAGTTATAAGGTAGAATGGGAAGGAGATACATACACTTCAACAGATAATGCGACATTATGGCAGGGTTATCCAGGCTATCCAGTTATAGGGGTTCTGTTTTGTGAAAAAAAGTTACAGTTGAATGAGTCTGTTATTCATTATTTTTCAGAGATTAACTGGCATGAATTAAATCAAAAACATAAACGCAACTATAGGGCTGCATTATTGGAAGTCTTTGAACAAAAGAAACTTTCGGATAGGGAAATCAGAAGGATTGAAAGTGAGACACAGCAGATATATGAACAGCTTCAAAGGCTGGATATAAAAATTGTAAGAAGGATTAAGAGGTAAAGTATGGATTTAAAAAATTTGTTGGATGTTAGGTCTAGGGAAGAACTTAGAAGATGGTTAGAAAAAAACCATAAGACAGAGCCAGAATGTTGGGTGGTTGTAAAACGTGGCAGGCCAAAAAATGATGGCACATTCTGGTATATTGATGCTGTTGAAGAAGCTATGTGCTTTGGATGGATTGATAGTACAACGAAAACTATTTCAGAGGGGGTAACAGCGCAAAAGCTGGCTCCCCGTAAACCCAAAAGTTTGTGGTCGGAATTAAATAAGGAAAGATGTCGGCGCATGGAGCGGCTCGGACTTATGACAGATGCAGGACGTGCAGTTTTACCAGATATGACAGATGCAGGTTTTGTAATTGATGATGAGATATTGAAGGCTTTGAAATCTGATCCGATTGTATGGGAAAACTTTAATAAATTTCCTGTATTGTATCAGAGAGTTAGGATTGACACCATTCAGATTAAAAAGAAACAGCCAGAGCTTTTCGCAAACAGACTTGAAAAGTTTATTTCAAATACCAAAGAGGGAATTATGTTTGGCGAATGGAATGACAATGGAAGATTGTTGTGTGATGGTAATGAAAATAATATGGAGAATAAAATGTCAAAAATTAAAATTGGTTCACATGTTAAAATGGCAGGAAAAGAGATGTTCTTAGCATCAGTAAAAGAAGCCGAATCTTACGGAGCCAATGTTTTGATGTTGTATACGGGAGCACCGCAGAATACAAGGAGAAAAGAAATTGATGAATTAAATATAAATTTGGGTTGGGAATATGCAAAGAAATCTGGAATTGAGGAAATTATTGTCCATGCGCCATATATCATTAATCTGGCAAATACAGTTAAGTCAGAAACCTTTGAATTAGGAGTAGCTTTTCTTAATAAGGAAATAGAAAGGACAGCAGCCTTACATAGTAAAATATTAGTATTGCACCCGGGTTCTCATTTAGGGGAAGGAATGGAAGCTGGCATAGCACAAATTGTAAAAGGACTTAACCTTGTGTTAGAAGATAATGAAGATGATGTTTGTATTGCATTGGAAACTATGGCAGGAAAAGGCAGTGAACTTGGCGCAACCTTTGAAGAATTGAAAATGATTTTTGATGGTGTGGATAAAAGAAATAGGTTGAGAGTCTGTTTTGATACCTGTCATGTGAATGATGCCGGATATGATTTAGTTGGTGATTATGAAGGGGTTTTGCAAAAGTTTGATAAGTTGATCGGTATTAATCAGATTGCAGTCATACATATAAATGACAGTCTGAATCCCTGTGGTTCACGCAAAGACCGTCACGCTAATATCGGCAATGGATGTATTGGTATGGATACTTTAAAAAAGGTGGTTCATGATGAAAGATTTATTGATATTCCTAAAATACTTGAAACACCGTGGCTTAGCAAAGGGGAATCCGATAAAAAAACACTTCCTCCATATAAAGAGGAAATTGAAAAATTGCTGCTTATATAGTTTGGACAATAAAAATTTAGGAGGAAATTGAAATGGATAATGTTTGGAAAAGAATAGAAGGGCATAACAGAAGTCCCCGGTGAGGTTATAGAATATATAATTGATTGAACATAGAGATTTGCTACCAACTCATGCAAGGAAGTCTGTTTACCTTTTTCTGCAATAGGGATTGATTATATTACACTGGTCAAGGTGTACTGCGGTGAATGATAATTTGTCATGCAGTACACCTTTTCTTATAGGTGAAAATATTTTGATTTTGTGACATAAGGGGGTTAGGGGGACTTTCCCCTTATGAGCAATTTTTACAGATTTTCGCTTGCGGAAAATCTGTAAAAAACTGTCTATGGACGTCCATAGGCAGTGCTTGCTATTACGCCCTGTGTCATGACACAGGCAGTGCTTGCTGTTTCAGTATGGACAGTAAGCAGGGATTAGTCTGAAAGCAGTTTTTATTTAAGTCTGCTAAAACTCCATACGGATATTACTGTTCAATTTTATTAAAAAAATTTGAAAAAGTTTTTGAAATAGGAAGGTTTTTTACATATTTACCATTTAGAATATAATTGGGGCTGAATGGAAGGAGGGAGTGACAATGACCGCCGCAGACCGCAGATTAGAGATTATCAGTATTCTTGTGGTCAACAGTCATACTACATCAAAGGAGCTGGCACAGGAATTTGGTGTTACAAGGCGTACAATATTGCATGATGTTTCAGTCCTCTCATATGGGTATCCCGTATACACAAAGCCGGGGGAAGGCGGGGGAATTTTCATCATGGACAGTTACAAACCATATAATAACACACTCACTCCCGTAGAGCAGGAAAGGCTCAAAAAAATGTATGATACGGCAGAGGGGGAGGATAAAAAAATTCTCGAACGTGTCCTGCGAAAATATGGTGCATATAAGCTGGAGTTGCTGCTGAATGAAAAACTGAATATTGTTATACATACAGGACGTGAGGATATGTGTAGCCACTATGTAGGTGCGCCACGATATGCCTGCTCTGATTTGTTTCCGGAGTGAACGTGAGGGAATAGAAATAATCTATTGAAACAAAGGCATTGAGCGATAAAAACCTGACAAAATGCACAGCAGTTGTGTGGGGCGATGAAGCATATCCGTGATAATGATACTTCTGAATTTTTTAATTAAAATTCAGTCATATAATGACGGTGCGATACCGATGTGGACAGCTTAATGACCTGCCACTTGTATGTAATTTATCTGATTAAGGAATGAGAGAAAGTGACAGGGAATTTGTAATCTTTTTTTGTGTACCAAAACAGCGTGAGGGCGGTTATGAACGTAACAGTTTGTAGCCGTCCTTTTTTGTGTTTGAAGGGAGGAAACGAATGGTAAATAAGAAAAAAATCAGGAAAGAAAAACGGGAAAAGCCGACAAGGATTGTTGTGGAGCGTGCTATCTTGGAGGTCAGAGCATGGAGGACGCTTTCCGCAAAATCAATGAGGAAACAGTCAAAGAAAATATTATTGAAATCATGGAGATAGTATAACTTTACTTGGGGGATTTTTCAAAAAAATAATAGGGAACACCCGTTTTTATGCTATAATGTAATTAACCACAAAAACATCCGCATAAAAAGGAGGTGTCCCTATGAAAAATAGTATACAGTATTTTACGAAAAATGGAATACCTGAACTTGAAAAAATAAAAATGAAATTCATGGAAAATCCCGCAGTATTTGACAAATGCGTAGAAGAAGTCTGGAAAGTGTTCCTTCAGACAGCATGCTATTTTATCTGCGGCTGGCTGGAAGAATGCAATGCTCTTTTAGAGGACAGCCTGAAAAGACGGATGCACTGGCAGGTGAAAGACCGCCGCCAGAAAAATATCCTTACGCCTGTAGGCAGCATCACGTTTACACGTACCCGTTTTATAAATAAAGAAACAGGGGAAACTGCATATCTGCTGGACAGGATGCTGGGCTTGGAACCGCATGCACGCATCAGTGACGGAGGAAAGGCCGGCATGCTGGAGGCAGCGGCACAGGGCAGCTATGAAAAAGCCGGAGGATACGCATGCCAGGGGGAGGACTGCGTGAGCAGGCAGACCGTAATGCGCCAGGTGCATAGTATGGAAACGTCGCCGGGAAGCCGGGAAGAAGTGTCTGAAAAAAGAAAAGCGAAGTATTTGTATGTAGAAGCTGACGAGGATCATATTTCCTTACAGTATAAGAAAAAGAAGGGGGATGTCAAACGGTATAAGGGACATGCAGACAACGGGCAGATCGTAAAACTTGTCTATGTACATGAAGGATATACAGGCAGAGGGGAAAATAAAAAAAGGAAAGAGCTTAAAAATGTGGTTTATTTTGGAGGACTTTACCGGGGAAAAGACAATGAAAAGCTTTGGAAAGAGGTAAAAGAATATATCGAAAAACAATATGAAACAGAAGCGGTTGAAAAGATTTATTTCCAATCTGACGGCGGAGGATGGATGAAAAAAGGGATCGAAATGCTGGGTGCAGAGTTTGTGCTGGATGAATTCCATATTCAGAAGTATATAAGAAGAATGGCACGGCTGGCAGATGGCAGTACAGAGGAAGAAAGGGAAGAAACAGAGAAAAAACTGCAGGAATGGATAGAAAAGGGAAACAGGAAAAAACTGGAAGAATGGATTGTACAGACATGTGCAGTACTTAAGGAAAAAGACGGAAAGAAACTTATGGAAAGCTGGAGTTATATAAAAAACAACTGGAAAGGCGTGCGCAGACGGATAAAAAAAGGGGAGGGCGTTATGGGAAGCAGTACGGAGGGGCATATCAGCCATGTGCTGTCAGCAGGGATGAGTTCACGGCCGATGGGATGGAGCAGACAGGGAGCAGACAGCCTGGCGCACATAAGAATTTACTGGAAAAATGGCGGGGATATGCTGGAGTTGGTAAAACAGCAGAAAGAGGGAGAAAAAGAAGAAAGGGAGGAAGATGAAAAATATTTCAGTGCAAGCGAAATCCTGTCATGGGAAAAGAAGCACAGCAAAACAAATGGAAAATATATAGAAGCATTGCAAGCAAGATAAGCAGACAGATTTCAGGAAGAATTCTCTTTAATAAAGCGATTGCCAGTGTATGTTAATAAAATAGATTCAGAAATTAAGGGGATAGTCTGCTCGTTGAAATCCCCAAGTAAAGTCACACTATCAATCATGGAAAAAACGGTTTAATTCTTGGGGCGGTCATGCTATAATACTTGTAGTGTGTTCCGCCCTTTTATGGAGGTAGGAAGATGAAAGGGAACGGAACAAAAATTACAGCTTTATATCAGACTGTCACAGGACGATGGGAATGTCGGGGACAGCATGGGTATCCAAAGTCAGAAAGCTATCCTTGAAAAATTTGCAAGGGAAATGGGAAAAATCGCTTATTCTTTCTATGTGGACGATGGTTATTCAGGGACAAATTTTTGTTGGGGTTAGATAACGATACCATTTTGATGTACGGTATCAGCATCTATCCCCGTGCTTTATCTTAGACTACGATATTGTCTACGCCTGTACCGATTTGACGGAAATAAGATGTGTTTTTGATAGGTTCTTGCGTGTTGTCTACTTTACCAACAAAGTTATAGAATATCTCAATCTTGCGGGTGTTGGTTTCCCTGTCCAGTTCATAAATCAGAATACGGTCAATAAATTCATGCACATTCTCATAGGTCAGTTCCTTTATCTGCGTGTACCTCTTTACCAACTGGACGAATTTCTTTACATCAGAATTATGCTCTTTGGCTGCCCGTATCTGCCCGTCTAAAGAGGCAATCCTTTCTTTCAGCGTCTTTTTTTCTTCCTCATATCCGGAAGTCATAAATACAAACTGTTCATCAGAAAGTTTCTCTAAAGCGTTGTCCTCATACAGTTTGCGGAAAACAGTGTCAATTTCCATTAGCCTTGTCTGTGCCGTGGAAAGTTCTTTCTGTTCCTGTGCCGCTGTCTTTAGGGCTTCTTTGCTGCCTAACTCCGTAGTGGTCTTGATAAACTCCTTTTCATGCTGCTTCACAAAGGAAAGCACCCTCTGCATATCCGCAAGCACAAGCTCCATGATAACAGATTTGCGGATATAGTGTGTAGAGCACTGTATCATTTTTCTTGGGCGGTTGCGGTAGTTGCCGCAGGTGTAGGCGCGTTTGCGTTCGGGTATGCTTACGCCCTGCTGTAAATACATCTTGTACCCGCAGTCGCCGCAGAACAGAAGCCCGGAAAAGAGGTCTATTTCCTCTGATTTTGTGGGGCGGTGTCTTGTGGCAAGCCTTTTCTGTGCAAGTTCAAAGGTTTCTTCATCAATCAGCGCTTCATGCGTGTTTGGGAAAAAGTAACGCTTTTCCTCCGGGTTCTTCTTTGTCTTTTTTGACTTGTAAGATACCTTGTAGGATTTCCCTGTAATGGTATGCCCTAAATATTCTTTTCTTGCAAGCATATCATAAATTGTCTTGTCCGGCCATGAGTAAGGTATCAGCGAAGCGTTGTGATACCGTGTCTGTCCGGTACGTTTGTAACGTAATGCGCCGACTGTCAGCACCTTATTGTCAGCAAGCCATTCCTGAATGTCGCATAGACGCTCGCCTTTCACATAAAGGGCAAAAATCTGTTTTACAACGTGGGCGGTTTCGGGGTCGGGTATCAAGTGGTTTTTGTCGTCCGGTTCTATCAGATAGCCGTATGGACATTCCCCGTTGACACGTTCCCCTTTCTGTGCCTTTGCCTGTTTGACCGCACGGATTTTCTTGCTTGTGTCCCTTGCGTAAAACTCATTGAACCAGTTCCTTAGCGGGGTAAATTCGCTGTCGTCCCTCGCGGTGTCAACGCCGTCATTGATTGCAATATACCTTACGTCATATTCCGGGAAGATAATTTCTATCAGTTCCCCAGTCTTTAGATAATTGCGCCCCAGTCGGGAAAGGTCCTTTGTTATGACCGTTGCAACGTGTCCGGCTTCCACTTCATGCAGCATTGACTGCAAGCCCTCACGTTCAAAGCTCACGCCCGATACGCCGTCATCAATGAAAAATTTTGTCTACCTGTAACATGGTCTGCTCCTTTCTGACAGTCAGACAAAAGGTATAAATGTACTTACGGATATTATACCACATTCCGCCGTCAAAGCCAATATGTATTTATTAGCGGAAGCGCCGTTTTACGGCGGTTTCCCGCATATCTTTCTTAATCAGTTTTTCTACTTTTTTATCTAAAGTTTCCGTTGCTTTTTCGCTTTGTGCGGAAACTACAAAATATGTAACAGCACCGATTTTATGCTCGGTAGTAGTGTGTATGGCTGTTCCCATAAATTCACTCCTTGCATTGTCCATTATTTTATTTTATGGGGAAACAGGATTGTCCTATTACTGTTTTCCTCATTGTATCGGTGTGTAAGAATGGGCGAAACGGACGGCTTGGCAGCTCCACGGGACTTGCACCCCTCTCATTCTTATGAGTAGCCGTGTCATACGGGTGTATCATTATGCCAATGTGCGGGTCATGGCGGCGGCAGTTTCCACTTTGCCGCCCTGCAAGTGCGGCGTGTTGGCAGTCGTTTCATTCATCAGCATTTCCCTCCATGAATTTTTTTAGTTCCTGCAAAGAGCTTGTCCGGCGGCAGGCAACTGTGCAAGCGTTTCCTGCGGCAGCATGGAAAAGGGTATCTCATGCTCCCTAAGTACGCTCATGCGCCTTTGGTAGTCACTGCTTTCGTTCTTCAAAATGCGTTTGCAGTATGCGTCAAAGGTATGCTGCTTGTGTTTTTCTTTTGGGTCTGGCTTCATGCTGCCACCTCCCCCTGTCTGCGGAAAAAGTTTTCAAAAAGTTTTCGACAAAGCATAAAAAAGCCCGGCTGCAAGTGTTTATCAGTCGGGTGTGTTGAGAGGGGTGTTGTCGTTGGTAAATCGGTGTTTCCCGTGCAAAATGCGGAGCGTTTTTTCGGGTGTAGCTGCCACTGAAAAATTTTTTATGGATAGGTTGCACCTCCTTGATTTTTTGGAAAGGGCTTGTGCCGCTTTCCAGTAAAAAATAATACAGCGGCAATATCACGTTTCTATCATGTTTCTATCGGGATTGTATCAAGCCTTTCTGCAAAGCATGACATTTTTCCGCATGGGGGAAAGCGTAAAAATGCCACCGTAGGGAAGTCCTGCGGCGGCAGAAATAAAGGGATTGGGACAAGAAAAAACAGCCGGAACTTTCCCGGCTGCCCGTGTAATTTTTTGTCGCCCATTTCAGAAATGGTTATCATCTTCGATATGCTCCATTATATCCTCGACATTGCAATGCAGGATATTACATAGCCTGTCTATCGTGTTTGTCTGTACGTTCTTATTCTTCCGTAATCTATCCAGTTGGGAACGGTTTACATTGTGGTATGTGTAAAGGTCATACTGCGTCACGCCCTTTTCCCGCATGGTTTCCCAAAGTCGGTCATACTTTATCATTTTTTCGCCTGCCTTTTTTCAGTTTGGTACTTGTATAAAGTCAATTATCCATGTAAAATTGGCTTTATGATAGTGTTCACACAATGACACTATACAATTCACGAAAGAAGATAAAAAATGTCACTTAACGATTTTAAGGACTGGCTGTTTAATTTACTTGATGATGTGGACGCTGATACGCTTGCGGACATTGAAACAAAGGATAAACTAAACATATTTCAGTTAAAAATGGCAGACGGCAGTTTGTTTGGAATTGAGTGCCGGGAAGTATAGGGGGTATATGGAAAAAGGCAGCAGAAAACTAACAGTGTACGGAAAGACAAACCAATCCTTTCAGACAATCCCGCAGATCAGATTTGAGGGGCAATGGCTAAAGGCTCTCGGCTTTTCAGAGGGGGACAAGATAAAACTGGATTGTGAGGAAAACAGAATAACAATCACGAAGCTATCAGAGGAAAACAGGTAACAGAAACAGCAAAGAGGGAAAGCTATAAACAATCAGCTTTCCCTCTTTTTCTTCCGTATCATTAAATGTAAGTATTATTATTTTAGCGACAAATATCACTCCTTTGTAATCATCTGCATTGTTCATTAAATGTATTTATTACCGACAACAAATTGAGAGGGCACAACAAAATAATTTCAAAAACGATATGCTAATACTTCTTACTGTTGATTTTCTCTATCTGTATCAAAATAACGTATCACCCTGCATGGATTCCCTACCGCAACGCAATTTGGCGGGATAGAGCGGTTTACCACGCTTCCAGCCCCTATCACACTGTTTTCCCCTATGGTGACTCCCGGCAGGAGAATACAGCCGCCGCCAATCCATACATTGTCCTTTATTTCTACTGGACGTGCATAGGTTCTGAAGAATGTTGTCTGACATTCCCTCCAATCCGGCACAAGCCTTTCCTGTGGTAAAACCGGGTGTAAAGATGTATAAATCTGCACATTTGACGCAATTAAAACCCTGTCACCAATTCGGATAGGCTTGTTATCTACAAAAGTACAGTTCATGTTGATTATCACATCATTTCCCACAAAGATATTTTTCCCATAATCACAATGAAAAGGCGTGTCGATTGCCACATTTTCCCCTATTCCGCCTAACAGTTCATGGAGAATGGCAGTCCTTTTGTCCGTATCTACATAATCAGAAAGATAATATTCCCTTGTTAATTCCCTTGTGCGGGCGATCCGCTTTAATGTATCGCTGTCCGCAGTTTCTACAAAATCGCTTGCCTCGTAATACATAATATCCCCCCTAACAAAAACTGTTTTACAACGCCCGGAAGCAAAGTATAAATAGAACAGCCAATCTGTTGCTCAAACAATTTCTTAATTTCTAAAATTTTTTTCCACCTGTCTATTGTCGCCGGGTGAATACCATACCGTATTGTCACGTCTACAAATCTTTTTTCCAAAAGGCAGAACCCCGTAGGCATAGCCAGTGCGTCACATAACTGTACCAGTCGGTCGTAATCATCATATACCGCATTTGCAACAAATTCTTTCATAAACAGGTAATCCTCATCACTGACATCAAACTCCCCGATAGAAGTATCAATATCCTGTATCATAAATGCGTGGGATATACATATCTGTGCAGCTTTTCCCCACCCACGCTTTATGCAGTAATGATAACCGTCTATGAGATGCCTTTCCGAACTCACTCCGGCATAACGTCCAATATCGTGTAACAGCCCGAAAAGATATGCCTGTTCAGCAGATAAATTTTTACAGTGTGACGCAATATTTTTACAGGCTTCGGCTACATATCGGGAATGGTCTGCCCATGCCCCCGGATTAGATTCTGACGCTTCTTTTAACGCCAATTCCACGTTCTGAATGTTTAACTCCATTTTAACTCCTTTCAAAAGGGTGGGGCTGGCAGATAAACCGTCCAGCTCCTTTATGATGAAATATTTACAGACAAATCAGCAATCCCCGGCATAGTATGAAACAATGTTCATATAATCCGTTGGGTTGGGGATTTCTAAAACAAGCCGCAGGCAGTCTTTGTTTTGGCGGTATTGCCGCCACAAATTATCCTGTATCTTTTCTTCCCCATTGATGTTCAGTTTTTTACCGTCCGGGCAGAGCATATTTACTTTGCCGGTACAGGCATTGACCGTATCTAAAAAATTTTTCATGTTCAGAATGTTTAGTTTTACCACCTTGCACTCACCTCCTGTAAATAGCTGATTTACTTTACAGGTATCATTATAATGCAAGCGGCGTATGAAAAATATTTCATTTCTGCCCTTATCTATCACTATTCTGCCATTTCCTCCGATATTCTGTTGGTGAACAATGTGCGTATTCCTTAAAAACTTTTCCAAAATAGCTGCTGCTTCCCAAACCGCACTCATGGCTGATAACTGTAACAGATCCCTGCCCATTTGCCAACATCTGACAGGCAGATTGCAGACGGTAAGCCTTTATATACTCTACGGGTGTCATGTGCAGATAGTCATGGAATACTCTATAACACTCCCTTTCGCTTAGGTATGCCGCCGCCGCAAGCTCCGGGATAGAAATCTTTTCTTGGTAATGCTCATGAATGTATATCATCATCAACTTTATTTTATCGTTGCTTTTGTTATATTCTCCCTTTTTTTCATACATAGGGCGGGATAGTTCTAAAAGCATTAGCCATATTTCCGTTAGTGCTTCGCGTAATTTTATTTCATACCCAAATTCATCACTGGAGAAACGAAACGATGTAGCAATAAGTTTCAAAACCTTCTCTTCTGCTACATTACCCGGAAAAAGAGGAATTATCTCAATCTGTGGAGCTGTTATAACAGGTGCAATATACTTTTGCTCAATTCTGCTACCCTGTCCTCCGGCAAGCAGGGAAACATCGAAAATATGAAGTAGCTGTATATTCCTTTCTCTCTGTGATATTGCTTTTGTCATATGGAGTACGTTGGAATTTACCATACCGCCGCTTCCAGCCGGAAACAATAGCTTTCCTCCCGGCGTATCATATTCAATGTTGCCGCTTTCCATGTAAAAAAGTTCCACTGTCTTGTGCCAGTGCCACGGTACATAACGCCCTATATATCTGTCAAGTTCTGCCCTCGAAGCAATGTAAGGAAAATCATTTTCAAAACCGGGAAGTAATTCTTCTTTGCTTCCAGTATAAAATTCAATGCTGCGGATATTTTTCATGTCTATTCACCTACACATTTACGATTTTGTATTTGTTTTATGAATTAAATATACTGGAATGACTCGGTAAATGTCAATCAATATAGGCTGTTATGCACATTTTCAAAATGCTTGTTTTTGTTCTTTGGTTCGGAATAGTAGGCGCACGTTTATCTTTACAGTCTGATTGTGAGGAAAACAAAATAACAATTACAATTCTATCAGAGGAAAACGGGTAGCGGCTAAGATGGAAAGCCATATATAAAATGGGCTGTCCCTCTTTTCTTTTTGTGAAATTTTCAAAAACTTCTCTCATGGTTTGCCATTTTGGGCTTCCAGTGCGTAGTAATTACAAGGGGAAGAATAGCAAGCATAGGGATTGAGTACCCAATCCCGTATTTTTCCCGCTTCTGGCGTACCGTCCGGGTGTGAAAAATGCTTGTTGGGAAGTGTCCCAAACCCTCTTAGAAAAACGGAAAGGAAACGGAGCTATGGCAGAGAGAAAACGGGCTATCCAGTTAAAATTTTATGTGACGGAGCAGGAGCGCACACTGATTGAGGAAAAAATGAAGCTGCTGCAAACGGACAACTTGGGGGCATATTTGCGGAAAATGGCGATTGATGGCTATATTATCCAGTTGGACTATACGGCGGTCAAGGAGCAGACGGCAGAGATACAGAAAGTCGGCGTAAACGTCAATCAGATAGCAAAACGGGTCAACTCCACCGGGAACGCCTACAAAGAGGACTTAGAGGAAATAAAGGGGGCATTGGAAAAGATATGGCAGTTACAAAGATACACCCTATCAAAACTACGCTGAATAAGGCGATTGATTATATCTGCAATCCCGACAAGACGGACAATCAGATTTTGATTTCCTCCTACGGCTGCTCGTATCAGACGGCAGATATTGAGTTTGGCTTTACACTGTCAAAGGCAAGGGACAAGGGGGACAACCTCGGACACCATTTAATTCAGTCTTTTGCGCCCGGAGAGGTCAGCTATGAGGAAGCCCACCGCATAGGAAAGGAGCTTGCGGACAAGGTTCTCGGCGGCAGATATGAGTATGTGTTGACTACCCATATCGACAAGGGGCATATCCATAACCACATCATATTTTGTGCGGTCGATTTTGCGACACACCGCAAGTATGTTTCCAATAAGAAAAGCTATTATCAGATACGAAATGAGAGCGACAGGCTGTGTAAGGAACACGGGCTGTCAGTCGTCACGCCGGGGCAGGACAAGGGAAAGAAATATGCGGAATGGGACGCTGAACGCAAGGGGACAAGTTGGAAAGCAAAGCTGAAAGCGTTGATTGACGCTGCCATTCCCAAAGCGAAAGATTTTGATGATTTCCTGCGGCTCATGGAAGCGGCAGGCTATGAGATCAAGCGGGGCAAGTTCGTTTCATTCCGTGCGCCGGGGCAGGAACGCTTTACACGCTCTAAGACGCTTGGGGAAGCCTACACCGTGGAAGCCATAACGGAGAGGATTGCCGGGACGTACCGGGCGAAGCCGAAAGCGTTAAGGCAGGAAAAAGCGGGTATCTCTATGCTGATAGACATTCAGAACAGTATCAAGGCAGCGGAGAGCAAAGGCTACGAACAGTGGGCGAAGATACGCAACTTGAAGCAGGCGGCAAAGACTTTGAATTTCCTAACGGAGCATGACATTTCAGAGTATGAACAGTTGCAGGCGGTTCTTGATGAAGTGCATACGGAAAGCGAAAACACCGCCGCCACGCTGAAAGGCTTGGAAAATAGATTGTCCGACATATCCCTTTTGATGAAAAACATATCCGCATACCAACAGACAAAGGCGGTCTATGTGCAGTACAAAAAAGCAAAGAACAAAGAAAAGTTCCTGCGGGGCAATGAGAACAGCATTATCATTCACGAAGCCGCCGCTAAGACGTTGCAGGCGGCAAAAAACGGCGGGAAGCTGCCCAACTTCAAAACGCTGCATACGGAGTATGAACGAGAGCAGCGCAGAACGTTCGGAAAAGGTAAAGGCGGAGATTGATAAACTCAAAAAGAGGAATACCGAACTTGACCAGATGTATATCCGTCTATATGAAGATTATTCCAGCGGGAAGCTGTCGGAAAAGAAGTTCACCATGATGTCAGCACATTACGAGCAGGAACAGGACGCAAACGAGGAAAAGCTACCAGAACTGGAAAGGCAGCATATCCATGAAACTCTGTTGTTCCGTAAGAACTTTAGTTCTTTTCAGACAGTTGTACGTGCGCGCGCATATGCCGGAAGCTTAAAAAGCAAAGCAATTCTAAAAGAGCTAAATTGTCCTGCGGAAAGCAATGTCATTCTAAATTTTTGTCAACTCGTAAATTACAGAAAACTTCCACCTTTTTGCAGAAAATTTCATAAAAATTATTCTCCCATAAAGAATTCCATGTAAAATACAACCGGGAAACTATATATTATCTGTCGTTAAGATACAACCGGCCGTGAATAGTAACTATTCACTGCTTACAGCCATTTTAGACCAAATGCTTTCCATTTCTTTTTACCATACAACATGTTATAATAACAAATGAACATCAAAATTTATACCCAAGAGAAAGGATAGGTGAATGGAATGAAACTTGAACTAATTTTATCAGCTGCTATCATTGTTTTTGTCCTCGTAATCTGCATCCTAAGTTATGTCAAAGCTCCGCCTGATATGGCATATATTATTTCCGGGCTGCGGAAAAACCCAAAAGTATTAATTGGGCGGGCAGGATTAAAAATACCATTTCTGGAGCGAAAAGATGAACTGATTATGCGGCAGATAAGCGTAGATATCAAAACAAACGGTTATGTACCAACAAAGGATTTTATTGGCGTTAACATTGATGCGATTGCGAAAATTTCCGTTGACTATGAAAAACCTCTAGACGGAAAATCTTCCCGGGAGCTTTCCCCAGGAATTGCCCTGGCCATGAAAAACTTCCTGAATATGGATGAAAAACATATTATCCAGGCGCTGACAGATTCCCTCCAGGGTAATATGAGAGAAATTATTGGTACTGTCGAATTAAAGGAACTCTGTACAAACCGAAAAAAATTTGGAGATGAAGTCCAGTCAAAGGCGCAGCTTGACATGAGCGCGCTCGGCATTAAAATCGTTTCCTGCAATATTCAGAGAATTGAAGACGAACGCGGCCTGATTACCGCATTAGGCCAGGACAATATGTCCCAAATCCAAAAAGAAGCTTCCATTGCAAAAGCCTTAGCCGACAGGGATGTTGCAATTGCAGAGGCAGAAGCAAAGCGGGAAGCAAATGATGCCCAGGTAAAGTCTAATACAGAAATTGCCATTAAGCAAAATGAACTGGCAATTAAACAGGCAGAACTGAAAAAAGCATCTGATACCAAAAAGGCAGAATCCGACGCTGCTTACAGCATTATGCAGCAGGAACAGAGAAAGACAATTGAAATTACCACGTCAAATGCAAATATTGCAAAACAGGAACGTGAAATTGAATTAAAGGAAAAAGAAGCTCTTGTTAAGGAAAAAGAACTTGACGCAACAGTAAAAAGGCAGGCAGACGCAGAACGGTATAAAGTGCAGCAGGAATCAGACGCTTCCTTATATCAGCGCCAAAAACAGGCGGAAGCAAAAAAATATGAAGAAACACAGGAAGCAGAGGCACGCAAAATCCAGGCAGAAGCCGCAAAATACACCAGGGAACAGGAAGCAGCCGGTATTGCCGCTGTCGGCAGGGCAGAAGCAGAAGCAATCCAGGCAAAAGGAATTGCAGAAGCAGAAGCTTTAGAGAAAAAAGCGGAAGCCATGAAGAAGTATGGCCAGGCGGCAATGATGGAAATGATTGTAAAAGCCCTTCCGGAAATGGCAAGGGAAATCGCAGAACCACTAAAAGCAATTGATAAAGTCACCATTATTGATGGAGGCGAAGGAAACAGCGGCGTAAGCCAGATGGGCGGATATGTTCCCGCTATCCTTGCCAAAACAATGGAATCTGTCAAAGAAGCAACTGGCATTGATTTGGGTGAAATTATGCGCGCCAACACTTACGACGCCAAAGTTAACCGAAACCTGAATGTTACCGGGGTCGTCCCGGATGATGGCAGCAAAACAGCAGAAAATGAAGCAGCAGCAGGAAAACAGGATTAAATCATCGCAATTTCCTATGGCATAAAATATAAGGAACTGTAGATATATTATAGGAAACAAAACCAGTTTCCTATAATTGATTTGCGGCACAAAAGCATGTGCCTTTTATCAGAAGAGAAACCATCTTCTGATAAATTATATTATTTACAGTTCCTTATGTATTTATGACTGCTTACATAGCAGTTTTTTCAACCCTTCTACAGCTACCATAATCCCTAAGCCAAGGAGAAGCACTGCAAATACAAGCTGAACCGCGTCTCCCGAAACAAACTGGCCGCTTAAAGATACCAGCAAATCCTTAATTTTTAAAACAATCGCAGTAAAAGTAACTGCCAGCATAATAAACATCGGCCCCCAAAGCATTATCCCCTGCCTTTTTGTCTTCTTCAAAAATACTGCACAGGAAACCAGCGCAAGCGCAGACAGCATCTGGTTCGCGGAGCCAAAAAGCGGCCAAATGCTTTCATATCCCGCCTTTGCAAGCAAAAGGGAAAGCGCCAGGGTTATAACCGTTGCAAACCACTTGTTGGAACACACTTTTTCCACAACGCCCATTTCCTTATTATCATCCATAAAAAATTCCTGCAGCGACAGCCTTCCAATACGTGCAACTGAATCCAGGCTGGTAAGTGCAAATGCAGAAACGGCCAAAGTAATCAGCGTATATGAAAAATCCTGGGACAATCCAACCTTTGTAAGGAAAACCGAAATTGAAGTTGCAAAGACCTGTGCCGGCGTCCCTTCTGGAAGATTACTTCCACTTGCCGCAAACCCCACGCTAACCAGGGCAATTACAGCCAGAAAACTTTCCAAAAGCATTGCGCCATAAGATACTGGAAGCATTGCCTTTTCATTTTTAATCTGTTTTGATGCTGTTCCGGATGATACCAGTGAATGGAAGCCGGATACAGCCCCACAGGCAATTGTAACAAATAACGTTGGGAACAGGTAAGAAACTGCCCCTGTTGTTTCATTCACCAGCTTAAATGAAGTAAATGGAACAAGATTCATTGCTGGATGATACACAATAATACCGACAAATGCCATAAGCATCATTGCAATCAGCAGGTAACTGTTCAAAAAATCTCTTGGCTGGAGCAATGCCCATACAGGCGTTACACATGCAACTAATATGTACAAAAATACAAAAATCAGCCAAAATTCCCGGCTAAAATAAAGCGGCAGGTTCATTCCAAGCGCAATCGACAGCACCAAGAGAACAATTGCCACAACAGTATTAGCCCATGCCGGAAAATGGGTATGTTTTAAGAAAAAACCAAGCCCAACAGCAAATACAATGAATAAGACTGAAGTAGACGCTACTGCTGCATTTGCAGTAATTTTCTCTCCTTCGGTTCCAAACCCATTAAATGTTGTTGCAACTACATCGGCAAAAGCTGCGATGACTAAAATCGAAAACAGCCATACAAATATCAGGAAAAGGCGTTTCCCAAGCTTGCCAATATATTTTTCAATAATATACCCTATTGATTTTCCCTTATTCTTTACAGATGCATACATCGCCGCAAAATCCTGCACTGCACCAAAAAACACGCCCCCAAGCAATATCCAAAGCAAAGCCGGAAGCCATCCAAATACCGCGGCCTGAATTGGCCCGGTAATTGGTGCGGCTCCTGCAATGGAAGCAAACTGATGCCCAAAAACGATATTGGTATCTGCAGGAACATAATCTACGCCATCCTGTTCTGTATAAGCCGGCGTTTTCGCATCTGGGTCAATCCCCCACTTCCTTACAAGATACCGCCCATAAATCAGATATGCGCCAACCAGAAAAACAGCAGCAGCTAAAATAATAATAAATCCATTCATCGTCATTTCCCCTAAGATGTCATTCTTTCTAAATTATATTACAAAAAGTATACCTCAATGCAATTTGTTCCATATATCACTTTTACTGTAAATCTTTTAAGAAATTGTCAATCCTTTTAAGCCCTTTCTTAATCTGTTCAATTGCAATTGCATAAGACAGGCGCAGATGGTTCGGAAAACCAAAATCAGCACAAGGTACTACTGCTGTCTTATAATCTTCTATTAAAATCTCTGCCATTCTTTCAACCGACCCTACTTTTTCCCCTTTGTATGATTTTGAAAGGACCTCTGTAGCATCTACAAAGATATAAAATGCACCCATCGGCTCAATTGCATCCACATAAGGCATTTTACAGATTTTCCCATACATATACTCACGGCGTACATCAAATTCTGCATTCATTTCCTCCACATGGTCCTGAATACCATTCAATGCCTCTACTGCCGCCTTCTGTGCAATTGAATTCGGGTTAGAAGTCTGATGGCTCTGTACGCTGCTCATCATGCTGGCAATTTCCTTAGAAGAACCTGTATAGCCAATTCTCCATCCTGTCATTGCATAGCTCTTTGCCAGCCCGCTGCAGGTAATTGTCCTGTCGTAGATTTCCCTGCCAAGGGAAGCAATGCTGACATGCTCCAAATCCCCATAAATCAGGTTCTCGTACATTTCGTCTGCAACTACATATATATCCTTTTCTACTACAACCTTTGCAATTGCCATCAATTCATCCCTTGTATACAGCATGCCAGTCGGGTTGTTTGGCGTATTTAAAATTAAAGCCTTTGTTTTCTCAGTAATTGCATTTTCCAATTCCTGCGCAGTCAGTTTATATTCCCCTTCTTTTGTCGTTGTTACAATAACAGGCACACCGCCTGCCAGCTTGACAATTTCCGGATAACTCAGCCAGTACGGCGCAGGTATTATCACCTCATCGCCAGGGTTTATCAGCGCTGTAAATATATTTGTCAGGGAATGTTTCCCCCCATTGCTGATTACAATCTGGTCTGTTGCGTAATCCAAATTATTAAACTCTTTAAACTTTTTGCAGACTGCTTCTTTCAGCTCAATAATTCCTGAAGCCGGTGTATATTTAGTAAAACCATCATTGATCGCCTTAATTGCCGCATCACAAATATTCTGCGGCGTCCTGAAATCCGGCTCCCCTGCTCCAAATCCTACCACATCCATCCCCTGCGCCCTCATCTCCTTCGCCTTTGCCGTAATGGCAAGCGTGGAAGAAGGCTTTACTGCCGCTGCTTTCTTTGATAATTCTAATGACATAATGTTATTCCTCCTAAATAAACAATCCTTAGGAACTATAAACATCGGCTTACAGCCCCTTAGCTAAAATATATCCAATAATTCCCAGAACATTCTGGCAACAACATCAGTTATATCACACAACATACCATTGTGTCAATGTATAATTGTATACAATCCAAGCACACGGACTTTTAGGCGTTACCATTCACTTTTTCAAAAACAGGAATATACTCCAATGGCGCTTCTGCGGTAATCCAATGGCCGCCCTGCACTGCTTCATCATTTCCATGAATATTCTTCCATGAACCCTCCGGAAGGTAAACCTGGCGCTCCCTCATTCCTGCTTCTAAGACAGGGGCTACCAGATACCTGCTGCCAAACATATATTGATCCTCTAATTTCCAGCAGACCTCATCCTGTGGAAACTCATAGAACATTGCCCTAAGCAGCGGCGCACCTGTTTTAGATGCTTCCTCCATCAAAGATTCCAGATACGGCTTCATATCCAGCCGCAAATCCAGATGCTTTTTCAAAACCTTGTATACTTCCTCCCCATAGCTCCACATTTCATTTGGCTGGCCTGTATACAGATATCCCCCGCCCCAATCCAAATCTGACAGAGGCTCAATATTATGCGGCCCGCGGTCGCCATGCATCCGAAGTATCGGCGTAAATACCGCATATTCAAACCAGCGGATAAGGAGTTCATGGAACGCTGTGTCATTTACATCATCTGTCATAAAACCGCCAATATCCGTATTCCACCAAGGAATCCCTGCCAGCCCCATATTTAAGCCGGCAGCCACCTGGTCGCGCAAAGATTCAAAGGTACTGTTTACATCCCCGGACCAAAGCAGCGCGCCATATTTCTGGCTTCCAACCCATCCACAGCGAAGCAGGCTGCAGCACTCTGCCTCCGCCCCTATTTCTCTAAAGCCATCATAAAAAGCTTTCGCTATCATCTTAGGATACAAATTGCTGACTTCTAATGCTGTCCCCATATAATAACGGTAATTTGCATAGTCATATACGCCAAAGTCAGGTTCGCAGTTATCCAGCCAAAACATATCAATCCCAAAATCCTTATAATTCTTCTTGCATGTTTCCCACAAAAATTTCTGCGCCTCAGGGTTGGTAATGTCAATAGACACACAATCCCCTTCAAAATCATACGTCTGCATGGACCCATGTTCTGTCCTGATTAACAGCCCCCTGTCATTCAGTTCCTGGAAATTTTCGCTTTTCCTGTCAACATTGGGCCAGACAGATACCACAACCTTCGTCCCCATTTCATGCAGTTCATCGCACATAGCTCTCGGGTCTGGCCAGTAAACAGGGTCAAAATGCCAATCCCCCTGCCTTGTCCAATGGAAGAAATCAATAATGATCACATCTAATTTAATGCCCCGTTTCTTATATTCCCTTGCAACGCCCAGCACCTCTTCCTGCGTACGGTAACGCAGCTTGCACTGCCAAAGCCCCAAAAGCCCCTCTGGAAGCATAGGCGCGCGCCCTACTACCTCTGTATAGTTCCTGATAATTTCTGCCGGGCTGTCATCCACTGTAATCCAATAATCCATTTCCTGTGCAGTTTCTGCTTCCCATTCTGTATAATTTTTAGCAAATGTGGCTGTCCCTACGCCCGGATGGTTCCATAAAAACCCATATCCCAAACTGGATATGGCAAATGGAACAGATACCTGTGAATTTCTCTGTGCCAATTCCAAAGTACAGCCTTTCAAGTCCAAATACGGCTGCTGATACTGCCCCATGCCAAAAAACTGCTCCCCATCATTACTTTCAAACCTCACCGCCAGCTTATAATGCCCGCCAATAATCGGCTGATAATGCCTGCCCACAAATTTCAGGCAAATGCTTTCCCTGGAAACAGTGCCGTCATAGCAGCGGTGGTATTCCTGCAAAAACTGCTTCCCATCCCTGAAAAACCGCAATACGCCACTGGAATTTACGGTAATCTTTAAACGTCCATTGGAAATTTCAGCCGCACATCCCCCTTCCTCAATCTTTACCTTGGCACACTTTTTCGCCTCAGGTATTTCTTCCCCAAGCGCATAGCTGTTTCCCGTAAAAGCAGGATATTTTGTTGCACGCACACGGAATGCATTTTCTCCCCAGGGCTCAATGAAAAGCATTTCCCCCTGATGCTTCATTAACAGTCCGTTATCTGATTTTGTCAAGTTCATAGCTTCCTCCTTAAATATTTATTTCTAACATTATATTATCCAATAGGAGGAAAATCCTTAATTTTTTTCACAAATTCTAACACTATATTGTCATATCGCAGTATAATTCCTTATAAAACAAAAAAGGGGCATATTTGGAAAACCATTCCAAACATGTCCCAGAAAGCTTATTGCCCTACTGATATATTAGCTCCGGAATCTAATTCATCCCGGTCATTTAACGTACTGCCATAGATAAATTTATGCATCTTTTTTACATTGGCGTCCAAAGGACTTGCAAGGATTACAGACATTGTACGCACCCGTGTAATCTTATAACAGCCCTCTATTGGGACGTTCAACGTACGGAGTTTAGGATTTTTCTCCCGCACGCCCACACCTGCCATTAGATAATTAATCAAATCCGCCTTTTTAATATCCGTTGTAAGAAGCGGAAGGATATCTGGAATCATCGCTACCAATTCCAGCGTTGATTTTTTCATCATCTTTTTATAAACAGCCGTCATTACCGTCCGATGGCGCAGTGTCCTTGAAAAGTCCCCCACATTCCCATCCTTATTGACATAACGGACACGGGCGTAGCCAAGCGCCTGATTGCCGTTCATATGGTTCATCCCAACAGAAACATTCCGGTTAGAAGGGTTCGATATATAATTTGTCCTGTTCAGGTAACTTGCCTCTTCTGAGGAAAGTTCAATATCCACGCCGCCAACAGCATCAATAATTTTCTCAAACGAATCAAAGTTTACCAGCACATAACCATCTACAGCAATTCCAAAATTCTCCTTAATCGTCTCTATCAGGGTCTTCATCCCGCCATTATGGTACGCCGCATTGATTTTATTATCACTAAATCCCGGGATTTTAACATAAGTGTCACGCATAATCGAAGTCAGGGAAAGCTTATTATCCTTCTGGTTAATTGTTGCAATCATAATGCTGTCAGTGCGTCCCCTGTCATCATGGATTGCTTCTTCCCCGCATAAAAGAATATTGATAACATCATCATTCTGGTCTGCCTGCGCGGCGCTGTCAAGCTGGATGGAAGATGGGTCAATCTCTTTTAAGTTCCCTGTATTTTCATCTTCATCAAAAAATTCTTCGTGCTTTTCTACCTCTTCATCAACACTCTGGTATGTCATCTGGCTATAAAAATAATGGGCCGCCAGGTAAATGCCGCCGCCTGCAAGCAAAACAAATGCAAGGACGCCAATCAGTATTTTCCCCCATAAAGGAATTTTCTTTTTTGTATCATTCTTCTCCATATACTTTTATCCTTAATTTTTAAAACTATG
The DNA here is from genome assembly GCA_003612285.1 of bacterium D16-51. Classification (GTDB taxonomy): domain Bacteria; phylum Bacillota; class Clostridia; order Lachnospirales; family Lachnospiraceae; genus Butyribacter. The sequence continues at coordinate 9,971 of RAYE01000023.1, read as the reverse complement.
AATCGGTGCCGGAATCCTTCCGCCACGGTTAATAAACTCACTGCAGCCAAACTGGTTTACCGGCATAACCGGGGCATATCCAAGCAAGCCGCCAAATTCTGCCGTTTCCCCCACGCCTTTCCCAATCACTGGAATCAGGCGGACAGCCGTCGTCTTCTGGTTTATCATACCAATCGCCATCTCATCCGCAATAATGCCGGAAATCGTCGCCGCCTTTGTATCTCCCGGAACAGCGACCATATCAAGCCCCACAGAACATACGCATGTCATCGCTTCCAGCTTTTCCAGTGTCAATGCGCCATCCTCTGCCGCGCGTATCATGCCCTGGTCTTCGCTTACCGGGATAAATGCGCCGCTTAACCCCCCTACATAGGAAGACGCCATCACACCGCCCTTTTTTACCTGGTCATTTAACAAGGCAAGCGCTGCCGTCGTACCGGGCGCACCGGCACGCTCCAGCCCCATTTCCTCAAAAATGTCTGCAATGCTGTCACCAATTGCCGGGGTCGGCGCTAATGACAAGTCGATAATCCCAAATGGAACACCCAGCCTTTTAGACGCCTCCCTTGCCACAAGCTGGCCAACACGCGTAATCTTAAACGCTGTCTTTTTCACTTTTTCGCATAGTGTCCCAAAATCTGCCCCACGTACTGACTCCAGCGCTTTCCGCATTACACCCGGCCCGCTGACGCCGACATTAATAATTTCATCTGCTTCTGTTACGCCATGGAACGCCCCCGCCATAAATGGGTTATCATCCGGGGCATTGCAGAATACCACCAGCTTTGCACAGCCAATGCTGTCTTTTTCTTTTGTCCTCTGTGCTGTTTCCAGGATAATTTCTCCCATCATCTTCACCGCATCCATATTCAAGCCGGTTTTGGTAGAACCCAAATTTACAGAGCTGCAGACATAATCTGTCTCTGCAAGCGCCTGTGGGATGGACTGAATTAAGAGAGAATCACTCTCTGTCATCCCTTTGGAAACAAGCGCGCTGTATCCGCCAATAAAATTAACCCCTGTTTCTTTTGCTGCACGGTCCAATGTTTTTGCAATCTTTACAAAATCCTCTGGCGATTTACATGCCGAACCGCCAACCAGTGCAATTGGTGTTACAGAAATCCTTTTATTTACAATTGGAATGCCATATTCCTTTTCAATTTCCTTCCCGGCAGAAACCAAATCCTTTGCCGTTGTTGTAATACGCCCATAAATCTTTTCACAAAGCCTGTCTACATCTGTATCAATACAATTCAGTAAACTAATTCCCATTGTAATCGTGCGCACATCCAGGTTTTCTTTTTCAATCATTTCATTGGTTTCCAAAACTTCATGGATATTAATCATAACATATCATTTCCCTTCTATCAGATTCTATGCATCTTATCGAAAATGTCCTCTCTCTGCGCCTTTACAATACAGCCCATCTCTTCCCCAAGCTGTTCTACTTCATCTACCATTGTCCCAAAATCCTTCTGGCTGTCCGCCACATCCACAATCATCATCATATTAAAAAAGCCATCAACAATTGTCTGCGAAATATCCAGGATATTAATCTGGTTATTGGCAAGGTATGTGCAGATTTTTGCAATAATGCCAACGCTGTCTTTCCCTACTACAGTTATTACTGTTTTTTTCATAATCAACCTCATTTCTGCGCTGCTTTTACAGAAGCCCTGTATTGGCAGCGCGCAAATACAGATGCCATATATCCCCTAGCTACAGTGCGACTAATGGGGACGGTTTATCCCGTTCCGCCACCATAAGCTGAAACGGAAGGGTATTTATCCCCATTTCTTCCCAAATCTGGCACTTTACTGCCTCATAGGCAAGCTGCGGATAATTATTTTCCTTAGACAAATGCGCCAGAAAAGCATATTTCAGCCTTTTCTGGGAAAGCCTGCATAAAAGCTGCCCTGAAGCCTCATTGGACAAATGCCCCCTGTCACTTAAAATACGCCGTTTCAAAGGATATGGATATTTCCCTGCCTCCAACATGCTGATATCATGGTTTGCCTCCAAAAGCAGGATGTCACACCCTTCCAGATGTTCTATAATGTAATCGTCATACATCCCCAAATCAGTCGCAACACCAAGCTTCTGCCCGCCGCTCTCTACGGTATAGCACACCGGCTCTGCAGCATCGTGCGACATGTGAAACGGCATCACTTTCATATTCCCAATCCAAACCGGGTCATCCGCATATAACTGGAACAGCTTATCCCTGCCTATCACGCCCTTCGTATCCTTCATGCAAATGCCATCTAACGTCCCGCCTGTTGCAAACACAGGCGTGCCAAACATCTTTACCATCATATGGATTCCCTGGATATGGTCGCTGTGCTCATGCGTCACAAATACCGCGTCCAGCTCCTCCGGCGCTACGCCAATCTGAGCCAGCCCCTCCACAATTCGTTTCCTGCTTATGCCGGCGTCAATTAGAATATGGTTTCTTTCATCACCTGCATAAATACAATTCCCACTGCTCCCACTAGCAATACTGCAAACTTTCATATTATTCCTCGCTTCATCAACCTACCCATTCTATCTGGATTTGGTCGCCTTCCTTTACCGGATGCGTAAAATCGCATTTCACTCCATTTACACGGAGATCCAAATGGTCCCCATGTGCCACGGAAGTATCAAATGGATAAAAATCCAGGACATCCACAAAAATGTAATCTGCCTTATTACGAAGAATTACATTTTCCCCATTCACTATAACAGTAATATTTTTCATGCCTCTAGTTCCAGTCCCAGCAGATACGGACGCCCCTGACAGCAGCTGGCTGCTTTCTTCATTCCCGGAACTAAAACCCACTTCTTGCTGGCTGCCGCCTTCATCCCCTGAACTGTAATCAGGTTCCTGCAAAATACTGTCTTCTTCTGACTCAAATCCAGCCTCTTCCTCCAGATCATCTTCCATCTGTACAGGCTCTTCTGAAACAAATGTTTCCGCTACATAAGTAGAAGGGATCTGCTCTTCTACATTACAGCGGATTGTAAAGTTATCATATACCTTTGTATCCATCTGCGCAGGGACATTATTTACATAAACATTGTCATAATAAATAATATCCATAAACTCCAAAACCTGCTTTAGCGTATAATAATCTAAAATCCTAATGTCATCCTGGTCTTTTACACTGTAAAATTCAGAAACCAGTTCCCCATTAACCGATACAAAGCGTGCGGCGCTGATTCTTTTCCCATTAAATTCAAAATTAATCGTCGCCTTATACTCCGGGAGCCTGCCAATCACAAGTTCTGCCGCCGCCCCTTTTGTAGAAGAGCTGATTTCAATCTTGTCATTCGATTCAATCGGTGTATTTATCCCAAGTTCCTTGCCGTTAATATGTATTACGGCAGCTTCTCCCGCTTCCCCGCGGAGCATCCTTCTTTCCCCATTTACAAAATAAGTAATCGAATCCCCCCGCTGTGGAAAAAGCTCTTCATTTGGGAAACCAATCTGCATGGCAGCATCCATAATTGTAAGTTTATTGTTATCATACAATTTGATTCTCTCACCATTCACTGTTACAAAAATAAAATTATTTTTCTGTTCATAATAGTTCAGGCAAATGCCAATCGGTGTAACCAGAAGGGAATCTACCGTAATATCTTCCTGTAAGAACTTCACTCTTCCAAGCACCTCAGAACCGCGCAGGGCAACCCTTTCCTTCTGAATCCCCTGATATTCTGCCAGGCTCTCCACAAAACCACCAATTTTGCCGCCGCCGCCCACAACAAAAATAGCGCTGACCGGCTTACCACCATTTAATTCAATAATCTTTTCCGAAATGCTCTTTGTAATCATCCGCACGGTTTCATCTACAGAAGCAACCAGCTCTTCCGAAGAAACTTTCTGTGGAAGCCCCATAATGTCATGGTATGTCACTTCCTCCTGCTCCGTACTCGTGCATTTCATCCTGTCCGCTTCCGTAAAATCTGTCAGATACTGCTTTGCAATCGTTTCTGTTACCTCATCTCCGGCATAAGGAATCATGCCATAAGCAATAATGCTCCCATCACGTGTAATTGAGATATCAGAGGTGCCGGCTCCTACATCGACCAGCGCAATATTTAGCAAACGAAATTTTTCAGGAATCGCCACATTAATTGCTGCAATCGGCTCTAACGTCAAATTTGCCACATACAGCCCTGCACGCTCAACGGCCGCATACAGTCCGTCAACCACCTCATCCGGTAAAAATGTCGCAATCATTTCCGTACGGATGTCCGTACATTTATGCCCTTCCAGATTTGAAATCGGATAATCATTCTGATAATACTGTTTCACAGAATAACCAACGCAATAAAACTTTACATCGTCTGACTGCAGTTCTTTGCGCAGCGTTTCATATGCATTTTCCACTCCAAGCATATTTAAGGAATAAATCTGGTCGCTCGTCACCACATTTTCCGAGCTAAAATGAATCTCCGCTACAGATTCTACCGTTTTCAGAACACGCCCTGCAGCGGCAATACAGACATCCTGATATCTGCGTCCCGTCATTTCCTCAAGCCGTTCACGGATTCGCTCAATCGTCCTCGCAACCTGCCCGATATCATGAATCTGCCCGTCAATCATCGCCCTTGTTTCATGTTCAATGGCAGTCTGCGCAACTGCAACAAACCCATTCGTATTATTTTTATATCCAACTGTGCCTACAACACTCCTTGTCCCAATATCCAAACCAAACACTAAATCGTCCGGGACATGTGACATATCTATTACAGTATTTTTTGCACCATATGCTACTGAATCCATCTTTCCGGAAACCTCCTTGCATCGTTTTTTCAATATTAACGATAACTTACCAAATTGCATTGTAGCATAAAATCCCCCTCTTACGCAACTATCCCTGGGAATATCACATAAAAAATTGTAACTATTCAGCCTTGCGGCTTCATAGTTACACAGCAGTGCTTTCAGCACTGTTGATGTACACATTTTGCACAAAATGCGTACAAAATGGCACCGTAAAACTCATATTTTTGACAAAAAGCATGTCAAAAATCCTCGCATTTTATGGAAGGCTGAACTGTTACAAAAAATTGTCCGTTACCGATACGGGCATTCTTTTTTCATGTGATAATCCGTAAACAGTAACAGTTGGCTTAATTTTAAATATATGGTATACTGTCGGAAAAAGAAATCGGAGGACTGCCATGAAAGTAAATGAATCTGCTGAAAATTATCTGGAGACTATACTAATACTCAGTAAGAAACTGCCTGTTGTCCGTTCCGTTGATATAGCAAACGAACTGGGCTATAAAAAACCAAGTGTCAGCATTGCAATGAAAAACTTACGGGAAAAGAAATATATTACGGTTATGGAACAGGGATACATCTTTTTAACGGAAAGTGGACGGGAAATCGCTGAAATGATTTACGAACGCCATGAATTTCTGACAAACTGGCTGACAAGCCTTGGCGTAGATAAAAAAATTGCGGCAGAAGACGCCTGCAGAATTGAACACGTTATTAGCAAAGAAAGCTTCCAGGCTATGAAAGAACACTGTAAAATTTAAAAGGGCGCCTAAACGGCGCCCCCTGCTTAAGAATGGATAAAACGTACTAAATCTTCCTTTGGCTGTGCCCCTACTGTTGTATCAACCACTTTCCCTTCTTTAATTAATACCATAGTAGGGATGCTCATTACCTGGAACTTCTGTGCCAGTTCCGGCTGTTCATCTACATTTACCTTTGTAATCTTAACATCTGTTACTTCGGCTGCAATCTCTTCCAGAACCGGGGCAACCATCTTACACGGCCCGCACCATCCGGCCCAGAAATCAACTAAAACAGGCTTTTCCGACTGCAGAACCTCTGCTTCAAAATTTTCTTTCGTTACATGCAATACTGCCATATTGTTATCCTCCTTCTATATAAATTATTATGTCTGTACCCTCGTTAGAACATGTCTTTTCCTATTAATTCCGTATTTTAATGTGCGTTTCCCTAAGCTGCATCTCTGACACCTCTCCCGGAGCCCCACACATCAAATCTTGTGCATTTCCATTCATTGGAAATGGAATTACTTCTCGGATATTTTCTTCATTGCGAAGAAGCATAATCATGCGGTCAATCCCAGGAGCCATTCCGGCATGCGGCGGTGCGCCAAACTGAAATGCATTATAAAGCGCGCCAAACTTCTCCTGTAAGTCTTTCTCCGTATATCCGGCAATCTCAAACGCTTTTACCATGATATCCAAGTCATGGTTTCTAACTGCGCCTGAAGATAACTCTACGCCATTGCATACAATATCATACTGATATGCAAGGATTTCCTCCGGCTTTTTTGTTTCCAGCGCTTCCATGCCGCCCTGTGGCATAGAAAATGGATTGTGCGTGAAAATATATTGTTTCCCTTCCTTATCATATTCATACATCGGGAAATCATTGATAAAACAGAAACGGTATGCATTTTTTTCCAGCAAATCCAGCCTTTCCCCAAGTTCGGTGCGAATCTGCCCCGCATAAAGTTCCGCCTGTTCTTTCCTGTCAGCAATAAAGAAAATCGTATCACCTGCCTCCAGGGCGGCAATTTCCCGCATTTGTGCCTTCTTATCTTCCGGGATAAACTTGTCAATCGGCCCTTTGTAACTTAAATCCTCATTTACCTCCAGATAGCCAAGGCCCCCCATGCCAATCGACTGCGCAAACTTTAACAGCTTCTCATGAAAACCTTTCGACATATCTGCATGCACCTTAACTGCACGGACTGTCTTCCCATGGAATGGCTTAAAACTGCATTCCTGGAAGAAATCTGTTACATCTATGATACGGAGCGGATTTCGCAAATCCGGCTTATCCGTGCCAAATTCCAGCATCGCCTGTTCATAGCTTAAAACAGGATATGGAGCCTGTGTCACTTCTGCGCCCTCTGGCGCAAATTTTTCAAAAGCAGCCGTCAGGACTTCCTCACCAACACGGAATACATCTTCCTGTGCAGCAAAACTCATTTCAAAATCTAACTGGTAAAATTCACCCGGGGAACGGTCTGCACGGGCGTCCTCATCACGGAAACATGGCGCAATCTGGAAATACTTGTCAAAGCCAGACACCATTAAAAGCTGCTTATACTGCTGCGGAGCCTGTGGGAGTGCATAAAACTTCCCCTTAAATTTACGGGAAGGCACAATATAGTCCCTCGCCCCTTCCGGGGAAGAAGCGCACAAAATCGGAGTTTGAATTTCCAAAAAACCCATCTCCGTCATTTTCTGGCGCAAAAAGCAAATAACATTAGAACGGAAAACCATATTGTCACGCACCTTTGCATTGCGCAAATCCAGATAACGGTATTTTAAGCGTACATCTTCCCTTGTCTCCTTTGAAGTCATAATTTCAAAAGGAAGCTGCTTATATACACGCCCCAAAATATCTACTTTATGGGCTTCCAGTTCTATTGTCCCGGTAGGGATTTTCGGGTTATAGGTTTCCTCATCACGGTTTTCTACAACGCCTTCCACGCTGATGCACTCTTCCTTTACAATCCCTTCCAAAAGGCTTGTATCACGCATAACAACCTGCATCACTCCGTACATATCACGCAAATCAATAAATGAAACCCCTCCATGGTCACGTATATTTTCCACCCATCCGGCAACCCGGATTTCTTTTGAAACGTCACTCTCACTTACCTGGTTTAAGGTTCTGTCACGATAAATATTTGATGTGTCCATTGTCTCCTCCATCTCCATATTATTTCTTTCTATCCTCAAATTATTCCACCTGAACATTTCCTGTTATGCCGATATATACCCTGGAGCATATAAGACCGGCACAACAAGAAAAAAGCCCGTCCCAAACAAAGCTGTTCAGGACGAACTATAAAGTCCGCGGTACCACCCGAATTACTGTATCTAATGCTGCTATAAACAGAAACATTACCTTCAGTCACTCAATTGCCCAATCTGTATGTCAGATAGAGCCTGCCATTTATCGCACAGCATACGGCGCGCCTACTAAGCATTACGCTGTTCAGGTTGCAGCTGGTAAAGTGTTATTCACATTAATTCACTTTATGAAGTTCACACTGCCCTTCACTCACTGGAAACGATAATTAATGCTACTTCTCTTCGTCATCGCCATTGTGTGAATTATAGCCTACCTGGTAATACTTGTCAACCATATAAAGCACTACACGCCCTAAAACCTTTTAATTTTCTTTGCCGTCGTTTTATCAAACTCCGTTTCTCTTACGATAAGGCTGTGAATCCTCTTATAAAGAGGCGCATCTTTATTATAATCATCCAGTATCTGCTGCAGATGCGCACGGATATCATGGATACGTTTCTTCTTGGCATAATCATAATCCGGGAAGATTTCTGCTTCAATTACGTGATCTTTTTCCCTGACTAAAATTTCTTTTACCAGGTCATTGCGGCTTAACTGGTTTTCCATTTCCTCTGGTGATACATTTTCACCATTTGCCAGGATAATCAGGTTCTTTTTACGCCCGGTAATATAGACAAAATTATCTTCGTCTACATAACCAAGGTCTCCTGTTTTCAGCCAGCCATCTTCCAGGGCTTCTGCAGTTTCCTCCGGCATCTTGTAATATCCCATCATAACGCTGCTTCCGCGTACCCAGATTTCCTCATCCACTACTTTTGCCTCACAGTTCGGCATTAGCTTTCCAACAGACCCCTTCTTGCTTTCCCAAGGAAGGTTTGTGCTGATAACAGGGGAACATTCTGTCATGCCATAACCCTGGAGAATTGTAATCCCATATTCTGCAAATTTATCAACATAGTCCGGATCCAAATATGCCCCGCCGCTGCATACTATTTTCAGGTTGCCGCCAAATGCCGATTTTGCAACCATTTTTTTCGGAATCATGTTGCCTGCTGCTTTTAATTTTGCATAAATAGATTCAATCACCATAGGGACAAGCAGTACCATTTCCGGTTTAAACAATTTCAAGTTCTTTTGTACATGCATAATCGAATCATTGATGCAGGAAGTAACCCCAATAAACAGGCCTTTAATAATATCCATCGTCAAGCAGTATACATGGTTAATCGGTAAAAGCGTCATCGTCACCATGCCTGCCGGGAACTTCAAATCCAGGCATACAGCATTATCGGTCAGATTCCTGTGTGAAAGCATTACCCCTTTGCTTTTCCCTGTCGTGCCTGAAGTAAAAAGAATCGTACACAGCTGCTCTGGGTCAATCTCTGCTGTATACTCTCCCTGGTGCTCTTTCCGAAGCTGCTCCCATGACAAAACATCCCCATTCTGCCCTTCTGCCTGCATAGAAACAATCTTTTTTAATCCCTCACACTTTTCCTGCGCCATGGCAGCCACATCTGCACGGCTTTCATCATAAATCAGCATTTCTACATCTGCACGGTTTAATAATTCACAGATTGCATCTGCCGGAAGCTGTGCATCAATCGGAACTGCCACGCTTCCACTATTGGTAATGCCAAAAAAGCTGACAATCCATGCATAAGTAGTAGGCCCCAGAAGCGCAATATGGCTGCCTGCCATGCCAAAACTGTCTATCATACGGCTGACTGCCATGCTGTCCTGCCCTACATCCTCATATGTTTTATCTACAATCTCCTTCTGCTCCTTGTAACGGTACGCTGCCTGGCTGCCATATGTTTTTACACTGTACCGGATAATGTCCTGTAATGTCTGAATCTCTGCCATCTTTTCCTCATTTCTACCCTTCTGGAAAGGGATTTTGAAGTTTCCTGCTGTTCCTAAATATAATAACTCAAATACACCAAAAATTATATTATAACTTTATTTTATCAGATAACAAAACATTTCGCAACACGAAATACTATCCAATCAGCACATTTTTCCCTTCAAAGGCGAACCCGTATTTTCTAATCCGCCCTGCCGGAATCCCTTTCGCCTCTAAAGACCTGGCATATTGCTTTTCCTCAATCTGCAAAAGCGCAGCCTGTACCGTCTCTTCCAAATCTTTTTCCTTCTGCGGGCGGTGTAC
>RAYE01000232.1 GCA_003612285.1 bacterium D16-51 | reverse complement strand
ATTGTCGTAAAGATCTGAACAGGACCAGGCCCAATAGTCAAGGACGGTCATGCCGGTGTCTTTTCCATGCTGGGTAAATTTCTCACTTCCAGAAAGCAGTTCCATATTGTCCTCCGTTCCTCAGCATTCGCAAACGGCGAGAGTAGCATTTATGCCAGAAATGTTGCCGTCTATGGAATCTGATAGTAGTTTCCTGCACTCAGCATCCGAAAGAGGACCGTAAGAGTGCATCATGTCGTATAGCTGCTGATCCGGGATGGAAAGACGGCTCTGCAGCATACGGATTTTGGCAACAGTACCATAAGGGCGTGTGTTGCCGGAGTTAAAGCTGTCGCAGAAAGAGGAAAGGTAGAGAAGCAGAGCGGCTGGCTCATTTCCTGCCTTTTCCTCAGTCAGTGCAAGCGAGAAGTAGCAGTTTGTCATAAGCATACCTCCTATTTAGTGGCGGCCATATCGCCGGTACCATTCTAAACTGATAATCTTTTTTCTTCATCGAGGTACTTCTGAGAGTCATTGTATGCTTTCAGAAATCCCTTTAATTCTCCAATAAATTCATATTGTTTGGGCGTAGGAAGAGAGCGGAAGAGTTCCAGCAGCCCGTCCTCTTCGGGTGAGGTAT
>RAYE01000231.1 GCA_003612285.1 bacterium D16-51 | reverse complement strand
CATATGGGGAAGTACCCTGTTATTTTCCTGTCCATGAAATCTGCAAAGCAGCCGGATTTTGAAATGGCCTACAGCCGACTTTTAACAGATATTGTCTCTGAATTTGAACGGCATGCCTACCTGCTGGAGGGAAATGTGTTAACACCGGCACAGAAAAAACGTTATAATGCTGTCCTTGAACAGAGTGCAGGGATGGCAGAAGTTACATTTTCCCTAAAATTCCTGTCGGATTGTTTAGAAAAGTACCATCACCAGAAAACAATTATACTGATTGACGAATATGACGTGCCGCTGGAGAATGCCTATTTTAAAGGTTTTTATAACCAGATGATAGATTTTATGCGCTCCCTGCTGGAGTCTGCCTTAAAGACCAATGACTCCCTGCAGTTTGCCGTTATCACAGGCTGCCTGTGCATCAGCAGGGAAAGCATCTTTACCGGGCTGAATAACCTGAAGATAAATTCTGTCCTGGATGAAAGCTATGCAGAATATTTCGGGTTTATGCAGGATGAAGTTGACAGCCTCCTTTCCTTTTACGGCATAAGCCAAAAGGAAGATGAGGTAAAAGAATGGTATGACGGATACCTGTTCGGGCACACAGAAGTATATAACCCATGGAG
>RAYE01000230.1 GCA_003612285.1 bacterium D16-51 | reverse complement strand
GATACGGATTTAAAATCTGGGTTTCCTTGATATCTTTCGGATTTACTTTTAATACTGCTGCCAAAAATCCTGTACGGGCCTCATTATCTTCCATAATTTCCTTAAACGCAAAATCAATTTTAGGTTTCATTAAAAATTCATCCATAAATTCCCCCACTTCCTGTCAATACCAACAACTATGCTATGACCTTTCACAAATCATTTAACAGATTTCTTAATTTTATTCTGTCCCATTCTCCCTGCCCCTCCAATTTATGTTGCAATTTATTCCACAATTTTATTGGTAATTGAAAATCTCCCGCCATAATTTACTTCATTTTCTTTCTCAAACCTTCTATTTCATTTTCACTAAGTCCAGTTCCCTTAGAAATTTCTGCTGTTCCAAGTCCCAGCTTAATGAAATTTTCTGCAACTTCAATTATACTTTCCCGTCTGCCCTCGCGTCTGCCCTCCTGCATTCCCCGCTCCCTTGCTTCTTTCATCATCTGGTTATGGTCCCGGACAGCTTTTTCCCGTGCTTCATACTCCAGCCTCTTTTCCTTATCCCGGCTGATGACCTGGAGATGCTGATAAGCGCTATTAATATAAGGACTTTTCTCCGCAAGCATATCAAATTCCTCCTTCCG
>RAYE01000229.1 GCA_003612285.1 bacterium D16-51 | reverse complement strand
CTGCTACATTATTAAAAGGGAAAAGTAAGGCTAGCATAAATCAGACAGTTAAGCAGCTTGAAGGACAGCTTCGTCACATCAAGTTACAAGCTAAGATTGACAAGAAGAATTTAAAATCCGATGTGGATAAGGCTCTGCAAAACATTTCATTCAAGGATTTAAAGGATATTGACATAAATGTTGATGAATCCAAAATAAAACTGAAAGTCCAGAAAGTATTAGCGGATGTGAAAAAAGCAGCACAGAATACGCCTATTTCTGTAAATGTTGATCTGAAAAAGGAAAAATTAGGAAATGATTTAACCACCTATTTAAGCAGAAACTCACGAGTTAGAGAGTCTGAAAGTCTGTTAAAAGAAGTGGATGAACTTAGGGAGAAAATCTCCGGTATAAATGATAGTAACAGCTTGAGAAATGTGACACAGGAATTTCAGCTCTTCAAAAGCGAGTGTGCAGCAACAGGCTATCAGACCAAATCTACTACCGAAAAAATTAAGGGATTAATCGGGAATGTCACAAAAGTTGGATCAGCCTTCGGGTTGGCTTCTACAGTTATCTCAAATTATCAAAAGAGTTTACAGACGATAAAAAATCTTGATGATATCTTAACTGAAATCAGTAAAACCTC
>RAYE01000228.1 GCA_003612285.1 bacterium D16-51 | reverse complement strand
TTTTATTCACAAACAGGTGACTAATCATGGAATTTATTTTGAGAATGTGGAATTTACTTTGAAAATTGACCAAAGAAATGAATCAGATTAATCAATTTATATCTACAGTGGAAATTGCAGAGGCAATGGAAATATCACACAAAACAATACTTCAAAAGTTGGAAGGAGCAAATAGGCATGGAAAACATACAGAGGGTGTTATTGATATTTTAGGACGGCTGAATTTACAGCCATCCGATTTCTTTACCAAATCTTCTTATGTTAATAGTCAAAATAAAGAAATGCCTTGCTATAACTGTACCCGTAAAGGCTGTGAATTTTTAGCACACAAGTTCCAAGGAGAAAAGGGCATCCGCTTCACTGCTGCATACATCAACAAGTTTCATGAGATGGAGCAGGCAATCACACAAGTTGCGTTGGAATCACAGCAGAAGCCGCAGTTGACCAATGAGGAAATTGTTGACTGGAAACTCAACGACCTGCACAAAAGGGTGAAGGAACTGGAGAAAGATTCTGTGACAGTAAACCTGAAACTTAGCGACTTGCATAAACGGCTCAAGATTCTGGAAGCAAAAGTAGCATACAGGCCGACAGTCCAGATGCTGACCAGGCTGACACCAAGGAAGAATACC
>RAYE01000227.1 GCA_003612285.1 bacterium D16-51 | reverse complement strand
ATGTGCAACAGAAGGATTTGGTCAAATATGGTTTAATGCCTGAATTAATTGGCAGATTGCCTATCATTACAGCATTGAATCCGCTAAGTAAAGATGATTTGAAAAGTATATTGGTGCAAGTGAAAAATGCTCTGACAAAACAATATCAAGAACTCTTTAAAATGGATGGAGTGGAATTAGTATTTTCGGAAGAGGCACTGGATAAGATAGCGTATAAAGCAATATCGAAGAATACAGGTGCAAGAGGGTTACGAAGTATTATTGAAAAATTTATGAAAGATATTATGTTCAAAGTGCCAGATATGCCGGAAGTGAAAAAGGTTGTTATAACTCCTGGTGTAATTGATGGCACAGAGGAGGCAGTTATATATAAAAATAGGGATAGAAAAAGTGCGTAAAAGTGGCAGATCCGAAAATTTCGGACTTGGAAAAATAAGCCGTTAACGAAAAGTTTTCGCTTGCAAATACAAAGGTAAGGGAGAAATTTATATGGACAATAAATTTACAGTAATTAATTCAACAGATGCAGATAAAAATAAAGAGGTGGATCGGATATACAAGGCCGCTAAATTAAATGAGTGCTGGGAGAACCAGTATTATACTGCATTGGAAAAAGCGTGTACTGGTAAAAATGGCGGGATAAAGGATTTACCACAGGATG
>RAYE01000226.1 GCA_003612285.1 bacterium D16-51 | reverse complement strand
ATGTGCAACAGAAGGATTTGGTCAAATATGGTTTAATGCCTGAATTAATTGGCAGATTGCCTATCATTACAGCATTGAATCCGCTAAGTAAAAATGATTTAAAAAATATATTGGTACAACCGAAAAATGCCATTATAAAACAATATCAGGAATTATTCAGAATGGATGGTGTGGAACTGGAAATAACAGAAGAGGCACTGGATAAGATAGCGTATAAAGCAATATCGAAGAATATAGGCGCAAGAGGGCTGCGAAGTATTATTGAAAAATTTATGAAAGATATTATGTTCAAAGTGCCAGATATGCCGGATGCAAAAAAGGTTGTTATAACTCCTGGTGTAATTGATGGTACAGAAGAAGCAGATATATATATAAATAAGGATAGAAAGAGTGCGTAAAAGTGGCAGATCCGAAATTTCCGGACTTGGAAAAATAATCCGTTAACGAAAAGTTTTCGCATACAAATACAAAGGTAAGGGAGAAATTTATATGGACAATAAATTTACAGTAATCAATTCAACAGATGCAGATAAAAATAAAGAGGTGGATCGGATATGCAAGATTGCTAAATTAAATGAGTGCTGGGAACGCCAGTATTATACTGCATTGGAAAAAGCGTGTACTGGTAAAAATGGCGGGATAAAGGATTTACCACAGGATG
>RAYE01000225.1 GCA_003612285.1 bacterium D16-51 | reverse complement strand
AAAGACACAAAGGCCAAAAAGGTCGGCATAGAAAAAAGCAAGGAAGCCAAAAGCAGCAAAGCAGACGGCACTTTCAATTCTTTGAAGGGGACACTTGCGGCAAGGGGATTTGCCAATGCCTCAGGAAACATCAGCATCCCAAAGAACCAGACTGCACTGGTAAATGAATTAGGGGAAGAACTGATTGTCCGAGACGGAAGGTGGTTCACTGTAAAGGGCGGGGCACAATTCACTGAACTAAAGAAAGGCGACATTGTATTCAACCATTTACAGACGAGACAGCTTTTAAAGAACGGCAGAATTACGTCCTCTGACAACCGCGGCAGGTTTGCCTATGCACCTGGCACCATGAATGTGGGGCCTTCCTCCGGGAATGGCAAATTTTATGGCGATCCCTCTTCCACTGACAAGAAATCTAAAAGTTCATCCTCCAAATCTAAAAAATCCTCCAAAAAGTCTTCTAAAAAGAAGGATTCCTCACAGGTTATTGACTGGATTGAACGCAGACTGGATGTATTGCAGGACAAAATAGACCTGACAAAAGCAAAGCTTGAGAACCTGTTCTCCTTCAAGAGGCAGAAAAACAACCTGTCCAAACAGATACGGGAAACCACACGGCTGCTGAACGCACAGGAGAAAGCCGCATCCAAATATAAGAAAAAAGCAGACAGC
>RAYE01000224.1 GCA_003612285.1 bacterium D16-51 | reverse complement strand
CCGGCTCATGGTTAATACGGAATTCTATCCTTACTACACCGCATAAATTGATTTCACAATGGCTGCACACAACCATGCCATCTGACATAATATCTTTCCATTCTAATTCTTTGAATTTCATATGTTATCTCCTTATATCCCCCAAATTATTATATTTTTCACTGTCAAAATCCTGACAGTCAGATATTTTTCACTGTCGAATTTACCACCCTATCACACCAACCTTACTTCTTTTCCCTCTTAGGACACCACTTAGGGCTTGTCTTTGGCGGATGGTCTGCCCCAAGGCTTCCCACCGTTTCGCCATATACATTAGAACCTTCATCATTAAAGCAATAATATTCTACATAGCCTCCTGCATTTATGCCCTTGCATCTCTTACACCCACTACAATGCGGCACTCTTTTCATCTTTCCTCCCTTTCCTCAATGGGCAGTCTTTTCCCATGTCCATCCTGTTTATGCTTTTCTGGTTCAGGAAACAATAATCCTCTAACTCCCAGTGCCTGCCCATTTCCTGTTTGAATTTACATCTGTTGCAGTTCTCTGGCGCATCAACATAACCATCCATAGATAAATCCCTCCATTGAAATTTGATATATCTGCTTACTATTCCTTCTCCCCGTTCAGCTTATCCCTTAACACCTCACTGAATGTAACCTTGATCCGCCTGCGTTCCGGGAC
>RAYE01000223.1 GCA_003612285.1 bacterium D16-51 | reverse complement strand
TTGAATCCAAGGAGGGTACATTCCCCGATGCTTGCATCGTATCTTGCTTAACAAAAAGTAGAAAAGATGGTACAGTATAAGCGGAAAGGAGAGTTGTAGATGAGTGAGGATATCCACAAATCACACAACGTATCGAGGCTTATGTATCATTTTGTATTGCCAACAAAATATAGAAGGGTAGTGGTTGATGATGAAGTAGATCAGGTAATAAAAGAAACCTGCATAGAAATCAGCAAACGCTTTGAGATATATTTTTTGGAGATAGGAACAGACAAAGACCATGTGCACTTTCTTGTACAGTCGGTGCCAAGTTACAGCCCAACAAAGATTATAAAGCTGCTAAAAAGTCTAACAGCCAAAGAAGTATTAAGTCGATGCCCGGAAGTGAAGAAAAAATTGTGGGGAGGGAATTTCTGGTCATCAGGGTATTATGCAGCGACAGTGAGTGAACATGGGAACGAAGACGTCATAGGGAATTATGTAAAGAATCAAGGAAATGAGTATAAGAAACTGTATCGAAATATGGGGATAGAGGGACAGTTAAACTTGTTTGATGATATGTAGATGTAGATACAGAGAAACTAACATACCCCGCTTCTGCACTTACGAAAGCAAGTGCAGAAGGCAAGTGCTGTGAGCGGCGACGTAGGAGCCGAGCACAGTGCTTGAGTGCTTGCACCGGGGTTGTTGATT
>RAYE01000022.1 GCA_003612285.1 bacterium D16-51 | reverse complement strand
TGTATCAGAGGAAGTCATTGTAGATACATTACCAATTAAAAAGTCCAGTTAATTGGCGAACGTTATACTAGGTCATGCCCCGTTGCTCTGCAGCGGGGTATTTAACTTCATAAGGTTTTAAGGCGGACGCCCACCAAATAAAAAAAACAGTGTGTGGCGGGCGTTTGCCTTAAAACCTTTTTACTCATAATCGGCATCTGCCCGCAATTCTTTCTCTAAAAACTGCTTTATATATGGATTGTTTTCCTCACTCAATGCAGGCTGAAACGCCATGTAACGGCATTTCTGATACTGCTCGCCATCCAACACAAAGGTATATCCCATTACACATTTCGGATTACAGTCATCGGGATTGATAAGCCGTTTGCAGACGGACGCTTTCTTTATTTCCTTTTTTACCTTTTCAGGCAGCGTATCAAGAAAGCTCTGGTATTCCCCTATATGTTCAGGATAAATACGGAGCTTCATTCCCGTTTTTCGAGATATGAATGTTGCCAAAGTCCTTTTGCTGCCATTTAACACGTAGGATACGACATAACCGCTTTTTTGCAATTTTATATCGCATTTACAGCCGTTCCCTGTCAGATACTCGTTGATTTGGTTTACAAAGCTGTGGAAACGGTCGTCAACTTTTTCCATAAACATACTAAATTTATCGTCCATAAGTCCCTCCATTATCCCTTTTTCTTTAACACGGGTATCCATACTTCATATTGTGCATTCTGTGGGTCTGGATTTAAGTAGACCTCAATATCAGGGAAATCAGCATACTCGTATCCAGAAGCTGGAAGCCACTCTGTTATAATTCGCTGCTCCAATTCCTGTATGGACTGGTTTGTACCTGTTCCAGAAAAAACTGCCCATGTAGACGCAGGCACGGTATATTCTTCTAATTCACCGCTTATTTTTGTACTGGAAACGGCAATAAAATATTTCCATTGCTCCTCGTCATTGCAGGCGCTCACGCCCAAAAGCCCCATTGGCGGCGTATCCATCATTCCTGCCAATTTCTGTATCGTTCCATTTTCAGCGGCGGTCTGCCACATCTTAGGCACAACCATAAAATTATTTTCGATTTCCTTATCAAGCGGCGCAGATACGCCAATAATGCGGAATGCTTCTTTTGTCTCGATTCTATAATTCATTTCTGCCGCTCCTTTTACAGCAATCCGAAACACAATGGGAGAAAAGGATTTGACAGATACGCCTGCTGTCTTAACGGACGACGGAGCTATTCCATGAAAAGACCGGAACGCCCTGTTAAATGCGGTCGGCGAACGGTAACCGTACTTCTCTGCAATATCAATAATCCGTTCATCCCCTCCCTGCAAATCTACCGCCGCTAAAGACATTTTCCTTCTTCGGATATACTCTGCCAGAGTGATGCCCGCCATATAAGTAAACATCCGCTGATAGTGATAGGCGGAGCAGCATGCAATCCGCCCAAGCTGTTCATAGTCAATTTCACCTGTTAAATGTTCCTCAATATAATTTATGCTTTGGTTTAATCTGTGAACCCATTCCATGAGATCCCTCCTTATCCGTACATATTGTGCTTTATAAACATAAATTTGCCTTTATTATTATAGGGGTTATTCTTAGACTTTTCCTCTCTATCCTTGCACAAAAAAGAGAGTCAGCTTTAGCCCGCTAATAGAAAGAACCATGATGCCCAAGGCTTTTCTCAAGCTCTGCATATGAGTGATGATGCCTGTGCTTATTTTCTGTAAAATGGTGGGTATGTTCATGAACATGGGAAACAATATGCATGTGGGAAATTCCATCATGGGTATATCTGACTGTATGGATATGGGCATGAGCATGTTTCTGCGACAGCGTATCCGTTATAGCAAACACTGTACCAACAACCATAACTGCCATTGCAGTTCCATAACGAATTGATAACGGCTCTTTCAGCAATATAAATGATAAAAATCCCCCTATAAATGGCGCTGCTGCATAATACGCACTGGTACATCGTTCAATAATTAACACATAAATTGATATACCTTTGTTTTTATTCTCCATTCCTTCCTCCATCCCTGCTTAAATATGTTTTTTATGGCGCTATCGACCTTACCACTTTTTTCACAGATTTATCCAATTTCTGATACTGTGCTGCCGCTTCCTCTGTCACTCCATCAAATTGCACATCTGTCGGAAATATGGCGACATAAGAAACGCCATTCCACATGCCCACCAACTCATAATCCGGCAGTTCCTGATAAGATTCATCCGTAAATCTCCCAATAGAAAACAGCCATCCTAACTTAGTCTGGTTATAACACTCTTTTGCGCAAAATGCCACATAAGAATTCTCTTTCTCGTTCCCTTTGCCCATTTCCACAATATAATTATTTTTCCAGCTTTCCGGCAGCTTTAAGGAGAAATCAGAAAAACGACAGACTCCTTTTTCCTCTTTCCTCCTTTCTGCAGGCCGGATTGAAACTATTACATTATCCACTCCCCCACTCAGTTTAAGATACTGTTTTTTTGCTGCCTTTGTTGCCCCAAATGTCTGTATGTCAGTAGGAAACACCGCCACATAATTAAAACCATTCCATTTACCCGCCAATTCGTACTGCGGCATATCCATATAGGAATCGTCTTTATAACGCATAATGGAAAACAGCCATCCATCCGTCGTCTGCTGGTAACACTTTTTAGAAAAAAAGGCTACATAAGAACCCTGTTTTTTACTTTTACTGCGCTTTATCACATAATTGTTTCTCCAGCTTTCCGGCAGCTTCAAAGTAAAATCAACGTCAGCTTTTATCTTAAATGTTTTCGCCGCCAATGCCGCCTGTTTTGTATGAATGCTTCCATACCCTGCCATAAGAGACAGGGCAAGGACAGCCGCCATGATTTTTCCGATTATTTTCATAATGTGAATCTCCTTCCTGCAAGAAGAAAACGGGGGTAAAAAATAATTCCAGCTGCCTATATTTTAACCTTTATACTTTTTTTCTTTCCCCATTTGCCATATACCGTTTTCCCATTTTCCTTTCTATAGGCACGCACACGGAAGTAATAAGTCTTCTTCTTTTTCAGTCCTTTTACCGTTACGCTCATTCCTTTAAATGACTTTGTTTTCTGTCCTTCCATGGAGGACTTTACCGCATATGCCACCTGGTAGCCGCCTGCACCAGGCACCTCTTTAGAAAGAGTAACCGTAACCTTCTTCCCTTTTTTATTTTCCAGTTTTTTGATTATAGGGCTGTCAAGTTCCGGTTCTTCAGCTGGTACAAATACTCCTTTTGGCGTTACCTTGCCGGCATAGGACCACAGAGAAGCATCGGATAAATCAACATGCATGACCGGGCGGACACCGAGATATGATACCGACTTTTCTAACACTACACTTGGTTCTGTCAGAATCTCACCTTCTCCCCAATGGCCAACCTGTGCCGGACAGCCTTTCCCCGTTCCCGGGGAACGCAGCCAGTAAGACATAAAACCATCTGCCGGTTTTTCAGGCGTGCCCCCAACTTTTGCATAATCTGTAACTGTAATCCTTCTTGTATCGCCCTCTGTCACATCACTACTAAATCCATAGGAAAGGTTTAGCATCTCGTCAATAGATGGAAGATATATATCATCTATTGTGTCGTTTCCACCAGGTTCACCGGACCAGGGATTGTCCGGCGTCTTTACTTCGGAAACCAGGATTTTATCCTGTTCATCCCCGGTAAATGCTGTATAAAAAAAATCCTCGCCAAGCCAATACCTGATATCACTGTTTGCCCATGTAATTTCCACCCCATATTCACTGTAATATTGTGCCACATCCAGCACCTGGTCCGCTATCAGAAATACATCTGTCCCATCCTCATTGACAGAAAGGACACGCCACTTGACTGGCTCATATTTATAGCACTTCGCATCTTTACGTACAATGTACTTCGTGCCATCTGTATCGGTATGTACCACATCTTCCTCGCCATGCTCTGGCTGGTTCTCTGCCTTGGGAGTATACTCACTCTGCCAGTAGTTCCCAAAATAAACACAATCCCATACAACCATCCCTGCGCTCTTGTCAATCGCTGGATTTTTCAGAATCACTTTGTTTTCCCCGGAATCTGTCTCCTCTGCCTGCGCAATGGCCATATTCCCCGGCGTAAAAACTGGGGACAGGCACAGCGCCATCACCAAAAGCCATACTACCACCTTTCTGCTCCATTGTTTTAAATCCATTGTTCTTCCTCCTTCTTCTGCATACAGATGTATGCGGTTTAATTTTAAGCCTGTGCCCCTGGCACAAACAAATAATTTCCCATCTGTTGCTATCAACCTTTTACCGGCACATAACAGCCTGCAATGTATATCCCCCTTACCTGGCTGATATCAATCGCTTTCCGAAACTGTCCCACATATTTCTGATATTGGCGGCCTTTCTTCTCATACCATCCAATACTTCCGCCATTTACCAGGCAGTTATCCTTTAAGTTAGGGCTGTCAGCCAAAATTTCACTTCCATCTGCCATTTTAAAGCGAATGATACATCTTGTATCTGTTGTGTTCCTTGTATCTTCATCTATTCCTGACACATCGGATAGTATTGTCAGTCCCAGCGGCAAAAGCTTAATTTTTTTAATCTGTGCCATCCCATCCGCAAAAGGATATTGCATATCATCCGTACCCTTTACCGTAATCTCCTTTAAATTGGTATAAGATGCAGTAAAAGACAAGCTCCACATCCCCTCTACCAGCACTTCAGGATTATCCTGATATGGGCCTTCAAGCAAATCCTGAAAAAATACCGTAACTTCTTTTCCCTCCCTGACCTGTTGATCTGTGGCAATGTTGACCACATAAGTCGCTATATTCTTTTTCCCCTTCATAACCTCAAGCAGGGTACAATCCCTTGCTCCTGAAACCAAAGCAGACGGATTATAATTTGTCCCCTCACAAAAACCAAAGTAGTCAAATGTCATCCCTTTTTTAAATTCCACACCGGGCGGTGCAGTAATTTTTACCACGGTGTAAATATTCTGTGTATCCATAACCACTTCCTGCAATTCAATCATCAAATCCCACTTACTGGCGGCATCCTCCTTTTTGCTCTCAATACCAATTTTCTGCGATTCTTCTTCTCCCATTCCAAAGAAATCCAAAATTGTCTGCTTAAAGGTATCCAGGAAACTGGCTTCTGCCTCCTCAGAGCCGGAAAACAGGAAAAAGACAGTAACAGCAAGGCAAAGCGCTGCCATAACAATTGCTGCCTTTACAGACAACTTTTTCCGGGGAGGTGCAACACAATCTTCCTGAATTGTATCAAGAATTTCATTCACTTTCTTATGATATGTTTCCGGTACTTGAAATTCTTTTGCTAACTTTTTTATTTCCCGGTCAAATTTAGCCATTTCTACGCCCCCTTTCCAACGCCTCCCTAAGTTCTGCCTTTCCCCTGCTCAGCCTGGACTTTACCGTGCCAGCAGGGATATCCAGCACATCGGATATATCCTTTATTGACAATCCCGCATAATAAAATGACACAATTACCAGACGGTATTCTTCTTTCATATTCTGCAGGATATCCCACAATTCATCATAATGTGCCATAACCGGCTTAGACAATGCTTCCAATGCCTCATCTCCTGGTAAATACAGCCGTTTTTTCTTTATCTTCAGGGCCTCATTATTTGTAATGGCCATCATCCAGGGCTTGAATTTATGAAAAGCGCTAACCTGTTTCCTGTTTTCATATGCTTTTAAAATTGCATTGCTCACAGCATCTTCCGCATCTGCCTCATTTTTTAATATAGCCAGCGCCAAAATATACAAATCATCCTTGCATTTGTTGATACCTTCACAAAACTTCTTCGCCTCCATAAATATTTATCCTTCCTCTTTTAGGATTTTCCCTGTCCTTTTCCCTCTATATATAAAGATACTTTAAAGCACAAAAAAGTTCCCAGAATTTAATTTTATTATAGTCGTATTACGACTATTTTTCAATCAAAAGCATATTCTTTTTTATAATGAAAAAAACATATGTTACTATTCACGGTCAATTTCTGAAAAGGCTAAAATCGTTGTGCTTGCACAGAAGATTTTAGTTCTTTTCTAGAAATTGACTGTAAAGGCTGTTCTTTTTCCAAGGAACTGCCCAAAATAAGCTATTACCTACATTGTTTTTAGGCAGTTCCTTTAAGATAGACAAAGCTGCATAGCAGCGGTGCTAGACATCCAGTGGATGTCTGTTTAGCACGGACCGAAACGGAGTGTAGACCTATGCCGAAGGCAGAGGGTCTATCGCATGAAAAAGGAACGGCCGCGAATAGTAACAGATGTATTGGACTAAACTGTAGAGGTGTTTTTATATGGTATTTGAAAATATAAGAAATCTGCGGGAAGACTGTGACAAGAAACAGCAGGAATTAGCAGATTATCTGCATATAAAGCAAACAACATATTCTAAATATGAACTGGGAAAAATTAATATCCCAATAGAAATATTTATAAAGCTTGCAGATTATTACCATGTATCTGTTGATTATTTACTGGGACGGTCAGATAAAAAAGAATAACTACCGCCCCTTTGTTAGATATAACCTGATTTTCCACCCTTATTTTTTCTGTTTTTGATAAATATATTGCAGCCCTTTTAATGTTAAATCAGCATCATAAACCTGGATCTCGCTGGTGTGTTCTGACACAATTTTTCCAAGCCCCCCTGTTGCAATAACTTTTGCATCCGAAAGCTTCGCTTCTTTTTTCATTTCCCGGATAATATACTCAGTCTGCCCAAGCGTGCCATAAAACAGCCCTGCCTGCATTGCTGAAATTGTATCGCGCGCAATAACGTTTCCCGGGCACTTAATCTCAATTTCAGGAAGGTTTGCTGTATTATTCCAAAGTGCATTTGCAGAAATACGGATTCCCGGGCTGATTACGCCGCCGCGGAATGTCCCGTCCGACGTTACCAGGTCATATGTAGTTGCCGTCCCAAAGTCTACTACAATCACCGGCCCTCCATACTGTTCATAGGCGCTGACAGCATCTACAATACGGTCTGGCCCGATTTCTTTTGGATTTACCGTATCAATACGGATTCCTGTCTTTGTCCCTGCCCCTACTACAATCGGCTGGCAATCCAGATATTTGATTATCCCGCTTGTAAAAGAGTACATCATCTTTGGCACAACAGAAGCAATAATTACCTCGCTTATCTGTTCTGGCGAAAACCCTTTCTGCTCCAATATATTGCAAAGCAGTTCACCATATTCATCCGAAGTCCTCGGTACCTGCACTGTAAAACGGAAACGGGTAATCAGCCTGTTCCCGTCAAATACGCCAAACGTTATATCGGTATTTCCAACATCGACTGCCAATAACATAATTCTATATCCTCCCAATCTCAGGGCCTGCATCCATTTTTGCAGCCCCTACTGCTCTAAAAGCGCACTGATATCTTCCTGCAAAAACTTTGCCTTAAAATACAACTCCAACGCTTCCAAAAATTCTCTTTTTTCTGACTGTATCTGCTTTATCTTTAAGACGCTTCCAATTTCATCAAAAAGCAAATCCCCTTCCCTTGCCGTTACATGAATCAGCAGGTTCCCGGAATCATCAAAATGCAGGGTAAGGATTCCTCCAATTTCTGCTGTATATAATACACACATAATCTGCAGCTCTTCCTGGATTGAAACCGGAAGCCCTTCAAAATCAGGATTAAAATAATATTTCTGCTCATATGCACTCGCTGCACAAAGAATAACCCCTTCTATTTCAAATTCTTCATCAAACATAACCATGCAACCCCCTTACAGAAACTTCCCCTGATACAATTCTCTTCACCTGGCCCTCTATTTCTACCAAAAGGGCGCCGTCGCTGTCAATTCCCCTTGCAATGCCAACCTCTGTATTTTCAAGGGATGTCTGTCTGTACATCCCATAATAAACCCGGACTTCCTTGTCCCTGTTTGCCAATACCTGATTATATTCGTCTATTACAAAAGATAAATCCTGTATTTTTAGAAACGTCTCATAATAACTGCAAAACTTTTCTATCCATGCTGCTGTCAGCCCTGCCCGGTCTGTTTTCCTTCCTGTCTGCAGATAAAGGGATGTTGCAGTTTCTTCTACTTCCCTGGAAAAAGAAGTTGTATTTGCATTGATTCCAATTCCTACTACAACATAGTGGACATAATTTTCTTCCGAACTCATCTCTGTCAGTATACCGCAAATTTTCTTTTTTGCAACAATTACATCATTCGGCCATTTAATTTCCGCTTCAACCCCGCATATATCCTTTACAGCCCTGACAAGGGCAAGGGCAGCTAAAAGCGTAAGGCCGGACACCTTTACTGGCAAAAGCGCAGGGCGCAGCAAAAGCGTCATCCAGATGCCAACTCCTGGTTCTGACTCCCAGTTCCGCCCACGGCGCCCCTTTCCGGCTGTCTGCTCCTCTGCCATCACAAGAGTCCCTTCTTCCGCCCCAAGCTCTGCAAGCTGCTTTGCTTTTGTATTGGTCGAATCAATTGTCTGGAAGCACTCTGCCTTCCGGCAGATGCAATCTTCTGGCAGACGGCTTAAAATATCAGGTGCATAAAGCTTATCAGGCACAGCAGACAGCCGGTATCCTTTCTTTGTCACCGACTCAATTTCAAAACCATTTTCCTTTAAAGAAACAATATTTTTCCAAACTGCCTGCCTTGATACGCCAAACTGTTCACACAGCCAGGCTCCAGATACAAATCTTCCTCCTGCGCTGTGCAGCGCCCTCAATATTTTTTCTTTCATATTTACTTTGTTTCCCCTAATGTAGCTGCCATAACCGCCTTAATTGTATGCATCCTGTTTTCTGCCTCATCAAATACGACAGACTGTGCTGATTCAAAGACTTCATCTGTCACTTCCAGCTCTTTTATCCCAAACTTTTCATAAACTTCCCGCCCAATTGTTGTCTTTAAGTCATGAAACGCCGGGAGGCAGTGCGTAAAAACTGCCGTTTTTTTCGCATTTTCCATTACTTTTTTATTGACCTGATATGGAGAAAGAATCTTTATCCGCTCTGCCCATACTTCCTCCGGCTCACCCATAGATACCCAGACATCTGTATAAACCACATCAGCATCCTTTGTCCCTGTAGGTACATCCTCTGTCAGGGTAACCGAACCGCCGGAAGCCCTAGCATATTCTTCACACTGCTGAACCAAAGACTCTTCTGGAAAATATTCCTTAGCGGTACATGCCACAAAATCCATTCCCATTTTAGAACAGGCAATCATCAGGGAATTTCCCATATTATAACGGGCGTCTCCCATATAAACAAGCTTTACCCCTGCAATTTTCCCAAAATGTTCCCGTATCGTAAGAAGCGCAGCAAGCATCTGGGTTGGATGGTATTCATTTGTCAATCCATTCCAAACTGGGACGCCTGCATATTTGGCAAGTTCTTCCACAATTTCCTGCCCAAAGCCGCGGTATTCAATCCCATCGAACATGCGCCCAAGCACGCGTGCTGTATCGGCAATGCTTTCTTTTTTTCCAATCTGTGAGCCGGACGGCTCTAAATAAGTAGTCCCCATCCCCATATCATGGGCGGCAATTTCAAAGGAACAGCGTGTCCTGGTGCTTGTCTTTTCAAAAATCAATGCTACATTTTTCCCAATATAGTTATTATGCAGCACCCCATTTTTCTTTTTTTGCTTTAAATCTGCCGCTAAATCTAGCAGATATGTAATTTCTTCTGAAGTAAAATCCTTTAATGTTAAAAAATTGCGTCCTTTTAAATCCATAGCTATCCTCCCATTTCACAAAATAAAATGTTTTATAAATCAAAGAACCCCGAATATCTTTTCAGACATTCGGGGATGAATCATATTTAAACACCTGTTATCCCATAGCATAATTTAAATGCAGCTTTAATTATGCCTTACTCATTTTTAGCAACCTCTTTCACTGAAGTAACCAAACCTGCCAATGACTGAATTTCCGATGGAATAATAATTTTTGTAGCCCTGCCGTCAGATGCCTTTTCAAAAGCCTCCAGGCTCTTTAACTGAATCACCTGCTCTGTTGCCCCGGCTTCATTCAGCATACGGATACCATCCGCTTTTGCCTTCTGCACTGCCATAATCGCCTGTGCCTGGCCTTCTGCTTCACGGATTGTTGCTTCCTTTGTCGCCTCTGCCTTTAAAATTGCAGCCGCCTTGTCTGCTTCTGCATCCAGAATTGCCGCTTCTTTCTTCCCCTGCGCTACCAAAATCGCCGATTCCTTCTCACCCTGGGAACGGAGAATCGATTCCCTTTTCTCACGCTCCGCCTTCATCTGCTTCTCCATCGCATCCTGGATTGCTGCAGGCGGGATAATATTTTTTAACTCCACACGGTTTACTTTAATGCCCCACGGGTCAGTTGCTGAATCCAGGGACGCGCGCATCTTTGTATTGATTGTCTCACGGGACGTCAGCGTTTCATCCAGTTCCAGCTCACCAATAATATTACGGAGCGTCGTTGCTGTCAGGTTCTCAATCGCCACAATCGGGTTCTCCACACCATAAGCATAAAGCTTTGGATCGGTTATCTGGAAAAAGATAACCGTATCAATCCGCATTGTAACATTATCCTTTGTAATCACAGGCTGCGGTGCAAAATCAACAACCTGCTCCTTTAAAATCACCCTCTTTGCCACACGGTCAATTAAAGGCATCTTAAAGTGGATCCCAACGCCCCATGTTGTCTGATACCCGCCAAGCCGTTCCACTACATAGGCTTTTGCCTGCGGCACGACATTGATACAGGATAACACTATAATTACAACAATCACTAAAAATACTATAAATGCTATTTGCATAATCTTCCCTCCATCTACTTATCACAAGGCACAACAACTACATGCGCGCCTCTTACCTCTTTTACTTCTACCTTCGTTTCCGGCATAATCTTTAAATCCGCATCTTCGCTTCTTGCCATCCATTCCATGCCGTCTAACATAATTTTACCGGTTTGGTTAAAATTGTCAATCACTTCTATTACCTTGCCATGCTTTCCCGCCAGGCTGTCAATATTTGTCTTTGTCCTGTTCGCATTCAGATGCTTTTCTACAACCGGCCTTGTAAAAATCAAAAGAATAATGGAAACAACCAGGAACAATACAATCTGCAGCCATAGTGGCGCCTGGCACTGTCCTGCAATAAACGCCACAAAAGCGCCGCCTGCAAACCAAATCGTCGTAAGCCCCAGCGTCAGGATTTCAAGCACTAACAAAACAGCAACAGCAATCAACCAATAAATTGGTTCCATACTTTGTTCCTCCTCAAAACAATTTATAAAGATTATATACGATTTCCTGTGAAAACACAATCTTTTCTTTTCTGGCGTGCAATTTCATACATTAAAACAGCGGCAGATACAGCGGCATTCAGCGATTCTAAGCTTCCCTCCATTGGAATGCAGACTGCCTGTGTCAAATGGGCGGCGGCCGCTTCCGAAATGCCACCTGCCTCACTGCCGATTACAATACCAGCGCCTTTTCTATAATCCGGCGCATCATATACTATGCTTCCCTGCATCATCGCCCCATATACAGGAATCTGGTTCTGCTTCAAGGTTTCTATGGTCTCCGCCAGGTCCTCTGCATAATAAAACGGCACCCTGAAAATTGCCCCCATTGTAGAACGCACCACTTTGGGATTAAAAAGGTCAACGCTTTCCCGGCTTAAAATAACCCCAGACATGCCGGCTCCCTCCGCCGTCCGCATAATCGTGCCAAGGTTTCCCGGGTCGCGCAGGTTATCCAAAAGCAGGATGCTTTTTTTCGGGTTATTAAGAATTGTTTCCAGCCCATAGGAAGGCATCTGCACCAGCCCAAGCATCCCCTGCGGCGTCACTGTCCCGGACATGGAAGCAAACACCTTGTCTGCTACTACTTCATATCTGCATTCTAAAATGGATGGCTCTCCTATCCCTTTTTCCCATGCTGATTCAGCGATATATACTTTTTGCAGCCTGCTATAAAGCGCCGCTTCTTTTACAAGCTTTATCCCTTCTGCCACGAATAATTTCTGCTTCCTGCGTTCTTTCGCGCTTTTCTGCAGTCTGACGATTTCTTTTATCTGGCTGTTTGATTCACTTGTTATCATTTCTTCCCCATCCTTCTATTTTCTCTTTATTACAGCGGGCAAAGCAGCTACTTTCCAAAAATCTTGTCAAGCAGCAGCAAAAGGATAACTGCCCCCGCAAACAAAACAACTGCCCCTGCTCCAAGCCGGAGCACCAGAATCATAAAACTATGTTCCTGATACCATTCATTATCAAATGTATATAAAACACCATCCACAGGGGCGTCATATTCTTTACAGATGTCTTCAAGACAGGACTTTGCCTGTGGCGGCATAGACTCCTTACGGCCAATCGGAAGAGTAACCTTCTCTCCCTTTTTTATTGCCTTTACATATTTATCAGGCAGCTGGGCCAATATGTATGTTTTATCCGGGCACTGTATCAGATAATACTCATTATAATCCCCTAATATATCAAGAAATTTTTGCTGCACTTCCCGTTTCCTTTTATGCTTTCTCGTGCCTGCCCGCCCCATATAGGGGTCCGCCCATTCACTCAGCCTTCCAACGCCGGTCGGCACGATATCTGTCGGTTCTACGGTAACTTCATCCACCTGGTACAATTCCTCAAATTCTTCTTTTCCAGATAAACGCAAAACATCCCCTGCCGGCATTCGCCCAGTATAAATTTTCCCATCTGCTTTTTCTATCTGGCTTAGTGTAACTTCTGCTTCCTCTTTCTTCATCCAATTTTCAGGATGGAAATTCATGCAGACAAAATAGCCTGCCACCAGGCCGATTATAACCGCAATCATTGTTCTGATCTTCGACTTCATTTTTTCCTCCTCCGGCGTATTTGAGAAAACGCCCACTAAAATAAGTGAGCGTTTATACAATCCACAGTTACTATTCACAGTCGATTTCTGAAAAAAGCTAAAATCGTTGTGCTTGCACAGAAGATTTTGGCTCTTTTCCAGAAATTGGCTGTAAAGGCTGTTCTTTTTCATAAGATAGACAAAGCTGCATAGCAGCGACCTATGCCGAAGGCAGAGGGTCTATCGCATGAAAAAAGAATGCCCGTGAATAGTTACTATTCACAAACTATGCGCTTTCATTTAGCTTTGCAAGTTTTGCCGCCTGGTCCGCCGCAATAATATTCTGGATAACTTCTGTCAAATCGCCTTCTAAAATCTCCCCAAGGCGGTGGCTGGTAAATTTAATACGGTGGTCTGTAACACGTCCCTGTGGAAAATTATAGGTGCGGATTTTTTCTGAACGATCCCCGGTCCCCACCTGGCTTTTCCGCTCTGCCGCCTGTTCACTATTTGCCTTTTCCTGTTCCATATCATAAATCCTGGAACGGAGTACCTTCATTGCCTTGTCTTTATTTTTTAACTGTGATTTTTCATCCTGGCAGGTAACGACAATCCCGGTTGGAATATGCGTAATACGGACAGCGGAATCGGTTGTATTGACACACTGCCCGCCATTGCCGGAAGCCCGGTATACATCAATTTTACAGTCATTTGGGTCAACAAACACTTCCACGTCTTCCACTTCCGGCATAATCGCAACAGTTGCCGTAGAAGTATGGATTCTGCCGCCGGACTCGGTAGAAGGAATCCTCTGTACACGGTGTACGCCGCTTTCATACTTTAACTTAGAATAAGCGCCGGAGCCAATCACCATAAATACAATTTCTTTAAAACCGCCAATCCCATTTTCATTGGCGCTCATCACTTCAACCTTCCAACGGTTCGCCTCGGCATATTTTGAATACATACGGAACAAATCTGCTGCAAAAAGGGCAGCTTCGTCCCCTCCTGCGCCGCCGCGGATTTCTACAATTACATTTTTATCATCATTTACATCTTTTGGAAGCATCAGAATCCTTAATTCCTGCTCACAATCTTCCACAGCCTGCTTGCAGTCGTTTAATTCTTCCTTGGCAAGCTCGCGCATCTCTTCATCACTTTCACTCTCCAAAAGCGCCAGGCTGTCTTCCACCCCATCCTTTGCCTTTTTATATTCCCTGTATTTTTCTACAATCGGAGTCAGTTCATTCTGCTCCTTCATCAGCTGGCGGTATTTCTCCTGATTATTAATAGTATCCGGATCTGCCAGCTCAATATTTAATTCTTCCAGCCGCCTCACCAAATCCTCTAATCTGTCAAACATTTTCTTTTCCCTTCTTTCCATATACAACCCTGTCATTGCCGGCATAGTCTTTTTTGCATACAATATCATAAAAGCCTTCTGCTTCCATAATTTCACGGACGGCTTCTGCCTGCTCACAGCCAATCTCAAAAAACAGCATGCCGCCGTCTGCCAGATACGCTTTACTCTCCGCTGCAATCCTCCGGTAAAAGATCAGCCCATCCATGCCGCCGTCCAGAGCCATATGCGGCTCATGCCCCCTGACTTCTTCTGAAAGCCCTTCGATTTCATCACCAGGGATATAAGGCGGATTTGACAGGATGATATCATATACCTCTGTCACCTTTTCAAATAAATCACTTTCCATAAAAGTAATTTCAGCATTGTTCCGCTTTGCATTTTTCCTGGCTGTCTCCAGAGCTTTCGCTGACAAATCTGCAGCATGGCACTCCTTTACCTGCCCCAAAACCACCAGGGAAACCGCAATACAGCCGGAACCCGTACATAAATCAAGCACTTTTTTCCCCTTGGCAAATTCTAACGCCGTTTCCACAAGGCATTCTGTATCCTGCCTTGGAACAAGCACATCCTGGTTTACCCAAAAAGGAAGCCCCATAAATTCCTGCACCCCTGTCAGGTACTGCAATGGGATATGCCCTGCCCTCTGGCTGATTAACTTCCGGTAAACCGTCATCTCTTCTTCAGCAGCCGTCTCCGTGCTTTTCAGGAAATAACAGCTTCGGTCCATCCCTGTCACATATTCCAGAAGAAGCCAGCTGTCAATATCCGCCTCCTGTACTGCAGCCGTTTCTAAAAGGGCTTTCCCCTCCTGTAAAAGCTCACTGTACGTTATACGTTCCATTTCCATCTGCTTTTCCCTCTATCCCTAAACTGACATGCTGCTTTTACAGCACTATTCCCCGTGCCGCGCTCTTTGCGGCACAAATAACAATGATTTTTCAATCTATTCTTCTTTTTTATCAAAATAATGGTCAAGCCCTGACAAGGCATCTTCGTCGCTTTCTTCTTCCTGGGCGCGCTGCATCGCTTCCCTGCGTGATTTTCTCTTCGCCGCCTCGCTTGCAACCTTTTCCAGTTCTGCCTCCCGGCGCTCCTGCTCCATCATGCGCCGGGCGCGCTCATTGGCGCGTTTTGCATTTTCTTCTTCCCGGCGTCTTATTTCTTCTGCAATCTCTGAGCGTGATTTTTTCTTTCCGGCAGCAGCCTGTTTGTTCTTCTCTAACTTTGCCTTGCTCTTTTCTGCCGCAATGCATCTTCTCTGGTATTCCCTCCAGTCAAAGATTTCCTCTACGGAAGCAATGGCAACCTCTATCATTTTATTGTCAGGCTCCTTAGTCGTCAGCATCTGCAGAAGCATCCCCGGCTTGCTTAACACTTCAACTGCTTTACTGTCGCTATTCCCTGCAAAATAAATAAATTCATAGGAAACCCCTGCAATTACCGGCACAAGGACAACCCGCGACAAAATCCGGAGCCACATGTTGTCAAAATGTATAAACATAAAGAAAATGATACTTAAAAAAATTACAATAAACAAAAAACTCGTTCCACAGCGGCGGTGGTGCTTTGACTGCCTCTTTACATTTTCAACTGTAAGGTCCAGGCCGTTTTCAATACAGTTAATCGTTTTATGTTCTGCCCCATGATACATAAAAGTCCTGCGGATATCATTCATAAAGGAAATTGCAATAACATATCCCACAAACAGCAGAACACGGATTCCCCCTTCAATTGCCGCCAGGGCCATGCGTGATTCTATCCTGCTGCTTAAAAGCTGCGATAAAAAGTATGGAAGAATCACAAATGCCAGCATGGCAATTACAACGGAAAGCAAAATGGTAACTGCCGTTTCCGCTGTTTCCTTCCAGCCTTTCTCTTCCTTTTCATCCTCTTTTTTCTTCTCTTGTTCTTTTTCTTCTTCTTCCTCATAAAAACTTGCAGAATATGTCATAGTCCGCAAACCAATAACCAATGATTCAATAAATGCTACGACACCACGGATTACCGGAAGGCGGAAAAAAAGAGAGCGTTCTGTCAAGCTTTTACATTTTCCTCTTGTAACTGTAATCTCCCCATCAGGCTTCCTTACTGCAACGGCATATTCTGATTTATTTTTCATCATAACGCCTTCGAGTACCGCCTGGCCACCAATTCCTGACGATTTCATGCTTCTATTTCTTCCTCCATTGTATCTTTGAAACCACAGCCCAACAACTACATAAATACACAAATGGTCACAGCAGCCGAATCTATCCGGTCACTGTGACCATTTATAAGGCCAGCAAGCTGACCAGCTATATCGCTAATTTGACTGAATGCCATATCTGCGGTTGAATTTATCAATTGCACCACGGGCTTTAACAGCTTTCTGCTGGCCGGTATAAAAGGAATGACATTTTGAACAGATTTCCACATGAATCTCTTCCTTCGTAGAACCGGTTACAAATTCGTTTCCGCAGTTGCATACGACCTTAGCCTGATAATAATTAGGATGAATACCCTCTTTCATGACTTAACCTCCATTCTGCTGTCCTGGACATCTTAAAACAACTCCATCAGTATAGCATAGCAAATTTATGAATGCAACCATTTTTTTCAGACGATTTTGACTTTCTTTATAAGCTGTATAAATTCCCGGTTATTTTTCGTCTTGCGGAACATTTCAATAATCCGTTCCACCGCTTCATCCGAGCGGGAACCGCCAAACGCCTTCCGCATCAAAAACGTCGCCTCAATTTCTTCCTGTGTCAAAAGCAGATCTTCCCTGCGGGTGCTTGACTTTTGTAAATCAATTGCCGGAAATACCCTTTTTTCAGATAAGGAACGGTCTAATACTAATTCCATATTACCAGTTCCTTTAAATTCCTCAAAAACTACGTCATCCATCTTGCTTCCCGTATCAACAAGCGCAGTTGCAAGGATTGTCAGGTTTCCGCCCTCCCTCATATTCCTTGCGGCGCCAAAGAAACGTTTCGGCATATGGAGCGCCGCCGGATCAAGCCCGCCGGACAAAGTGCGGCCGCTTGGCACTACCGTCAGGTTATATGCCCTTGCAAGGCGGGTTATGCTGTCTAAAAGTATCATCACTTCTTCCCCATGTTCCACAAGCCGCTTTGCGCGCTCAATCACCATCTCAGATACTCTTTTATGGTTCTCCGGGAGTTCATCAAAAGTAGAATAAATTACTTCTACATTGTGCCCCATAATTGATTCCTTAATATCTGTAACTTCTTCCGGGCGTTCGTCAATTAACAGGACAATAATATGCATCTTCGGATGGTTTGTCTTAACTGCCTTTGCAACCTGCTTTAACAGGGTCGTCTTACCCGTCTTTGGCTGGGAAACAATCATGCCGCGCTGCCCCTTCCCAATCGGGGAAATCAAATCCATCATCCGCATAGAAATCCCGCTTCCCGGAGTTTCCAGGCGAATCCTCTCATCCGGGAACACAGGCGTAAGCTGCTCAAATCTATGCCGCCGCAGAACCTGGTCTAAAGAATATCCATTTACTGTTTTAATATATAAAAGAGCCCCAAACTTTTCATTCTGGTTACGCACCCTGATATTCCCTTCCAGGATATCTCCTGTACGGAGGTGGTATTTACGGATCAGGGCCGGGGAAACATAGACGTCCTCTTCTCCCGGGAGGTAATTATCACATCGGATAAAACCATACCCCTCTGACAAAACTTCTAAAATACCGTTGCGCACTTCACCACTGTCAAGCTGCTCCATTTCTGTCGGTATATATTTCTGCTGGCGTTCTGCAGGGGCATCCTCTGTCCTCCTGCCCTCTTTCCTGCCATTCTCTTTCCGCTGCTGTTTTTCGTTGTAGCGCGACATTACTTTTTTATTATAAGCATTCCTTTTACTATTGTCGTCTTCTTTCACAATATGTTCTGGGGAAGCATTTTTTTCCGGCCTCTTTCTTTCCGGGCGTTCTGTGCGCATGGCAGCATTCTCTTTTGCTTCTGCCTTCTCTTTTTCCTTTATTTCCTCTTTCTTTTCTGCAGCCACGCTCTTATCGGACTCTTTGTCAGCATCAGCCTCTTTCTGCTTTTCTTTCAGCAAATCCAAAAGCTCCTTCTTACGGTAAGCTGTAACACTCTTCACTCCCATTTTCTTTGCGACCAGGCGCAAATCAACTAATGATAATCCTTCTAACTCTTCCATGACTTATTTTCCTCCATAAATTCTTCCGGACACCGCTATATGATAAAGCCATGTCCATTCCTTTCCCTTGGGAATCAGAGAGAACCGCAAAAAGCTGCCGTATTTTTTCTTTCTATCCCCTTCGTATCCGATTTTAAGATATTGCATTTTTTTGGAAATACAGTGAATATACTGCGAAAGACTTGCAGCGCATAACATATAAGACCATTACAACATAAGTTCGGTATGTTACTGTCCCAGCCACGAATATAAATATACCTTCTAGCCAACTGGCTGTAAACACTAACTTTAGTATACAAAAGTTTTTAGAATCTGTAAAGTATAATCTTGTATGAAAATTTAATCTATGCTATGATTGTGGGGAATACTGCCGCTGCATAAGCTGGGAACTGCCTGGCAGCAGGGGCAAAACCAAAGGAAATGAGGAAACTTTCATGAATACAAGCGAAAAAGCACTAATGCTCCATAAAGAATGGAACGGAAAAATCAACACTACCCCAAAATGCCATGTAAATTCCCGCGAAGACCTGGCAATTGCGTATACCCCAGGCGTTGCGGAGCCATGCAAGGTAATTGCGCAAGATAAGGCGCAGGCATATCAATATACAATAAAAGCAAATACCGTTGCCGTCGTATCAGATGGCAGCGCAGTGCTCGGCCTTGGCAATATCGGTCCGGAAGCCGCTATGCCCGTAATGGAAGGGAAAGCTGTCCTTTTCAAAGAATTTGGCAATGTAAACGCTTTCCCAATCTGCCTGGATACACAAGATACTGAAGAAATCATCCGGACAGTCATCAACATTGCGCCGGCATTTGGAGGCATTAACCTGGAAGATATTTCTGCCCCGCGCTGTTTTGAAATCGAAGAACGTTTGAAAAAAGCCCTTCCTATCCCTGTATTCCATGACGACCAGCATGGGACGGCAATTGTTGTCTTAGCCGGGATCATCAATGCGCTGAAAGTAACCGGGAAAAAGAAGGAAGACTGCCGTATCGTTGTAAATGGGGCTGGTTCTGCCGGCGTAGCGATTACGAAACTGCTGCTTCGGTACGGCTTTCCTGATATCGTAATGTGTGACAAGTCCGGAATCCTTTCTAAATCCTCGAAAGATTTGAACTGGATGCAAAAAGAAATGATGGAAGTTACCAACCTTTTACAAAAAACAGGCACATTAGCAGATGCTATGGAGGGCGCAGATATCTTTATTGGCGTTTCTGCACCTGGCATTGTCTCTGAAGAGATGGTAGCTTCCATGAACCGGGATTCTATTTTATTTGCAATGGCAAATCCGGTTCCTGAAATTATGCCTGACCTTGCAAAAAAAGCAGGCGCAAAAGTTGTCGGAACCGGCCGTTCTGATTTCCCAAACCAAGTCAACAATGTCGTTGCCTTTCCTGGTATTTTTAAGGGGGCGCTGGAAGGGCGCGCTGCGCAGATTACGGAAGAAATGAAATTAGCTGCTGCAAATGCAATTGCCGGATTGGTTGATGAGGACAGGTTAAGTGAGGATAATATTATGCCGGAAGCATTTGACCCAAGGGTCGCTGAGGTGGTAGCAAATGCCGTTAAAGAACATATCAAATAGAAACAACAAATTACGCTGGGGAGAAAAACCATATTATTCCCTTGATTACTATTTAAAAGAGCAATATGGGCAAAAGGTATATAAATTGGCTTTGGATGCCGGTATGTCCTGCCCAAACCGGGACGGCACCCTTGGTACACAGGGGTGCATTTTTTGCAGCGGCGGCGGTTCCGGCGAATTTGCAACACCACTCACAGGCAGCTGCCCTATACAAAAACAAATTGACCAGGCGATTGCTTTTTTAACCTCCCGGCAAAAATATACAGGAAAAGCGTATATCGCTTATCTCCAATCCTTTTCCAATACCTATGCGCCTATTGAAAAACTACAGAAAATTTACCATGAAATATTGAAACACCCAAAAATTGCCTGCATGTCTGTTGGGACACGGCCAGACTGTTTTTCGGAAGAAACCTACCATTTATTAGAAAAATGCAGCCATATAAAACCCGTCTGGATAGAACTCGGCCTGCAGACAATCCATGAAAGCACAGCACAGTTTATCCGGCGCGGCTATTCCCTGCCTGTTTTTGAAAAATGTGTCCAAAATCTACAAAAGCGAAAGATTCCTGTTATTGTCCATATCATTTTAGGACTTCCCGGGGAATCGGAACAGGATATTTTAGAAACCGTCGGCTATTTAAATGAACTGGGAATCCAGGGAATTAAATTCCAGCTCCTGCATATTTTAAAGGGGACTGGCCTTGCAAAAATGCTGCCAGAGCTAAAAACTTATTCACAGGATGAATATATCTCTGTACTCCTAAAATGCATTGCGCATCTGTCACCTGACATTGTCATACACCGGCTGACTGGTGACGGTCCAAAAGAACTTTTGCTGGCTCCAGACTGGAGCCAAAATAAAAGAAATGTATTAAACCAGATTGCCCATACCATGAAAGAACAAAATATTTATCAGGGAAAAGAGTATCGCCAGAAAGGAGGAAGCCTGTGACTACAAACTCCATGAAGCTTTATAAATTAATTATTTTATACTTCCTGCACAAAGCAAAACAGGAAATCACAAATGCCACTTTGTCCGATTTCATTCTGAAATATGGCTATACCAATTATTTTTCTATCCAGGAGACGCTTGCCTCCCTGACCGAAGACAATATGATACACACAAGCCAGACCCATGCGGCTTCCTACTACACCATTGCAGACAAGGGTCTGGAAACCCTGCAGTTTTTTTCCTACCAGCTTCCGAAAGATACCATGCAGCAGATAGACGAATATCTGGCAGAGAATAAAATACAGATTACCAATACCGCATCCATCCGCTCAGATTATACTAAAACAACCTCCAATGAATACCTGGTACGCTGCACCATTCTCGAACACGGCGATACCATGGCAGAAGTCGCCGTCACCCTCCCAACAGAAGAGATGGCGATTGACGCCTGCAGCCGCTTTAAAAAGAAGAACAGCGATATCTACCGTTATCTTTTTAAAGCGCTGACAACAGACGAAACCTAGAAATTAGTGAAATAATATTTTTACAAACTTCTTTTTGCCACGCTTTATAACAATTCCATCCGTACCGATGGAATCTTTTGCAACAGCCGCTTTTACATCTGTTACTTTTTCGCCGTCTATAGATACGCCTCCCTGCAAAACATTGCGGCGTGCTTCTCCATTAGAGGCTGCAAGGCCGGCCTTTACAAGCAGGCGCAGGATTCCTATGCTGCCATCCTCAAAGTCCTCTTCCGTAAGCACGGCTTCTGGCATATCCGCTGCATTCCCGCTGGAAAAAAGCGCCCTTGCGCCCTCCTGCGCTTTCTTTGCCTCCTCTTCCCCATGCACAAGCTTTGTCAGTTCAAAAGCAAGGATTTCCTTCGCCCTGTTTAGCTGGCTTCCTTCCCAATCCTCCATTTCCTTAATCTGCTCTAACGGAAGGAAGGTAAGCATGCGGATGCAGTTCAACACATCACTGTCTGCAACATTTCTCCAGTACTGGTAAAAATCAAATGGGCTTGTCTTTTCCGGGTCAAGCCAGACAGCCCCTGACTGCGTCTTTCCCATTTTCTTCCCCTCTGAATTGAGCAAAAGGTTAATCGTCATCGCATAGGCGTCCTCCCCCATCTTACTGTGTATCAGCCGGATTCCCCCTAACATATTGCTCCATTGGTCATCGCCCCCAAACTGCATATTGCATCCGTATTCCTGGAACAATACATAGAAATCATAACTCTGCATAATCATGTAGTTAAATTCCAGAAAACTCAGCCCCTTTTCCATCCGCTGCTTATAGCACTCTGCACTCAGCATCCTGTTTACGGAGAAATACTGCCCAATCCTCCGCAGGACATCAATATAATTCAAATCCAGCAGCCAGTCTGCATTATTGACAAGCAGGGCTTTTCCGTCGGAAAAATCAATAAAACGCCCAATCTGCTTCTTAAAACATTCAATGTTGTGGTCAATTGTCTCCTTTGTCATCATCTGGCGCATATCGGTCCGGCCCGATGGGTCGCCTACCATCGCCGTGCCCCCGCCAAGCAGTGCAATCGGCTTGTTTCCAGCCATCTGAAGCCTCTTCATCAGACAGAGCGCCATAAAATGCCCGACATGAAGGCTGTCTGCCGTTGGGTCAAAACCAATATAAAAAACAGCTTTCCCTTCATTAATCAGGTCTTTAATCTTTTCCTCATCCGTCACCTGGGCAATCAGCCCACGTGCTGCTAATTCATCATATACTGTCATCTCCTGCCTCCATTCTTTTCTTTCCTATAGCAAAGGGCACCGCCAGCGCTGGTGCCCTAGCAAGAATTGCTTCGCAATTCTTGTCGGCAACCACTATGTTACAGCGCAATTTCCTATAACAAAAAAAGTCCTTTTGCATCATTGCAAAAGGACGAATTTACTCGCGTTACCACCTTTTTTCATACCCTGCTCACACAGGATACCTTACCAGGATACCATAATATCCCTGCACGCTAACGGGTGCACCACCGTCAAAGCCTTTGAACCAGATATGTTATAACCTGCCATATCTATCATCATTCAGCCTGCTACTCCAGGATGTATTCATAACAGCTTCCACCTGCGCCTCTCATCAACCGGCTGCTTTCTGTCAGCTTTCCCTGCCACTACTTATTCCCTTCCCTGTATTTCCCTGTCTGCCCTATCTTAAACGAAAATGGCATATTTGTCAACCTGCTATTCACTGTTCCCAGGCAGAAGGATGTACAGTATTGCGATTTAGACAAAATTTGTAACTATTCAGCCTTACGGCTTCATAGTTACACAGCAGTGCTTTCAGCACTGTTGATGTACACATTTTGCACAAAATGCGTGTAAAATGGCACCGTAAAACTCATATTTTTGACAAAAAGCATGTCAAAAATCCTCGCATTTTTATGGAAGGCTGAACTGTTACCAAAATTTTTCTTTCAGGGCGTTTTATTCTGTTCATTTTCCACAAAATGTGGTACAATGAAAAAAATGGAAAGAAAAAGGGGATGTTATTGCCGGAAGCTCATTTGGCATAACAGAATGGAGTGGACATATGAAAGTATTTATTGTCGGGAAATACAATACCTTTACAGATGCTTTAATCAGAAAACTGCACAAAGAAAACGATACTGTCTATGTACTGACCGGAGAAAAATATTATGGCAAAAAGCCGCATTATGTTTTTGAACAGTACACTTTTTCGTATTCCAGTGACAGTATCACAGAAGTCCTGGACAGCGTCCAGCCGGACGTTATACTGTTTACCGGTGCATACGATTCCAATTTCCAGTGGTTTAATATCCGAAACGAATCCATGCATTATCTTTCGGGCTTAATCAACATTATCCTTTCCGCGGAAAACCATAAAGTCAAAAATTTTATTTACCTTTCTTCCCATCAGGTCTATAACAGCCATTCAGAATCCCTGATTCCGGTGGACGCTAAAACGACTGCAAGCGACTATGTCGGCATTGCCATTGCACAGGGAGAGGATTTATGCCGCCATTTTAGTGAGACAACTGGCCTGAACATCCATATCCTTAGGATTGACCATATGTATAAAACTCCGAAAAACTTAGAAGAAGCTACGGATACCTGCTCCAGGCTCTGTCTGGAGGCGGTAAAAAAAGGAACCCTTACCGTAAATGAAAACCTTACTTTTTCTATGATTAATGTGGCAGATGCAGTTTTTGGCGTATATGATTTTATCCATGCAAAGGAATACAGCCAGTTTACTTACCAGCTTTCTACAAGTGAGGCGATAACAGAGCTGAAAATTGCAGAAATCATCCGTTCTGTTGACAGCTCCATAACCATCCAGGATGAAACAGCAGGGAGCAAACAGCAGCTTATCCTGGATAAAGCTGATTTTTTAAACGAATTTCACCTAAAGATATTCCATACATACGAAAAAACCATTCCTGAAATCTATAAACACATAAAGCGGAATAAAAAGAACTACCTTACAACCGCCGAAAAAAACAAGGAAGGCAGCAACAAATTTATCAACCGCTTAAAAGCGCTGATACAGGCAATGCTTCCATTTGTAGAAAACTGCATCCTGTTCCTTCCGGTTTTTATGATTAATAACCGTGCTGTAGGAAGCAGATATTTTGAAAAACTGGATTTTTTCTTATTATATGTATTGCTTTTTGCCGGCGTTTATGGGACAAAGCAGGCTATTTTTTCCGCAGTATTAAGCACGGCGGGCTATTTTTTCCGGCAGCTTTATTTCCGTACCGGAATGGAAGTCTTAATTGACTACAACACTTATCTTTGGATTGCCCAGCTTTTCATTGTCGCAATGGCAGTTGGACGGCTCCGTGACAGCACAAAGTCCATCAGCTATGAAAAAGACGAGGAAATCACCTTCCTAAGCAGCCAGTTAGAAGATTTGGTTGACATCAACGAAAGCAATAACCGCATTAAAAATATTTACCAGAACCGTATTCTGGATTATGATGACAGTCTTGTAAAGATTTATGGCATCACTTCTGAACTGGATTCTCTGGAAGCCGGAGCCGTACTCTTCTATGCCGCCGATATTATCGGCCGTATTTTAGGGACAGATGACGTTGCGATTTACCAGATTGCAAACGGCGATTACTGCCGCCTGTTTTCCGCCACCTCAAAGCAGGCTAAAAGCCTTGGGAAATCCGTTAAATATTCTGCTATGACTGAAATGATGACAGCAATTAACAATAAACAGGTGTATATCAATAAAACAATGAATGAGGATTACCCGCTGATGGCAAGCGCTATTTATAGAAGCGATAAGCCAATTGAGCTGATTATGCTCTGGGGGCTTCCTTTTGAGAACATGACTGTTTACCATTGCAACCTTTTGACGGTACTCGGATACATGATTTATAACTCTGTAGAACGTGCCGACCGTTATCTGGACGCACTGGCAACCACACGTTTCATCGCCGGAACAAGGCTTCTGACAAAAGACGCCTTTGAAGAATTACACAATACTTACCAGGATGCAATGAACAAGGGCTTTACGGAGTATATCATCCTTTCTGCTTCCAGCAGGTATGCCATGACTTATGAGCAATGGAGCCAGAAGCTCTCTTCCAAGCTGCGTTTTTCTGATTATCTTGGAATTGACAAGCATAACAGGATCTGCATCCTGCTTACCAACTCCAATATAAAAGACGCACAGTTTATTGTACAGCGCTTTGCCGAAATGGACATTATCTGTACGCCAGTCTGACATTGTTTGAAATAGGGAAAGAGAGGAACCTGCTATGACAACACAGTATAAAATCCTTCTTATTTTTCTGGTACTATTGGTAAATACCTTGATTTCGCTTGGTTATTTTCTAGTTGGTTTCATCGCTGCCAGGAAAAATAAAGATAAGAAGTTAAGAAAATATATCATCCTTTCAATATTTATGTTTCTCTGCCCGGTTGCCGGCCCAATGCTTTTAGGATGCGGGGCTGTCCTGTATAAAATATTTTTTGACAGCAGCATTGATTTGGCTGCAATTACTTTTTCCAAGGAACGTGTTGATGTATTAGAGCGTCCTGACATGGAAACTGAAATGAACCTTGTCCCAATGGAAGAAGCAATTATCATTGACGATAAAGAAAACTTACGCCAGCTGCTTCTGACTGTCCTGCGCGGCGATATTTCAAAATCTATCAATACAGTTACAAAAGCCTTAAACAGCTCCGACTCAGAGGCATCGCACTATGCTGCCTCCGCCATTATGGACATTATGAATGAGTTTCAGACAACATTGCAGAAATTCCATGCACAGTTAGAAACTGACCCAAATGATAAAGAAGTAAACCAGCTTTTTATTGAATACCTGATTAAAATGCTGAATACAAACTTTTTATCAGAAATGGAACTAAAAACATATGTTTATTCGCTGGCACAGACCTGCCAGGGCGTATATGACTATGATAAAAGCAGCCTGAAAACAATTTATTACAGCGGCGTCATCAATCTGCTGGTAAAGATTGATGATATCCAGACAGCGCAAATCTGGGTTTCCCGCCTGCAGGAAGACCATCCTGACGAAATTGAAACCTACCGCTGTGTCCTCCGCTTCTACTACCTGACACAGGATAAAGAACAGTTTTTTTACCATATGGACCGCCTGAAAAAGTCCGATATTCCAATTGATAAAGATTTACTGGAATTAATCCGTATTTACAATTAGCAGGCTCTCCTGTTATACACATTTTAATTGCAGAAAGAAAGGAGCAGGGCCATGTCTATGGAAGCCAGAACAATTATAGAGTTCCTCCAGGTACTGACATTGTATACCGTCTGTGTCTGTGTTGCGCCTTATGTTGTCTTTCATGACCTTTTACGGGAAAAATGCCTTGCTGAAAAATTTATCCTTTCTGTCCTGATTGGGAACTTTTATATCATCAATGTTGTTTTTATTATTTTCCTGCTCCATATCCCAGGAAAAGGAAGCCTTTACCTTTTTACCATAGTTCCGGCTTTTGTTGCATGGCTCCGTGTCAACCGTCCGGGAGTACGGGAATATTTTGCCATGCTTTACACCTCCCTTTCCCGGCTTTTTTTAGGCGAAGCACATTTTCGGACAATACTGGGCGCTTTACTTGCCCGCCCGAAAAAACTATTAAAGGATTGTTTCCGTTCTTTTTTCACCCATATCCGCAGACATTTCCTGGAATGGGTCATGCTATTGGGACTGATTGGCTTTAATACTTACTATTATGGCTATCAGACTGTAACAAAATATGTTTTTGGCGCCAGTGACCTTACAGTACACCAATCCTGGATTAATAACATGGACGGCGGCACTATTTTCTGCAATGGTGTTTATCCGTTCGGTTTCCATAACATCATCTGGTTCTTACATAAATTTTTTGGCCTGCGTACGCTTTCCATACTGCGCGTATTTGGCGTGGTAGAAACACTGTTTATTTACATGATGATTTACCTGCTTCTCCGAAAGCTGTGTAAATCCCGGTATCTTCCGGTTTTTGGCGTCTTTCTGTTTACCCTGCCAGATCTTTTTGATTTCCAGGCAACCATGCGCTACCAGTGGTCGCTTCCACAGGAGTTTGGCATGATTTTTCTGTATCCCTGCGCCTTTTACCTGGTTCAGTTTTTTGAGCGGAAAAAAGAGGAAATCCAGACAAAAAAAAGGCTGAAACAGGAAGACCGCCTCTATGCCTGGATGGACCAATACCATATTATGCCAAGCACCCGAAGCCTTACTTTTTTTGCCATAAGCTTTTCGCTGACATTAGCCGCCCACTTTTACATTACAATTATAGCCTTTATCCTATGTTTTGCGATTGCTATTTCCTACTTTCCGCTTGTCCTGCATCCAAAATATTTCTGGTCGATTGCGCTTGCAGGCATTTTAAGCCTGTTCAGCGCAGTTGCCCCGATGGGCGTGGCCTTTATGCAGGGCGTGCAGC
Source organism: bacterium D16-51 (assembly GCA_003612285.1). Taxonomy (GTDB): domain Bacteria; phylum Bacillota; class Clostridia; order Lachnospirales; family Lachnospiraceae; genus Butyribacter. The sequence goes on along the minus strand of RAYE01000022.1, from coordinate 45,785 downwards.
CGGAAGGTTCCCTAAAATGGGCTTTAAGCGTTATCTTCCCTGAAGAAGAAAAAGAAAACATTACAGATACTGCAGGAACTGGTACTTCCGAACAGGAAGCAGCACCTGGCACAGTTAGCAGCGAAGACGGCGCCGAAGACGAAACCGGTACTGGAAATGGCCCGTCAGGCCCTGAGAATACAGAAACTGGAGACACTTCTGCAAATAATGGCTCCAGTTTTGGCAATGCAGATGTTTCAGACAGCCCGAATACGATATGGGATAAAATAAAAGCAATTCCGGGGCAGATAAAATATCTTCCAGACAAAATTGTTATCCTGGCTGGAAAAGTAAAGAGACGGATAATTTATATAAACAATGCTGCAGCTTCTTTCCTAAAAGGCGCTTATTCCTATGATGAACTGGCAGACTATATCCTTGCAGCAACTGAAATCCTTGCAGTATTTTCATTGTTCATGATGTTTATCCGCAGGAAATTTTATTACCGCAACCTGTTTTCCATCAGCCTGTATACACTGATTCTAATGGTTATGTACAGTGCGGAGCTTTTAGGCCTTCCTGCTATTATGGATTTGACGCGTTCCAGGATTTTCCTTGCTTATGCAACACCATTACTCTCTGCCTGCCTTGCAGATGCAGTATATGTTGTTTTATGCTGGCCATTCCGGTACCATAAAACGACAGAACTTGTACCGATTGGGCTGACGCTTACACTGGCGGCCCTGACCATTGTTTATGATTTTATAAAACCATTGAATATCCTCTATTCCCTCCAGCTTCCCGGCGAAATGAAATGCAACTATGACATTATTGAAAACTACCCAGAAAAAAGATGGACGGTTGTAACAACAACAAATAGCATGCAGTCTCTCAGAGAAAAGGGATGGCATATGGAAATTTGTACTTTTTTAGGAAAAATGGAGGACTATAACAGGCATACTACAGTAACAATCCCAACAAAATATGTATTTTTCTATATAGAAAAAACACCACTTGATTATGGCCACGACGCTTATAATCTGGTTACTGATAAAATGGCAAACAGCGGTTATGTCTCTGAAACAGCAGCTTCCGAACAGGCTGTCTTTGGAGGTTCTGAAGTTTATTTTACAGAAAACCGCTATAAACTTGAAAGTAAACTATATTATTGGGCAAAAGCGTTCCAGCAGAAATTTCCTGAGGAGTTTCAGGTTTATTATGAGGATGAATCCTTTATCTGCTACCGCATTATCCAAAATGAATACCAGCTATACAACTTTGCTGTTGACTATGGCTTTAACAGTTAGGAGGGACATGTGTGAAAATTTCAAGGTCTAACTTTGCTGCAATCTCTGTTACGATGATCGCAATACTTATCTTATTCCAGTTTTCTAACCTGTCGGCTATTTATGCATCACAGGCAATGAAAAATGCAAATGCTCTGCCGGATGTTTCTATTACTGTAAATAAGACAATCCAGGCGCCAAACCTGCTTTCTACGTCTTCCTATACCACAGCTTTGATTGGAAGCAAAAGCAACTGGGAAACCATGATTGCAGAGGAATGGTGTGTATATACAAAACAGCCTTATTACCGTTTCCCTTCGCTGGATGCCTTTTATGGGAATATTTCCAAAAACTGCAAGCTTTTAATTGTTAATTCTTATGTTATTGATTCCAGCAAAGATGTCAACATCCTGGCACGGATGGCAAAAAGAGGCGTCAGCATCATATTAACCAGCCTGCCAGACATATCCACGTTCCGCTCCTACCCTAAACTCATGGAGCTTACCGGCATACGCAAAATTGAGGCAGACTCCTATTACACAAATGGCATGACTGTCTATGAAGGATTTTTACTGGGTGGAAAAACAACATATACTGACCTCAAAAAAAGCATTCCTTACTTCCTGTTGGAGTCCGGCACAAAAACTTATATTTCCGCTTCTATCAAACATCAGGAACGGAAACATATCAAAAACGAAGAGCTGCCCCCTGTCCTTTGGAGGAATTACTATGAAAACGGTTTTGTTTTTTCTGTAAATTATGATTTTTTCCAGGATCATACCGGGCTTGGCATGCTGTCTGCCATGCTGTCTGAGACAAACAGCTATAATCTTTACCCAATTGTAGATGCGCAAAGTGTCGTCTGCCAGAATTTCCCATATCTTTCCAATGAAAATTCTGACAGAATCTCACAACAATATTTTTACACCAGCAAAGCGTTTTGTGAAAATGTACTCTGGCCGGATGTCGTATCTATCCTTGGGGCAACCGATGACAAATTCAGCGGCATGATCGCCCCTAAAATGGAGTACAGCAGTTCCGCAGAAATCAGCCAGGATGCAATCAGTTTTTATTTCAAACAGGCTGAACGTATCACCGGGGAACTTGGCATCTCTGGCGATCAGATGGAAAGCAGGTCGTTCCATGAGGACAAAATTAAATATGATTCAAAAACATTTAAACAGCTTGCGCCTGACTATATTTTTACTGTTTTTTCACCAGGCAGCATGCCGGAATCTGCATATGAGGGCTATTTAAAATTTTATTCCAAAGATTCCATACTTTCGAACATACAGACGCTCATCCTTCCAAAGGAGCATGAGCACAGCCCTGTCCTCTCATTTTATAACACAAAGATTTTGGCCATGTCTTATATTTGTGATGGTTTTTCCCATACAGATGAAGAAGACCTTTACCTGCGCAGTATTGAGACAGCTCTTGGCTATTCGGCTGTTTCCCTTGATTTTTCACGCGTCCTCTATCCAAGTGGGAAATCAGACGACTGGACGACTCTTTCCCGGGATATGGCACGTTTCTTAGACACCTATTGGAAGAGTTTCCGAAAAGCTTTTGAACAAGTTAATATTTCACAGGCAGACCAGAAAGTACGGAAATTTTTTACACTAGATTACAGTTCCTACCGGCGCAATGACACAATCAGCCTTTCCATTACCAATTTTGACGAAGAAGCTTCTTTCTTGTTAGACTTAACGGATGAAAAAATTGTTGCTGTTTCCGGCGGAACTTTTATAAAAGCAGAAAAAGATAAATATGTACTCCATGCCACGGCAAAAAATGTGACAATTGAAGTGACGGAAGACCTTACAGAAAATTAATTTATTTTCCAGAAAAGGAGAACCCTATGAAAGTGTGTATTATTGTTGAGGGCTGCTACCCTTATGTGGTAGGCGGCGTATCAAGCTGGGTACACAGCCTGATTAAACAATTTCCGAATGTAGAATTTGTAATACAGACCATTGCCGCCGACCGAAGCATACGCGGTAAGTTTGTGTATGAAATGCCGGACAATGTTTCTGAAATCCGTGAAGCATATGTCCAGGATGTAGACTGGGTTGGGAAAAAGAAACACCGCAAAAAGCTCCGGTTAAGCAAAAAAAATTTTTCAGCGCTGCAAAGCCTGATTTTAAACGAAGATATTGACTGGAAAGGTGTTTTTGACTTTTTTGATAAAGAAAAATTTTCCTTAAATGACCTTTTAATGGGAAAAGATTTTTTTCTGATGGCAAAAGCGCTTTATGAAAAACGCTATGCAAACATCACTTTTTCCGATTTTCTCTGGTCGCTGCGCTCCATGTACCTGCCGCTGTTTTTCTGCCTGATAAACCCCGTCCCAAAAGCAGATTTATACCACTGTGTTGCAACAGGATATGCCGGAATGATGGGAAGCATGGCAAAACTTTTATACGGAAGCCCTCTTTTAATCTCAGAACATGGTATCTACTCCCGGGAACGCGAAGAAGATATCATTAAAGCGACCTGGGTAGAGGGGGTTTACAAAAATGTTTGGATTGAACATTTTAAAAAAATGTCGACCTGTGCTTATAACCATGCGGACTGCGTCACCTCTTTGTTTGAATATGCCCATAAACTCCAGGTAGAGCTTGGCTGCCCAGAAGAAAAGGCCATTATTACCCCAAATGGAATTGACCCAAAACGCTTTGAATCAATTCCCGGAAAGCAGGAAGGCGATAACGGCTATTTTAATATTGGAGCAGTCCTCCGTATCGCCCCAATTAAAGATGTAAAAACACTTGTCAATGCATTTTATTATGCAAAGCAAAGGGAGCCTTCCCTGCGCCTCTGGATTATGGGGCCGTGGGAAAAAGAAGATACTTACGCAAAAGAAGTTTTTGCATTGGTTGATTCCCTGAAACCACAGGATTTGATTTTTACCGGAAGGATTGATGTAACCCAGTACCTTGGCCGGATGGATGCGACCATCCTCTCCAGCATCAGTGAAGGGCAGCCATTGACAATCCTCGAAGGTTTTGCCGCGAAATGCCCTGCGATTGCAACCAATGTCGGAAACTGCGAAGGCTTAATCTATGGCGAAGGGGACGATGTGCTTGGGCATGCCGGAATCGTAACAGATACAATGTCTGTTGCCGGGCTTGCCGACGCTATGGTACAGATGGCGCGTAACCCGGAACTCTCAAAGCAGATGGGAATCATTGGATACAACCGGCTTATGGCTAAATACCAGCTTTCCCAGATGAAAGAAACTTATTATAACCTTTACCGGAAAATGGCAGAAATCAAAGGCTGTGAATGGAATGAAACGCCTTATAAGCGGGAAGACAGGAGGTAACGAACAATGGCAAGCCTTGGAAAAACAATAAAAAAATCATTTGAAAAAAAGACGATTTCCTCTACCGTATTTGGCATGTTCGCCAGCACACTTACCACAATTGCACCGATGCTTCTGATTATGGGCGGCATTATTGTACTGTATAATGTGCTGGATTATAATTCTGTCATCTACTCGGAACGCCTGCTTTTTACCAGCAGCATCTTATATATTTTTATTTTTGGGCTGCTTAGTACCTCTCCTTTTAATACGGTTCTTTCCCGTTATATCACAGACCGTATTTTTGAAGAGGATTATGACGCTATCCTCCCATGCTTTTATGGAGGGCTGTTTTTGAACCTGACCGTCTGCAGCTTCATAGGAATCCCTTTCTATCTCTATTCCTATATTGTCGGCGGTATTGACCCATTATATACCTTTACCAGTTTTATCGCATTTTTATCGCTCGCCATGACCTTTTACTCCATGCTTTACCTTTCAATTACAAAGGACTATTTAAAAATATCACTCTTTTTCCTTGCCGGGGTAATTGTCATGATTTTAACCTCCCTGCTGGCAGTAAAAGTATTCCATACAACTGTAATATATGGGATGCTTTTTTCCATCGCCTGTGGCTTCTTAACAATAGCGATATGTGAATGTGGATATATCAGGGTATACTTTTCCAGAAATAATGAAAATTACTTTGGTTTCCTGCAATACTTTAAAGAACACTGGCAATTAAGCATTACAAACCTGTTTTACTTCCTCGCCATGTATTCCCACAACTTTGTCTTCTGGACAATGCCGGACCGCTTAGTGGTAAAAGATACCTATATCTGCTACCCGCCTTACGACATGGCAACCTGTATCGCGATGTTTACCAATATTTCGGCAAGCGTCATTTTAATTACGCAGATTGAACTGCATTTCCATGAGCGGTATAAAGCATATTCCGAGGCCGTTATCGGCGGCAGGATGCGGGATATCGAGAAATCTAAAAACCGCATGTTTTCCCTGCTCTCCTACCAGCTTATGGATGTTGTAAGAAACCAGTTTACGATTTCTGTCCTGATTTACCTACTCTGCGTCGTATTCCTGCCGAGATTTGGGTTTGCCGGACAGACCATGGAAATCTATCCCTGCCTTGCAGCAGGTTATTTTGTCATCTTCTTACTGTATTCCTGCATTATCTATCTGTTTTATTTTAATGATAAAACAGGCGCGCTGCTGACTACCTTTTCTTTTTTGGTGGTTACTGCGGTTGTCAGCTTCTTTGCACGCAGCTTCCCGCCAATCTGGTATGGGATCGGTACATTTGCCGGGTCATTTACTGGCTGGGTTGTTGCCTATTTCCGGCTCCGCTGGGTAGAGAGGAATCTGGATGAACATATTTTCTGCCGTGGGACATTAATTCCATCCCAGCATGAAGCAATGCCTACAAATATCGTATTTCCTGTAGATATTACAAAACAGGACGAAGAGGAAGACGAAAACGGGGAAGGGGAGAAAAAAGACCAAAAAAAGGAGGCGAAAAAAGCATGACATTAGGTTTACAAATTATCATTATTGCTTTAGGCTTCCTGCTGCTTGGCATTGTAGTCCTTGCCACAATCCAGAAAAAAATTTCTGAATCCCATGCATTGCTCTGGATTGTCCCCTGCATCCTGATTATTATTGGCGGTATTTTTCCCCGCCTTACTTATATCCTGTCAGACTTTTTCCATACAGGATATCCGCCTGCCATCGTTTTTGCACTGGCCATTATTATCAGTTACCTGATTTTATTCCAATGTTTTAAGGCTCTTTCTGTAATGACAATTAAAAACAAAGAACTCGCCTCACAAACCGCGCTCTTAATTCAAAGGATACAGCAGCTTGAGGAAACGGTTGATAAACTTCAGGCTGAGGTAATAAAAAAGCAGATGGAAGTAGATATAAAAAAATAAGAAAGACGGGAAGACCCTATGAAAAAAATACTATTTGTAATAAATACAATGGGGCGCGCAGGAGCAGAACGCGCTTTAATTGCCCTGATGAATATGCTTCCAAAGGAGCAGTATGAAATCTCACTTCTGGTCCTGATTAACCGCGGGGAACTCTTTGCAGAAGTACCAAAACATGTTAAAATACTAAACAGGCATCCTGATATGCGGTCCGTCCTATCCCCCGGCGGAAAAGCCGCTATTATAAAAACAACGCTTCGCTGCTTTTTTTACCATTTGCAGGGCTTTCGCTGTATGCCATACCTTTTTAAAAACTTTATCCTTCAGTTAAAGAAGGGGCGCCTGCAGCCGGATAAACTTTTATGGCGGATTATCGCCAATGGGACGCCTGTCCCGAAACAAACGTATGACCTTGCCGTTGCCTATCTGGAAGGAGGAAGCACATATTTTACAGCGGATTACGTCCATGCCAGAACAAAAGCTTCCTTTGTCCATATTGATTATAAAAAGGCAGGTTATTGTAAGGAACTTGATTTAAACGCCTACGATAAAATAAACCGCATTTTTTCTGTTTCCAAAGAAGCAATGGAGAGCTTCTGCGCAGTTTATCCGGAACATAAGAAAAAATGCTTCCTCTTCCGCAATATTATCGACACAGAATGGATTAAAAAACAAAGCCGGAAACCGCTTCCTGCCTCAAGCGCTTTTACAAAAAGTACAGCTGAGTTTAAACTTCTGACAGTTGGACGGTTAAACTACCAAAAGGCTTATGATATCGCAGTCCCTGCGCTCCGCCTGCTGCGGGAACAAGGTTTAGACGTCGATTGGTTTGTACTGGGGGAAGGGGACTTGGAACATGAGTTACGGCGCATGATCGCAAAAGAAAACCTGGAAAAACATTTTTTCCTGCTTGGCAGTGTTAAAAATCCTTATCCCTTTTACCGCCATGCCACACTTTACGTCCATGCCACGCGTTTTGAGGGAAAAAGCATCGCCATTGAGGAAGCCCAGGTTCTTGGAAAAGCAATTGTAGCATCTGACTGTACTGGAAACCGTGAGCAGATTACGCACAATATATCCGGCTTCCTTACGCAGCTTTCACCCAAAGCAGTTGCCAGCCATATTGCTGATTTGCTGCTGCATCCTGAAAAAAGAAAGCTGTTTGAAACAGCAAGTTCTTCTGTTAAAATGGCGCATACAGAAGATTTTGCATCCTTTTTTGAATTGCTTTAAGGGAGACATAAAAATGGAAAAAGAATTACTTATCATTATTCCGGCTTACAATGAAGAAGGGGCGATTGGGCAGTTCCTGTCCTGTCTTATTTCTTCTGACGCCATAAATTTTGCCGACGTCCTTGTAATCAATGACGCCTCTACAGATGCGACATTACGGATAGTCCAAAGCCTGAACGTCCCGGTAATCAGCCACCCCTATAATCTGGGGTATGGAACAGCCCTGCAGACTGGCTATAAATACGCTGTTTCTAAAGGCTACCGCTATCTGATCCAGATGGACAGTGATGGACAGCATGATATCTGTAATATCCAAAGGATCTTTGGCTGCCTGAAAAGCAAAAAATCCCCCGATCTTGTAATTGGCTCACGTTTTTTAAAAGAAAGTGAAAGTTTCCCTATTTCCCTGAAAAAAAGGCTGGCAATCCACTTTTTCAGGAAAGCGGTCAAGCTTGCCAGCAAACAGGACATCAGCGACCCTACTTCCGGGCTGCAGGGGCTTACCCGGCCCGTCTTTGAATATTATGCACAGATGGGGAATTTTGACAATAACTACCCGGATGCTAACATGCTTGTCCAGATGGCGCTCCTTGGCTATCAGATTAAGGAAATCCCTGCAGTCATGCACCAGAGAAAAAGTGGGAAAAGTATGCATTTTGGGATTATTGAACCTGTTCTATACATGTGCATTATGTTTTTTAGTACCTGCAATGTATTTATCCGCAGCAAAAAAAATATGCTTGCAAAACCAAATCTGAACAAAGGTGGAAATCATTTTGAAAAGAACTAGGACCATTATTACGGTATTGATATTAATCATATTATTGGCAGGAGGAGGAACATTTTTGTACTACTATCACCGCTACCATATCGCAGTTGTATTTGACGCGAAAGAACAGACAGAGATTACCGGAATGTTAAACCGTCCCGGATGCGGCTGGTATCAGCTATACGCCTATTATCTTTCTCCTGATACCCCCCTGTCTGCAGAAAAATTATATCTCTCTGAAAAAAAGGACGGCTATACTTTCCGGCTTGCCTTATTGGAATTTAACATTGCAGAATACAGGGACAGGGAACTGGACGATTCTGCAATCAATAACATCCGTACAGTATTGCAGCTTTTTTCCAGGACGAAAGCAAAAGTTATCATCCGTTTTCTCTATGACTGGGATGGGCTTGCATTGCAAAATGAACCATCCGATATCTCTGTAATTAAGCAGCATATGAACCAGGCTGGCGAAATTTTAAATAATTTCAGCAACCTGATTTACACAACGCAGGGAATTTTTGTTGGAAACTGGGCGGAAATGCACCATTCAAATTATATGTCGACAGAAGACATGACAACCCTTGCCGCCTGCTATGCCAATGCAACAGACCCTTCTATCTATCTGTCAGTCCGCACTCCAAAGCAATACCGCACCATTGTACAGGAGTTAAAAGAACATCCGGAACGATATGAAGAATATGATATTCAAAAAAGTAAACTATTAGAACGTTTAGGGCTTTTTAATGACGGTATGTTTGGCTCCGTGTCTGACACTGGGTCATACCAGGAGGCAGATGCCGCTGTAACAGAAGAAGAAAAACTTGCCGCCCGGAATAAGGAACTGGACTTTCAGGACAGCCTCTGCCAAAATGTCCCAAACGGCGGTGAGGTTGTTTCTGACAATCCTTTTAATGATGGGGAAAATGCCGTAAAAGATATGCAAAAAATGCATGTATCCTATCTCAACCGGATATATGACGAAGCTGTTATCCGCAAATGGCAGGAAAGCACATATACCGGCGCCGACAGCCTGTACCAGGGCCAGTCATATTATAACTATATTACAGACCATATGGGCGCCAGATATGTCTTAAAAAATTTCAGCCTTTCCTACAAACCATCCAGGAAACAATCTGCAAAATGTACCCTGGAACTTGAAAACAAGGGCTTTGCACCGCTTTACCATAACGCTTCCTTCACCATTACCATGATAAATATTGAAACCAGAAAAAAAACAATTATCTGGAATTCAGAAACAGAAGCCAAAGGAGAGCAGATTGTCTCTTTACAGGGGCAGCAAACTATTTCTGTCCCATTTACCCTTTCCCTTTCCGATTTGGAAAATGGGGAATACCTTTTTATTGCACGTTTAACAGACAAAAGCACTGGAGAACTTATTTCCTTTGCAAATAAAAGCCTGGACGTCATGCAAAATGGTTATGTCCTGGGCACAATGACTATTGCACGGTAAGATACACAGAAAAAATCACTGTCCTTCCGATAAATTACCTTCCGCATCCATCTCTTCTAAAACAGAAGTACAATGCGGGCATCTTGTTGCATCTATTGCAATTTCACTTTTACAGAAGGGGCAGGTTTTAACAGTAACAGCCTCTTCTTCTTTTTCTTTTGGCGCAAGTTTAGCGGCTGCGGTATTCATGGCTTTTAATATTACAAAAATCACAAGAGCCATGATTAGGAAGTTCATTACTGCTGTTATGAATTTCCCATAATTCAGGGTTACTTCACCAAGCAGTTTAACATGCAGCCTGTCAAAATTCATTCCCCCAAATAATCCAAGGAAAGGATTGATAATATCCTCTACCAATGACGACACAATACTTGTAAAAGCGCCGCCAATAATAATACCGATTGCCATGTCCATAACATTTCCACGGCTGATAAACTCTTTGAATTCTTTTATAAACTGTTTCATTTGTATTTTCTTCCTTTCACATTATTTTCTGTATAGTACCTTCTGTCTGACTGCCTCTGCTACCATCTCTATTTCATTCTCTTCCATATAAGGGTGTATTGGTAATGCCAGGACTCTCTTGCAAATCTTTTCTGTTGCCCCTAAATCAACACATGCGCATTCCATCCCATCAAACGCCTTTTGGAGATGCATTGGCTTCTGATAATAAACCATGCTTGGTATTCCCTTTTCTTTCAGGTATGCCTGCAGCCTATCCCTCTGCTTCTCGTTTTCCAATAGAATGCTATATTGTGCCCAACTGGAATAGTATCCTTCTTTCACCACAGGAACAGATACAATATCCTTTAACAACTTCGTATATTTTTCTGCTGCATGGTTTACTGCCTCCAGTTCATACTTGCAAAATGCCTGGAACTTTTCCAACAATATGGCTGCCTGGATTGTATCCAGCCTGGAATTTATACCAATTTGGACATTGTCATATTTATTTTCTCCCTTGCCATGAACCTGATAGGAACGGATTAATGCAGCCCATTCGCCGTTATCTGTAAATACTGCCCCACCGTCCCCGTAACAGCCCAATGGCTTTGCCGGAAAAAACGATGTACAGGAAATATCCCCAAAACTGCAAGCCATTTTTCCACGGATATTTCCGCCAAATCCCTGCGCCGCATCCTCTAATACAAATAAACCATACTTTTTGGCTATCTCTGTAATCCTGCCGTACTCTGCCGGCTGGCCAAATAGATCCACCGCAATAATTACTTTTGGTACAAACTTCCCAGCCTTTTTCACCGCCAAAATTGCATCTTCCAAAGACGCCGGATCCATATTAAAAGTATCTTCAAAAACATCTACAAAAACCGGTACCGCCCCTGCAAAAGCTGGTGTCTCCCCTGATGCAAAAAAAGTAAAATCCGGGACAAACACTGCATCCCCTTTCCCTACGTCCAAGGCCATCAATGCTAAAGTTAAAGCATCTGTCCCATTACCACAGGCCATGCAGTATTTCCGCCCTGCATATTCTGCTAATGCATCTTCAAGCTCTGCAACCTGGCTGCCGGATATAAAATTTGCATCTTCCAATACTTTAGAAATTGCAGTATCTATCTGCGGTTTTAATTTCTGATATTGTCTTTTTAAATCCCGAAATTCCATTACCTGTCCTCCCATTTTCCTAGAGCGTGTTTCACAATCCCTGCGTCGCAAAAAACCACCCGGCACTGCCGGATGGCTTCCATAAAATTATTAAACTATTTTCTTAAACCTAACTTTTCAATCAAAGCACGGTATCCCTCTAAGTCTTTCTTCTTCAAATATTCAAGAAGGTTACGCCTCTGCCCGACCATCTTTAAAAGGCCGCGCCTTGAATGATGATCCTTCTTATTTACCTTTAAATGCTCTGTCAGCTCCACAATCCGTGCTGTCAAAAGTGCAATCTGTACTTCCGGGGAACCGGTATCCTCTGGCGTACGTCCATAAGTCTTAATGATTTCTGCTTTTTTTTCTTTACTAATCATTGTAAACATTCCTCCTGTATTTTATTAACATTTTCACCAGTTACTAAGAAATGGGCGGAGTGTCCAATTCCCTGGTAATGGTATAAACAACTCTGTTAGAGTACCATAAAATCCCTGTTTTGTAAAGCCTGATTTTAGTTATCGTTATCCTGCGGTTTCTCCCCAAGCGTTACCGTCAGTGTTTTTTCTTTATACTCCCCATTATTGGAGCGTTCTACTACAATTTTTATCTTTTCCCCAGCCTTTTTTGTTTTTAACTTCCCATACAGGCCTTCCATTGTTGTAATATCCCCGCCGTCAAATTTTGTGATAATATCCCCTGTCAGCATCCCTGCCTTTTCTGCTGGCGAATTTTTTGATACTTCCCCAACAAAAACACCAAGCGGCACATTATAATACTCTGAATATTCGCTGCTGACATCATTTCCACGGATGCCAAGATACCCCTGCTCTTCCTCTGGGACAGCTTCTGCTTTAATGATATCATTAATAATCGGCACAGCTGTAGAAATCGGGATGGCAAACCCCATGCCTTCTACCTGCTCATCCGCATATTTTGAAGAATTAATCCCAATCACAGCGCCTTCGCTGTTTACCAGGGCGCCGCCGCTATTTCCTGGATTGATTGCTGCATCTGTCTGCAAAAGCTTCATTGTCACATCTTCCGCTGCAACCTCCCGTTCCTTTGCACTAATATAGCCAACCGTAACTGACGTCCCGTATCCCAGTGCATTGCCAATTGCAATCGCCTGATCCCCAACTTTTACCTTTTCAGAATCGCCAATTGCCGCTACTTTAATTTCAGAAAGGGTGTCCTCTTTTAACTCTTTTACCGAAACGCTCACAACCGCCAAATCAGAAGCAGGATCCGTCCCTTTCACAACAGCGGAAGCAACATTGTCATCATTAAATTTTACAGATACCGTTTTGGCATCTTCCACCACATGGTTATTGGTTGCAATATAAAGATTATTTGCATCCTGCCCTACAATAATCCCGGAACCGCTTCCCTGCGCCTCCTGCTCATATACCCTGCCAAACATATCACTTGCCTTTTCTGCTACTGTCACATCAATCGCTACAATAGATGGAAGTACATTTTCTGCAATTTCTGACACGCCTCCAGAGGAACCTGTACTTGCTGTTGTTGAAAGCACGGCTGCCTTTGGCGCTGACGCCTCTGATTTTTCCTTTTCCTCACTAACCACGGTATTATTATAAATATGGTTTACACCTTCAAATGTCATGCCTCCTACCAAACCAAAAACTGCTGCATATGTCGTCACACGGATAAACTCTCTCTTTGTCATAACAATCTCTCCTTTCACTGCTGTTCTCTGTTACAAGTAATATCTTACGCAGTTTTTATGAAAGACTTGTGTATCCTTTTTGAAAAGAATATGTTTAAAATGTGATGGTTGTGTGAAGGCTCTAGTACAGCGTTTCCTTAATCCCCATATACTTAGTGCCTGCTATTTTTGTCAGCGCAAGGCGGAGGAAGGAGGCAATGCGGTGGCATTGTTGACTGACGACAACGCAGCGATGGCGGAAATAGAAAGTACTAAGTGTATGAGGGACTAAGAAACGCTGTACTAAAACACTCCCTGCTCTGTCACAATCCAGTCCGGCCGGATATCATAAAAATCCGTTTCCAGCCTGTCCACAATTTGAAATTGAAATGCCAATGCAACAGTCACGAGCGACTTCTTTTTATACCGCCCCAGGCAGCGGTCATAGTAACCGCCCCCATATCCTGCCCTGTTTTTCTGCCTGTCAAATGCCAGCCCCGGTAAAAGCATAACGCCTTCTGACGCCTCTATCTTCTCCTGTGTAACCGGTTCTAAAATCCCCTGGTAACCCCTGGAAAGATCCTCCATAGACGTAATCACAAAAAAGTCCATTTCTCCTTCGGTTTCCCTGTTGACACGCGGGACAGCCACTTTCATCTTCCCCTCTTTTAAAACCTGCCTTATAATCTGTATTGTATCCACCTCTGTCCCATAAGATACAAATGGAAAAAAATATTTCTGCTGCTGCATTATTTCCATTTTCATCAGGTATTGGAAAATACAGCGGTTTTTTTCTTCCCGCTCCTGAACAGAAAGCTTTCTGCGGCACTGCTTCATCTGTTCCCTTGCTTCCTGCTTTGTCATTTGCCTGCCCTGCCCTTTTTCCCTTTACGCAAATCTACTTTTGTCCCATCTGGATTTACAACTGTTACATGGTCAAGCTGGCTGCGGATATTATTCCTGACAGAAGCTATATACTCCTGGCGCAGAGCCTGCTGCTCCTTTTTTTCTTCATCTGTCAGCCCTTCCTCTTTAGACTTGTGATATAATTCATTAATCCTGCCTATTTTCTTCTCATCCATTCTGTTCCATTTCCTTTCTGATTTCCTGTGCGACCCTGATTCCATCCATTGCCGCGGAGGTAATGCCCCCTGCATACCCAGCCCCTTCCCCGCATGGATAGACCCTGTGGATATTCGACTGTAAACTGTCATCCCGTACCATACGGACAGGCGAGGACGTCCTGCTCTCAATCCCCGAAAGTACTGCATCTTCTCTGGCAAAACCGCGGATGCGCCTGTCAAATGCCTGCATGCCTTCTGCAATTGCATCCCCGATAAACCCCGGAAGCATTCTTCTGACATTTCCAAAAGCATATTCTCCCTTTGTACAAGGAAAAACAGAGCCAAACGCTGTACTTTCCTTTCCCTTCAAAAAGTCGCCAAAAAGCTGTACCGGGATTTTCCCGCCTGCCAAAAGATACGCTGCCCTCTCATACTGCCGCTGAAATTCCACCCCGGCAAGCACATCAGGGCTTCCAAAATCTCCTGGCGAAACCGTCACCACAATTGCACTGTTTGCATTGGCACTGCCCCTGTCAGAGTAACTCATGCCATTTACTGCAAGCATCCCCTCTTCTGAAGAGGCATTGACAACATAACCGCCTGGACACATACAAAAAGAATAGACGCCCCGTCCTTCCCCTGTCTGATATGTCAGCTTATAATCTGCCGCAGGAAGTTTTGTATAATATGTCCCATACTGATTTTTTCCAATCATCTCCTGTGGATGTTCCACCCGGACGCCGGCTGCAAATGCCTTTTGCTCCATAAAAAGCCCGTCATCCCGTAAATTGTAAAATGTATCGCGCGCACTGTGCCCAATGGCAAGAATCAGCCTGCTGCATGGAACCGCCTGTTCCTTTCCGTCCTTACAGATTACAATCTGCTTTAGCACACCAGCCTCTGCCACAAGATGTCTAAGCCTTGTCCCAAATAAAACTGTTCCGCCAAGGCGTATAATTTCTTCCCGTATTGCTTTTACCACTTTTTTCAAACAGTCTGTGCCAATATGCGGCTTTTGTAAATAGAGAATTTCCGAAGGCGCGCCAAAATCTGTAAGCGTCTGCAGCACCTGGCGGTTCCTGCCAGACGGGTCTTTGACCATTGTATTTAATTTCCCGTCTGAAAAGGTTCCGGCGCCGCCTTCCCCGAACTGTACATTGCACTCTGCATCAAGCCCATTTCCATCCCAAAAAGCATCCACTGCCTTTTGGCGGCTGTCTGCATCCTGTCCTCTTTCCAGTACAATCGGAGCAAGCCCTGCCCTTGCAAGCTCCAGTGCCGCAAACATCCCGGCAGGCCCAAATCCTGCAATTACAAGGTTCTTTTCTCTTTGTAAGCCTGTATTTTTTCTTTCTGGAACGCCATCACAGCCGTTTTTCCCAGAAAATGCCCTGTCTTCCCAAGTCACATTATTTTTCCTGCAGCGCTTCATCCTTTTTTCTTCTTTTGCACAAGAAAGCGATACCTGGTATACATAATAGATCTGCTGCTTCCGGCGCGCATCTATCGATTTTTTATGAATGCAAAAATCACCGATTTCTGTTTCTTCTATCCGCAGAAGTTTTGCCGCGGCCATTTTTACCAGAAGCAGTTCCTCTTTTCCTGTCTTTCCCCGTTTTACAAGCTCTGCCGGCACCTTTTTGATGATTTCTTCCCCCGGTACTTTGAGCTGGCTGATATGTATCATTTCTTCCCCCGTTTCTATCCATCCCGGCGGCACGGCCTGCTAAAAAACCAGTCGCCCATGCCCACTGCAGATTATATCCGCCGCAGTCGCCATCCACATCCAAAAGCTCCCCTGTAAAATAAAGCCCCCTGCACAAGCAGGATTCCATTGTATCAGGGGCAACTTCTTCTGTACAGATGCCTCCCGCTGTCACCTGTGCTTTTTCAAAGCCGCTGACAGCCTGGACTGGAAACTCCATCCGGCGGATTAGTGCTGCCAAATGGGAAAACTGCTCTTTCGTAATTTCCTCCGCCCTGGCAGAATCAGCAATTTTTAACTTTTTTACATATACACTGGCAAGCTTATCCGGAAGCATACCCTCCAGCAAATCCCGTATAGACTGCTTCCCATCATACTTCTTCCGTTTTAAAAACTCGTTTTCCAGCCATTCCCTGCCATGCTCTGGCATACTGTTAAGGCAAAGCGTCACATTCCGCCCCATTTCCAGCTCTTTTGCCGCAAAACGGCTTAACTGGAATACTGGAATCCCAGAAATCCCATAAGAGACCATCTGCAATTCCCCGCTCTCTTCCCTAAGAAGACGGCCTTTCCCACTGTATAACGACACCGTCCCCTGCACACGGACGCCGCCCCAGAGTTTACAAAGGCTGTCTTTCAGCACAAGGGACGCCAGGGCAGGAAGCGGCTGAACCAGATGATGCCCGAACGATTTTGCAAAACCATATCCATCCCCAGTACTGCCATGCACCGGGGATGCCATCCCCCCTGTGCTTAAAATCACCTTCTCTGCCTGATATTCTGCACTTCCTGTCGTAACCGTAAAGCCTCCCCCTGGATTTACAGAGACACTTACTGCCTCTTCCCCTGTATGCACTGAGACAGAAAGACGCCTCATTTCACGCTGCAGGGCATGAAGCATGGAAGACGCCTGCCCAGAAGCCGGATAGACATATCCATCCCTATCTTTTGCCAAAATCCCAATCCCATCAAAAAAGGATACGCTTTCCTGCCACCCAAACTGCCTGATTACCTTCCAGGGATAGTCTTTCTGCGTGCTGTGGTAACACCCTGCATGCTGCGCCTGATTCGTAAAGTTACATTTGCCATTGCCTGTTGCCAAAAGCTTCTTCCCCAGGCTGTTCTTTTTTTCTAATACCAGAACACCAGCCCCATACCGGGCTGCGGTAATAGCGGCCGCCATACCGGAAGCGCCGCCCCCTATTACCAAAACATGGACATGTCCTGTCATCCTTAGCCCCTCCTATACCTTTAAGACGAATAGTTCTCCAATATCCCATAAAGTTCCTGTTCATCTTTCACCTCAAGCCCTTTTTTTAACATCGTACGCTCTTCTTTGGAAAGGTTCTTCGTTTCAATGCCAGTATATTCATATACTGTTTTCTTATCTCCGTAATATACAACAACCTCCCCGTCTACAGCAATCAGATAAAAACGGTATTCCACCTTAGAACTGTCATAAATCCGTTTTACTACAAGGCGTTCTGCAGAAAAAGATACAATCCCTATGCTCTGCAGCCCGTCCAGGTATTCTTCTACCGGAAGCCGGTTCATATACTCCTTAAAATAAGTATCCGCCTGTTCCCTTGTAAAACCTACCAAATCCTGTGGCAGTGTTTCGTAATCCGTAGCCGTCGTATCCTTCTGGACGTCATACTTTTGAACCTGATACACTGTATTTACGTTTAATGTCTCTTTACCAGTACTTGCCGTAACGCTTTCCGTGTTATTTTCCACAATGCGCTCAACAACCTCTTCTGCTTTATTTTCAAGCTGCTTTGTTACATCAACCTCCACCAGTTCTGAAACTCTCTGCTCATAATCCGTCTGCATTGAATCCATTTTATTTAACACCATGCGGTAGCTGATGAAATCCCCGACAATAACCGTCAGGACAATGCCAAGTGCAATCCAAACATAAGATATTTTCCGACTCATAATCTCACCGTGCCTTTCTTTTTTGTTACCATTGAACGAATTGTAAATAATAACTCTTTTTTAGTATTGCACGGTTTGGTTAATCTATACAGCCGCCTTATAATTTATGTCCATACGCCTTCTTTTAAGAAATGCTCCACACGCTCCTGTGCTTTCTGTACCAGCTTATTTTCAAAACCAATAACAGAAAGAAGCCGGATGGCATTCCTGGAATCTGCCCGGCCCTTACGCAGCTGGTAGTCAAAGGAAATATCATTCTTCCCAAGCTGTTCTTCAAAATGATAATTTTCAAAATCCCCTTCTAAAAGATATGTCAGCTCTATATCATGTGTTGCCGCAAAGCACATTGCCCTTTCTGCAGAAATTGCCTGTAACAGTTCAGATGAAGCCGCCACACGCTCCACTGTATTCGTACCTCGCAGGATTTCATCTACAAAACAAAGGACTGGCACATCCGAAGATTCTTTCACCGCTGAAAAAATACGTTTTAACGACTTGATTTCCACTATAAAATAACTTTCATTTGATAAAATATCGTCCCTGAGCGCCATAGAAGAATAAATACGGAAAAAACACGCCTGATACGCTTTAGCAAGCACGGTATGGATTGTCTGGGCAAAGAGCGCATTAATAGCGACTGCCTTTATAAAAGTCGACTTTCCGGATGCATTGGAACCCGTTAAAAGCATGCAGCATTTTGTAGACACATCATTTTTTACCGGATCAGACACAAGCGGGTGATAAATACCTTTTATTTCCATCCGCTGGATTTCTTTGGCGTCCCCTCCCGCCTGAAATACAGGAAGCGTATATTCTTCAACCATTTCACGGTAAGACGCAACCGCCAGCATGCTGTCCAAAAAACCTATTATATGATAAATCTCAAGCAAATCCTTTTCGTATTTTTTCACTTCCTGTACCATCGTCCCGAGTTTCACCAAATCCACATGGAACAAAATCCGCACATAGTCAAAAAGGGAATCAAACAGATTTCCAGACATAGTGCTGCCGCCTGATACCAGAAAATGAAAACGGCTGAACTTCCCGAACTTTGCAGAAAGTTCCCTTAGACGCGCCAGATATGAACTACAGCCATCTATAGAAAGTGATGCGATTGCGCTGCACTGCCGTATTGTCCCCAAAATAAACTCAAACAATGCAATATCATTTATTATCTTTCCCTTTTCCTTATAATAAAAATATGCGTTTATCCCCATATCCAAAAACAGCAGCATAATCGAAAGCGCCGGGGTAAAAAGCATAGAACACATCACCAGCAGAAGCGTGAATGCTGCAAATATATGCGGAAACCTCTTTATACGGCGCAGTTTTTTCGTCTCGCTTAAAAACTCGTATACTGAAATATGGTCTGTCTTCCCGATATCATATAACGCAAGCTCAAGCTCTGTCCTCTTCTCTTCATCCTTTTGGAGTCCCTGGATTGCGGCTTCCCTTTTTTCCAGCTCCTCCTCAGAAAATTCTGGGGTATGCAGGATATGGTAAAGATATTCTTCCCCCGCAGAAGTCCTTGTATGGTTCATATAACGAAAAATTGTTTCCATCTCCAAATCATTCCAGGTAATGGAATCAATACTGTTTTCTGTCTTATTCTGTTCATGATAATACCGGATATTTTCCATAATCCTGTCCGAATATTCATCCCTGGTATACATCCCCCATTCTTCCTGAAACAGCAGACCCAGCCGGGCATAGTATGATTTTTTGTCCTGCGCCGACTTCCAGACAAAAAACAGGCCAAGCGCCAAAATCACCAGTAAAATTTTTATTACCATAATAAATCCCCTCCAAACCACTACGTCACGGCAAATTTTCTATCCCCAAAAAGGGCACCGCCTGCGCTGGTGCCCTGGATAATCATGAAATAACTATGCATTTTCAAAACGGCTGCACTGTTTTTTCATTTGAACTGCAACCTCTTCGCTGATATCCATATCCTCCTGGATTTTCTGGATTTCACCATTCAATGCAGAAGTCCCTTTCGCCGCATCCCCTACATTTGCGGCGCTGTCTTCAATCACTTCGGCAATTTCCCCAATTGACTGAATCAGGCCTTCCGTAATACTGCAGACTCCTTCTGCCTTCTCTGAAAAGTCATTCATCATCTCATGGACATACATGGAGTCCTGGTTATACTGCCGTCCTGAACCTACAAAAGCATCGTAATCCGGCAGGATATGCTGGTCAATATATTCTACCATCTTATTCGCATTATTATTCAGCTCATTTACTGCATCAATCACATTTTCATTAATCTTCTGGATATTATTTGCCGTATTCCGGCTGCTGTCTGCAAGCTGGCGGATTTCATCTGCCACAACAGAAAAGCCCTTTCCGGCCTCCCCTGCCCTTGCCGCCTCAATCGAAGCATTTAATGCCAAAAGATTCGTCTGGCTGGAAATTGACAAAATATCATTTGTAAGGCTTTCCACCTGCTCAACACTTTTACTGTGCTCAATTGCACGCCGTAGCCGTTCAATCATCTCCCCAACCATCTTTTTCGTAACATCCTGGCTTTCCACTGCCATTTTTTCCAATCCATCCGCACGTTCCTGCATTGTCTTAGAATAATCTAAAACCTCACCGCATGTCTCGGAGAATCCACTGACACTATCCCCTACTTCTGATACATTCTGGTTAATATTAGAAATCGTAACAGAAACCTCTTCCATAGATGCAGAAAGGCGGTCCATAACATCAGAAATATTCTTGGAACTGACATTTACGCTGTTTACGCTTTCCGTAACACCGGTAATTGCTTCTTCCAGGCTGTTAGAACCACTGGAAATATCTCCAATTACGTTTTTCAGCGTATCTAAAAATGCATTCATGCCGCTTACTAACTGCCCAATTTCATCCTTTGTCTTTACAGGAATCCTCTCATTTAAATCACACTGGTTATTCTCCATTTTCCGGATAAAGACACGCAGCGCCTTAATAGATTTCTTCGTCGGGAAGACAATCGTAATATAGCAGGACACAAGTGCCAGTATACTGATTACGACGGCCAGTATAATCATAATTAAGTTGAGCGTAATGCTTTGGTCAAAGGTATCTGACTGCTGCTGGATAGAAGTTTTTGCACTTTCCTGGCGGTGTGCAATCATTTTGTCAACCAAATCTTCCATCTGGTTTGAAACCTCTGCGATTTCACCATTGGCACGTTCAATTGCAGCGCCTTTTTCCTGCTCCTCGCTATCTTTTACTGACTGTAAGTAAAGCTCATTTAACTGCCCATAAAGCTCTGTAAACTGCTCATAAAGCTTCTTCTCCTCCCCATCGGCTATCCACGCTTTATACTGTTCTGTTACCTGCTCTACTTCAGAAATTGTTGTATCAATTTTTTCATTCACCAGAGCCAGTTCCTCTTCTACAGAAGTAAGACAATGCCTTAAAAGCAGTTTCTGCATCACTTGAAAATCGCCTGACAGCGTATCTAACGTATGGATTGCAGCAATATTTTCCTCAGAAACTTCCAGGCTCACTGTCTTTAACCTTCTCGTAGAATTAATTGACCAGACTGCTGACAGAATGCAGAGAACTGCCAGCACAATCTGTGGAAATATAACCTTAATGCTAATATTTTTCATACCAAATCGCCTCCTTTTGCATTCCTAAAATAACAATGGAATACTAATGATTACTGTACCTGTTCTACAGCTTCATAACGGATTCTAAGTTCTGGCATCCTGGTTATCTCACAATAGTAATTTTCTGCCCAGTCCTCTCCCTGTGAAGCATCATTTTCACCAGATGCAGGAGGTGCAAAGATGCATATAGGCACGGTTTCTGCCTGCATAAGCGGCTCTTCAAAAAATACCGGCATCAAATCAATCCTTTCTGTTCCCGGTGCTTTGTAGAACCAGCGTCCTTTTACCTCAATCATCAGATTCAGTTCTTCCTGGAATACAATTTCAAAAAATTCCGGTGTCTTTTCTAACTCTGCCTCGAATGCAAACCCTTCTGCATCCTCAGCGCTCCCCCACCGCAATACAATCGGAAGCGATACCTCTGCCATCTGTTCTATCTGAGGCAGAAAATATTCATCCTTTAAAATTTCCTTATACTCTTTTAATAACGGCTGTGGAATCCCAACAGATTTATTATTCGGATCCTCTATCTCCAGCCCAAGCCTTCCTCTGTCCCGGAACTGGTACATCGAAAACCCATCAAACCACTCTGCAGAATTGCCTTCTTTCAGCCTTTTGACAAACCGCTTAATGCTTTCTGCCTGATGGAGCGGCCCTGTAACATCCCCATCTGTATTAAATTCTGATACTACAAGCTTCTGCTGCTTTCCGCCGTTTAATACGGCAAGATGCTTTGCGGACTGCTCCAGTTTCTTATAAAATGCCTCAACCGGGTTGACTGAATACGTATCAGAACCTTTCTCGCAGATATCAAACGGCCATCCATAATGCAAGGCCAGATAGCAGTCTGTCGACCAGACATCCGCTGTCTGGTATGCTTTTGTAAACTCTTCTTCATGCCCAACCCTGCTGTTTGGATCGTCCGGATCCTGTACAGATCCTGCACAAAAGATTGTAGAAACATTTGGCGCCTCTTCCTTGATAATCCCACAGAACTTTACAAAGAAATCAGCAATCTCCTGATAGGAATAGCGCTGGTTATGGGTAAACCAGTCCCCATCGCATTCATGGTTAATCCTGAGCCGCATCCTGCCAAACGGACGCAGATCCTTTGCAATAGCACGGAGATATTCCTCTGGCAAAGAACAGTCAATTGTCAATGTCAGCGTAACATCCTGCCCATGCCGCCTGATATCGCGCATCTGTTCAAACGGCTGCCCTGACAGGTCACCTCCTATGCCGCCCTCATAAGGGAAATAGTCGTCATATGGATAGTCCCATTGGAAATGGATTTCCATATCCTTACAGGCTTCACTTATCCGCTGCGGCCATTCCTTATCCTTTGGATAATATGTGTACATAATATTAATGTTCCGATGAGGCCTCCCCAGCGTATTCAGGATATAATCCTGGCTGACATATTCTGCCCGTTCGCTTCCGTCTCCCAGATCCAATCCACACTTCGCTGGTTTTCGTAAAATCTTGTGTAAATTCTTTATGTTGTCTGCCATCAATTTTTTCACCTTTCTCTTTTTTATTTCCCCCCTTCTAACACACCTTTTATTCTTCCAGTATGCTCCCCATTTTTATATATTGTACACTATTTTCCTAAAATCGTCTATTCTTTTTGGCAATTTTTCACAAATAATAAAAAAGAATGGCCGTGAATAGTAACTAAGGTTACTATTCATCTGCGTACCGGATAATATAGCAGCCATGCGGAGCGCCGGACAGTTTCACGGAATCATTGCAGTATACCTCCTGCATGGAAGGAGTGCTGCTTAAATCCAGCTCTGTAATCAGGTTATAGCCGCAGTCTACCATCTTTAATCCCGGCGCTTTGCTTAAATCCAGTTCCTTTATCTGGTTATCCATGCAGGATAGTGCAGTCAGTGACGAAGCGCTGCTTAAATCCAGGGTTTCCAGTTTATTTTCCTCACAAGACAAAATAAGGAGCGATTTGCAGCCCTTTACTGACGTAAGCAGGTTTTTGTTACAATACAGTTCCTCCAGCTTTTTGCATTTGCTGACATCCAGCGACACCAGGTTATTGCTATTGCAATGCAGCACCGTCAGCTTTTTACACTTACTGACATCCAGCGACGCCATTTGGTTTCCATCACAGTGCAGTTCTACTAAGACAGGGCTTTCCGGTGCAAACGCTGTCAGTTGGTTATAGCTGCATTCTATAGCCTGCAGCTTTTTACAATTGCTGATATCCAGCTTCTTTAACTGGTTATTCCTACACGCTAACACCTGTAATGCGGTACTTTTCTGGAGGTTCAGCTCTGTCAGCTGGTTGGAGTCACATGCTATATAAGCCAGTTTTTTACACTTACCCACAAAAAGGGTTTTCAACTGGTTATTGCCACAGTCCAATTCTTCCAATACAGTATTTTTATTCAGGTTCAGCGTTTTAATTTTATTCCCATAACAGCTAAGCTCCTGCAGCGCCTTATTTTTGCTGACATTCAATGAGGCCAGGCGGTTATCGTCCACATACAAAACCTGTAACGCCTTGTTTTTCCCAAGCTTGATAGAAGCCAGGCGGTTTTCCTCACAGCCCAGTTCTG
This sequence comes from bacterium D16-51, assembly GCA_003612285.1. Classification (GTDB taxonomy): domain Bacteria; phylum Bacillota; class Clostridia; order Lachnospirales; family Lachnospiraceae; genus Butyribacter. The sequence goes on along the minus strand of RAYE01000022.1, from coordinate 21,629 downwards.
CCAGGACTCTGTTTTTGCTGACGTCAAGCTTTGCCAGACGGTTTTCCTCACAGTATAGATACTTTAACTGCTTACAGCCGCGAACATCCAGGCCTGTTAAATAACCGCCGCTGCAGTCAAGTCCCTTTAACTGTTTAAAAGCAGAAAAAGAAACCTTTCCAGACAATTCCGCATACTCCCAGTCAATCGCTTTTAGATGGCCGTTTTTATCCCAGCTATATTCCCAGCTGTCATTTATATTGGAACTGACATCTGCCCCTTTTTTCTTCTGTTTCTTAATCAAAGCCTGCAAAGCTTTTACTTCTGCAGCATTCTTCTTTTTCTTTGCCGCACCTTTCAACTGTTTCCCTGCTGCCTTTGTCCTGGCAGCAGAAACAGCTGTTCCAGAACCTGCCGGCAGCAAAAGCAATGCCAGCAGGCAAAAAATCACCCTCAACCTTATCCTCTTATCCATGCCTCTTCTCCTTCACCGGTCCTAAAAAGCATCCTTCACAGCCTGTTGAATTAATTTACAGTTCCTTACTCATTAAATGAACCAATTTCAATCATGTTTCCTTCCGGGTCTGCGATATAGCATGTCTTCTGTCCCCACTCCATCAAAGACGGCGGCAGGATAGGCTTTGCCCCTTTCCCGACTGTCTCATGGAACGCAGCGTCTACCGCAGCAAAATTTTCTACTGCAAGGGCAATTTCATAATGGCCAATCAGCCCTTCGATATGCTGGTATTTTTGGGAAGTCATGCTTTCAAAATCATCCCATCCATACATCATAAAGAGCACGCCGTCTTTTTTAAGCGAAACATGGCGCATTCCATCCTGATATTCCACATCAAATCCCAGCACGTCATGATAGAAATTTACCATAGCCTTCATATCCTTTACCATAATGCCAAAACCCTCCAGCTTTGGCTGCCAGGAAGCTCCTGCAGAGGCCTGCTGTTTTGCCTCTGGTATGCTTTCACAGGAAACAGCTTTCTCTTCTGGGCTGTCTGTTTTTACCTCTTTCTTTTCTTCTGCCAGGCATCCTTTTTCTGTCTGCTGCTTTTTGCCTTCCTCATTTGTCAACAGCAGGATAGTCCCGCTGTTTGCAGCAAGTGTTACACGGAGATGGCCGTTCTGGTATTCTACCTGTTTTGCCCCCTTTAGCAAGTCAACTGCATATGCTGCGCCTACTGGCGCATTAATTTCCAATACTGCCTCGCTGTCGTCATTATTTAATGCTGTAACTACTGCAGAATCAGATAACACCCTGCCAAACGCAAACTGGCGGTTTGTCAAAAGAAGCTCCTGATACTGCCCTTCTGATAATTCTTTATATTCCTTTTTCAAAGCCCCAAGCTGTTTACAAAGTTCCGGCAGGCCTTCCTTTGGCATCTGTTCAAGCTCCAGGCATGGGCGCAGGTTCCAGTCAGAGCCCCGCTCCTTCCTTCCCTCTATCCCAAACTCAGAGCCATAATATACGGACGGAATCCCATAAACTGTATATAAAAGCATTGTCACTAACTTCAAATGCTCCTTGTTATTCAGCTTGCTGGCAATCCTTTCCACATCATGGTTATCCACAAAAGTATAGAGCCTCCTGCCTCCGCACAGCCCGTTTAAACGCTTGATTGAATGGGCGATTTCAAAATAATTATGGTCATTATGGCCAGAATACAGGCCCTTATGAAGCTCATAATTGGTAACAGAATGAAGCGTGTCATCATTTGCCCAGCGGCTGTAGTCACCATGGATTACTTCCCCCATCAGCCAGAAATCTTCCTTCACCCCATTTGCAAGGTTACGCATGGCCTTCATAAAATCAAAATCAAGGACGTCTGCTGCATCCAGGCGGATTCCATCAATATCAAATTCAGATACCCAGAAACGGATAACATCAAACAGGTAATTCTGCACCTCTGGGTTTCTCTGGTTCAGCTTTACCAAAAGATTATAGCCGCCCCAGTTTTCATAGCAAAATCCATCATTGTACTCATTGTTTCCGCCAAAATTCAGGTTGCAGAACCAGCCGCAGTATGGGGACTGCTCCCTCTTTGCCTTTACATCCTCAAATGCAAAGAAACGTCTCCCTACATGATTAAAAACACCGTCTACAATTACTTTCAGCCCTAGTTCATGGCAATAAGATACATATTCCTTAAACTCTTCATTTGTACCAATACGGCAGTCTACTTTCTTATAATCTGTTGTTTCATACCCATGCCCAACCGATTCAAACAGCGGTCCGATATAAATTGCTGTAAAGTTCATCTCCTGTACATGCTTTGCCCACTGCTTCAGCTTATCAAAGTGATGCTCCTGTTTTCCTGTATTCTCCTTTTCACACCCACATAATCCAAGTGGGTAAATGTGGTAAAATACTGCGCTGTCATACCATTTCATTTTTTCGTTTCCTTTCTGTCTTTATATTTGCCCTTCCTGTGATGCCCTGCTCTGATGATGCTCTGACTTCTGGCAATACATCATGTCATCCGCTTCCTTCATCAGCCTGTCAATGTCTGACATATCATTTAACTTCCTATACACTAAGCCCATGCTCACCCCAATCATGTACGGCCTCCTGTTTTCTTTCACAAACTGCTCCAGAATGCCGTGCAGATGCTTTTCATAGTTTTCGTAAAAAGAGAGATCAGCATCCTTTTTTTCCTCTATCATTACAACAATATACTCATCTCCCCCGAACCGGGCGCAAATCCCGTTACGTCCTTCTACGCTTTCCTTTAAGCAGCCGGCCACCCCTTTAATGGCATAGTCCCCTTCCGGATGGCCATAGGTGTCATTGATATATTTTAACCCATCCATATCAATAGAGGCCAAAAATATCATTTTTTCTACATCTTTAAGCTCCTTAATCCTTTTCCTGACACGTCCATAAAATCCACTTCTGTTATAAAGCTGCGTCAGCATATCTGTAATGTACATTTTGTGAAGCTGCGACTGCCTCCGAATCGTCCCAAGCACCTGTTCATAAGCAAGGACAAACTCATAAAACGCTGACAAATCCTTATCTGCATCCTGATAGGAAACTGCCAAAAATCCATAGACTTCTTCCTGCCAGTGAAGCGGCAGTACAAGAATCTGGCCAACCTCTTTTATAAGCTTCTCCAAAATATTGTATTCCCCTTTTGGCGGAATCTGCTGTAAAGGGACAGAATATTCCCCATCCCATATCTGGGACAGTAAAAGCATAGATCCGCATCCGCAATTATCAGCCGGGAGGTCTGTATCCCTGTAAAAAGTCTGGTTCATAAAGACCATAAGATAATCAGCCGCAATCATATCCCTGTATCTTTCCAGCTGCCATGCCATATCTACAGCAGAATACCCATCCGTTAAATCTGTCATCATAAGGAAAATATCTGCAAAATGTGTCTTCATCTCTGCAGATTTCCCATACCAAAACATAATCTGTTCATTCTGGTTGCAAAGCTGCACTTCTTCACATCCGCAGGACTCTGAACACTTTGTGCGGAACGGAATCATAATATCATACGGCTTTTCCTTCTTCTCTGCAAAATAACTGTCAATAATGCAAAAAATCTCTTTTCCAATCATTTCAATATCATCGCATGCCGTTGTCAGGCGCGGGGAACAATATTTCTCCAGCGCCATGCCATCAAACCCAGTCAGCAAAATATCATCCGGAACACAGATACCGTGGTTTTTCAAAACAGCATCTACCGCCAGCGCCATCATATCATTCGCACACATAATTGCCTCTGGCATCTCCTGGCGGCCTTCCTTCCACATCGCAACCCATTTTTCACAGCAAGCCCTGGCCGGCGCCTCCCAAAATTCCCCATACGCCAGCCGTTCTTCTTCAAAAGCAAGTCCATTCTCTTGTAATACCTTCTGAAAAATCCGAACTCTGGCGTCAGAAAACTCATTATTTTCCATCCCCGCCATAAAATTAATCCGCCTGCAGCCGTGATATTCCACAATATGGCGGACCAGCCGTTCAAAAGATTCCTCATAAGCAAACAAAACATTATAACAGCCTTCTACACGCCGGTCAATACAAATTACCGGAAGGTTACGCCGGCGCGCCCGCGCAACCAGGCTGTTCACAATCTTCATGTTTAAAAAAGACTCGGCAAAAAGAACCAGCACGGATAATTTGTCCATCGGAACCGTATCAAGTATCCTCGCCTCTCCCTGCGAAAAATTATTCATATTATCCAGCTGCTGGAACACATTAAAAACCATCACCTGATAGTTTCTCCTGGCAGCATTCATACAAATCGTACGAACCTGCTTCTGCCTGGTATCATCCTGCATTTTTGCCACGCAGATACCAATAATTTTTTCCTTCTCCATTATCTTCTCCAGTGTTATCCCCCCATTCTTAACAGTTCCTAACTTAAAATTTCGAGCCTAAACCACACAGCCATGTAAATTATACCACATTTCCCACTAATTGACAGCTTTTTTCTGAAAAGAGCGCCACCAGTGCCGCAGTCCCCCAAAAAGCAGGGCAAAACCAATACACAGAAGCGCAAAAAGCATCCATGTCTGCAGAGAATCCTCTTCTGAAAAAATGCAGCCTGTCAAATAAGATGTTGTATTAAACAGAATATGGATAAATATCGGAACTAATATACTTCCGGAAACATGCCTCACAAACCCCAGCACCATCCCCAGGCAGAACGCATACATCCCCTGGATGAAATTCATATGGTACACTCCAAAAAGGAGCGCCTGCAAAAAGTTTGCAGCCCAAAACGGAAAAGCCAGATAAAAACGGTCTAAAATTGCCCCGCGGAAAATCAGCTCTTCTGCCGCCGGCCCAGCCAAAAGCACATAAAGTACTGTTATAAAAACGCTGCTGTCTGTCAGGCTTCCCATAATCTGGTTATAGGAGCCAAACGCCTGTGGAAAAATTTCTGCAATCCCTGTTAAAACCATCTGGAGAAACAGGCAGAAACCCACCCCTGTTGCAAAAGCCGCCAAAATATTTTTCAAAGACAATGCCGTACGGTAATCAAAGGGATGCTCCCTCCAGTCAGATTTCCAATAAAGGATTCCGCACCAAAGCCCTGATAAGAGCGCACTGATAAGCGAAATAGCAATGATAAATGTCCCATTCCCCACATCTGCTTTTGCAAGGTTTCCAAGTAATTCTGACATCTGCTGTTTTGCAGCTGCCCCATAAAGCATGATACCTGCAACACAAAGCATATACGCAAGCACCTGCATCAGGATAATCCCCAGAAAAATCAGCAATGCCCGGATACATACCCTGTTCCTGACAATACGCCAGTTCTTTCCCTCTTCTGTCTTCTGCCCCAAAATATCCTCCTTACGTTATTTCCTATAAGTTAAAGCAGCCTGAACAGAAAATAATTCCATTCAGGCTTTTTGCAAACCATATATCAAATTATCTTTTTCTTTGTAAAAACTCCGGAATCTTAATTCCATTATCATCTGCTGTCTGGCGGCTAAACCCGCTGCTTACAGTAGCCGCTGTCGTACTGCTTCCAGGGCTGACCTGCCTTAAATTAGAGCCTCCTGCTGCAGCTGTCTGCACGGTCTTTTGGACTGTACCCGCCACTGGCCTTGCCTGCGTGCTGTGCTGTGCTGCAGTCTGCCCTTCCCTTGTCGGGAAATTTGTCTTTGGCTGCGGTACTTTCCCAAAAACCGGTTTCTGGGCTGCCGAAACGCCTGCGCCGTCATTTACCAGACCGGTTGCAATTACAGTAATCTGGACGGTATCTTCATTTTCGTCCCCATCAACCACACCAAAGATAATATTGGTATCTTCTCCTGTCAGCTCCTGTATGTAAGTAACCGCCTCGCTTGCCTCCTGTAACGCCACATAGCCGGAAATATTTACAATCACATGAGAAGCGCCATCTATTGTAGTTTCTAACAAAGGGCTCGAAATTGCCTGCTTTACAGCATCCAAACACTTTTCATCCCCACTTCCGACACCTATGCCGATATGGGCAATCCCCTTGTCCTTCATAACTGTCTGGACATCGGCAAAATCAAGGTTAATCGTTCCACGCCCATTAATCAAATCTGTAATTCCCTGGACACTCTGCTGCAGTACTTCATCTGCCTTTAACAAAGCATCTTCCATAGAAGTCCGGCGGTCTACAATATTTAGAAGCTTATCGTTCGGTATCACAATTAATGTATCTACATGCTCTTTTAAATGTTCAATGCCTGAGAGGGCATTATTCATACGGCTTCTTGCTTCAAAAGTAAAAGGTTTTGTCACAACGCCGACAGTCAGGATTCCAAGGCTTTTAGAAATTTCTGCTACAACAGGGGCAGCCCCGGTTCCGGTTCCGCCGCCCATGCCACAGGTAACAAAAACCATATCGGCTCCCTTAACCAACTCAGTAATTTCCTCTTTATTTTCTTCCGCTGCTGCCTGTCCTACCTCCGGATTGGCCCCAGCTCCAAGCCCCTTGGTCAGCTTTTCACCAATCTGCATAGTCGTAGATGCCTTGCAGCTCATCAGATGCTGCTTATCTGTATTAATCGCAATAAACTCCACTCCGGCAATTCCTTCATCTATCATTCGGTTCACAGCATTATTTCCGCCGCCTCCGACTCCTACAACAATAATTTTTGCAGCGTACTCTGCATTTCCTGATTTAATTTCTAACAAGGCGCTTCTCCTCCATTTCTGCTCTCGTTCTTTCTACCGCAGGTAATCGTTACAACTCCATCATATCGCTTTTACCCTAACTTATATAATACCCATTTATCTTATAATAATCAAGAGCATATTTCTTCTTTTTTAATTTTTTCTTTTCCTACTTCTGGTATGGGTCTGTTCTACAGCGAAAAATCGTTGTTTCAGCCAAAGAACCGTTCATAAAACATTCTGTTATCCTTCTTTATCCCTTTCTTTTTTCTCATTTTTCTTTTTCTTCGCTTTGTCTGTACTATTTAAAATGACCCTGTCGCCAGGCCGAAAACTCTTCATATCAATTGTACCACGAAGCCCTTTTTCCCCCGCCGTTTCAAGAATACTCGAAAGCGCTGATATTTCATCGTCATACAGCTCTTTCTTTCCAAGCATAACAACAATATCCCCAGAATACAGTACAACATCCCCGTCAGAAATGTGGATTCGTTTTACTGGTATTTTATAATGGCTGATTAACTGCGATAAATTCATTACCATAGCAAACAGGGAATTGTCTTTTACATCAAATGCCTCCCCTACTGAAAAGGCAACAAAATGAATCCCTGTAACAACCGGGACACCTTCTTTTTTTTCCTGCATGCTCTGCAGGACAATCCCATCTCTGTCAAAATAAATATACTGCCCCATATATTGGATACAGCCGCTGATTGCCTTGTCATAGACATGAAGCTTTACTGTGTGCATATTTTCAAAACTTACCTCAATGTCCTCAACAAAGGGAAGTTTATTGATCCCAAAAATTTTGTTATATATCGAAAAAAACAAAATATTATCAGAAAACTCCCTGGTAAAAACAGACTTCTCAATCTCTTCCCCTGAATAGATTTCTGTCCCTTCTACTTTGACTGTATCAATTTTTAACCCGAAAAAAACAAAACAGGCGCCCCCCAGAATAAACGCTAAAACAATAAAAAGCTTTTTATACCAACGCATACTCCTGTATTCCTCTACTTTTGTTTAATCTGGCGCGAAACGCCAAGTACAATCCCCATTTCCGCCATGATAATAATAGCAGAAGTCCCGCCATAACTAATTAAGGGCAGCGGAATCCCGGTAGACGGCATCGAATTTGTTACAACAGCAATATTGATAATTACCTGAATTGCAAGCTGAATCATTACGCCGACGCAAAGCATTGTCCCAAACAGATCTGGCGCATGGCACGCTACTACCACAATACGCCAAAACAGCGCCAAAAACGCCAGGATTACAAGAAACGCCCCTACCACCCCAAGTTCTTCACAGATTACAGAAAATATCATATCATTGTACGCTTCCGGGATAAATCCTAGCTTTTGCATACTCTGACCAAGCCCTTTCCCAAACAGCCCGCCGGAAGATATTGCGTAAAGCCCCTGGCGGATTTGAAATGCCTTTGGATGGTTTTCTACATCCAGCCAAATCATGACACGTTCAATACGGAATCCTTCGCCCAAAAGCAGCACGGCGGCAAGCCCTGCACAGGCGGCAAGGATAATCACCAGGAAATATCCCTTCTTTTTGCTTGCTATAAAACACATTCCAAATGTTATCCCAGATACAATAATGGCCGAGCTTAAATTCTCCAGTAAAATCAACCCAATTAATGGAGACATGTAAATAAGCACCCGGATAAAACCAGCAATGCTGTCCAAGTCCCGCCTCCGCATATAAACAGCATAGGAAATAAATAAAATAGCCGCAATTTTTGATATTTCAGAAGGCTGGAACTGCAGCGGGCCAAGTTTCAGCCAGCGCTTTGCACCATTATATTCCTCCCCGATAAAAAGCACAATCCCCTGGAAAAACATGGCAACGACATATAATAAGTGCACAAGGGTAAACCTTGTATGGAAAATTTTCTGCATTAGCACCTGGTAATCAAACATAGAAACCATTACCATTACCGCCGTCCCAATCACCAGGCAGAACATCTGTGTCTTAACATAGCGGAATGGATTATTTTTCAAAGCCGCAGTATACACACCGGCGCTGTAAATCATAATTACGCCAAATAAGGCAATCCCAATCGTAAGAAAAAGCAGTGCAAAATCATACTGACGCGTATAAGTAACTCTTTTCCTGCGTCCGGCGTCTGAATACCGGCGGTTTCCCCCCACAGAGGAACCACGATAGGCATAACCTGATTTTTCCATATATTCTCCATTTCTACGCATATCGCTGCATCAAAACCTTTCTAAACATTACAACGCATTTACATATTCTTTAAAAAGCTTCCCGCGCTCCTCATAGTTTTTAAACATATCCCAGCTTGCACATGCCGGAGAAAGCAAAACGGCGTCTCCCGGCACAGCCTGTAAGCTGCTTTCCATAACAGCCTCTTTCAGGCTGTCTGCCATAATAATCTCTGTAAACCCTTTTTTTCTTGCCGTTTCTGCAATCGCCTCTTTTGTCTCCCCCAAAAGCACAAGACACTTGACTTTTCCGGCAAATGCGTCAATCCATTCATCATAAGACGACTGCTTATCATACCCTCCGCCGATTACAACCGTAGGGGATACCATAGCCTCTACCGCCTTAATTGCAGCATCTGGATTCGTCCCTTTTGAATCGTTATAATATTTCACCCCATTTACCTCACGGACAAATTCAATACGGTGCTCTACGGCATGAAATTCCCTGACCGCCTTTCTGATACAGCTAACCGGCACCCCTGCATGCATTGCAATTGCAACTGCCGCCATAACATTTTCATAATTATGTTTCCCTAAAAGCTCCATATCATGGATGCTGCAGATTGGGACTTTTTCTGTATCACAATATACAATCTGCTCCCCTTCTAACCAGATACCACGTTCTAATATATGAGCGCTGCTGAACCAAAATACATCCGCAGGCAAATCTGCTGCAATTTTCTGCAAATAACTATCTTCATAGTTTAAAATGCAGACCTCCTTTTTTGTCTGGTTTTTCGCAATATTTGCCTTTGCCGCCACATAACATTCCATTGTATGGTGGCGGTTTAGATGGTCTGGCGTTATATTCAAAATAGCGCTAATCTGCGGATGGAATTTATGCACTGTTTCAAGCTGGAAACTGCTGATTTCTGCAACTGTCACAGAATCCCCGTCCATCTTTGATACATATTCTGTATAAGGCATGCCGATATTTCCCACAACAAAAACGCTTTCAAAATATTCCTTCATAATCGCGCCTGTAAGCGCCGTCGTAGTCGTCTTCCCATTTGTCCCTGTAATCGCAAAAACCTTTCCTTTTCCGCACAGATAAGCAAGTTCAATTTCTCCCCAGATTGGTATTTTACGTTCCTGCAGTTCCACCACAAACGGAAGGTCCATAGGGACTCCCGGGCTTAATACAGCAACCTGCACCCTGTCCATTACCTGCTGCGGAAGCTCCCCTAATACCAAGTCAAATTCCAGCCCGTCCGGAAGGTTTTCCTGCACTGTTTCATATTTCAGCCCTGCATTGCTGTCAAATAGAATAATCTCCGCCTGCATCTTTGCAAGAAGTTTTACAGCAGCAATCCCACTGATTCCTGCCCCTGCTACTAAAAAAGTCTTGTCCTTGAGTTCCATTTTCCTTCACTCCATTCTTCTCTTATCTTTTTGGAATATCCAGCTACAGGCCGGCCAGTGCCACCAGGCACATTAACGCCGTTATAATTGAAAATATCGTAACAACCCTCATTTCAGACCATCCACATTGCTCAAAATGATGGTGGATTGGAGCCATTTTAAAAATGCGTTTTCCATGGCTGATCTTATAATACCCCACCTGCAGCATAACAGATAATACCTCAACCAAATAAATTACCCCAACAATCAGGATAAAAACCGGCAGCTTCAAAACTAATGCAGCAGAAGAAACGAATCCCCCCAGCGCAAGCGAGCCGGTATCCCCCATAAAAACCCTTGCCGGATAGACATTATATACCAAAAAGCCCATCAACGCACCCGCCACGGCAGATGTTATCACAGACAGCCCGCTGTCCGTCCCTATTGCCACAACCGTAAAGAACACTGCCACCAAAAGCGTTACGCTGGAAGCCAGGCCATCCAGCCCGTCGGTAAAATTTGTACCATTTACTGTACCAAGCATCACCAGGAACGCAAATATAATAAACATCCAGGGCGGCATGCTGACATAAAAACCATTCCGCATCCCACCTGTAAACGGAATCAGCATTTCAGGCGCAAGCCCCAGCACCTTCAGGTAATATATGGTAAAAACTGCAGATACAATAAGCTGCAGAAAAAGCTTCTGCCACGCTGTCAGTCCAAGGGAACGCTTCATCACAATTTTGATATAGTCATCCAAAAAGCCAATCACGCCAAAACCAACCGTAGCAAAAAGCACCAGAAGAGTCTCTTTCTGCCGGTCCATAAAAAAAAGCGTTGTGATAACTACCGACAACAGAATCACCACCCCGCCCATTGTTGGGGTGCCAGCCTTCTTCTGGTGGCTTTTGGGCCCGTCTTCCCGGACATACTGCCCAAATTTCAGCAGCCTTAGAAGAGGGATAATTACAGGGCATAAAATAACGCTGATGGAAAATGCAGCCACAACAGGTATCAATGTGTTTAAATAATTCATCCAGATGCTCTCCAATCCTTTCAAAATCACATACTGTACCATTGTAATGCAACCATCCGCGGAAATCAACCACTACCTCTGTCCAGTTTCCTCTTTTTTCTCCTGAGGTTCGACACCAAGATATGGCAGGGCGTCATTTAACAGTTCAGAAATAACAGGGGCGGCAATCTGCCCTCCATAATAGATCCCCTCTGGCTCGTCAATCAGCACAATAGCAAGCACAACCGGATTGTCAGCCGGCGCAAACCCAAGCGTAGAAGCAATATAACGGTTGCTGCTGCGCGGCAGTTTTTCCGACGTCCCTGTCTTTGCCCCAACATCATAACCAGGAACAGCTGCTTTAGATCCCGAACCTTCAGACACGACGGAAGCAAGGATCATCTTCATATTTTCGGAAGTCTCTTTAGAAACAACATTTTCTTTTTCCTCATAGTTTAATTTTTTTACAACAGTCTGGTCGGCGCTTTCTAATTTCACGCCAAAATGAGGCGTCACAAGCCTTCCGCCGTTAATGACGCTGCTTACCGTTGTAAGAAGGCGGAGAGGCGTAAGCTGGAACGACTGCCCAAAAGACATTGTGGCAAGCTCTACTGCCCCAACATTATCTTTCTGGTGCATAATCGTTGCCGCTTCTCCCGGAACGTCGATTCCTGTTTTTTCCATAATCCCAAGCTTTTTCAGATACTGGAACATCCCATCAACGCCAAGACGCGCCCCAACTTCCATAAATACTGGATTACAGGAGTTTTGCACCCCCTGCACAAATGTCTCTGCGCCATGCCCTGCTGTCTTATGGCAGCGGATTCTGCGGTCTTCTACAATTTTAAAGCCGGGACAGCTAAAAGTATCTGTCAGTTTTACCACATTTGCTTCTAACGCAGAAGTCGCAACGACTACCTTAAAAGTAGAACCCGGCTCATAGGTATCGCTGACACAGGAATTGCGCCACATCTGGTTTAAAAGCTCCTGCTTCTTTTTTTCACTGACTTCCTTTTTGCTGTCCAGTTCAAATGGATTGTTCAAATCAAACTCTGGTGCATTGACCATTGCATAGATTTCCCCATTTTGCGGATTCATCATAATCACGCGGACATTTTTCGCATTTTTTGCTTTCATAACCTTTTCTGCAGCCTGCTGCGCAAACTTCTGCAGATTTACATCCAGGCTGCAGTACAGGTTATCCCCTGCAACTGGTTCAATCCTGTCTTCCGTCGCCCCATCAATCTCAATTCCCCTCGCATTTGTTGTTGTCAGGATACTCCCGTCCTGCCCCGAAAGGTTTTCATCATACTTCACCTCCAGACCTAAAATTCCCTGGTTATCACCGCCTGCAAACCCTATTACTTTTGAGGCAAGTTCATTATATGGGTAATACCTCTTGTAATCCTCATCTACCATAACCCCATCCAGGTTCATTTTACGAATCTTATCAGATATATCCTTTTCCACATTTGTTTTAATCTTTTCACGGGACGTCTGCTTTTCCACACGCTGGCGTACTTTATCCTCATCAATGTCAAGCAAATCCGATAAAACCTGTATTACCTTTTCTTTCTCTTTCACCTGGTTGTGAATTACCGAAATCGTAGAAACCGGCTTATTCCCTGCAATCACAACGCCGTTCCTGTCGTAAATCTTGCCGCGCTCCGCCTTAATGGCACGTTCCCTCTGCTGCACCTGTTTTGCCTTTTCCCCATAATAATCTGCCTTAGCTAACATCAAATAGGAAAGCCTTCCAGTCAGAAGGAGCGTCAAAAGACATATAACGGCAAAGGAAAACAAAATCCTTTGCCGCTGTGCTGTTTTACAATTTCTCATTTTGTCCTGCCCCCTGATTAAAAAATACTCTTAATCATCCTTATTTTCCAAAAGCAGAACTTATTCCTTCTCTATTAGAATAATTTTTCTACAGTTCCTTACTCCTCCTCTGTCCCTCCGGCAACTTCATAACCTTTATCGCTAAAACCGCCTTTGGGCACTTCTTTTGTCGACGGGATTTTGATATCAGAAGCTTTTGTCTTATCCTTTTTCTTTGTGCCTTCATTTTGGTAAACTCCAAGCAGCGGCAGGACTTCTTTTAAAATCTGGCTGGAAAGCTCTGTTGCATAAATACTGTGCGCCTGGTCTTTTACATTCGGTTCATCAATAATCAGGTAAATCATCACCTCCGGCTTATCCACCGGGGTAAACCCGGCAAAAGAAACAAGGTAATTCCCTCTTCCTGTCGGATGCTTTTCTGCTGTGCCCGTCTTACCGCCAATTTCATACCCTGCTACCTTTGCAGGCCCTGCGGTTCCATTTTCAACAGTTTCAAACAGATACTCCCGCAGCTTTTCACTTGTCCCTTCTGTAATCACTTTACGCACCAGCGTATTCTCCCGTGAAGAAACAATTGCCCCGGAAGGGCTTGTAACTTCTTTTACCACATGCGGCTCATAATAGTTCCCACCGTTAATTACAGCAGAAAAAGCTGCTGCCAGCTGAATCATTGTCACTGTCTGCCCCTGCCCAAAACTGGAGGTAGCAAGCTCTACAGAACGCATCCTGTCCAGCGTAAATACGCCGCCTGCCCCTTCCCCCGGAAGGTCAATGCCAGTTTTCTGCCCAAAGCCAAAATCCCTGACATAATTTACAAATTTTTCTCTTCCCAGTTTTGCGCCAATCTGCATCATTACATCATTGCAGGATTCCATTAACGACTGGCAGATATTAATCATCCTATGGCCGCCTGCCGAGTAAGAGACACATTTAATCTGTGTTCCGCTGACTTTCTGGAAGCCATCGCAAAAATACAGTTTTTTAGGATTTGTCACACCCTCGTCCAGGCAGGCCGCCACAGTAACCGGCTTAAATGTAGAACCTGGTTCAAAAGCATCGCTGATACAAAAATTCCTCCAAAGCTTGTTCAGTTCCTTTGATTTCTTCTTATCTGACATCTTCTCAATCTCTTCTTTTGAATATAAAACAGACAAATCCCTTGGATTATTCAAATCATACTCCGGATAAGAAGACATTGCATAAATTTCCCCATTCTGGGGATTCATAATAATGCATCCCATATTCAAAGAACCTGTTTTTTCCTGGAACTCCTTCATCTGCCGCTCTAAAATCCCCTGGACATTTGCGTCAAGCGTCGTTACAATATTATTGCCGTTCACAGGGTTTTTGACAGTTTCCACAAGCTCCAGGTCTGAATTAAAATAGCCATACCTCCGTCCGTTTGTGCCGGACAGCTGGCTGTTATACTGGTTTTCAATCCCCCAGATTCCGGTGTCTTCAGAAGAGCAAAAGCCAATCACCTTACTCGCCACAGTAGAATAAGGATAATACCTTTCATATCTCTCTTCAAAAATCACCCCTTTTATATTTTTTTTCTTATCTTTTTCAACCAGTTTTTTAAACTCAGTAACCTTGTCCTTTTCCAGGCCCTTATAATCCTGCATTACATAATATTGCGACTTAGGCTGCTCTTCCAAAACCTTTTTTAACTTTTTTTCAGAAATGCCAAAAACTTTATCTAAAGCGTTTGCAGTCGCAGTTATATATTCTTCCTTTGCCGAAATCAAAACAGGATCCAAAGCCAAATCATAAACTTTTTTGCTGGCCGCCAGCCTGTTTCCATTCCGGTCTGTAATATCACCCCTCTTATATTTTATCTCGTTGCTCCGGTAACTTTGCTGCGCAAGAACCTTACGTTCCGCTTCCGTCCCCTTCGCCTTGCCTAAAAAAACTATCCTTCCAAGCAGCGCTGCAGAAACCGCCGTCACAAGCATAAAAGCAATTAGAATACGGCCAAACAGCTTTCTGGTACCCACTTTATTAAATTTTCTGGTATCTACCGCTTTCCTGCCCATATCACATGCCCCTTAATCTGCTGCACCTGGTATATCTGCATATTGCTTCACCATATCGCTTTTTTTATTGCTGTATTTATAAACCTGGTTATTCTCTGCCTGTACCATTTTCAATTTTTTTGTTGCCCTTTCATAGATTTCAGCTAAATCAACAGAAGCTTTAATCTCTTCATATGCCATTTCATTATCTTCCTTTTGCTGTGAAATCTCAGACTGTAATTCTACAATCTGGCTTTTCATTTCCCGCACTTCATACTGTGCAGAAAGATAAGAAAAACCGCAGACCGTAACCGCAGACACCATAACCGTCAGAAAAACAAACGCCCTCCCGCTAATTCCTGCAATGCGGGCAGGTTTCCGCTCCGGATACCGTTTTGGCTCTGGCCGCGGCCGGACCCTTTCCCGTTTTTTTGGTACTGCGCTTTCTTTACGCACTGTATTTCCATCTACATAGGAACGCGCATGATAGCCAGAGGACTGCCTAGCCTGTGTTCTCTCTCTGCCATAGTTTTCCCAGTCAATAGCCATACTGTTATCTCCCTCCATTCATTTAAATATGCTCAAACACCCTTAACTTCGCACTTTTTGAACGTGGATTCTCTTCCATCTCTTTTTCGGAAGGCAAAATCGGTTTTCTGGTAACCTGTTTCCCAAGCGGCTTTTTCCCGCAGACACATACTGGAAAATCCGGCGGGCAGGTACACGGAAACTGCGCCTGGCGGAATGCCTGTTTTACAATCCTGTCCTCCAGAGAATGGAATGTAATAATACAAAGCCTTCCTCCTGCATTTAACAAATCAATCATTTGGCTAATGCTGTTTTCCAATACTTCTAATTCCCGGTTTACCTCAATCCGTATTGCCTGAAATGTTTTTTTGGCGGGATGCCCGCCTCTCTTTCTTACCCTCATAGGAATCGAATAACTGACAATTTCCGCAAGTCTCCCGGTCGTCAGTATCGGTTCTTTTTTCCGCTCATTCACTATGTTTTTTGCTATATTCTTTGCAAATTTGTCCTCCCCATAATTACGGATAATGCGAAACAATTCCTGCTCTGTATATTGGTTTACAACATCTCCCGCTGTCAGTTCCTGACGGTTGTCCATCCTCATATCCAGCGGCGCATCCATCCGATAGGAAAATCCCCTTTCCCCTGTATCTAACTGAAAAGAAGAAACCCCCAAATCCAATGTGATGCCGTCCACCTTCTCCACCCCGAGGCGGCAAAGGACATCTGCCATCTGTACATAATTGCTTCTTACAACTGATACAATATCACCATACTCCTGTAACCGTTCTTTACTGGCAGCAATTGCATCTTCATCCTGGTCCAGCCCGATAAAACGCCCGTTTTTCCCAAGGCAGGAACAAACTGCGCTGCCATGCCCGGCGCCGCCAAGTGTCCCATCCACATAAATACCATCTGCCCTGACTGCCAGCCCTTCAAGCACTTCTTCTAACAGTACTGGTTTGTGACAAAATTCCATTCCAACTCCATTCCTGCTTTTTTTTAGGAACTGTAATAGTTCAACTGCCAGTCCCCTACAGTGAAATCCCCAATTCATCCATTGTTTCTTCCAATGCCTCGTCATCCTGCTGCACATCCTGCTGGTGCAGGCGTTCCTTATCCCATACTTCAATACGGTTCATCATACCCACAAAGACAACATCTTTCTCTAAAGCAGCAATTTCCCGCAGAAGTGAAGGAACCAAAATCCTTCCCTGCTTATCTACCGCTACTTCCATTGCCTTTGACAAAAATTGCCTCTGCATCTTCCGTGTATTCTGGTTAGAAGGAAGCTTTTGCAGTTTCTCAACAAAATTCTGCCATTCTGCCTGTGGATATAAAAAAAGGCATCCGTCAAGCCCTCTGGTTACAACAAAGTTCTCTCCCAGCTCTTCACGATATTTGGCAGGAATGATGACCCTGCCTTTGGTATCAATAGAATGCTCATATTGTCCCATAAACATGGCCATCACCTGCCTCTCTTCCCCTTTTGAACCAACAACTCACACACAGTCGCAGAAACAGGCAGGCCTGCACCTGATCCTGCGACTATGCATGAGAAGAGTTTCCTCCACTTTTGTGGTATTATCTCCCACTTTCACCCACTTCCCACCACTTACTATGTTATTTTATCTCTTTTTAGGGAATTTATCAAGGGATTTTTCCAAAAATTAAAAGTTTCACCTAAAAAAGGGAACACCATTTTGGTTTTCCAAAATGGTGTTCCCTTTTTTAGGTGCATAACAATTTTAAGCACCTATAATATAAACTTATCAGAACTGTTTTTTAGTTCTGATAAAAGGTGCACGTTTTTGCACCGCTAATCGATTATAGGAAACTGATTTTGTTTCCTATATTATAACTTATCAGAACTTGCTTTTTAGTTCTGATAAAAGGTGCACGTTTTTGCACCGCTAATCGATTATAGGAAACTGATTTTGTTTCCTATAATATTACATACATCATTCTTTCCCCTGCTTTTTCTTCCGTCTTTTCCCCCACTGGTACAATAAAACAGAAAGGGAGGCAACAAACAAAATCCCCGATAATAGCTGCGATACAGCGATCTGTGTGCCAAACAGCTTTAACTGGTCAACGCGGAGTCCTTCAATCCAGAACCTCCCAAGGCCATAGCCGCATAAATACATTAAAAATAACTCCCCCTGGAATTTCCGCTTTTTTGTATACCATAAAATTATCAGCAGTACAGCAATATTCCATAAGGACTCGTATAGGAAAGTAGGATGCACCTGGATATACTCTGTCCCGTCCAATGTAACTAAATTACTTAAAAGTTCCTTTGTAATATCTCCTGCACGGACATCTGAACGTTTAAGCTGCATTGCAAACAGATTATCCGTATAACCGCCAAAGGCTTCCCTGTTAAAGAAATTACCCCATCTTCCAAAAATCTGCCCGACTAACAGGCCAGTGCATGCAATATCCAATAATTCATAAAAAGAAAGCTTCTTTACCCGGGCAAACACAAAAGTAGTAACAACTCCCCCAATCACGCCTCCATAAATTGCCATGCCGCCGCCGCGGATGTTGAAAATCTCAATCGGGTTCTGGCTGTAATAATCCCAGCTAAACAAAACATAATAAAGCCTTGCGCTGATTACCGCAAAAACAATGTCCCATAACGCCAGATCCAAAACCATTTCCTTATCCTGCTTTAGGCGCCCCGCCTGCCAGCTTGCCATTAAAAAGCCTGCCACCATGCCAAAAGCAATAATTATGCCATAATAGGCAATCGAAAAACCTCCAATTGAAATTGATTTCCCCACATGCTCCAATGTAATGCCAAGATGTGGGAAACGAATATCAGCCTCCATAACCATGTCCTCATTTCTCAAATAATATGTTATACATTAAACCGGAACAGCACAACATCCCCATCCTGTACAACATATTCCTTGCCTTCTGAACGGACCAGCCCCTTCTCCTTCGCCGCATTCATGCTTCCCTGCTCAACCAGGTGATCATAACTTACCACCTCGGCACGGATAAACCCACGCTCAAAGTCACTGTGTATCTTCCCGGCCGCCTGCGGGGCTTTTGTCCCACGCTCAATCGTCCATGCTTTCGTTTCCATCTCACCAGAAGTCAGGTAACTAATCAGCCCAAGCAGGGAATAGCTTGCGCGTATCATCTTTTCAAGCCCGGATTCCTGAAGCCCAAGTTCTTCCAAAAACATCTTCTTTTCTTCTTCCTCTAATTCTGCAATCTCCTGCTCAATCTGCGCACAGATTACAAACACCTCAGACCCTTCTTCTTTTGCATATTCCCTTACCTTGGCAACATATGGGTTTTCCTTCCCATCTGCTGCCAGATCACCTTCCGCTACATTTGCTGCATAAATCACAGGCTTGTATGTCAAAAGGTTAAAACTTTCCAATAATTCCGCCTCATCATCATCTGCCGCTTCAAAACTCTTTGCAAGCTTCCCATTCTCTAAATGCTTTTTCAAAGCTTCCACAAGGTTCGTTTCTTTCACAAGCGTTTTATCATTTTTAACGCCCTTAACAAGCTTCGCATAGCGCCTTTCCAATATCTCCAAATCCGAAAACAAAAGCTCCAGGTTAATTGTTTCAATATCACGCAGGGGATTAATACTGCCATCCACATGCACTATATTAGAATCTTCAAAACAGCGTACTACATGTACAATCGCATCTACTTCCCTGATATTGGAAAGAAACTGGTTTCCGAGACCCTCCCCTTTGGAGGCTCCTTTCACCAAACCTGCGATATCAACAAATTCAATCGTGGCATTCACAATTTTTGCTGAATTGTGCATCTTTGCAAGTACGCCCAGCCTTTCATCCGGCACAGGCACAATCCCTATATTCGGGTCAATAGTGCAAAATGGGTAATTTGCAGATTCTGCCCCCGCTTTTGTTAACGAATTAAATAATGTGCTTTTTCCTACATTAGGTAAACCAACGATGCCTAGTTTCATAATACTATATACCTATCCAAAAAACCTTGATTTACAAGGCTTTTCGCCTTTCTCTATATTTTTACTACACAAATCACTACACAATTTTTAAGGCACTTTCTATTTTTTCTACCTCTTTAAACTTCTCTTCCTCGGTCACATCAACATACAGATTCATTGTAATACCTACATTGGCATGACCTAAAATCACCTGTAAAGTCTTAGGACGCATCCCACCTTCAATACATCTGGTAGCCATCGTGTGCCTTAGTACATGCATAGAGAAACGTCTTATACCAGCTTTATCACACAGTTTGAATAATGAGGTGTCATAAGCTGAATTTTTTGTTGGTTCGCCTTTCCTGCAAAGAAATACATGCTCTTTGAACTGCATATTGATTACTTTGATTTCTCTAAGTTTCTCTTTCTGCCTTTTCAGAATTGCAACCGCCTCTTCTATTAAAGGTACATCACGATAGCCTGATTTGCTTTTCGGCTCTCCAATACGCCATTCACCAACACTGTATCTGTACTCCATGCTTCTTTGTATGTGTATGGCACGCTTCTCCCAATCAATATCAGACCATTTCAAGCCTATTAACTCGCCTGTCCGTAATCCTGTCTGCAAAATAAAAGCGAACTGATTATAATTACTGCTCTTCTCTGCAACTTCAAGGAATTTCTTTTGTTCGTCAATGGTTAATGCTCTGACCTTCTTAGGCTCTTTCCCGATATTATGTTTTATTCCTTTTGTCACTGGATTTTTATAGATTACATCATTTTCAACCGCATCAGAGAACATACAATATAAGGTGATCCTTGTCTGAATATTATGTTCAAACCGTTCTTTATAATTTCTAATTGTATTTGGTCTTATGCTGTCACCTTTGATGTTTTCAATCCAGTAATCAAACCATGCCGTAACTGTCATATCCCCGGACGCATTGATACCACCATGTTCATCTTCAAACTTTGCATCCGCATACCACTTACGACATTCTTGTAGCTTCGGGAAATATTTTTGAACTGATTTACCAGTTCTCTTGCTTACAAATCGTGCTGTGTATAAACCATCCTTTCTTTGACAGATACCGACTCCAAGTTCTTTACCCTTCAAGTCTTTACCCATAAAATCAACTCCTTTCTGCTGTATTCCAACAAAAAGAGTTTGATACAAGCTAACATTATAGCATATCTCCTGACATTTTGGAATAATCAAATTGAATTTTATGCCTGAATCCTTCCTTAAATTTCCAAACTTTTTGATATGTACTGCTCAAACTCTTTCCTTTTTACCAACTTTTTATTACCGACATACAATACAAAGTCGCATTTGGGTTGCTTCAATAGCTCTTCGATTTTGTTGATTCCTATATTTGAATAAGCTGCCGCTTCTTTAATTGTCAGTGTCACTTTAAGCCAAAAAGGTATCTCTAATGCTTTTGTTTCCATATTCTTATAACATCACACTCCAATTCATAGAAATTTCTTTATTTTACACCACTTTACAACTTTTTGCACAGAAATAGCGCACAAAGGCCACTTTGTTGTATAATAGATTTGTGAAATATATACAAAGGAGTGTGACCTTGTACGCTGAATCCATTATACGATAGAAATACCATCATTGGCAAGCTGTATAAATATTTTTCTGCCTATTTTGAAACTTTTGCTGTTCCAACAAAAGAAACCCTGTTTCTTTTTATTCTGTCTATGCTGGCGCTTGAGTCAGCAGACTCAATCCGTAACCTTTATCTGCATTTCCTGTCAAAGGTTACGGAAAAATCCCTGAATGCTTTCTATTATGCATGTTCCCATGCAAAAGCTGACTGTTCCCGGTTCATGGCTGCCACTGTCAGGCCTGCTCTGGAACAGATACCGGAAAATCTTAAGGTTCAGCCCGTTTACTTGTGCGTTGATGATACAATGGCTGCAAAATCTGGCACAAAATTTGAACATGTTTCAAATCTGTTTGGCCATGCCGCACATAACGGCTCCAGCTGCCTTAACGGGCATTGTTTTGTCAGCCTCATGCTGTGCATACCTGTGTGGAAAAAACGCAGGATTTCTTATCTCTCCCTTCCTTTAGGGTACCGTATGTGGAAGAAGA
>RAYE01000222.1 GCA_003612285.1 bacterium D16-51 | reverse complement strand
ATACTATATTACAAGCTGCCCGGTCAAAAAGCAGGGAAACGGCAAAAGAAAACCAGACAGCAGAAAAAAGAGGGTAGAGATGGTATTTAAGCTGAATACAACAGGGCAGGAACGCAATTCCGCTTTGGAGGAAATGCAGAAGGCAGATGACAAGCGTATGTATATGGTAGAATCAGACAGGGACAGACGTGACACCACACTGGCCGGATTAGTGGCAGAAACCTTTCTGGCAGGATATAAAGGCAGGACAAAGGTATGGCACAAGGATGGCGACGAATCAAACAACTGGTATAAGAACCTGCTTATGGTTACGCCGGATGATTATAAGAAACTGAGGGCTGGAATGGTTACATGGCAGGAGCTAAACCTTGAACAGGTATATATAGAGTATGAGAATAAAGCAGGTGCACAGGCATACAGGGTGTATGACGGCATTCTGGCAAGGTGTAAATCAACAGAATCAACAGATTCCATACATAAATGCTATAACAGTACTGCCATGTGGCAGGGCTGGATTGACGACCCAAAGTCCTTTGTCAGGTGGTATCTGGAACATTACTATGAGTGCGGTGATGAAGAAATGGATGTTGACAAGGACTTGTTTGGGGATGGCACCGGCATGTACTATCCTGATTTCTGCTGTATACTGCCAAAGGGGCTGAATACACTGCTTGCAAACAGCAAAAAGCATTATAAGGAAGGGGA
>RAYE01000221.1 GCA_003612285.1 bacterium D16-51 | reverse complement strand
ATCCAGAAAGCACCAGCTAGCATAATCCCTACAGTTGCAACAGTTCCGATTTTCTTGATTGGTTTGATTAACTTATTTGTATTCTTCATAATATATTACCATCCTTTCTTTTTTTACATATATTCGTGTCTTTTATTGTCAGGGTGCAGCCATTCAAGCGGTTACACCCTGATTTTTTTACGCCTGTAACAATGCCCTTTGTTCTGTCCTTACTTCTGTACTGCCGTAGTAGCTTCTGATATCGTCCATGCTGAGTGATTTACGGCTCTTCTTGCGAAAGGCATCGCTGTGCCAGTACCAGGCTTTCTTATTCTTTGCATACCTGAAGCCAAGCTCTTTCAGTTCCTTCCTGTAATTATAAGAATCGAATGCCCACAGCCAGTTGCCGCATACTTCCAAAGTGATCCCATGAAAAGCAATTACCTTATTTAGCATTTCACGTAACTTTTTATCCTCTGCAAAGTCGTACTGCATGTTGTCAAATGATGACTGGTCACTGCCTGCACTCTTGCTGTCGTACTTCTCTTTCAGTGCCTTAAAGAGTTTGTCATACTCTGCATTGATTTCCTGCATGTCAGCAACGTTGCCGCCGTTATCTGGGTGGTGAACTTTCAGCAGTTCCTTGTACTGTTTCCTTAATTCTGATAAATTTGATACACTCTTGAAATATTCCATAAGACATAACCTCCTAAAATAAAAAAGTGCAAAGC
>RAYE01000220.1 GCA_003612285.1 bacterium D16-51 | reverse complement strand
CTTACAGCCATATATGATAGAACGAAGGAAAGACCAGGAGCCGGAGAAGCCATATATATGTGTGATTGACAAATTATATAGAATTTCTGTATATGTTAAGGTTTATAATAAACAGTTTGAGGAAGCTGTTGTTTCTTTTCATGAGGATAATAAAAGAGGGATAGCAAAAATAAATAATATTCAGACATATGAAACCAGGGGCAGTTTGGTGCCGGTTTTTGCCGACCAGGAGAACGCAAAAGTGCCGGATGAAGAAAAATATGGAATAAAGATATTTATCCAGCGTGGTTTAATGATATTCCCTTTGGAAATGTTTGGGGTTAAAGCAGAAAAAGATATTTATTTAGTGGAAGAAAAGATAATTGAAAGGTATCTGGTAAGTTACTGTAATGATTATATAAAGGATTTATATAGCAGTGATTTAAATTTAGATTTTGATTCTGTAGAGGTATTTACTGTTCTGCAGCAGCTTTCTTTTACTTCGTATGGAAGGGATACTTTTTCAAGTATTTCTATCCTGGTTGATAGTTTAGGCGTCCAGAAAAATGTGGTTGGCAGGGCTGTGGCTGATTCGGCCTTAGTAATAACATTTGTGCAGAATCTACAGTTAAGCCAGGGGCAGAAAGAAGAATTGACAGACCTTTTAAAAGAGAAATTTACTGTGACAGGAATACGGCATATTGATTTGATATTAGACCGTATTACTGAAAATATTGCGTTGAATAGTA
>RAYE01000219.1 GCA_003612285.1 bacterium D16-51 | reverse complement strand
TGTCTTGGATGAATACCCAAACCTTGGCCTTATAGGCAATGCAAGGTCGGACTCCGTCATATATGATCTTCCCCCGGCAAAGACAGGGAAAAGGGGAAGGCCTGCAAAACATGGGCGGCGTCTGTCTATCTATGGGGATTTCAGCCTTTCAGACAAAAAAGTTGGGGATTACTATACGGGCTGCCGCCGTGTCCTGACAAACATCTTTGGGGCAAGGCAGGTCATGGCTTATGTGACATCCCCCAGCAAAGATGGCGGGGGCAGACGCCTGTTCTTCAGCACTGTTTTTCCCAGCCAGCTGCAGATATTCTGTGCATGGCAGGAAAAGGCGCCCCTGAACCAGACAGGGAGCAGCTGGATGCAGTATATCCCGCTGTTTCTTTATTCATTCCGGTGGAACATTGAAGTAAGCTATTATGAGCAGAAATCCTTCTGGTCGCTATGCTGCTATATGGTACGCAGCCGTAAAGGGATTGAGATGCTGGTCAACCTTATCAACATCAGTTACTGTTCCATGAAACTGCTCCCATACCTGGAAGGGGCGTTCTCAAAATACAGGGATGTCAGTGTGCAGGAATTTCGCCTTGCCCTCAGTGTGCGGATACGCCAGCAGGTATTTTATGTAGATTTGGTGCAAAACATCGAAACCCACATAAAATCTAATATCATTATTAAAACCTTGAAACAGCTATGCTTAAAACAAATGGGTTAATCTAAATGTTGTAAAGTGGTGTT
>RAYE01000218.1 GCA_003612285.1 bacterium D16-51 | reverse complement strand
CCATCCATAAATCCCCCACTTCCTGTCAATAGCAACAACCATGCTATGACCTTTCATAAATCATTTAACAGATTTCTTAATTTTATTCTCTCCCATTTTGAAGACCCTGCCAGAAACATTGCAGAATCCTTAGTAATAATACTTTACCCGCCAAAACCGGGACATACCGCTAAGATAGTATAATTACTTAAGCACTTTTCGCAAACCTTCTATTTCATTTTCACTAAGACCGGTTCCCATAGAAATTTCTGCTGTTTCAAGTCCCATCTTAATCAAATTTTTTGCAACTTCGATTATACTTTCACGTCTTCCCTCACGTCTTCCCTCACATATTCCCTCGCGTCTGCCCTCCTGCATCCCCCGCTCCCGTGCTTCTTTCATCATCTGGTTATGATCCCGGACAGCTTTTTCACGTGCTTCATACTCCAGCCTTTTTTCC
Source organism: bacterium D16-51 (assembly GCA_003612285.1). Classification (GTDB taxonomy): domain Bacteria; phylum Bacillota; class Clostridia; order Lachnospirales; family Lachnospiraceae; genus Butyribacter. The sequence continues at coordinate 298 of RAYE01000218.1, read as the reverse complement.
TTATCCCGGCTAATAACCTGGAGATGCTGATAAGCGCTATTAATATAAGGACTTTTCTCCGCAAGCATATCAAATTCCTCCTTCCGCTCTGCATTTATAAACTTTGCCCAAAGCAGCAGGCTGTCACCCTCCTTTAGTTCCTCTGGCAGCTTTGGGAGTTCAATTATGTGAAATTCCATTTTGTCTGTATAAAGAAAGTTACGGCTGTCCTCACGAATATGAAAACAGGAATAAAACTCCGTTTCTTCCTCCTTAAAAAGCACAAAATCCAAAATACTAATGCTGACACACTTTTTCA
>RAYE01000217.1 GCA_003612285.1 bacterium D16-51 | reverse complement strand
AAAACTATCGGCTGTGAAGATGGAAACGAATTTAACCACATGATGTTCCAGAGGGAAATCCAGCACTCGGTCAACACCATTCATGCGGTTAGTGAAATCATCAACGGCTACAGTGACAATGACAAGGCGGCACGCAACCGTATCTCTGCCATGTTAAGGGAATATCCTGACTGATAACCAGTGCAGCCGGAGTTTTGATATGCCTACACGCAGACAAGCATTTCAACAGTTCCGATTGCAGTTAAGGAAGGAGATTTTATTATGGCAAAAGGTTCTGTTAGAAAAAAAGGAAAGAAATGGTACTACCGCTTTTATGTGGAGAATGAAAGCGGAAATCTGGTGCAGAAGGAGTATGCAGGTACAGAGAGTAAGTCAGAAACGGAGAAACTGCTCCGAAAGGCAATGGAGGACTATGAGGAAAAGAAGTTTGTTGCCAAGACTGAAAACATCACGTTAGGCGGTATGCTTGACCGCTGGGTGGAGGAAGAACTGAAACCCGGTACTCTCAGCAATGGTACGGTCATGTCTTATATTGGTGTGGTCGGAAGAATCAAACAGCATCCTATAGGGCAGAGGAAACTGAAAAGCATTACGGCAGACCACTTACAGGATTATGTGGATTTACTCTGCTTTGGAGGAACAAATCCAGACGGAACAACAGCAAAACCGTTAAGCAAAGGATATCTGCGGCTGTTTTCGGCAGTGTTGCAGAACTCATTCCGATTTGCAGTATTTCC
>RAYE01000216.1 GCA_003612285.1 bacterium D16-51 | reverse complement strand
CTACTATGAATATACGGCAAAGGATTTTGACGGAGTAGTTGTAGGGATGAAGATGGTAGAAGTATCGGCATGGCTGTATGTTGATTATAATTATGATGAATACCATGAAGGCTATTATGTAGGAAAAAAGACAGAAGAACAGAGGAAATGCACATTAGTTTACTATGGATGTAATAAGAGCAGATTGGTACCTATGGAAGATTTGGAGATTATCAAGGAGGGAGAAGAATGAAGGAGTTTACATTGAACAGAAAAGTCTACGAAAAGGTGAGGAAAATGGATCATCATACTATGGCAGAGTTTTTCAAAGATGCTTTTATGAGAGGGTATGCAGAGGGAAAAAAATTATTATTGCCAAAAGATGAGATGAAGACAGCTATAATGGGCGTAAAGGGTGTGGGAGAGAAAAAGGCCGTGGACATTATGCAGGCAATCGACCAAGCTGAAAAGAGAAAGGGGCGTTGACAAATGGAAGAAAAGAAAGTATATTTGGAGATACCAAGATTTACTGGAGAAAATGTGCCGGTTGCCGTAGCTGCCAGAGTTATGAAAAAGGACCAGCAGTTTATTCGTCAGGGGATTATCCTTGGATTTTTGAAATTTGGGATAGCCTTTAAGAAAGAGGGAAGTTCCCAGTATGATTATTACATTTCACCTATAAAATTTTGGGAAGAAACAGGATATGTGTATGACGGAGTTGCAGAGTAGGATTTGTGTAAATTAGTCGTGAGAAGCACTC
>RAYE01000215.1 GCA_003612285.1 bacterium D16-51 | reverse complement strand
GAGGAATATGATAAGATACAGAATATTTACAAGTGGCTGGTAAGACAGGAGAATGTTGTCCTTACCTGTGAAAGGGAATTGGGACAGTTACGGCAGGATTTACTTCTCTGCACTGGTGTATTTCAAGGGAAACGCAGAAAAGAACTGGAGGGACAAATAGGCAGAAAAGAGCAACAGATGGCAGATATGACACAGCGTTTGGAGAATATCATTAAAGTACATGGTTATTCCAGTGTTGATGGTTTTATGAGGGTGTATCATCATGTGAAAGCAGATTATGCTGATTATACCAAGCAGTTAAAGGCATGGGCGGATAAGTATGGCATGAAGTTTGTGGAACAGCAGTTTGAACAACGGCAAAAATCTTTTGAACCTGATATCAATAAGATAAAATATCGCTCAAATCTTTCTTGAATGCGTGCATGAGATATGTTAAAATTTTTATACGGAAAAGCCCTTCGACGGGGTGGTAGCCTCCCAAGCTGTCACTGTAAACTTAGCCGGTATAATCTATGATTAGCCGGACTTACACCAGATGGGAGGTGACGCTGATGACAGATTATGAAACTATTATGGTTTTTCTGGGGATACTGGCTTTGCTGGTATCTTTCGGAACTCTGCTGATAGCGTTGCTTGCCTACATAGATAGGAATTTTATTAAAATATATAACTTGATGTATTTCAATATATTTCAATAAATCCTTATGGCATAATGCTTTGCAGGGATATAGTAAACATATAT
>RAYE01000214.1 GCA_003612285.1 bacterium D16-51 | reverse complement strand
TCCACCTTGCCGTGTTTTCACTCTCATAATCACCTACCTGGCCTTGCTCCGCTTCCATCTGCGCCCAGGCAAGCCATGTATTGCTATCTGCATTGTGCTTTATGCAGGCTTCTCTGAAAATCCACCTTGCCGTGTTTTCACTCTTATAATCACCTACCTGGCCTTGCTCCGCTTCCATCTGCGCCCAGGCAAGCCATGTAGCATCATCTGCATTGTGCTTTATGCAGGCTTCTCTGAAAATCCACCTTGCCGTGTTTTCACTCTTATAATCACCTACCTGATCTTGCTCCGCTTCTATCTGCGCCCAGGCAAGCCATGTAGCACCATTTGCATTGTGCTTTATGCAGGCTTCTCTGAAAATCCACCTTGCCGTGTTTTCACTCTCATAATCACCTACCTGGCCTTGCTCCGCTTCCATCTGCGCCCAGGCACGCCATGTATTGCTATCTGCATTGTGCTTTATGCAGGCTTCTCTGAAAATCCACCTTGCCGTGTTTTCACTCTCATAATCACCTACCTGGCCTTGCTCCGCTTCCATCTGCGCCCAGGCACGCCATGTAGCACCATCTGCATTGTGCTTTATGCAGGCTTCTCTGAAAATCCACCTTGCCGTGTTTTCACTCTCATAATCACCTACCTGGCCTTGCTCCGCTTCCATCTGCGCCCAGGCACGCCATGTAGCACCATCTGCATTGTGCTTTATGCAGGCTTCTCTGAAAATCCACCTTGCCGTGTTTTCACTC
>RAYE01000213.1 GCA_003612285.1 bacterium D16-51 | reverse complement strand
CGATAACTGGGGTGAAGTCGTAACAAGGTAGCCGTATCGGAAGGTGCGGCTGGATCACCTCCTTTCTAAGGAAAAGAGTAGGGGTTGTTTTACTGTTTAGTTATCAAGGGATGGATACAGATAAAGTATTCATGATAACTATAAAACTTTGGTGGCGATGCGCTTAGGGAAAACACCCGTTTCCATACCGAACACGATGGTTAAGACCTAAGCGGCCGAGGGTACTATACTGGAGACGGTATGGGAGAGTAGGTGGCCGCCAAGCTAATGGGCTTATAGCTCAGCTGGTTAGAGCGCACGCCTGATAAGCGTGAGGTCGATGGTTCAAGTCCATTTAAGCCCATGATTAAATAGTGTCATTAGAGAGACTATTTAATTAATAAAATATGGGGGCGTAGCTCAGTTGGGAGAGCACCTGCCTTGCAAGCAGGGGGTCAAGAGTTCGAATCTCTCCGTCTCCATTGTGAGGATTTAAAATCTTCACAATGAAATTATGTAAATACATAGTTTCATGAATATGGTACCTTGAAAACTGCATACTGAATAAATAAAGATATTACAGAAATGTAATCGTCAGACATCCAAGCAAAAAAGTTGATTCTTAAAACAGAGAATGAGAGACAAATGCTTTCTTAAATAAAGAAAGGTATATGCAGGCAACGCTATGCATGCATATACGGCAATTATCAGGAAGAGCCGACGGGAGTTGGCAGAAGGTTAAGCTGATAAGGGCACAGGGCGGATGCCT
>RAYE01000021.1 GCA_003612285.1 bacterium D16-51 | reverse complement strand
TTCAGACAGTTGTCCGTGCGCGCGCATAGGCTGGAAGCTTAAAAAGCAAAGCAATTCTAAAAGAGCTAAATTGTCCTGTGGAAAGCAATGTCTTTCTAAATTTTTGTCAGGCTGTAATTTACAGCAAACTTTAGTTATTTTGCAGAAAATCAGAACGACTTTTGCTTTCTCATACTGCATAATATGGAAAATATATCCAAAGGGAAAATCATGTCTTATTTGTTTCTACAATATATGATACTATTGACTGTAAATAGTAACAAGAAACTTCCAAACATAGAAATGAGGACTAACATGAAATTAAAAGAAACCTTTTTAAAAACAGAAATTGGCGGAAAAACTTTTGTACTTCCCTATGGCCAGAGCATTGCCGATCATGACGCCGGGATTTCGCTTAATGGAACCGGCGAAATTTTATGGGAAGGCATAGAAAAGGGATATGGAAAGGAAGAACTTCTCTGCCTTTTAAAAAAAGAATTTGCAATGGAAAACGGCACAGAAGAAGAACTAAGCAACGACATCATAAGCTTTCAGGAATATCTAAAAGCGGTAGGAATCGCAGAGACAAAAGAACCAGAAGATTATGGATGGAGCCCGCTTTCTTTTTCTACAGGTCCTTTACATATTATCTATAAAGGACCGCAAATGCTTTATGACAAATATTTCAGCCAATTTGGCAGCAGGCAGAAGAAAAAAGCAGATTTAACCATACAAATTTCTTTTCTTCCGCCCCATTCTCTGAAAAACGGAACGATACTTGTAAGGACAGATGAACTTCTCCTGATAGATACCAAAAATGATTACCTATTTCTCTTTCCAAAATTCCCCGTCCTACGGGAAATGCATGTCAGAAAAAACGGCTCACAAGCCATATTATTTTGTGACAACAGCTTACTGGAACAACAGATGGAAGATATCTTTCACGGAATACGTTTTGCCGTTTTAATCGCAGCCAGCGAAAAAGGGCTTTTTTTCCTCCATTCCGCTTCCCTGCTGTATCAGGGAAAGGCTTGGCTTTTTTCCGGAAAATCCGGCACAGGAAAATCAACCCATACGAATTTATGGAAGGAGCAGTTCTGTACAGAACTGCTAAATGGGGACTTAAATATGATTGGATTTGAAAACAGCTCTGCTTATGTCTATGGGCAGCCCTGGTGTGGCACTTCTGAAATCTGCACGCCAGAGAACTTCCCATTAGGCGGGATTACCTTTTTAAAGCAGGCAGGACAAAATATATGCACTGTGCCTGAAACACCTGAAAAAATCCTCGCTATCATACAAAGGCTGATTTCCCCTGCCTGGGATGAAATTCTCCTGAAACGGAATATTTCTTTTGCAGAACAATTAGAAAAGCACTGCCCTGTCTGGCAACTATCCTGTACACCTGACAAAGAGGCAGCTATCGTTATGAAAAAAGAGATAGATAAACATATAAAAACCTGTTGATTTTAATAAACAAGGATATAAGTCAGCAACCCAAAAACCTAATTTCAATGACCGGGCAAGACGCCAATACAGGAGGAGGTTCCTTTAAAGATACCTCCTCTGTATTTCCTATACATCAGGTCATCTGGTACGGCAGAATCACTGAAATATGTTTTAAAATCCATTTTGTAATCTGTGTAAAGATTAGTGCTGTCCGCAATCCATTCCAACATCAACAAGCACCGTATTTGTAATTGCAAGACCAGCATCCGCCTTGACTACCAAATCACCTAACCCAATATTATCATATGCATTGTTGTGATAACTATAACCTACTTTTAATGTCTGAGTATTGTTACCGCCTTCAAGTTTTCCATTTGAACTAACATATTCAACCGGCATATTAAAGGATATCTCCAGCCTTTGCTTACCAGCATGATGATTATCTTTAGCGGCATGCTTTGCATCAACCTGAATACGGTAATCCTCCCTGCCTGTTTCCGGCGTCTGGTGAATTCTTGCAGTTGCTGTATAACAGTCTCTGCCTTCTTTCACACCATCGCCGCTTGCCATGTAAACCCCTTCTGCTAATTCATCATTTGCAATCGCCACAGGGCGTTCATATGTTCTCATTATTTACCTCCTTTTTCAATATTAAAATTACTGGTTATCTTTAGTATATCGAAAAAGAAGGGATAATGCAATAAGGAAACAGACTATTTTTTTATTTTATCCACCCGATTTACTGCGATTTGGTAAAATTCCTCCAATATTTAACCGCCCTAGTAATAGTTTTATACTGTCATATCTCCTATTTAATTATACAGACATAACCGAAAATGAAGGTTTAGGAATTTCCCTCCCTAACATTTGTGCCGTTTCAATCCATTCAGCAATAATTACTTGTGCATTTTCTACCGCTTTTTGTGGCGTTTCACCATCTGCCATACATCCGGGAAGATCTGGGACTGATACAAGATAACAATTATTATCTTCCGACCATGAAACAATCATAGAATATTTTGCCACGCTAAAAACCTCCTTATATGTCATACTGTCTAAATAACAGGCGTATTTGCTTTACCTCATAACCTTTTGCTTTACTTCCCCTAGGCTGCATATTGATAATTTCTGGTATATCATCCCTATAATATATAAAATGGTCTCCTTTTACCCTATGTCCAAAGTTTAAAGAATCCAGCAATTTTCGCAAATCATTAAAGCGAATATTATTATCACTTTTCCCACTCATTACCATATCATATGTATTATTCGCCATTCTGATTCACTCCTTTTTCTTCTTTTTTCATTATATCAGATTCCACAACATTTTCAAGTTCCGTTTCGCTCCTGCTCATTCAGTGCCAGACTCTTACCAACAGACACGCTCTAGTACAGCGTTTCCTTAATCCCCATATACTTAGTGCTTGCTATTTTTGTCAGCGCAAGGCGGAGGAAGGAGGCAATGCGGTGGCATTGTTGACTGACGATAACGCAGCGATGGCGGAAATAGAAAGTACTAAGTGTATGAGGGACTAAGAAACGCTGTACTAGTTTACTGCGATTTGGTAAAATTCCTCCAAACACAGGTTATGGCGGTATATAAATTTTGCGGCCGCTTTCCCAACATAGCGGAAATGCCAGGGCTCATAACTAATTTGGGTAAGTTCTTCCTTGTCCTTTGGATACCGCAGGATAAATCCATATTTCCATGAATTTTCCCGCAGCCACTGGTTTCCTGCTTCCAGCTCTTGTGAAATCGTCATATCTGGGTTACTGCTGCATAAAATATCAAGCGCCAGCCCGGTTTCATGTTCACTGTGCCCGGCTGGCTGGGTTTCTTTATAAACCTCCTGTTCCGCCTCTTCATAATCCATGCCCTTATTTAACAGCGCCTGGATATCTTCATCAACAAGTTCCTGCTGCCGCTTACGGCTGCGCCATGCCGAAGCAATCCAATACTGATGTCCTGAATCCCCCGCATCCGACAGCATATTCCGTAAATCATCATAAAGAATTTCAGAAACAGAAAGCCTCCCATTAGAAATTGTCCTAAGGGCTGGAGCATAGTCTTCTGAAAGCTCCTGTTCCCTGTTTACAAGGACAAGTAATTCTTTGGCATTTTGATAAATTTTTTGGCATTTCTTTTGCTGCCTGCTGTCCAAAGCGACCCCTTTGGGACTGCTGTCAGATTTCTTCTTTTCTTTTTTAGTATATAATGATTCCTGATCCATGGCATTTAATGGAACTGCCTGATATGCATGATAAAAAAACAAAATCCCTGCTATAAATAATGTCAGTACAAAAAGGAATAAAACAGAATATCTTTTCCCTGGTTTCTTTTTCTTCATCATCGCATCCTCCTTATGACAACAAGTTTCCATAATTGCATATAAACAAGTTACTGTCTACATGCAGCCTCTTACTCCCTGCATTCTATGCTTTGCTAAATTAGAACAAATTTCCCATAAAGCGTAAAACACATCTTGCAAAAAGTAATTTTCAAACATGTCCTAAGGATAACAGCCTGTCTTATCCAGTTTTTATCAGGGATGTATCAAAATTACAGCATTTAATTTATTTTTTCAGAAACTGGAATAATGCCAGACACATGAACAGACAAAACTAGTACAGCGAATAATAAGTATCTGGCTATATCACACAGGATAATTTTGTAGCTACAAGGCAGATTTTCGACGGCGTAGCGGTGCCTACGGCTAGAAAATCTAACACAGTAGATGGAAAATTAGGCAAGTGATATGGCTAGTTATTTACTATTCGCTGTACTAGAGATTGAATTAAGCGGTGTAAAGGAACCTGCAAGAATTACCAAGAAGAAGGAGTTTGAAAAAAGCCGAAACCATGCACGGAAAGATACAGCAGCATCAGGAAAAGTTTAATCATTTTATCCTTCATGAAGTGTGTCATAAAACGAATAATCAACTAAACCGCTTATTCTATTTAAGGCTCCTTTTTCCAATTCCTTTATCATTAAGCAATCAGGATGTGGTAACTTTATATTAGATCCTGCCTCTATGCCAAATTTATAGCTAGATTGAAATCCGCGATTGTTATAGCTGCGTGGATTACCCTCCACAAGAACCGCTTTAAATCCCAGCCGTTTTGCCACATCAAATCCATATTCCAATATATCCCTGGAAATATGTTGTCTTTGCAGCCTCGTTTTCACAGCGACTGGTGTAAGTATCAACAACTCATTTTCAAACTTCCCCTCAATATGAAAGCGCGAAAACATTGCATATCCAATAATCTCATCATTCTCATTGACCATGACAAGTTCCAGCTCTGGCATATAATACTTTTTTGCTCTGATTTCTTCTACTAATTGTCTTACTAACTTACCTTCTTTCGGACTATCCCATTCTGAAAAGACCTCTTGTACCAATTCCAATGATGGAAGAAGATACTTACTCTCCATTGATTTTATAATACGTTTCATTTTTTAAAACCTCCAATTTCTATTCCTCTGACTCAGTGGTATCAAAATTGCAGCATCTGCTCCAAATTAATCCCAAGAAACATCATAATATAATTATTTTTCTTCCGCATCTTTCTTTCCCACCGGCATTCCAGCCTTAAAACAGAGCCATCCTGAAAAAGAATATCTCCACCATACCCCATCATGTCCATAATTTCAAGAGGGTAAAATTCATTTTTCTCCAAAGCATAATAACGTGTCAAAAAATCTGTATAATATTCAGAAAGTTCATGTAAAACAGAAAAAGCCCCCACCGACTCCTGATATCCTAATTTCTGGTATTGCGGAACCTGCTCTGAAACCTGGTAAGATATATTATTTTCTTTGCGCATTACTTTCAAAGCATAAATTTTATGATACTCTTCATCCATATATAATATAATCTTATCGCCTTTTTTCCGGTAAACTATTTTCCAGTAAGTAATCCCTTTCAGCCGTTCCGTATCACTGGAACTGTACAAAGTAAATGTCTCACAGGAAGAAAAATTTGCCGTCTTTAATTTCACATCATTCAGCATTATATTCCCTTCCACTGATAAAAGGTTTATTTCTTTTTGTACAATCCTGGTAAGTTTTTCTTTTTCCTGCCTCATCCCCCTGTTCTGGACAGGCACAACATGCAGCTCCTCTTTTTTACATCGGGCAATCGCATATAATTTTTCATAAAAAGAATCATATGTCAATTCATATGTCTTCAGGTTGAGGTTTCTTTGTGTAACTTTATTTAAAGTCTTCTGGTCAAAAAAAGCATTGAGATATTTTGGGAAATACATTGCCAGCAAAAACAATAACACAACAAAAATGATACCGGCCGCCGTAAACAAAAGCTGTTTTATCCGCTTCATATCTTCACCCTTTCCCTTGCCTTTCTTTCATCAAAAATACAACCGTAACCTTTGTCCCTTCACCAACCCTGCTCTGAATCTCCCACTCCGCCTGATGCAGGGAAATAATCTTTTGGCACAGCGCCATCCCAATCCCTGCGCCGCCTTCCTTTCTGGCACGCGATTTATCTACCATATAAAAAGCATCTGTAATTTTACCAATTTCCTCTTCCGGAATCCCACAGCCATTATCCTGCACAAAAAACTGATAAGAACTTCCTAACTGCTTCCCAGAAAACAAAACCGTACCATTCCTTTCACATGCTTTCCGGGAATTATCTATCAAATTGAAAAATAAAGACTGTAATAAATCCATATCGCCATAAACTATCCCATCCATAACCTGCACTTCCAGCGTAATCCCCTTCTCCTGCAAAAGTTTCTGGGTACTGGTTTCTACATAAGAAACCAGCTCTTTTACAGAAAGCTTCTGTAATGTAATTTCCTGCTTATCAAGGTACGTCAGCTCCAGCATCTTTAAGGCAAGGCGTTCCAAACGTTTTCCCTGATGAAATATATAATCTGCCGACATCGTAACATCTTCTTCTGTAAGCTTCCTGGAACGCAGCATATCCGCATAACCAATAATAGAAGTAAGCGGCGTTTTTAATTCATGGGAAAACGCTTCTGTAAATTCTTCCTGCCTCCTGGCATTTTCCTGAATCTCCCAGATATTATTTTCGAGCTGGTCCGCCATCTGGTTAAAATCTGCCATCAAATCAGCTACTTCATCATTTCCCTTTTTCTTAACACGGCTTTTATAATTTCCATCAGCAAAAGCCCTTGTAGCATACGACAACTTACGGATCGGATTTGTCAGACGGATAGAAAACAGAAAAGAAAGCGCTGCTAAGACAAAGGAGATCACCAAAAGAACCGCTTTATAAGAATCATATAACTGCTCCCTGTCTTTATAAACATACTCAATGCTTCGGTCAGCTTCCAGATAATATGTCCCAAAATCCCCTTTCACCAAAAATAAAATTTCCAAATAGTGTTTTCCATTTTGGCTGGAAATCTGCCAAATCTCTGAAAACTGCTTCTGTTTCTTATGAATCAGTTTACTTTTATATTTCTTATTTTGATATAAAACCTGCTTTTTTTCATCATAAATTGTTACCATATTCTGAGGGTTTTCCAGGTTTTTCTGTATGGACTTTGCAATCTCTGTAATCGCAAGCTCAATTGCCTGATAATCATCCGGCAGGCCCTCTAATGACGCCAAAAGGGCATACTGGAACATTTCCATTTCCTCTATCCCCCGCCTTGTTTCCCTGGATAATGTCATCTGAAAAGATGTGTGGATTAAAATGTTCCCAAATAACATAAATGCAAGGATAATAAAGCACATCATTGTAATAAACTGCTTCCAAAATAGTTTCATGCTGCCCCTTTTCTTGCCGCGTCTTTTATTTCAGGTTAAAACGGTAACCTACCTTATAGACTGTTTCAATCTGCTTTTCCAGCCCGGTTTTCCTGCGCAGCCTTTGCACATGCAAATCAATTGTACGCTGGTCTCCAATGTAAGGGGCATCCCAAACACGTTCATAAATACTCTCACGGTACAAAGCAATATTGGGATTTTGCACAAACAAAAGAAGCAGGTCAAATTCCTTGTAAGTCAGCTTTACCGGCTTTCCCTGCTTCAAAACAGTACGGGAAGAAACATCTATAGATAAATCAAGCACCTCAATTGTCTGTTTGACTTTCTGGAAACGGCGCAGTACATTTTCCACACGCGCCAAAAGTTCTATAATTTCAAACGGTTTGGTAATATAATCATCCGCTCCTGCCCTAAGCCCCTCTACTTTATCGGCTGTTTCTCCCTTTGCCGTTAAAAAAATAACTGGAATTTCCATGCTTTTTGCATAAGCCAGCAGCTCATATCCATTTATCTTAGGAAGCATGATATCTAAAAGGCACAAATCATAATGGTTTTCAGATAACTTGTCAGCGCCCTCCTGCCCGTCATAGGCAATTTCACAAAAATAACCGGCATTCTTTAGGTTCATATAAATCAAATTAGCAATCGCTTCTTCATCTTCTACAATCAGTATTTTGTTCATCACTTTTCACCTTTATCTGTCATAAATTTAATGTATCTGCAAAACCACCCCTATGCCTCACAAAAAATATTGAGGTTTCCTATATGCCTAAAAGCGTGCCTGAAAACACTTTCCAGGCACGCTTTTAGAATAAACTTAACTTGTATCAAAATTGTCACATAGGCATTAACAAAAAATTACGATATATTTAAATTTTCCTCCTAAAACATCGTTACTATCCACTGCCATTCTTTTTTCATGCGATAACTCCTCTGCCTTTCAAGCCAGCCGTCACCTTTCTGTACCAGAGGCTGTCTCTTCCAAAGCCGCGTTTGCCTGCTCTACTTTTAACCTGGAAAGAAGCACCGTAATTAATAAATTAATAATCATCGGAATCCATAAATACATAAGATATAACATATTAATACAGGACTGTGGCTGCACTGCTGCATTTGCAACGTAACCTCCTGCGGCTAAAAGCCATCCTGCCAGCGCAGTACCAACTCCGCTTCCGATTTTTACCCCAAGTGAAGAGCAGGAGTACATTGTCCCATCAATACGCCTGTGTTTCGTACGGAAGGTATATTCCGAACAAGAAGCTATCAAGGCATTCATATCCCCCTGCAGCGGGCTCATCCCAATAGAAGCTGCTGCCGAAAAAAGCAGCATCAGCGGCACGTTTCCCATATATCCTGCAACAATCACCATAGCGCGGGACGCCGTCGCAAGGATATACCCCCAAAGGTTTACCTTATACATTCCTTTAAATTTTTTTACAAGCATCGGCGTAAAAACAAGTCCACAAATTAAAGGAAGGTTAATTGCAAAGGCAAAAACACCTAGCAAGGATTCATCCCCTAAAATATAAGTCATATAATAAATCCCCATATTTAAGGTTGCCGTAAATATCTGTGTCAAAATATAAACGCAGCAGATAATCAGGTAAAATTTATTTGCTAAAAGCATTTTTCCAGCATCTACAAGAGAATACTTTTCTTCTGCTTCTGCGCTTCCCGCCCCTCCTAACTCTTCCTCTGGAAGTTCTTTCACAGAAAATACAGAAATCGTATTAACGATAAGACCAACCACAGCATAGATGATTGCCACGGTGCGCCATCCGGCGGCCCCTCCGCCTAACATTTTTACAGCTTCCACTGTTACAGACTGGATTGCCAGGCTTGTCCCAAAAGCAAAAATGAACCGGATAGAACCCATCTGCACCCGTTCGCCGCCATTTTTGGTGATAAGTGCTGTAAGTGAAGAATATGCAATATTATTCGCTGTATAAAAAACTGCATTTAAAAGTGTATATGTTATAAAGAAATATGCATATTTTGCTGTCTCACCCATGCCTGCCGGAACCATAAAGATTGCAGCAAGCATTATGGCATTGCCGAGATATGCCCATAACATCCACGGCCGCGCTTTTCCCATTTTGGTTTTTGTTTTATCTATCATAGAACCAAAAAAGATATCAGACACACCATCAAAAAGCTTGGAAAACATCATTAACGTCCCAACAATCCCCGCATTCAGCCCAACCGTATCTGTCAAAAAAATCATAACAAAGGAAGAAAGGAAAGCATAAATCACATTTCCTGCAATATCCCCAGAGCCATACCCAATTTTATTATACCAGTTTAAATACTTTTTTTCATTCATAAGCGTTCCTCCTCGTGCGTTATTATCCATGGCCGTTCTAAGCATCATGCGTAAAACCCGTCAGCAAATTTTAAACGCGCCTTAAACTGCCTTCAGCATCAAAATTTAATTCCCAGAAAAAATTAATTTCATTTCAAACTGAAATTCCTCTTCCGCGAGACGGTACTTTTCTAAAAGCCCAGGCCCGCAGCTGTTAGAACCAATGCCATTTTGTGCATAATCAAGGCATAACACAGTGCTCCCACATGGAATCAATTCATAATTATGTCTCTTTTCTGTCAGCTCTTCCTGCGTATAAATAGAAGCATTAAACGAAAAAGGGACTTTGCTTACGGCCGCCATCCTGTTTTTTATCCCGTTCACCAAAACATAATCGCAATCATTGTGGCTTCCATTTTCCTGTGGGCGAATATAATCTTCATGCATTTTTGAAACATCCATAGAATACCTCCCATGGCTTGCTGCATGGCATTTGTCACGGTAACTTTCCATAGGCCCCATCCCATAAAATGTTACTTCCTTCATATCTGCCGGCAGGAAAATACGCAGCCCAAAACGTGGCAGTTCTGGAAATTCTTCCTTCCGCTTTACAGACATTTTGACTGTTATTCCTCCGCTATTCCCTATTGTCCAAACTGCTTCTATATCCAGTATTTTCTGTACAGATGCTGCCAGGACAGCAGTCCTGCTATCAATTTGAACCGCCTTTCCCTTTCTGCCATATTCTGTCTTATATGCCCTTGTATAACTCTGATGGTAAAAAGCCTGAAACCATTCCTCCTTTATATTCCTGTCATTATCTGTTGGCGCACGCCAGATATTTACTTCCATTGGCTGTGTAATAAGCTGCTGCCCTTCCCATTCCATCTGTTCAAATACACCGGTTAATTTGTTAAAATGATATATAAAACTCCTGCCCTGCAATATCAGGAATCTGTCATTTTCTAATACTTCTATCTGCCCTGCATCATTTCCCGGCATACTATCATCTCCCTGGACTGCAGCATCCCACCGAATCCCTGCCTGATTTCTTCCATCCTCATTTTTCAGAGGGATTTCATCAAACCCAAGCAGAAAACCCTTTGGTAAATAACTGGCAGGATTTTTTAGCATATAATATATTTTCAGGTAACATCTGCCTTTTTGGGGCACAGAAACAGGCAGTAAAACCTCTTCTTCCCTATGAGGCTTTATAGAACAAAGTTCCCCCATCTCCCCTTCTTCCTTAATATCTCCATCACATGTCACCTCATACCTGATAAACAGGTAATCCTTCAAATCAATAAAGTCCATATAATTATGGAGAAGTAATTTGCCGTACTTCTGTCCATATGACAAAACCCTTGCCGGGCGGTAAACATTTTTGTATTCCAAAAGCCCTGTATGCGGCCTGCGGTCAGGATATACCAGGCCATCCATGCAAAAATTGCCATCATGCCGCTCTTCTTTATGGTCTCCTCCATAAAAATAGATTGCCCTTCCGTCTTCTGCCTGCCCTTTATAAATAGCATGGTCGCACCATTCCCAGACAAAGCCGCCGCAGATTTCATCATACTGTTCTATTATTTCAAAATAATCTTCTAAATCTCCCGGCCCATTTCCCATTGCATGGCAGTATTCACACATTATATATGGTTTATCTGGTTTATTTTCCACATACCCCCTGATTTCTTCCATTGTTGGATACATCATGCTGTATAAATCAATATTAGAAAAATCATATTTTCTTTTCTTGCTTCTGTAATATGCACTTTCATAATGCGTCAGCCGGCTGGTATCGAACTGTTTTACCCATTCCAGGGATTTTTCAAAAGTGCAGCCATATGCGCTTTCATTTCCCATCGACCAGATTACAACGCAGGGGCGGTTTTTATCTCTGTATACACATCTTTTTACCCTGTCAAGCGTTGCCTCTGTAAACTCAGGATTATCCGCAATCACCTCATTCCAACGGCGTCCCCTGTTTTCCCATCCCCTGTCCTTAAAATATGCTTCTACCGGCCCATGCGCCTCATTATCCGCCTCATCAATTACATAAAAACCGTACTGGTCGCAGAGCTGGTAAAACATCGGCACATCTGGGTAATGGCTGGTCCGTATTGCATTGAAATTATGCTGCTTCATCAATAAAAGGTCCTGTTCCATCTGTTCCATGCTGACAGTAAACCCGGTAACCGGATTTGACTCATGGCGGTTTACCCCCTTAAAGATTACCGGGCTTCCATTTACTAATACAACATTGCCGCAAATAGTTATCTCCCGTATGCCAACATAATCTGTAATAGTTTCTACACCTGTCCTTAAAACAAGCGTATAAAGATATGGCTCCTCTGCATTCCACAAACGCGGCTGGTTCACTGTAAGGCGAATGCACTGCTGGTATTCTCCCTCTCCATCCTCCAGTAATTTCCCGCTAAGTTCCATTGCCGCCACCCTGCCATCTGCATCATACAAGGTAACTGAAACTGGCACCACTTCATCAAAATACCGTAATTTCACTTCAACATCTGCCTTACCATCCCTGCATTTCGTTGTTGTAAAATAATCAAAAATTCCCTGCTCTGGTCTTTTTAACAGATACACATCCCTGAAAATACCGCTCATACGGAACTTATCCTGGTCTTCTAAGTAACTCCCGTCACACCATTTTAAAACCAGGACAGCAAGCGTATTTTCCCCCTCTAACAAATATTCTGTTACATCAAATTCACTCGTAGAATGCGAAACCTGGCTGTAACCAACATATTGGCCATTCAGCCATACAAAAAAACAAGAATCCACCCCTTCAAAGTTTAGAAATCCTTTTGGCGCTATTTCTTCTTTTTGGTAGGAAAAACTACAGATGTACGCCCCACAGGGATTTTCATGCGGTACATATGGCGGATCCATTGGAAATGGATATCTGATATTTGTATACTGATGGGAATCATAGCCATAATTCTGCCACACCCCCGGAACAGAAACGGTTTCAAATCCCCCTAAGCCATAACCCCTTTCAAAAAAGCTTTCCCTGACATCATAAATACTTTTGTAATACCGGAATTGCCAATCCCCACTTAACATCTGAATCCGGTCTGATTCCTCCCTATGCTTTGTCAGATTCCCCTTTTGTGTAGATGCTGGAATATAATATGACCGATCTGGCATCACATTATCATGCAGCATATGCAAATCTTCATAATACCCAGGTACAATCATTGCTACACCTCCTCTTTTTTTGCTTACTGAATTTTACTATTTCTATGGCAGTTAAATGCCGCATGAATTCAGCCTAGTAAAAACGTCGATATCTAGCTGCCATAGGAATAGTATAGAATCCAGGATAAAAATTATCCATAAACCGCATTAGACAAAACATGCACAAAATGATACAATATTAT
The DNA here is from genome assembly GCA_003612285.1 of bacterium D16-51. Classification (GTDB taxonomy): domain Bacteria; phylum Bacillota; class Clostridia; order Lachnospirales; family Lachnospiraceae; genus Butyribacter. The sequence goes on along the minus strand of RAYE01000021.1, from coordinate 65,199 downwards.
CATTTACATCCAATCCTTGAAAAAAAATAAATGATACAGACAAGAAGGAGAACTTTTTTATGTATATCAACGCTGGTTACCTAAATAACTCTAGAATTGATTTTAAAGACCGCAGCAAACCGCTGATTGTAGGAAGCTGCGGCACCTACCACCTCTATACCCGCCCAAAATTGCCTACATGGCGTCCGAAAGGCCGCGTAGATTTCCAATTGCTGTATATCGCGGCTGGAAAAGCTTATTTTGAATTTAATGGAAAAGAAGAAATTGTCACGGCAGGCCATATGGTTCTATACCAGCCGCGTGAACCACAGAAATATGTATATTATGGAATAGACCAGACAAGAGTGTACTGGGTCCATTTTACAGGAAATAGTGTAAAAAAAATCTTAAAGTATTATGATATCCCCTTATCTGAACATGTCTTTTACACAGGTGTTTCCCCAGGCTACCAATATCTTTTCCAGCAAATGATATTGGAGCTGCAGCTCTGCCGCCCATGCTATAAAGAACTTCTCTCCATGCTTCTGCGCCATATTTTCCTGCTGGTAAAAAGACAGTTAAAAGAAGAAAACGAACCACGGAATACCTACGCAAGGGAAGAAACGGAACTTGCAGTAAATTATTTTAATGAAAATTACCATAAAGAATTAAGCATTGAATCTTATGCATCCTCCAGAAATATGAGCACCAGTTGGTTTATTCGGAATTTTAAAGAATATGTAAATATGACGCCCCTGCAGTATATCCTCTCCCTCCGTATCTCAAATGCACAGAGTCTGCTGGAAACAACAAAGTATAATATTACAGAAATTGCGGCTATTGTCGGCTATGATAATCCTTTGTATTTTAGCCGTATATTTAAAAAACAGGTTGGAATGTCCCCTTCAGAATACCGGAAAAAAAATATGTAAGAAGCCATTTTATTCTCGCGGGCGAAACAAGCCAAGTGCAAAGAAAAAAACGTAGTTCTCCACTCTGCTTCGGCCGGCGCGGAGCGGAGACACGACGAAGCTTTTTGATGCAGCAATTGGAAAAACAGGCAAATAACAATTAGAACGTGTTTTTGCATTTTTCACGTTCCTTGCCCATTTTAATTTCTCCTCACTTATTTAACTGTATGCCGAGTATATTGCATTGACAACAAAGAGTCCTTTATTGCATCATATAACTCTTCGTGCCCTATTGCTTTTAAGATCTTTCTATCAAATATTTCCCTATTTGTTTCTTTTAACTCATCTTCTGTATCCATAACATTACGATTTCTGACCTTGCCAAATAACCTCACAATTTCTAAAGCATCCATATCTGATATAATTTGCGGATTTATCATATACATGTTTTTCAGTTTGGTACTACTCGCATCCAACACACCTAACCCCCGTCCAAAACCAATCGCTTCAATTGCAAACATACCAAATAAAGAATTCAATAATGCATGCAATAAATCTTTCGATATATTTGTATTCTTCATTAGCATTCTCGTAAAACGCTGATCTACGAATGTGCTCTCATCAAACTTTGATACAAATAAACGTTTATCAGGGTTAAGCGCAGTTACAAAGTCTGCTTTTGTTGCATCATCCATTTCATACCAAAAACTTCCCGAACGTTTTAATGCTTCTGGTAATAATTTACCCGTTCCGTTTCTAATATTCTCAAACTTTTCTATCCAATTTAATGCTCCTACATGCCCTAATTGTTGTAATTCATCTTTCGATTTATGGCAACAAAATGCAACAATATCCGTTTGTGCTATATACGATTTTAATAATACTGGGTTTTTAAGCACTGGCTTTATATATTCACTCTCAATCCCACAATTTTCGGGTGGATAAAACAAATCGTTCCATCCTCTACGTTCACCTCTTTTTACAGTAAGAATTTCTTCAATTGGAATTAAACATTCTGCTAAATCATTAACCCATGATACATCATGAAATAAAGCATTTAATGTTATCTCTTTGTCCGTAATTCCCCTAATCATTTCAACAGAATACTTTTTAACAGAAGCCACTGTATTATCAATTTCTTCTCCCAATACAATACTATTTACGATTGTTTCTTTCTCGTGGCTATTAAGTTGTTCTATTTCTTTGTTCAACATCCAAAAGTTTATTTTTGAACTCAGATTCGGTTTTACAATTTCTTTTTTCTTCATTATCAGCAAAGTCGCTACAACATCCGCATTCTTAAACCAACGCCTGCAATTACTTATTACCACTGTATGAATATCATAATAGTACTGTAATGCATCAAAAAACTTCTTACCAATATCTGTACCGAGCCATGAATTTGACAAAATGATCCCTAATCTTCCTCCATCTTCTAATAATTCATACAATTTAAACGGAAGATAATTATATAAATCCGTCTTTCCCAATGTAAATTCTATGCCTGTATTATCTTTTATTCGCTGTCTATATTCACTAATATATTCTATCTCATCAGCAGCTATTTTATTGTACTCAACAAATGGCAAGTTAGAAACAATAGCTCCAAAGTTCGGAATTTTTCTTTCAATTCCACTACCATCAATCGGACTTTTTATTTCTATTTTATCTCCGCTTTTTACAGCAAATACATCTGACTGAAATATATTTAATGGAATATTCAATGCTTCCATATTCGTTACCGCAATATTGGCAATCTGTAATGGATATGCATATTTATCAGCTATCCACATAGTTGTAAATGCAGTTTCCGAATTGTGCAGTCTTTCCGTTTTATTCTTAATGATTGCTCTCGCAATCGTACCAGTTCCCGCACACAAATCTGCACATTCATCATTCCAATTATGAATCGTTATTTGGCAAAGTAAATCTGCCAAACAATATGGTGTCGCATATTGCCCTCTTATTTCTCTTTTCGCTGTATTAACTGTTTTTTCCAGTATTTCTTGTAAAACTGCCTGATCAATTTTTTCTATTCTATTTTCCACCAAAAACTGATTGTAATCCACAATATCTATCCATGTGTCCTCCGGCATAATCTCATTGTATTCCAATCGCTTAAATACATTATAAAAATCCCCTTGTTCTACAATTTCATCTATGATTGCATTTCCATCTGATGGTGTAGATGTACTATTAATTCTATCTATCTCATAAGCGCAGCTATGGTACCTCTTTATCGTATTAGCAAACATGATTCTGTTTATCCAATTAAGCAAAACAGACTTTGCATACGCAGAATACATATCGTTCTCATCTTTATCATATTCTTCATGGAATGCATTCCACCATACTTTCAATCGGCTCTCCATTGTCATATTGCTGCCAACTTCTAAAATAAGGTTTTCAGCAACCAGATTCTTATTTCTTTGAATTATTTCTGTCATAAGTCTATTAGATATCGTTGTTTCAATAGGCGATGCCGATATTGTGCCATTCACCAAAAATTCATTTACTGTTAAAACAATGTCTTTTATAATTAGCAGCCACTCTGCTTTGTATGTGATTACATCTTCTCGATTCTTTATATGATTCGTCCCACTCCATACTTTAGCTTCCTCAAAATCACCATTCACACCTTTTATGTATAATTTCCCATATGTAAAATTCCAAATAACAAAACTGCTCAAATCTAAAGCAATTGCTTTTCTGGCGGCGTCCTTTATCAATGCTTCATCCGTAATTAAGACATCCGGCATCTTGAGTTCCCACCCCTGTAAAATCCTGTTTTGTGCTTCATCTGCATATAGTAAAACATCAGGGAACATACTTTTCTTATTTACAGAAAGCGTACTTTCCCCACCAGCACTTTTAATCTTTAAATTCATTCCTTTGAGCATTGTTCTTATTTCTGAAATAATAACAATAGCCCAGCTTCTCTCATTACGTCTAACAATTGTACCCATACACATCTACTTCCCCTTAAATTCAGAAATAAGATTTTGCTCCCTTATATACCTGCGTGTCTTTTTATCCATCTGCTCCCATGCCAAAAATAATCTTCTTTTTGCAACATCTATATAATCAATTTCTTCTCTTTTAAACAATGCTACATTTTCATTCTTTTCAATACCAATAAAATTTCTTCCTTCCATTAATGCGGCAACTAAAAATGAGCCGCTTCCAAAAGTATTATCCAATACAACATCCCCCGGATTTGTATATGTCCGTATCATATATCTTCCTAATTCTATTGGTTTTTGCGTTGGATGCAACACAGCCCCCTCACATTCAGCGGTTTTAACATATATGATATCCGTCGGATAACGTTCTCCTTCACTTGACACATGGACTGGTTCAAAATCGCCATAATTTCCACACAATTGGTTTTTTCTTGTTCCTTTATCATACGGCTCGCCTTGTGTCATCTGTGGATGATATGTCGGTTGTTTCTTATAAAACACGCACACATCTTCATGTTTTCTAAGCGGCTGTTTTTTAGCATTCAGGAAATTAGTTGGTTTTGATTTTTCCCAAACCCACTTATATTTATAAATATTAGGCTGGCTTAAAATAAGCTTAGCTGTAAATACTCCATTAGAAGTCAATACAATTGCACCATTTGGTTTAATAATCCGATTATACTGTTTCCATAAATCGTCTAAAGAAATATAGCAGTCCCATTCGTTTTGTGTCATTCCATATGGCAAGTCACAAAGAACCATATCTACACTTCCATCTGGTATTTCATTCATATATTCAAGACAATCGCCTTCAAAAAGCTGATTTATTACCTTATCCATGTCTATAACCGATGTATCTACCTTTTTCATAACTGCTCCTTAATTTTATTCTTCTATCTTATCTATAGTAGCATATTTTATCTCCGAACACAAGTTCTTATCCCCAATTTGTCATACAAAATCCAAAATAATACTATCACATTATCCAAACTTTTTCCATAAAAATCCCCATTTCTACACACGTACTTTGTGCATATCAAATTTGTGGCAAGTGTTTCATACGTTCTATCTTTTCTCTTATCCCCCCTCCGACATTCCAGCTTTATCTGTTTGTATTCCCCTATTAGACAACGAATTTTATTATATTTCCGCCTCTATGTCACAATAAGCCTGCAACTCTCCTGACAATGCCATTGCATCGTAATCGTTTTTTCATCCATGTTATCATGCCCTCCATCACTAAAAAGTTATTGTCATTGGAAGAAACCTCTGCTATACTTGTATTGTAATTACTGATAACAGAACAGTAAGGAAGTAATATTATGCCAGCATTAGCCCAGAAAAAATGTATACTGAAAATGATTATTACAATTTACCAGAAGATGTCCGAGCAGAACTGATTGATGGCAGTTCTATAACATATCAGCACCCAGCAGGATACACCAAGAAATATCGACCAAACTACTCACTACCATACGGCAATATATCAAATCGAAAAACGGCTCCTGCAAAGCCTATGCCGCACCATTCGCCGTCAGGCCACTTGAGAATGATACAACAATCATGGTTGAACCTGGCATCAACATAATTTGTGGCCATAATAAGCTCACTATCAGGCAGCAGTTGACAATATACCCTGTTACAAGAGCCGCAAACAGATTTATGTCACGGACGGATTACGGTGGCATTACCTTCAAATCTTCCAGTTCAAACTGTTGCTTTTTAAACTTGAAATATTCCTCTATCCTCCATCACATTAAATAAACTTTTGCTACTATTAAACACAACTTTTTCTTTTCTATGATTTCTATATTTGTCAATAATAACATTGGCTGCGCCCCAAAGCCATAAAGTCCATTCGGTAATTTCCTTTACATTTATTTACCACATCCATAATATTATCTGTGGTGGTTTAATTATAACACTTGTGCAGTGTTCTTGCATTTCTTATTTTTGAGGAAAATTAGTTGTTCAAAAAATGAGGAAAGTCAAATTAGTTTGACATTAGATACTCTCTTTGATAGCATGAAAGTAGGGGACTTTATAAAATTGTATACCATCATTTAGACATATAGTTTCAATATGAAACAGTAATTACCCAGGGAGGAACATATGACACAAAAAGTTACCCAGAAGAAAAAGTTTACACTGCACTCGCCCTTTCCGCCAGGTAATCTACAATTAACCAAAACATCATAGTGTGTTGTTGTTTCACTGCCTTTGCTAGAGTCTTCGGAGTCATACGCCTGTGGGTTGTCCCCAATGGGGCAGATTAGTTCTTATATTTCCTCCAAAATGCATGATGCATAGTATGGCACAATATTTATTAGAATTGGCACAAGAAATTCATTCTTTGTAAACAGCTGCTGAATTTTTTGTCAAAAGTCAAATCAGAATCCTTTGAAGGATCTAATAATAAACTTGTACCCCCATAATGCCTTACTATTAAGTTATTCTTTGATCTTGTCCAGATCCGTGAGATTAACACCAGCAACATTCAATATAGCTTTCAAAAATATATATCCTTCTTTTAATTCATTATATGTTTCTGTGGCATTCTCTTTTTTTGCAATAGCCATATATCTTTGAATCTTTCTAAAATCATCAATAGCAGTCTTGGCAATCTCTAAATTTGTAGACAAAAAGGACGCCATTTCTGGTGTCCTTTTAAGAAATGTCTTTGTGGTAAATAACAAAAGAAAAATATAGGCTTTTATCAGATAGATATTTTAAGCTTATTTAAAAGTGTTTTGTTAATTTTGCCGTTGACGTTAAGTCCCTTTTTCCTCTGGTACTTTTTAATCGCTGTTCTTGTTCCGGCATCATAAATGCCATCTGCCTTACCACAGTTATATCCGCAGGAAGTCAATTTCTTCTGGACTTTTTTTACTGTGGAAACCCCATAGTATTTTTTCTGTGCTGCAGTACAGTGTGAATAGTATGGACAGGTTCCGTTTGGATGTGCATGTGCCGCATGCCCATAACAATAATAGTCATGCCCTGAATAATAATTGTTGTGGTGTCCGTTTCCATGATGTCCATGTGCAAGTGAAATACTGCTGCTGCAAAGGATAACGCTTAACAGTATTGGGACAATAAGTAACTGTTTGCACTTTTTCATGTTTTACCGCTCCTTCCTTAGAATGTATTCTGAATTTAGTATAGCAACTGATAAGGAGATTCTAACATAGGACGCAGAATATAGCAATAGGCTTTGATAACTTGTTCATGTATTAGATGATGTGTTGTTACTATTCACGGTCGATTTCTGGAAAAAGACTGAAATCGTTGTGCTTGCACATAAGATTTTAGCTCTTTTCCAGAAATTGACTGTGTAAGCTGTTCTTTTTTCATAAGATAGACAAAGCTGCATAGCGGCGGCCTATGCCGAAGGCAGAGGGTCTATCGCATGAAAAAAGAATGGCCGTGAATAGTAACGATGTGTTATACTGTTAGCATTATTATAAGAAACAAATCCAGAGCCATAAGGGAGGAGATTTATTTATGATGATTGTCCGTAATGCTACAATAGAAGATGCAGAACATATCCTGGAGATATATGATTACTATGTAAAAAATACAGCAATAACATTTGAATACGATACCCCGCCCCTTGACGAATTTAAGAGGCGAATGGAAAAGACTATGCAGCGTTACCCATATTTGGTCATTTTAAAAGATGGATGTATTGAGGGATACGCATATGCAGATGCTTTTGTTGGCAGAGCCGCCTATAGCTGGTCATGCGAAATGACAGTTTACCTAGACCATAACATGCAAAAATGCGGCATGGGCAGAATTATCTATGAGGCATTAGAAAAGCATCTATATGATATGGGTATCCCCAACCTATACGCATGTATTGCCTATCCTGAACATGATGATGAATACCTGGCAACTAACAGCGCTGACTTCCACGCACATATGGGCTTTGTGAAAGTTGGAGAATTTCATCAATGCGGGTATAAATTTGACCGCTGGTACAACATGATTTGGATGGAAAAGATTATTGGAGTACATAAAACGAAACAACCCAACATTTCTATCTATCCAAAATAAAAGAACGTTTGACGGCTTCCCACTTGCCAGGGAGTTAACGATGCCTAATATTTTTACCAGTAAATATTGTTCCTGCGATATCCCCTTCCATTATTTTGTAAAGCGCATCAGGATTTTTGCCGTTTGTGATTATCGTATCAATCCCCTGTGATGTAGCCAGCTTTGCCGCCTGCAGTTTTGTTCTCATGCCGCCAGTTCCCCTGCGTGAGCCTGCGCCGCCTGCCAATGACAAAACTTTTTCATCAATGACCGATATACTTTTAATCAGCTCTGCGTCCGGGTGCAGGCGGGGATCGCTGTCATAAAAGCCATCAATGTCTGAAAAAATCACAAGGTTTTTTGCCCTGCATAGTACTGAAACAACAGCCGATAACATGTCATTGTCCCCAAAAAGTTTATCTTCCGACTGTATTTCCATATAGCTTACGGAGTCATTTTCATTGACGATTGGGATTATACCCATCTCTAACAGGGTGTTAAATGTATTGATTAGGTTTTCCTTTTTTTCCTCGTTTTCCATATCCTCCGCATTTAACAATATCTGCGCCACTGTTTTATCATAGTCGCTAAAAAACTTATCATACAAATACATGATACTGCACTGTCCCACGGCGGCGGCCGCCTGCTTTATCCGCATACTCGCAGGGTGCGGTTTTGCCTGCAATTTGTTCATGCCTACCGCAATCGCGCCGGACGAAACAAGGATAACTTCATATCCCATATTCTGGATATCAGATAATACACGGGCAATACAGTCAAAGGCTTTTAAGTTATTCTGCCCGATTTCATTTGTAAGTGTGGAAGTGCCTACTTTGACAACAATCCTGTTATGATAAAGTCCCATAATCACACCTCAATAACAGCCGGAATATGTTTTACATATTGTAAAAATGTGTCTGTGATATATTCCGTCTTTACTTTCATATACCTTGTAGTTATCCCGTCACTGCACCCATACCATTCAGAATGAACAATGTCTTTGTCCAAGACAATCTGAACGGTATTTTGTTTATCCAATATGGCACTAAAAATGGTTGCAGCCCCAACCTTAGTGCCTAACATTGTTTCCATAAGTTTTGCAGGCGCAAAAGAAACACGGGAAATGCCTAACGCATTGCTGAAATCTTTGGAACGGAATGGCTTGCTGCCTTTGGTAATGAACAGATAAAAAGCGGTCTGCTGCCTGTTGCATAAAAACAGCGTTTTGACCATTTCCATATCCAGTTTTTTGTTAATAGCAATACAATCTAGTGATAACTTCATCTGTTTCCACACGTTCAAAGGAGATATGCAGCTTTTCAAGTGTCTGGTAGACCTGCTGCTGTAAAAAGGTCTGATAGTTCTCTGGCGCTGTATTGTAAATACCGCTTACATAAATCATGGCGCATACTTCCTTTCTTTTAACAAATTTATTCCCGCGCGGGTCAAATACCCCAGATATTTGGCTTGGAAGCCTTGAAATCATCCAGTACATAGAGTATCATAAAAGAAAGAATTACAAAAGCGAATATTTATCATACTTATCATGATAAAATCAGATGAATGAAGGTGCAGCTATGGATATGAATATTCAGAAATACCTGGCATTTGTTAAGACAGTGGAATACGGAAGTTTTACAAAAGCCGCTGAAAAACTCCATTATTCCCAATCAGGAATTAGCCGTATGATTATCGATTTGGAAAAAGAATGGAAAATATCGCTTCTTGATTCCAGTGAAAGCCCTTGCCCCCTTTATGCTGCTGGAAAAGGGGGCAAGGGCTGAAATATCAGAAATTTTTGAAAGATTCAATGTCCTGCCGAAAATACATTTTACAACTTGGGACGATTACGCTATTATGTCTATGGTGGAGAACGGGTTAGGTATCAGTATACTGCCACAGCTTATTTTACAGCGCATACCATATAAGATTATAACAAAAGAATTAGATGTCCCGGCGTTCCGCAATATCGGCCTTGCACTGCGGAGCAGGAAAAACAGTTCTTTAGCGGTAAAACGTTTTTTAGACTATATAGAATTTTTGTGAAACCCCAACCGGGATTATAGTGAGGTAAAGGGTGAAAGAAAAAAGAAGAAAGGGTAAAATGCAAACACACATCTTTCACCCTTTATGTTTGCGCCTCAAATGAAAATGCAGGCATTTTCCCTTGAGGCTTGGTGCAAATTATGAAAAAAACAACGATATCATTTAAAGTTTACTGCTGTGTTTTAACACTGTCAGTTTTTGCTTTGATAGGATGTTCAAAAGAAAACGATATCCTGGCTGAGAATCAGCCATCAGAAAGCCAGGTGCCAAAAAACACCAGCCAAACAGAAGAACCAGCCAAAGAGAAAACAGAGACAGTAAGCGACAAATTCCAGGAAGAAACTGTTGAGCCAGTGATAACGGAAATAGACTGGTCAAAATATTTTAAAAAAATAAACGGCGCTGCAGTTATCTATGATCCGACAGAGCACTGCTATCAGATATACAATCAAAAACTGGCTTCTACCCGGCGTTCACCATGTTCGACTTTTAAAATAGTTTCTTCCTTAATTGCTTTGGAACATGGAATACTGGAACCTGATAATTCTACCCGTACATGGAGCGGAGAAGTTTTCTGGAATGAAAATTGGAATAAGGACATTGATTTTTACAATGCATTTCACGACTCTTGTGTCTGGTATTTTCGGGAAGTTGTAGATGAAATTGGAAAAGATATTACGCAGAGGGAATTAAACAGACTTCAATACGGCAACTGCGACATATCCGACTGGAGAGGGAAATTAAATAACAACAATAACAATCCCGCCCTAACGGGTTTTTGGATTGAATCCTCTTTGTTGGTTTCACCAAAAGAACAAACAGAAGTCATTGAGCGTATCTTTGGTGATAATACAACTTATTCAAAGAAAACACGAAACCAATTAAAACAAGTAATGCTGCTGTCTGAACCGAACGATTCAACAGTTTCAATATATGGAAAAACAGGAATGGGCAAGAGCCATGGTATTGTTGTTGACGCCTGGTATACAGGCTTTGCAGAAACTGATGAAAAAAGAATTTATTTTTGCGTTTACTTAGGGCAAACAGATAATAAAAATGTTTCCAGTACGAAAGCAAAAGAAATAGCGGTAAAAATAATCTCCGCTTATTTATAGCACGCCGGATTAATTTACAGCTATCAACTATAACGAAAGACCGCCAGCCATATTCTTTCTTCAACAAATTGGTAAATTCTGGCGGTCTTGAGTATGGCTTTTTAGAATTGCTTTGCTTTTTTGTCAGATTGTAAGCAAGGCAAAACTTTGGCTTTTTATAGAAATAACCAGCAACTCCACTACAACGGAATATTTCTTAATGACATATTTTTAATGTTTCTGTATCCTGGTCATACCTGTAAACAGAGCTAGATAAAATTTCTTCTTTTGCCACACAAGTACGGTTCACCTCCCGAACCATATCGCACAGATCCTGCTCATTAATTGCAGCATGGACTGGAATTGCGAGCATTTCGTGAATACTGCTTGGAAGAAGATAGAAATCTCCCTGCAATATTTTTCCTACATTTTTTAAAGTATCAGGATATAAAATTACTGCCGCGCCATTTATCCCACTATCATTTGTAACCACAAACGGTTCTCCTGCAAAAATATGTTTTACAGAACCCTGCGGAAGCTTTCCATCCAACTTCTCCCCTTCTTCTGAATCCCCAATAGCATTCATAAGGGAATACATACTGCAAATTCTTTCCGGAAAAAGACGTTTTGTATTATCTTTTGCCAGTGCAAATAAATCCCCTGTATCTATCTTCCACTCCTTTTGCAATTTATGGTTAATCCTGATAGAACAAATCCCCTCTTCGTCTTTTCGGACCAGTAAATAAAACATTACTGCCATATCCATAAATGGAACATACGGAACTGTACAAAACAGCATCTCATTTTTTTCCAATGAAACCAAACGGAATATTATATGTTCTGCACAGTTTTCATAAGATAAGTCAAACTCCATGCACTCGCCTCTCCTGACTGCCTCTGTATAAAGCTTTTTCATCTGCTTTGCCAGCATTTTAACGGAAGCTCCATTTCTATATTCTTCATAATATGTCTGAAGATAAAAATTAGGTGACATTGGCCTGCCTTCCCCCAAAATAACCAAACTGTCAAGTTCTAATGCATTATTTTTCACAATTTTATGGATTTCTATATGAACCTCTTTTGAAAAACACTCCTGTACTGCTTTTTTTATTTGGCAGCAAAATTCCTGATACTCTTTTCTTTCCTCCATAATCCTCCTTTTGTACCGCAGGACAGACGCCCTTGCCTGCCTCTTTTCTTATTGCCTGCTTTTGCATAACCGTTACTATCCACCCCACTATACGCTAACAAACAATTGACTTAGATTTCAGAAAAACTTTGAGAATTTCCTCTTATGTTTTCCAGTACCGATAACTTTTCTACTTTTCTTGCCTTATTCTTTACTGAAAAACTGGTATAAAACTTTTTCTATCACAAAGGGAGAGAGAATTTGTAATAAAAATAAGCATATAGGATTGCATAAAAATTCCCCATTCTTGCCAAACCAATGAATAGGAGCATGGCATCACCTATAAAAACACAGCACAAATAAGTTTTAACACAAGATACGTTTTCCTGCCCGTACTGTATTCTTTTACTGTTCATATACCAATTGGGATAAATAGAGAAAAACACTTAGAACAACGCAGAACCTTAATTAAGAATATTTAGATTCACTGCTGCTATATGCTATACAGTTTCATATTGCCAAACCGAAGAAATTCTCTGCTATTAGGGTATCAAATTTCCCATTATATAGCAATATGCAGCATCCCCAAAGATAACCATAGGGACTATCAAAAAAGACAGGAACAAGGAAGCCTTCTTTTCTTTTTTCTTGTGCAATCTGTCCTTTTTCCTGTCTTTTTTTATGCAAAATTACTACTATGCTGTAACATACATTGCAGCCTTCTCTGTCTGGCCGCCGTCCGTTATAGGCGTTCCATTGCCATTCCACATATGGCACATGCGCATCTGCGAAAGCAGCGCCCTCTTTAACAACACTCAATACGAAAATCAAATTATGCAGCATTTTTACCCGCATCGGATAAAAATGCTGCATAAAAAATATATTGGTATTATTGGATTGTCCAATACCCATCATAGGCATACCCTGCTTTTCCAATTAGTAAGTGCTTTGATTTAGTGAAACCTGCTTTCTGAACTGCTTCTATTCTTTCTACCGCATAGATTGGCACCTTAGTAAGCGCTCCTTTACAGCCCAGCATTTCCTCAAGCTTTGGTGTGATAAGCGAGAAAATATCATACAACATATCCCGTTGTTCATAATCGCTTCTCACATCTACCCTCAAAATCCCCATATTATTAAATGCATCTTCTGACGCCCTCAAGCATAATTCTGCTGTTCCAATGACGCTTGATACAGCCTTATCAACGATAGAAAGCCGGACAAACCAGCCTTTTTCATATGCCATGCTCCAAAAATCAATAACCTCCGCCATTTTCTCTTTTGTTGTATAATAAAAATTGTCTCCGTCACAATTGTCGCTATTGAAAAAAGGTAAGGCATTCTTGTCACTATATACTTTCCACAAATCATTGCAGTCTTCATTCTGGAATAACCTAATTATAAAATTTTCATTTTCTAATTCTGGGCATTTTTTATAAATATCCATAGAACCTCCAAACTTAGGAACTGTTATTTGCTTAAAAGTTCATGAATTCCCTTTGCAGCCGCCTTTCCTGCACCCATTGCAAGGATTACAGTTGCAGCTCCTGTCACGGCATCCCCGCCGGCATATACTTTAGCCTTAGAAGTCTGGCCATTTTCTTCCTCTGCCACAATGCATTTCCACTTATTTGTTTCCAGCCCTTCTGTTGTAGAAGAAATCAATGGGTTCGGGCTTGTTCCAAGCGACATGATAACAGTGTCAACTTCCAGGGTAAATTCAGAGCCAGGGACTTCTACCGGCCTCCTGCGGCCTGAATCATCTGGCTCGCCAAGTTCCATACGGATACATGTCATCCCTGTTACGTTTCCATCATTATCCACATGAATCTCTACAGGATTTGTCAGTAAGTCAAATATAATCCCCTCTTCTTTTGCATGATGTACCTCTTCCACCCTCGCCGGAAGCTCTTCCTCGCTTCGGCGGTATACAATATGTACTTCCGCTCCAAGCCTGAGAGCTGTCCTTGCGGCATCCATTGCCACATTCCCGCCGCCGACAACAGCAACCTTCTTTCCAGCAGAAATCGGGGTAGCATACGTATCGTCAAACGCCTTCATCAAATTACTTCTTGTCAGGTATTCATTTGCAGAAAATACACCATTTGCATTTTCCCCAGGAATCCCCATAAACTTTGGAAGTCCGGCGCCAGAGCCAATAAATACCGCATCAAAACCTTCTTCATTTAACAGCTCATCAACTGTAGTAGCCTTTCCAATTACAACATTTGTCTCAATTTTTACACCAAGGGATTTTACATTTTCTACTTCCCTGTCCACAACCCTGTCCTTTGGAAGACGGAATTCAGGAATACCATAGGATAATACGCCGCCTGCCTTATGAAGCGCTTCAAAAATTGTTACATCATAGCCAAGCTTCGCCAAATCCCCTGCACAGGTAAGACCTGCCGGGCCAGAACCGATTACAGCCACTTTTTTGCCATTCATAGATTCTGCCTTCACTGGCCGTATGCCTTCTTCTGCTGCTGTGTCTGCTACAAAACGCTCCAGTTTTCCAATAGAAACAGCATCTCCCTTAATCCCACGGATGCATTTTGCCTCACACTGCGTTTCCTGCGGACAGACACGTCCACAGACAGCAGGAAGCGCGGAATAACGGCTGATTACCTGATAGGACTCTCCTACATTTCCATCTGCCAATTCTTTTATAAATCCAGGAATATCTATATTGACCGGACATCCTTTTACACACTGTGGGTTTTTACACTGTAAACAGCGCGTTGCTTCCGCCATTGCTTCTTCTTTATTATAACCAAGGCAAACCTCTTCAAAGTTTGCGGCACGGACTTTTGGCTCCTGCTCACGTACAGGGATTCTCTTTAATACATCTACTTCCATGGTTTCTTTCCTTTCCTATATGTGTTTTCGTTATTTACCCATTACAGTGGCCGCAGCCGCCATGATGGGAATCTCCCTCTTGTAGGCGCAGCATTGCACGCCCTTCCTCTGTCTTATACATCCTCTGGCGCAGCATTGCCTGGTCAAAATCTACCAGGTGGCCGTTAAACTCAGGACCATCCACGCAGGCAAATTTCACTTCATCACCAACCTGCAGCCTGCAGGCGCCGCACATGCCAGTCCCATCTACCATAATTGGGTTCATGCTGACAATCGTTGGGATATTCAACTCCTTCGTCAGAAGCGCTACAAACTTCATCATTATCATTGGCCCGATTGCAACTACCCTTGTATACTCTTTTCCCTGGTTCTTCACCAGTTCGTTAATCTGGTCGCAGGCATTACCCTTAAACCCATAAGAACCATCATCTGTCGCTATGTATAAATTTGCAGCAATCTCTTTCATTGGCTCTTCTAAAATCAGGATATCTTTTGTACGCGCGCCAATAATAACATCAACGTCAATCCCATGTTCCTTCATCCACTTAACCTGTGGATAAACAGGGGCTGTCCCTACGCCACCGCAGACGAAAAGAATTTTTTCCTTTTTTAATTCTTCTTCCGTCAGTTCCAAAAGCTCTGATGGGCAGCCAAGCGGGCCGACAAAATCCATAAAAGCTTCCCCAGCTTCATATTCTGCCATCTCCTGCGTAGATGCGCCTACAATCTGGAATACAATTGTAACTGTCCCCTTTTCCCTGTCATAGTCACAGACCGTAAGAGGGATGCGTTCCCCTCTTTCATCCATTTTTACAATAACAAACTGCCCTGGCTGGCAGGATTTTGCCACCCTGGGTGCTTCAATATCCATAAGCCAGATATTGTTGGCCAGATATTCTTTCTTTAAAATCTTGTACATAATGAGCCTCCATCTTTTTTAATCTATAGGAATACATCCAAATTATCACAGCTGGATAAAAAACTGTTTGCATAACGCCCGTCATTGCTGACATTTTCCCCAAACCACCCCGGCGGGACAAACTTCCTGGCATCTTCTTCATCCTTAAACTCTACTTCAACAAAATGCAGGCCGTCAAGCCTCCCATGAAATATGTCCAGTTCCCCCATATGCCCATCGGGAAGCGGAATCAGATAGCGTGTTTTGGAAATCAGATGATTATCCACTTTCTTAGAAAGATGCCTGTACCCCTCTTCATCAAGCGGAACTTCCACTTCCTGGTTTACACGGGTATCTTCTGCACCTTCCTGCAAAGGGCCTGATTTATAAGTCAGGATATAAGAATCATTGCTTTTCCTTATTCTGACAACCGGCCGGGTGCAAAGATATCCCTGTTCTATTTCTTTTTTAGCATATGATTCCAGGCAGTCCGGTAATTCTTTTATTAAAAACTTTTTTTCTATTTCCATTTTCTATAACCAGCCCCTTCGTCCGCTAATCCTCTGTCTTTTTCACTACAGCTGTCTTTGCATTTTTATTTTTACGCAGGCGGATGCCAAGCATAATCCCGCCAAATGCAACTGCCGCGCTTACCAGATATTTCACCAGATACCATAAAAATGCACCGCCAAATGTAAAATCCGTGATTCCCTTTGCCAATAAAACTGTCATCATACTGCTCACCTTCCCTTTCTTTTCATTACTATTCACAGGCGTTTTTTACCATATAGTACCCCTGCCTGCTGCAGGCATCGTTTAGCGCCTGTTTACCAATTCCTTTGTAATATCTTCCCAGTCAAGGTTACACTCTGCCATCAATACCATCATATGGTAGAGGAAATCCGCTATCTCATATTTTAATTCCTCTGCATCCGGGTTTTTGGCTGCAATAATAATTTCTGAAGCCTCTTCCCCACATTTTTTCAAAATCTTGTCGATTCCCTTATCAAACAGATAATTTGTATAAGAACCATCCCTCGGATTCTTTTTGCGCTCCAGGATAACCTCAAAATCTTCTGTTAACACAGTATGGGGATTTGTAGAAACATACTCTTTCCTGGCAAGCTCCTGGAAAAAGCAGGTTCTGCTCCCCGTGTGGCAGGCAGCCCCTACCTGGCGGACTTTTGCCAGAATCGTATCATTATCACAATCTAACATCAGGTTTTTTACATACTGGAAATGCCCTGATGTCTCCCCTTTTACCCAAAGCTCTTTGCGGCTCCGGCTGTAATATGTCATCCTGCCGGTTCTTATCGTATTCTTATAAGACTCCTCGTTCATATAGGCAAGCATCAGCACTTCATTTGTACGGTAATCCTGCACTATAACAGGAATCAGCCCATCCGCAGAAAGCTTAAAATCAGAAAAATCAATCAGGCTTTCAAAAACTTCAACATCTATCCCCTGGCTTTTCAGCCCCCTTTTTGCCTTATAAATATCTTTTTCCTCAAAATAATTTGTCATAACAGCCTTCACGGCAGGGTATGAAAAAATCTCTGCCAAATCATTCCGGATTAAGCCGTCCCGCACCATTATCTCTATCTCTGTACTAGAAACTGCTTCTGAAAAGCTCTTTGTTGTATCAATATGTTTTAAAACCGCAGTTCCAAAACCCATCCCATAAAAAGCATCCAGCTTCTTAGCATCCTGGAAATCTGCCTTCATATCAATCTCTATCGCAAGTTTATCTTTCCCAAAGCGGGCAAGTACCTGTCCAAGTTCCTCCTCGGAAGGAAGCAGCGCCTTGCGCAGGACTACTTTAGACGCCCCTGTATACAGCGCCTTTTTTGCATCCTCCAAACGTTCCACATATACCCCAACATAAAATGGGATATCAATCTGCTTTTCAATCCGGCGTACAGCCGCCAAAAACTCTTCCCGTGATTTCTCATCCCCTGAAAAATTATACAGATAAAGCCCGTCCGCACCTTCACAGGAATAGCGCTCTGCAAGCCTTACCACACTGCCTGCCACCTCATTTTCTGCATTAATAAAAGGAATTAATTTCTTTTGGCTCATTTACTACCTCTTTTCTTTATAAGCTGCCCTTTGTTGACAAGACATCTGTAATCCGTTCATCATAAGAAACTGCCTGGTCCAAAGCTTTTGCAAATGCTTTAAAAGCCGCCTCAATGATATGGTGGTTATTTTTCCCATCCAGCAATTTCAGGTGCAGGTTCATTTTGGCAGAATAACTTACTGCATAAAAAAACTCATGAACCATTTCCGTATCAAAATCGCCTACTTTTGGCACGCTAAATTCCAGGTTCTCCTGCAGATACGGCCTGCCAGACAAATCAAGCGCACAAAGCACCAGCGTTTCATCCATTGGAAGGATAAAGCTCCCAAACCGCCGTATCCCCTTTTTAGAAGCAACTGCCTGGTCAATTGCCTGTCCCAGTACAATACCGGTATCTTCTATCGTATGGTGGGAATCCACTTCTAAATCGCCCCGCACAGAAACATCCAGGTCAAACAGCCCATGCCTTGCAAAGCTGTCCAGCATATGGTCAAAAAAACCAATCCCTGTATCAATCGCTGCCCTGCCGCTGCCATCAAGCCCTAATGTAACCTGAATATCTGTCTCTCCTGTTTTCCGGGCGACAGACGCAATTCTCTTTTCCATAACAATAAACCAACCCTTTCCTTAGAACCATAAATAATCTTTTATCTAGTATACCCTATTTTACTCTTTCAGGCAAATCCAATATTTCCAAGGATTCTGTAACATCCCCACATGTCAGGGGTTCACAACCGGTTTCAACTGCGCCCTGGAAAACGTACGGCAATGGAGTTGGCATGTGCTGTAAGCCCCTCTGAACATGCAAATTCCTCTATGTCCTTATGAACCAGTTCCAACGCTTCCCTAGAATAAGAAATAATACTGGACTTCTTTATAAAATCATCTACAGAAAGCGGCGAGAAAAATTTTGCCGTCCCATTTGTCGGAAGCACATGATTTGGCCCTGCAAAATAATCCCCCAGCGGCTCACTGCTATACTCTCCCAAAAAAATCGCCCCTGCATTCCGGATTCTTGTCATTGTATCAAATGGATTTTTTGTCACAATCTCCAAATGCTCCGAAGCAATCTCATTTGCCGTTTCAATTGCTTCTTCCATAGATTCTGCCACCAGGATATAACCGTACTGGTCTAACGATTTCTGGATAATTTCGCCACGGGACAGTTCTTTTATAAACCTGTCCGTCTCTTTAGAGACTTCTTCTGCCAGCTTTTGGCTTGTTGTAATCAGTATTGCGGACGCCATTTCGTCATGTTCTGCCTGGGACAGTAAATCAGCCGCAACATATATCGGATTCGCCGTTTCATCTGCAAGCACAAGAATCTCACTTGGCCCTGCTACCGAATCAATACTGACATGTCCGTAAACCGCCTTCTTTGCCAAAGCCACAAATATATTTCCCGGCCCTACAATTTTATCTACTTTTTGGATGCTTTCCGTCCCATAGGCAAGCGCGCCGATTGCCTGCGCCCCGCCAGCCTTATACACCTCATCCACGCCGGCCTCTTTTGCTGCCACTAATGTTACAGGATATACCTTTCCATCTTTTCCAGGCGGCGTTGTCATAATAATCTTTTCCACGCCAGCCACTTTTGCCGGTACGATATTCATCAGTACAGAAGACGGATATGCAGCTTTCCCGCCTGGCACATAGACGCCGACACGGCTTAACGGCGTTATTTTCTGTCCCAAAAGCGTCCCATCCGGTTTACTGTCAAACCAGCTGTAGCGCACCTGCTTCTCATGGTATTCCCTGATATTTTTTAATGACTTACGGATAATATCTATCAGATGGGAATCTACCTTTTCATAAGCTTCCTTAATTTCTTCCTCTGTCACACAGAGCGTATCCTCTGCCAGTTCCACCCCGTCAAATTTACGGGTATATTCAAACAACGCCTGATCCTTTTTTGTACGCACATCTTCCAGTATCTGGCTTACAGAAGCTTCATACTCTCCATACTGGCCTGGGCTTCTCTTTAGAAGATTTTCCAAAATATTCGATTTTTCTTTCTCCGTCAGTTTTACAATTCTCACTCTTATCCCTCTTTTCCTTTTATCTTGGAATCACAGTTTTTAACTGCTGTATCAACTTTGTAATACGCTCATGCTGCATTTTCATGCTAACCTCATTTACAACAACGCGGGCAGACAGCGGACAGATTTCTTCCAGGACTTCCAGCCCATTTTCCTTTAAAGTAGAACCTGTTTCCACAATATCGACAATCACTTCTGACAGCCCGACAATTGGCGCAAGCTCTACAGAACCATTTAATTTTATGATTTCTGCTGTCTGATGCTTTTTATTATAAAAATAATCTTTTGCGATTGCCGGATATTTGCTTGCCACACGGATTAAGGAACCATTCTTTAAAAGTTCCTTTGCGCTTGAAGGCCCTGCCACGCACATACGGCATTTCCCACAGTTCAAATCCAGGACTTCATATAATTTCCTGCCCTCTTCTAAAATGGTGTCTTTCCCTACCACGCCAATGTCAGCAGCGCCCATTTCCACATAAGTCGGGACGTCTGTTGCTTTTGACAAAAAGAACTTAAAGCCTAGCTCTTCATTGACAAAAATCAACTTTCTTGTCTTTTCGTCCTTCATCTCCTCACAGGTAATCCCAATTTGCTCCAACAGCCCCAATGTCTGCTTTGCCAGCCTTCCCTTTGCCAGTGCAAATGTAATATATTTCATTTCTTTCCCTTTCACATTTTAATCAATTTCAACCGCGGTTAATTTTTCTTCCGTTTCCAGGTAAAGCAAAACATCTGCCTCCATTCTTTTTGCATACTCTTTATACTCCTCAAAAGGCCTTCTGGAAGACTTGCGCAGCATCTGTATCCTCTCCCCTGTTTTCCGGCGTTTTTCTGCAAGCTCCAGCGCCTCTTTCCGAAGAGCCTGCGGATAGAGTAAAATCGTGCCGCCAAGTTTCTCCTCTACAAAAAGCTTCTGCCTTGACAAGGCTAACATAAGCTGGTCAACCACAATGGCAAGCCCTATCGCCGGCGCATCCATCCCAAACTGCTTTACAAGGCCGTCATACCGCCCGCCTGTTGCAAGCGCTTCCCCGCTTCCATATGTGTATGCCTTAAATATCACACCTGTATAATAACTGTACTGGCTCAACATACTAAAATCAATTGTAACATAGTCTAAGAAGCCATATAAACCAAGAATAGACTCTACCTTCATCAGGCGTTCCAACGCTGCAAGTACCTGCTTATTTTCTGTGCGCTCTTGTATAAATGCCGTACATTCTTTTAAATCCCCCTGTAACTCTGGCAGCTTCAAAAAAATCTCTTTTAACGGCCCTGCCACAGTCAGGCTGTCAAGCAGCTCTTCTGCGCCAAAAAAATTCTTGCTTTCAATCAGGCGGCGCAATTCTTCTGTCTCATAATCCTCAAATCCCGCTTCCTCTGCCAGCCCCCGGAAAAATCCGGCATGCCCAACCTCAAGCTGAAATTCCTTTAATCCGCTTTTTAACAGGCTTTCAATCATAATCGCGACCATCTCTGCATCCGCATCTGATGTATCATCATTAAAAAGCTCTGCGCCAACCTGCGTCACTTCCTGCAGTTTCCCTTTATATGGGCTTGTATTTACAAATGTATTCCCAGTATAGCACAAACGGATAGGAAGCTGTTCCTCCCTGTGGTATTTTGCCACGCAGCGGGCAATGGAAGGCGTTACATCAGGACGCAGCACCAGCGTATTATTCCCACGGTCAAAAAATTTGAACATTTCCTTAGAATGTACTGTCCCACGCTCTTTACTGAAAATATCAAAATATTCAAAAGCAGGCGTCTCAATATCATGGAAACCATAAGATTCCATCACACCATGAACCTCTTTTTCCACTTTTAATTTCCTTGCGCATTCCATGCCATAAATATCACGCACACCGCCCGGCGTATGCAAAAGTTCCTGCCCTTTTGCATTTTCACGAAAATACATTATCTCCTGCTCCATATCTGCCTCCATCTTTTCCTCTATACTGTACTTCACAGTTTATACTCCCTGCCATAACTAATAAATCCCTGTTGGGCTTTCCTCCTTTGGGGCATACCCCTTTTTACGGAGCGCCTCAATAATATCCTTTTTATGCTCCTGCCCAAACGCCTCCAGCGTAATGCGCAGTTCCACCTCTGCATTCCGGTTGATGCTGACAAACTGGTTATGCTCCAGGCGGATGACATTTCCCTGCATCTGCGCAAGCACCCCGGCAACCTTTTCCAGCTCCCCCGGCCTGTCCGGAAGCAGGATGGATACGGTAAACACACGCCCCCTCTGAATCAGCCCATGCTGGACTACAGAAGACAAGGTAATAATATCCATATTGCCCCCGCTTAAAATAGACACCACCTTTTTCTTTTTGCAGTCCAGATGGCTTAATGCCGCCACGGTCAAAAGCCCTGAATTTTCCACAAGCATTTTATGGTTTTCCATAACATCCAGGAAATTGACAATCAGCTCCTGGTCGTCCACTGCAATAATTTCATCAACATTTTTCTGGATATAAGGGAACACAACATCCCCCGGCGTTTTTACTGCCGTGCCATCTGCGATGGTATCTACCCCCGGAAGCGTTACAACCTTCCCCGCTTCTAAAGACGCCTTCATGCAGCTTGCCCCGGAAGGCTCCACGCCAATCACTTTAATCTTTGGGTTTAAAAGCTTTACTAAAGTAGAAACGCCCGCCGCCAGGCCGCCCCCGCCAATTGGCACCAGAATAATATCAACGGTCGGAAGTTCCTTAAAAATCTCCATGGCAATCGTCCCCTGCCCGGTCGCCACCGTCTCATCATTAAACGGGTGCACAAAGGTAAGCCCCTGTTCTTTTGCAAGCTTTAACGCATACTGGCAGGACTCATCATATACATTTCCATATAAAATAACACGCGCCCCATAACCTTTCGTACGGTTTACCTTAATTAACGGGGTAGTCGTCGGCATTACAATCGTGGCCGGAACGCCATAAATCTTTGCAGCATAGGCAACACCCTGCGCATGGTTTCCGGCAGAAGCCGTAATCAGCCCCTTTTTCCGCTCTTCGTCACTTAATGTACTGATTTTGTAATATGCGCCCCGGACTTTATATGCCCCTGTGTACTGCATATTTTCCGGTTTAAAATATACCTTATTTCCCGTTTTATCCGAAAAATACTCACTGTAAATTAAATTCGTCGAAAGCACAACCTCTTTCACTTTTTCCGAAGCTTCTTCAAATTTTTCCAATGTCATCATAATCTTCCTCATTTCTGCAAGGTGAACCTCATTCACCTCTGCTTTAAATTTAGAGTTTCTTACACACTTATCCTTTTCCCATCAGTGCCCTTCAAACAAGGCGTCCACAAAGGAGTCTGCATTAAATTTCTGTAAATCGTCAATCTTTTCACCGATTCCAATATATTTTACCGGAATATTCATCTCTGACTGGATTGCAATTGCAATCCCGCCTTTTGCCGTCCCATCTAACTTTGTCAGCACAATCCCCGTAAGGTCTGCCACCTCGCCAAACTGCCTTGCCTGCGCCAGTGCGTTCTGCCCAGTCGTGCCGTCTAAAACCACCAGGGTTTCCCGGTGTGCATCCGGAAACTCCCGGTCAATAATCCGGTTGATTTTTTTCAGTTCTTCCATCAGGTTCTTTTTATTATGAAGCCGCCCTGCCGTATCACAAATCAATACATCTGCCTTTCTCGCCTTTGCAGCATTCACAGCGTCATACACTACGGAAGCCGGGTCGCCGCCTTCCTGCCCGGAAATAATCTCTACGTTCGCACGGTTTGCCCATTCTGTAAGCTGCTCAATAGCCGCAGCACGGAATGTATCTGCCGCCGCAACAATCACCTTTTTCCCCTGCGCTTTTAACTGCCCTGCAAGCTTCCCTACCGAAGTGGTCTTGCCCACTCCGTTCACGCCAATCAAAAGTACAACGGAACGGCTGTTTTCAAATTCATATGCCGTTTCATTCACGCGCATCTGCTCTTTAATGGAATCAATCAAAAGCTGGCGGCATACTGCAATTTCCTTAATTTTCTGCTCCTTCACCTTTTCCCTGAGGTTTTCAATAATCTTTTCTGTAGTATTAACGCCAATATCGGCCATTATCAGAATTTCTTCTAATTCCTCATAAAAATCTTCGTCAATTTCCGAAAATCCACTGAAAAGAGAATCAATCCCTGATTTCAGGTTATCCCTTGTCTTCGTAAGCCCGCTAATCAGTTTCCCAAAAAAACCTTTTTTCTCTCCCATTTCTAGCCTCCATCTTTCATATCACATAAAAGTTTATTTTATCTCTTTTTCTATTAATTTGCAATCTCTTTTTCATCCAAAAGACTGACAGATACTAAGGTTGACACCCCTTTTTCCTGCATCGTAATCCCATAGAGGATATCTGCAGCGTTCATTGTACCGCGCCGGTGCGTTATCACAATAAACTGTGTATCCTTTGTAAGCTTATGTAAATATTCTGCATAGCGGCTTACATTAGAATCATCCAACGCTGCCTCTATTTCATCTAATAGACAGAATGGCGAAGGTTTTAAACTCTGGATTGCAAAAAGCAGCGCAATTGCCGTCAATGCCTTTTCCCCACCAGATAACTGCATCATATTCTGCAGCTTTTTCCCAGGAGGCTGCGCCACGATACGGATTCCTGCAAGCAGGATATCTTCCCCTTCTGTAAGTTCCAATGTGCCGCGCCCGCCGCCAAACAACTCGCAAAATACTTTATCAAAACGTATCCTGATTTCCTTAAACTGTTCTTCAAACTGCCTGCGCATTTCTGTGTCCAGTTCTTCAATAATCCCTTTCAGGACATTTGCAGCCTCAATCAAATCGCTGTGCTGCGTGCTTAACAGCCCATACCGTTCCTGCACCTCCTGAAACTGCTCAATCGCATTAATATTGACGTCGCCAAGCGCCTTCATCTGGCTCTTTAATTTAGTAATCTCACTTCTCATCTGCGCTGTGCTGTAAGGGACTTCTGTTTTATTTGCTTTAGCGGCATGGTAAGTCAGTTCATACTGCTCCCACATATAATTGGTATACGTATCTGTTTTTTCTGCAAGTTTCTCCTTCTGGCTACTTAAACGGAAGCACTCTTTGTCCAAATCACCTTTCCTCGCCGATAGCTCTTCCCGCTTCTCAAAAAATCCTTTATGACGCACAGAAAGCTCTTCCCGTCTGGCAGTTTCTTCCTCTATCCCTTCTGTAAGTTCTTTTATCTGTTTCTGGATTGAGGCAATTCTTTCCTGTGTCTCCTGAATCTCCTCCTGCTTCTTTTGTACCTGGAAATCTGCATCCTTCCCACTTTGGCTGGCAAGTTCCATTTCCCCTTCCAGGGAATAAAGCGTCTCCCGGATACGGTTCCTGTTTTCTTCAATAAACTGGCGTCCCTGGCTTTGTGCCGAAATCTCCTGTAAAAGCCCCGAATTTTCCAACATTAACTGTTCCTGCTCACCCCTTATTTCCTCTATTTGCCGGTTAAGCAAAGCAAGACGCCCTTCTTTTTCCTTCTCAAGGCATTCATTGGAACGCACCTTCTCATTAATCCGCCCAATCTCCTGTTCCAGTTCTTCCCGCCGCTTCATAAGCTCTGCCTGCTCAAGACAAACCAAATCATAATTTTCTTTGTTTTTCGTCATATCTTTTACGGCACGGTCATAATTTAATGTAGTTGTATTCTGTTTTAGGCTTAGTTCCTGGCGGATTTTCTGCCCAGATTCCATCTGCTGCAAAAGTTCCTGCCTTGCCGTTTTCTTTTTTTCTATCTCTTCTGTTAATTCTGAAAGCTTTCTGTTTAATTCTCCTGCCTGTTTTTCTAAGGCTTCCATCTCACGCCGCCGCCCAAGCAGGTTCTGGTTGCTGCGAAACGCCCCGCCCGACATAGAGCCGCCCGGGTTTAAAAGTTCCCCTTCTAAAGTTACAATCCGTATTGTATAGTGATATTTCCTGGCAAGGGCCGAAGCATTATCAATTGTGTCAACCACAACAAAACGCCCAAGCAGGTATTCGACAAGGTTAGAAAATGCCTCCTCTGCTTTTACAAGGCCGGAAGCCATCCCAACCACCCCTGGTTCTGACAGAATATTCCCTGACAGGTTTACAGGCTTTGCCTTAATATTTGTAAGCGGCAGGAATGTCGCGCGCCCAAACCGGTTCTTTTTTAAAAACGCAATCATTGCTTTTGCAGTCTGCTCATCCTTTGTTACAATATTCTGGATGCTCCCGCCAAGCGCTGTCTCAACAGCAAGCTCATATTCCTTTTGGACAGAAAGAATATCGGCAACAACGCCTACAATCCCTGTATTACTCTTTTTCTGCTCCATTACCCTTTTTATGCTCTGCCCATACCCTTCATAACGTTCTGTCAGGTTGCGCAGGGACTGCAGACGGGAATTTTCTATATGGTACTGCTGCTGGACGTCCCTGTGCTCCTGCCGCAGCGCTTCCCTGTCCTTCTGCGCAAGGTCAAGAACGCAGCGTGTTTCTGTCAGGGACGCATCGACCGCTTCAATTTTACCGTTAATTTCTTCTAATGCATTCTTTTGTGTATTTAACGTTTCTTCCAATACAGAAGCTTCTGTTTTATTCTCCAGGATTCTTTTCGTAAGCTCTGCTTTCTCTATATTATTCTGTTCCAAAAGCGTCTTTATCCGTTCCTGTTCTGTTTTTACGCTGGTATTTTCATTCAGGTAAGACAGTAACTCTTTATTACACTGCCCGGCTTCCTCTTCAAGCGAAGCTATCTTTGCCGCCTTTTCCTGTACGGCCTTTTCTGCTTCTGCCTGTCCCTCTGTAAGCTCCCGTAACGCATTATCTGCCGTCTCTTTCTGGGCAGCATACATGTCCTCTTCTTTCCTTGCCGCTTCTATCCGCTCTTTCAGGGAGGCAATCTGTTCCAGGCTGTGCGCCTTATTCTGCATCACCGTATTAATCTGTTCTTTTAATAAATTAACCTCGCCCTCTGACTGGTTTAAAGCAACCTGCTTTGCAGAACGGGCTTCTTTCCTCTGCTCTAATTCCTTTCCCAGCGTTTCCAGCTTTGCATCTAACGCAAGATATTCTTCCTTTGCCTGCTCAAATTCCCCTTTGGCGTCCTCCAAATCTTTTAATGCAATTTCCTGCTTCCGCTCGGTCTCTGCGATTTCATCGTGAATCCTGTCATACTCTGATAAAAAAAGGTTGATATCCAGATTACGCAGCGTATCCCTATAAGAAAGATATTCCCTGGCTTTTTCCGACTGCTTCTGAAGCGGCTCCACCTGCTTTTCCAGTTCAGATAAAATATCTTCAACCCGGATAAGGTTCTGCTCTTCTTCTTCTAAGTTCCGTTCAGCCGCCGCTTTTCTTTTTTTATACTTTACGATGCCCGCCGCCTCGTCAAACAGCTCGCGCCTCTCTTCCGGCTTTCCGCTTAAAATCCTGTCAATCTGCCCCTGCCCGATAATCGAATACCCTTCTTTTCCAATCCCCGTATCAAACAAAAGCTCCTGTACATCTTTCAGACGGCAGGAAGCGCCATTTAGCAAATATTCACTTTCCCCAGAACGGTATACCCTCCTGGCAATCTTTACCTCTTCATAAGGGACATTCAGCTTATGGTCTTCATTGCTAATCGTAATTGCTACATAGGCATAGCCCAATGGCTTGCGCATCTGCGTCCCCGCAAAAATGACATCCTCCATCTTTGCCCCACGAAGCTGCTTTGCGCTCTGCTCTCCAAGCACCCACCGGACAGCATCCGCGACATTGCTCTTTCCGCTCCCATTCGGCCCGACAATTGCCGTAATGCCATTGTGAAATTCAAACAGCATCTTATTGGCAAATGATTTAAACCCATGTACTTCCAAACTCTTCAGATACATCCTACTGCTCCATTCCCAAAGCCTGACCTTTCGCTTCCAATAACAGGATTGCCTGGTAGGCAGCCGCCTGCTCCGCCTTTTTCTTCGTCCTGCCGGATGCAGAAGAAAGCTGCTTCCCATCAATAAAAACCCCTGCCACAAACGTTTTATTATGGTCCGGCCCTTCCTCCTTTAACATCACATATTCCAACTCCATATGCTCTCTCTGCACAATTTCCTGCAGATATGTTTTGCTGTCATAAAAAAGCTTTTTCTTTTCAATATCCTTTAAAACAAATTCCTCTACATATTTCTCTGCACAGGAAAAGCCGCCGTCTAAATATACAGCGCCAATCGTTGCCTCCATTGCGTCCGACAAAATCGAATCCCTGTCCCGTCCCCCAGTCATGTCCTCTCCCTTGCCAAGCAGGATAAAATCTCCCAGGCCAATCTCTCTTGCACAAAGCGCAAGCGTTGGTTCACAAACGTAACTGGCACGGATTCTTGTCAAATCCCCCTCCGGCTTTTTGGGGTTTTCACGGAAAATCCTTCCGCTTGATACAAGTTCTAAAACAGCATCGCCCAAAAATTCCAGCCTTTCGTTGCATTCATATTTATGCAGTTTCTTTTCATTAGAATAGGAACTGTGCGTTAAAGCTGTCACCAGGATTTCCGGCTTTTCAAACCGATACCCTATCCTTTTTTCAAATTGCCTTACCCTCTCTTCATTTTTCATAGCATATGCACCTGTCATTCTTCTGTCTGCGCCTCTGTAATAGCCTGAAGTGCCTGTTCTACTGTTTCAATCTGCTCAATTGAACCTTCTTCTATTACTACATCAAATACTTCTTCAATCCCCATCATAATCTGGAAAATTTCTAACGAATCTGCCCCCAAATCATCTGTAAAGGACATTTCCATCCTGACATCCTCTGGCTCAATTGACAATACCTCTGAAATAATCATTTGAAGTTTTTCAAATTCCATACTGATACCACCTTTATTCTGTAGTGAGAGACTGCAGGTAAATTCATTTATTTACAGTCCCCTATATTTTCCCTTATTTTCTCATTAATACCTTCCTCATTAAACTGGATGCATTGAAGGATTGCATTTTTGATGTCATCGCTTTTAGAACTGCCGTGCGCCTTTACTACAAGGCCGTTTAACCCAAGCAGCGGGGCGCCGCCCTGGTCTGCCCCCATAAAATCCTTCATCGTCTTTTTCAGCGCGGGCTTAATCATAAGCGCACCAATTTTACTGCGCAAAGTTGCCATCAGCCCTTTCTTGACTTCGTCCAGCAATGTAAAAGCAAGCCCTTCATACAGCTTTAAAATTACATTTCCAACAAACGCCTCACAGACAATCACATCTGCATCCCCTTTTGGAATGTCACGCGCTTCGATGCTCCCGGTAAAATTAATGTCCGTACATTCCTTTAATAAAGGATATGTTTCCTTCACCAACATATTCCCCTTTTCTTCCTCTGCGCCTATATTTACAATGGCAACTTTTGGATTTTTTATCCCTCTGGCATGTTCCATATAAATGGAGCCCATCTTTGCGAACTGAACCAGATGGGAAGCCCTCGCATCTACATTTGCCCCACAGTCAATCAGCAGGGAAGCTCCTTTTGCCGTTGGTATCAGCGGTGCAAGCGGTGCACGCTCAATCCCTTTAATCCTTCCAACAACAAATTGGCCGCCCACAAGAATTGCCCCTGTGCTCCCTGCGGAAACAAACGCCTCTGCTTCATTATGCTTCACCAGGTTCATCCCTACTACGATGGAAGAATTTTTCTTCTTGCGGATTGCCATGACTGGAGGTTCATCAAACCCAATTACATCATCTGCATGCACAATCTGTACCCTGGAAGAATCATATGTGTATTTGGCAAGCTCCCTCTGGATATCATCTGTCCTTCCAGTTAATATAATGGATATCTTATCAGAAACCCCTAATGATTCCACCGCCCCTTTTACTGTTACCTCCGGCGCGTCATCCCCTCCCATTGCATCAACAACAACCCTTATCCGTTCGCTCATTTTGAAGCCTTCCTTTCCGTTTTGCATTTTCAAGATACTGCCTTATCCCTGTTTCTGGCTTTTTGACACGATTCCTTTATTTTCCGTTATATATTGTACTAAATAATTCTACAGAGTGCAACATTTTCCTTTCAAACACAAAAAAGGGCGCCGCCTGCGCCCTTTTTATTAATATGCTAATATGCAGTTTTATAAACGGCTCTCCCATTCTGCAAGAATCCCTTCGCAGGCATCCACATCCATCTCTTCCACAGCATCGTACAATTGCTGCAAAAGTTCCTTTTCCCAGTCCTGGTACTGATACTGGCGCATCTCTTCTGCAACCTCTTCCATCCGGTCCATATCCAGGTTTTCAAGAGCATCCCTCATCTCAACAAAAAGACGCTCCCTCTCTTCACTTGTAATAGTCTCCCGTCCATTATCAGCTTCATCCTCTTCCTGGAAAAATTCTTCTAAAACCGGAAGATACGAACGGTATTTCTCTAACATGGCATCTGTCTGTTGATGAATCAGATCCCCATCTTTATCATTTCCTGCCTTTTCCATAGCTGCTGCCACATCCGATAATTCCAATGCCCCAATCTGTTTTGATGCGCTTTTCAACGCATGTGCTTCAATTGTATAATTTTCCCAGTCTTCCTTCTCCTCCAAATCCTTCAGCAAAACAGCTTTTTTCTCAATAACACGGTAATAGTCCCGAAGTACATTCCAAAACAGCTTTTCACTTCCTAAAAGCTTCATGGAATATTCAATATCCAAATCGGCAATTGGCGGAATCCCTTCTTCTGTTTCCTCCTTCTTTTGCGCCACATTGCCGTCTTCACCGCTTATCTTTCTGATCTTTTCAGAAGGAAGCCACTGTTTCATCTTTGCCGCCAAAATCCTAAGCTCAATCGGTTTTGCCACAAAATCGTTCATACCTTCCTTCAAAAACATTTCCTTCGTCCCTTCTACAGCATTGGCTGTCAGCGCAATAATCGGGACATCTTCATATTCCATATGGAACCTCCGTATAATACGGGTCGTTTCCACGCCATCTAATTCCGGCATCATATGATCCATTAAAATCACGTCATATTTATGGACAGAAATCTTTGCAATTGCTTCCTTACCGCTTAAAACCGTATCAATCTTCATCTTTAGCGGCTCTAAAAGCCCTTCTGCAACGGTAAGGTTAATCGCATTATCATCTACAATCAAAACTTCTGCATCTGGTGCAATGAAATCAATCACGCCATCTTCGCTTTCCAGGGTCAGATGGACGTCTTCATGGTTCAGAATCATTGCCAGGTTCAGGGTATAAATAGGCTTTTTCATAATCATCAGGTTTGGAATCGGATACTCCACCATAACATTAAAGCCCACTAAAAGAACTGCCACAAGCTGCGGGTTTTCTTTTACAAACTTTTCTACAACAGGCGTAAAACACGCCTGCTCTACAAAAAGGAACACATCTTTATCCAATGTTTTAAGGGATTCCAAATCTTCTTCTGCATCCAGATAATAATATGCGGCCTTTAACCGCCGGCTGTCCTTTTTCAGCTGCCGGCTGATATAAGGGTTCCCTTTAAAATTTACAACAGCAGCAGTATTCCGCTCCTTCACCGTGATACTAGGCTGGTCATCAATAATTTTCTGTGGGATATGGAAAGTAAATGTACTTCCCTTCCCATATTCACTTTCCACATGGATGTCTCCGCCCATCAGCTCTAATAAACGTTTGGAAATTGCCAGCCCCAGGCCGGTTCCTTCAATATTTCGGTTCCTTTTGCTGTCCACCTGCTGGAACGAACGGAACAGCTTGCCAATGTCCTCTTTTTTAATGCCAATCCCCGTATCTTTTACGCTGACTAACAGTTCCAGCCTGTCTTCTGAAATCCGTTCATAGTCCATTTTTACAAGGACACGGCCCTCCTGCGTAAACTTAATCGCATTGTTTGTAATATTTACGATAATCTGCTTAATCCTTATATTATCCCCAAGAAGGACATTCGGGATATTTGGTGCAATGTCAAGAATCAGTTCAACATTCTTCTCCCCAATCCTTGTCAATATAATATTAGAAATATCGCTGATAATTGACATTGGCTCATATTCTACTACATTGATGTCCATTTTCCCGGAATCAATCTTAGAAAAGTCTAGAATGTCATTAATAATCGTTAGAAGCGTCCTGCCCGAAGCTTTAATCTGATTAATATAGTCCCTTGCTGCCGGCGGCAGTTCTTCACGCAGCGCCATTTCAGCCATCCCAATTACAGCATTCATCGGCGTTCGGATTTCATGGCTCATATTGGCAAGGAAATCCGACTTCATATTAGCTGCCCGGGTAATGTCACGGCTCGCCTGGTAGGTAAGAAGCTTGCTGTAAGCAATGTCAGACATAACCTCTGAAATGGCTTTTAAAAATTCAACCGCCTTATCCACCTGTTCCCTGCTGACAATGCGGACCTTTCCAAGCAGTTCTTTACATTCCTCAAAGTCTGCCCCGATTTCCTCCGCTGCCTTTTCAGCCATTGCATCGTCTGGCTTTTCCATCAAAACCTGCCCTGCAATAAAACAGCCAACCATCTGTTCATCATTTTCCATAATTGGCGCTGCAATCGTTAAAAGCCCTGCATGGCAGGTATGGACAACCGGCGCCCCCTCCTGCATCGCCCTGTCTGCCCCGCGCAGATGGCACTCCCTGCAGAGCTTTCTCCCCTCCTCAGACGCCATCATAAGCTTTGAGCAAAATTCACAGCCTCCCTTCGTAACCGGCGAACCGTTCCTATCTGTCGTTAATGCTTCCACCCCTGTCATTTTGGAAAACACATCCTGCATTCTTTGCAGGATTTCAAAATCAACCAGGTCTGTTATGTATAAATTTTCCTCCATATCTCTTCCCCATTCCTGCACTGCTTCTGCATATCCTAACCTATAATCTTCTCCACGGTATCAATTAACTTTTCCCTGTCAATCGGTTTTAGCAGATATCCCTGCGGTTTTTCACTTAAAGCTTCCTGGATTTTGCTCCTGTCTGTCATACCGGTCAGGAAAACTACCGGAAGGTTCTGTGTATCTGGATTATCATGTATTTTCCGAAGCACCGACGGCCCATCCTCCTCCGGCATCACATAGTCCAGTAAAATCAAGTCCGTTTGCTTACTTTCCAGGAACTTTAAGGCCAGCTTGCCATTAATTGCCGTTGCCACATCATATGATTTCCGCAGATGCTCCTTAATTACGCGAAGCATCCTGACATCATCATCGACAACCAGGATATGCTTGCGTCTTGAATCCACAGAAGCACCCTGCTGCTTCTCTTCTAATTCTGCTTTTGCTTCTTCGCGCTTCTTCTCTTCTTCCTTTTGGCGCTCCTTTGCCTCTTCTGCTATGCGGTCTAAATTCTTCAGGAAATTTACAATCTGGCTTTCAATGGCTTTCGTTGTCATCGGGCGCTGCAAAACAATGTCTGCAATTCCTGCTGTCGTTTTCAGGAAATCATTGCAGTCCTGCACATCTCCAACGATTGCAAATGGGATGCCCTTACGGCTCAGTTCATTCTTCACCTGAACCATCCGGCTCATTACTTCTTTTGATTCCCTGTCCAGGCAGTATACAAAAACATCCGGCATAAAATACTTAATATGCCCTACCATATCCCAATAACGTACTGAAGAAGACAATGTTTCAAAACTTTCATCCATATGTATAAAAAAATCATCCATCGAAGTTTTATTACTTCCTGTCAGCAATACTTTATATTTCATCCTGTCCCTCCAACTTCACTGGCAGTCAGTCTTTTTTATAGAAGAATGACTTCAGTGTAGAAAAATTATAATTTGCTGGTGCAATAATCTGTTCTGTGCTCCCTACAAAAAGAATCCCTTCTTTCTTTAAAGATGCATTAAATTTTTTATAAATGTCCTGCTTTGCTTCTTCTGTAAAATAGATCATAACATTCCGGCATACAATTAAATCACATCTGTCCGGATAAGGATCCTTCAAAAGATTATGCTGGCTGAACTTCACACAGCGCTTCACTTCATCCTTTACCTGAAACCTTTTATCATCCAGTTTCGTAAAATATTTATTTTTCAAATCCGCCGGAAGCCCTTTTAAGCTTTTATCATCATAAATCCCAAGCTGCGCCTTTTCCAGCACCTGCTTATCAATATCTGTTGCAACAATCTGGATATTTTTCAACGGGACAAATTTCCCTAAAACCATTGCGAGCGTATATGGCTCATCCCCTGTAGAACAGGCTGCGCTCCAGATTTTTATATTCTTGCCAAATTTTTCAAACAGGTACGGAAAAACATTATTCTCCAAAAGCCTCCACTGTTCTGGATTTCTATAAAATTCTGATACGTTAATTGTAAGATATGCAACAAACTCTTCTAACAGCTCCTTATTTGTCCGAAGCGCTTCCACATATTCGTCATAATTTTTAATTTTGGCCTTATTGATCAGCGAATCAATCCTCCGCCTCATCTGACGTTCCTTGTAACAGCTTAAATCAATTTTAGTCAATTGGAATACTTTCTTCTTAAATGCTTCATAGTCGCCCATTTTTTATTTCCACCTTTCCTTTATATTTCCAGTTACCACATATTATTCCACACAGCAATTTCCTAAAAC
Source organism: bacterium D16-51 (assembly GCA_003612285.1). Classification (GTDB taxonomy): domain Bacteria; phylum Bacillota; class Clostridia; order Lachnospirales; family Lachnospiraceae; genus Butyribacter. The sequence goes on along the minus strand of RAYE01000021.1, from coordinate 30,680 downwards.
TTAAAAAACGCCAATCTGCTAAACACAGATTGGCGAAAAACATTCTCTTTGCTGGCAGATGTATTTTCTATATCTACTAATATGCCGCTTATTCTTCCTGAGCTGTTTCCTCTTCTACCGCAGCGTCAGCCTCTGCTGCATCCTCAGCTTCATTTAATAACGCCTTAATGCTCAGGCTGATTTTGTGGTCTTCGTTTTTAAAGTCAACAACTTTTGCTTCTATTTCCTGCCCAACCTTCAATACATCAGAAGGTTTATCAACATGTTCCCTGGAAATCTGGGACACATGGAGCAGTGCATCCACGCCAGGTTCCAATTCAATAAACGCGCCGAAATCTGCCATTCTGGCAACCTTTCCTTTTACAACCGTACCAATACCATACTTGCTGTCTGCGTTTAACCAAGGGTTCTGGTCTTCAAATTTCAGGCTGAGCGCAATCTTTTCGTCTTTAATATCCTTAATCAGGACTTTTGTCACATCCCCTACGCTAAATACCTTTTTCGGGTTTTCAACACGTCCCCAGGACATCTCAGAAATATGGAGCAGTCCGTCTGCGCCGCCTAAATCTATAAATGCACCAAAGTCTGTTAAATTCTTAACAGTACCTTCCACAACATCTCCAACATGGATTCTTTCAAATAAAGCTTCCTGCAGCTTCTTCTTCTCTGCAATCAAAAGCTGCTTCCTGTCACCAATAATCCTTCTTTTCTTCGGATTAAACTCACTGATGACAAACTCAATCTCCTGCCCTGCATACTTTGTCAAATCCTTCTCATAAGTATCTGACACAAGGCTTGCCGGGATAAATACCTTCGTCTCATCCACGACTACACTAAGCCCACCGGACAAAACTGTAGAAACGGCAGCTTTTAAAACTTCTTTATTTTCAAAAGCTTCACGGATGCGCTCATTGCTCTTTTCCTGTGCAAGGCGCTTATAAGTAAGAAGTACCTGCCCTTCGCCATCGTTTACCTTTAAGACTTTGGCTTTCATGACATCGCCTTCTTTTACAGCAGAAGTAAGGTCAACCTGCTGGTTGCTGTATTCATTCCTGGTGATAACACCATCAGCCTTATAGCCAATGTTGAGAACGATTTCATCTTCCTTAACGCTGATAACTGTCCCTTCTACAATCTCCCCATTGTGGATTGTTACTAATGATTCTTCCAATAATTGTTCAAACTCATTATTCATGTCTGACATATGATTGAACCTCCTTAATAATTTTATTTGGGGTTGAAGCCCCGGCAGTAATACCCACGCTACGAAAGGACTGAAAAAGTTTCAAATCCAGGTCATCAAGTGTCTGTATAAAATGTGTGTTCAAGCACTCATTTTTGCAAATCTCGTATAACTTACGGGTGTTTGAACTATGTTTTCCACCTATCACTATCATCGCGTCGGATTTCCTTGCAATGGTACCCGCTTCTGTCTGACGCTCTTCGGTAGCGTTGCAAATTGTATTCATAACAAGTATATCATAACTCTTTTTGGATAAAATAGCAACAATATCTTTGAATTTCTTGTAATTAAATGTCGTCTGCGCCACAACGCACACTTTTTCCCCTGTTTCCAGCACGCATTTTTCGGCTTCTTCCAGCGTTTCCACCACCTGGCACTGGTTTCCGCACCAGCCGCAGATTCCCACCACTTCCGGGTGTTTCGCGCTCCCTGCAATAACAATCTGATACCCCTGTTCTTTCTTTTCCTGTACAATCTTGTGGATTTTTTTCACAAAAGGGCAGGTAGCGTCTACAATCCTGACTTTTTTCCCTTCTAACTGCTGGAACACTTTTTTTGTAATCCCATGCGAGCGGATAATGACGACAGCGTCCTCACCATCTTCTAAATCTTCCACAGATTCCAGCACCTGCACGCCTTTTTCTGCAAATTCCTCTACCACCTGCTCATTGTGGATAATCGGGCCAAGCGTATACACCTTCCGCTCCTTTGCCGCTTCTTCATACACCATGTCAACTGCCCGTTTCACCCCAAAGCAGAACCCCGCGCTCTTTGCCACTGTCACTTCCATACAAATCCCCCAATCATCTGTAAACCATTCATGCCTTTTGGTACAGGGAAACTACAGTATCTGCCACCTCTTCAATTGTCATATAAGACGCGTCAACAAAAGAAGCATCCTCTGCCGGGCGGAGCGGGGAGATTTCACGGTTCATATCCTGTTCATCCCTTGCAATAATATCTTTTTCAATGGTGTCCAAATCACATTCTGCCCCTTTTTCCTGCAGCTCTTTAAAACGCCTTCTGGCACGTTCTGCTGTACTGGCTGTCAGAAAAACTTTCAAATCAGCGTCTGGCAGGACACAGGTGCCAATATCCCTTCCATCCATAATGACGTTTTTCTTCTTTGCCAAATCCCGCTGCAGGCTTAAAAGCTTTTCCCTGACCTTTGGGTATTTTGAAGTATCTGACGTCATCATGCTGACTTCCTCTGTACGGATAAACGCATTGACATTCTCTCCATTTAAAATCACCTGCTGTTCCCCATTTTCATATTCTATAGAAACCTCAATATCAGCACAGGCTTCTGAAATTTTTTCCTCATCCTGCGCCGAAATACTATGGCGCAGGAAATAAAGCGCCATAGAGCGGTACATCGCCCCGGTATCCACATAAATAAAACCAAGTTCCTCTGCCACTCTTTTGGCGATAGTGCTCTTCCCTGCCCCCGCAGGCCCGTCGATTGCAATACTATGCATATGTTCCCTCCTTTTTATGACGCAGCAGAAATTCCTGCCAGATAACCGGTTGACCAGGCAATCTGCAGGTTATATCCTCCTGTTCTGGCGTCTACATCTAAAACCTCCCCTGCAAAATAAAGCCCTTCCCTCTTTTTCGACTCCATCGTGGCGGGGTTAATTTCCTTCACAGCCACCCCGCCGCGCGTCACCACAGCCTCATTATAGCTACGCAGCCCATCTATAGTAAATGGGAAGGCTTTTGTTAAATTCACAAGCTCCTGCCGCTCTTTTTTCGTAATTTCATTGACCTTTTTTTCCGGCGCAATCTTAGAAAGCCTGACAATGACAGGAATAAGTTTTGCCGGAAACAGCTTTTGCAGGCTGTTTTTAAAGTAACTGTTGCTAAATTCCTGGAAGTCCCGCAAAACCCGTTCATCCAGCTGCTGCGCTGACAACGCAGGCTTTAAGTCAATAGATGCCTGTAAGGCAGGGGAATTTGTGCCAGATATCGGCTGGTCTTTCGCCTGCAAATACTTTCCGCTGGCTGCACTGCTTGCCGAAAGAACCAGCGGGCCGCTTATCCCAAAATGGGTAAACAAAAGTTCCCCCATTTCCTCAAACAGCTTCTTCTTTCCCTGGGACAGGCGCAAAACCACATTCCGAAGCGAAAGCCCCTGTAATTCTTTTATATAGTCTTCTTTTACGCAGAAAGGCACAAGGGAGGGAACAGTCTGCACCACCTGATGGCCTGCCTCTTTTGCAAAACGGTATCCATCCCCGGTAGAACCCGTTGACGGATAGGAAATGCCTCCCGTTGCAACAATTACGGCATCTGCAGGCATTACCTGCCCGCCCTTTAATATTACCCCTCTGCATCTATCATTTTCACAATAAATTTTATCTGCCGCCGTATTCAGGCAGATCTCCACGCCAGCTGTTTCCAGCGCCTTCTGCAACGTGCGGATTACATCTGAAGCCTTGTCAGAGCAGGGAAATACACGGTTTCCACGCTCTGTCTTTAAAGAAAGCCCCTCTGATTCAAAAAAATCCATAACCGCCGCGCTGTCCCATGTATAAAATGCGCTGTATAAAAACCTTGGGTTCTGCATTACATTTTTTAAAAGGCTTTCCACGTCGCTGTTATTGGTAAGATTACAGCGGCCCTTCCCGGTAATATACAGTTTCTTCCCAAGTTTCTCATTTTTCTCTAACAATACAACCTGATTTCCTGCCCTGGAAGCGCCGACCGACGCCATCATCCCGGCGGCGCCGCCCCCGATTACAATTACCTTACTCACCTTCCGTTATCCTTTCCAGTGCAAACCGCACTGCTTCCTCTGCCGCCTGCCGCCGTACCTGCTTCCTGTCTCCTTCAAAGAGAAAGCCCTTTGCCCTGGCCTCTCCGTTAAAGCACGTCCCAATATAGACTGTCCCTGCTTTTGTCCCATCCTCTGCATCACCCGGCCCTGCATATCCCGTAACAGATACTGTCAGTTCCGAGCCGGTCCTTTCCTGCGTGCCGGCCGCCATCTCTTTTGCAGCCTGGCTGCTGACTACCGTATATTTTTCAATCGTTTCAGACAGGACGGAAAGAAGCTTTTCTTTCACACGGTTGGAATATGTGATATATCCCTCTTCAAAAACATCAGACGCACCCGGCACGTCTACAATCGACGCTGCCACCATGCCTCCTGTACATGACTCAGCCGTTGAAATATGAAACCCTTTCTCTTTTAGCTTTTGCACCAGTTCTTTGTTACATGTTTCCATCATTTAATACCTCCCGGTTCTTCCACAGATAATCCACAAGGGAAATTACTGTTAAAAGAATTGCCGCATAGATAAAAATATATTCTACCAGGTTAATGATTTCCCCATCAAAATCTACAATCAAAAGGATAGACATCAGCATCTGGACTACTGTCTTAATTTTCCCCCACCAGCCTGCCGCAATGACAACCCCTGCATCAGAAGCCACCAGGCGGAAACCGCTGATAATAAAATCACGGCTGATAATCACAATAACGCCCCATGCCGGCATCGGGTTCTCTGGCAGGGCCACAAAGCACACTAAGGCTGAGCAGACTAAAAGTTTATCTGCAAGGGGGTCCACAAATTTCCCAAAATTAGACACAAGGTTATATTTCCGCGCCAGATACCCATCTAATGTATCTGTCAGGCTTGCTATGATAAATATAGAAACAGCGATATACCTGGAATACGGAATCTGGTCTGTCAGCATAAAAAAAACAAAAAAAGGAATTAAAAGAATCCGAAGCATTGTTATTCTATTTGGTAAATTCATACTATCTCTCCATTTCTGCACAAAGCTGTTCTTCTTCCCCGTCTGAAATTTCCCCTATCAAATCATATCCATCTGCACCAACTACTTTTACCGTAATAAAATCTCCCGACATCAGGTTCCATCTGCTCCTGACAAAAACATACCCATCCACCTCTGGTGCATCCATATATGTCCTGGCAATATATATCTCCCCCTCTGGGAGGTTTTCTTCCGGAAGCCTTCCTTCCACCATAACAGAAAGAATCCTGCCTATCTGTTCCTGGCACTTTTCAAATGCAATCTCCTGCTGCAGCTCCATAATTTCATCCCGCCTGGCTGCTTTTACCTCTTCGTCAACCTGGCCTTCAAAATCTGCAGCCGGCGTATCTTCCTCCTGTGAATACGTAAAAACACCCAGCCGTTCAAAACGCTGCTCCCTGACAAACTCTTTTAAATCTTCAAAATCTTCTTCTGTTTCCCCCGGAAACCCTGTGATTAATGTAGTACGGAGGGCAATTCCCGGTATTTCGCTGCGGAGCCTTTGTATGATAGAAGCAATTTCTTCCCTCCTTGTACGGCGCCCCATTCTCTGCAGTATCCTGTCTGAACTGTGCTGGATTGGGATATCCAGATAACGGCATACCTTTGGAAGCCGCTTAACAGCGTCTATTAACTCCTCTGTAATCTCCTCAGGGTAACAGTACAAAATCCGCAGCCACTGTAAGCCCTCGATTGCCGAAAGCTTCTCCAAAAGCTTTGGAAGGCTTTTTTGCCCGTACAAATCCACTCCGTAAAGCGTCGTCTCCTGCGCTATCAAAATCAGCTCTTTTGCACCATTCTGTACAAGATGGGCTGCCTGCGCTTCCAGGTTTTCCATCGGCACGCTGCGGTATTTTCCCCGCACTCTGGGAATCACACAATAACTGCAATGCTTATCACAGCCTTCAGCAATTTTTAAATACGCATAATACCCGCCTGTCAGGCTGTTGCGTTCTGTTAAAGGCTCTGGAAGGTAATCCACATCTTTTAAATATTCTGCAGTGCCCTGTACAGAACCTGTTCCTTCCATCCCAGAAACATCTTTTTGCGCCAGCCCTTTTTCTATGGCAGCCGCCAATTTCTCGTAGCCCGTCGTGCCTACAACCACATCCACCTCCGGGATTTCCGTACGGATTTCCTTATGGTAGCGCTGTGCCAGGCAGCCTGCTGCAACCAAAAGGCGGCACTTTGCCGTCTCCTTATATTCCGCCATGGAAAGAAGCGCATTAATGCTTTCTTCTTTTGCATCGCCTATAAAACAGCAGGTATTTACAACAATCACTTCTGCAGAAAGCAAGTCGTCGGTAAGCTGATGCCCGGCCTTTTGCAAAGCAGCAACCATCATTTCACTGTCCACAAGATTTTTGTCACACCCTAATGACTCAAAAAATATCTCCAAACCCGTTTCCTCACAATCCTTTTTTCTGCAATGCAGCCTCCACACAGTTATTCATCAGCATAGCAATCGTCATAGGTCCCACGCCTCCCGGAACCGGCGTAACCGCGCCTGCTTTCTCCTTTACGGAATCAAAATCTACATCGCCGCAAAGTTTCCCATTTTCATCCCTGTCCATACCGACGTCAATGACAACAGCCCCTTCTTTAATATAACTGCTGTCAACCATTTTTGCCTTTCCGATTGCCACAACAAGGATATCTGCACGCCTTGTCACTTCCTTCAAATCAGATGTATGGGAATGGCAGACTGTCACAGTCCCATTTTCACGGAGCAAAAGAAGCGCCATAGGCTTCCCTACAATATTGCTCCTGCCAACAATGACGCATTCTTTGCCGTCAATCTCAACACCAGAACGTTTTAAAAGCTGGATAATGCCGGCAGGCGTACAGGAGACAAACCCCTTCTGCCCGATACTTAATGCGCCGACGCTCTGCGGATGAAAACCGTCCACATCTTTTAACGGGCTGATTGCCTGGATCACTTTATCCTCATCAATATGGGATGGAAGCGGAAGCTGTACCAGAATGCCGTCCACTTCCTCTTTTTCATTTAATTCCCGCACAAGCTTTAAAAGTTCCTCTTCCGTCGTTTCTTCTGGCAACTCATAGGCAAGCGATTCAATCCCTACATAAGCGCACGCCTTTTTCTTATTCCCAACATATACCGTAGAAGCCGGATTATTTCCCACCTGGATTACCGCCAGGCAGACAGAAACCCCTTCCTGCTTTAACTGCCCTGTTTTTTCTTTTAATTCATCCTTAATTTCCTGTGAAATCTTCTTCCCATCAATTATCTTTGCCATACTCTGTCCTTTCTGCCTGTCCCTGCCAAGTATTCATGCAGACGGCTTTCCTATACTTTAAAAATACTGCCGCCGACAAACTCCCGGACAAGGGAATTTTTTGGTATCCCTTCACTGCTGATACCTATAAAATAATCTAAAAACTTTAAAAGCCTTTTCGCCTCAATATACTCCGGGACGTCTTTTGAAATCCCAAACAATACTGCCTCAGCATAAGGCTTTAAAACAGCCAGTTCATAAATCAGGGCGGAATTAAAAATAACATCGGCCTGTTCCTGGAACGGGAAAATATGCCTGTCTTCCCCTCTCCTGACAGACGGCCACATCGCAATCGTCTTTTCCGCCGTCGTCCCCCTGGTACGCGAATCACGCACCATACGGCGGATTAACCTTCCGTCTGTTGTAGAAATCCGGTTATGCTCATCAATATTTAACTGTGTCAGGGCGCTAATATAAATCCTGAATTTACTTTCTTTTGGAAGTGTCTGCAAAAACCTTTCATTCAGCCCATGGATTCCTTCAATCACCAGGATATCGTCAGCCCCAAGCTGGCGGAAATCCCCCCTGTATTCCCTTTCGCCAATCACAAAATTAAAATATGGGAGTTCTACGCGTTTTCCCTCCAGAAGCGCAAGCATATCCTTATCAAACTGCTCAATATCAATGGCTTCCAGGCATTCAAAATCATATTTCCCATTTTCATCCAGAGGCGTATCTTTCCTGTCCTTAAAATAATTGTCCATCGCAATTGGATGGGGTTTTAACCCGTACGCCCTAAGCTGTATTGACAGGCGGTGGGAAAATGACGTTTTCCCGGAAGAAGACGGGCCTGCGATTAAAACAAATTTTTTGCTGCGGTCTGCTGCAATCTGCCCCGCTATTTCTGCAATTTTCTTCTCCTGAAGCGCTTCCTGTACCAAAATCAGCTCCTGCGCCCCTCCATGGGCAATCACATCATTTAAAGCGCCAGCCGTATCAACATCTACCAGCCGTCCCCATTCTGACGCTTCCTGCAAAGCTGCAAACAGCTTCGGGCGGTCCTGGAACCCACAGAGGGTATCCGGCGTCTTCTGATTTGGAATCTGGAGTAAGAAACCATCCCCATATTTTTTCAATGCAAAATATTTCAGTACGCCCGTGGAGGCCGGCATATACCCATAATAATAATCTTCAAAACCATCCAGCGAATAAAGGTTTACTTTTGAAACACGCCTGAACTCAAAAAGCTTCTTTTTATCATACATCCTGTTCTGCTCAAAAATCTTTAAAGCCTTAGAAGTATCTACCGAACGCTTCTCAAACGGAAGGTCTTTGCCCACTAACTCCTTCATATGCTGCTCAACCCGCCCTAAAAGCCCTTCTGTCACTTCTATCCCATCCGCCTCACAATATACACTGTCCCCAAGGGAATGCCTGATAAAAATATTATGAAGCTTTTCTGTATCTGCAGCTGCATAAAATGCCCGCAGCATCAAAAGAATTGCGCCGCGCTCATACGTTTTATGCCCGCTCCCTGCCGCAGTTGTCAAAAATGCCACCGTACAGTCTTCACGGACCGTTTTCCGAAGCTCGGCAAGCTTTCCGCCCTTTTGTGCCAGGATAATATCGTATTGGTACTCCTTTTGGTATCCTGCAGCAATTTCACCATATGTAACGCCTTCCTCATACTCCCTGGTATCCGTCCCTACTGTTACCCTGATTCGTCTTCCCATAGCCGCCCTCCTTCCTTTTGACAGGATATTCTATTCAAAACCTTTTGAATCTGTGCCCTTTCCTGCTGCAGCTCCTTTTTTCTCTGTTTTCCCACAGCAGAAAGCCCCTGATCTGGCAGGCCGCAAAGCACCTTATTTACCCGCGCCTCTTCTTTCTCCATATATAGAAAAAATGTTTTATCCTGCCTGTCCATTAATTTCCTGCCATACAGATAATCAATTTCTTCCTCATAACGCTCATTTCCTGGAACTGCCCGTATTACAACATAATATTTCCCCTGGTCTGACAGCATCTCTTCTGATGCAATCCGAAACCCAAGCCTGTGGACACATCTCCTGACTAAAAATACCTCTGACTGCGGAGACAGCACCAGCTCTTTTGCCGCCGCCGTTACTTCCCTGCCGTCTGTTAAAATCCTGGCAGTCAAAGCCCCGCCCATCCCACTGATTAAAATGGTGTCGGCCTCTCCCGGCAAAAGCCCTGAAAGCCCATCTGACAGCCGCAGGGAAATCCTGTCTGACATGCCATATTGTAAAATATGCTCTTTTGCCCGTTTAAGCGGTCCCTGGTTAACATCCATAGCAATTGCAGAAACAGTCCTATGTTCCTGCACCAGATAGATTGAAGTAAAACCATGGTCACAGCCAATATCTGCGACTACCCCGCCTGATAAAACATTTGCCGCCACCCTTTGAAGCCTTTCTGACAAATGCATCACTCTAAATAATCCTTTAACTTGCGGCTGCGGCTTGGATGACGTAATTTACGAAGCGCCTTTGCTTCAATCTGGCGGATGCGCTCACGTGTTACTTTAAATTCCTTGCCAACTTCCTCTAATGTCCTTGCCCGTCCATCCTCTAGGCCAAAACGGAGCTTTAAAACCTTCTGCTCCCTCTCTGTCAGCGTGCTAAGCACCTCCTCGAGCTGTTCGCGCAAAAGCGTAAATGCCGCCGCCTCGGCCGGCACCGGAACATTATCATCCTGGATAAAATCCCCCAGATGGCTGTCCTCTTCCTCACCAATCGGCGTTTCCAGAGACACAGGTTCCAAAGAAATCTTCTGGATTTCCCTTACACGGTCAACCGGCATATTCATATGCTTTGCAATCTCTTCCGGATACGGCTCCCTTCCAAGCTCCTGCAAAAGCTGCCTCTGCACACGCACAAATTTATTAATCGTTTCCACCATATGCACCGGAATACGGATTGTCCTTGCCTGGTCGGCAATCGCCCTGGTAATCGCCTGGCGTATCCACCATGTTGCATAGGTACTGAACTTATATCCCTTTTTGTAATCAAACTTTTCAACCGCTTTAATCAGCCCAAGGTTCCCTTCCTGGATTAAATCCAAAAACAGCATCCCGCGCCCCACATAGCGCTTTGCAATACTGACAACAAGGCGGAGATTTGCTTCAGCTAGCTTTTTCTTAGCCTCCATGTCCCCATGTTCCATGCGCTGCGCCAAATCTACTTCCTCTTCCGCTGTCAAAAGCGGCACTTTCCCGATTTCCTTTAAATACATACGGACAGGATCTTCTATGCTGACTCCCTCCGGGATAGATAAATCAATTTTCTCAATCTCTTCCTCGTCCGGCACTTCCCCATTGGCTTCCATTTCCAGAAGCAGATCATCATCTGCATCCGGAACGTCCCCTTCGGGAATCCTAAGCACATCAACACCTTCTGACTCCAGAAATTCTATGACCTTCTCCGTTTTTTCCTCATCCAGTACGACGTCATTCAGAAAATTATTGATTTCTGAAAGCTCCAGAACATTCCTCTTTGACTTGGCAAGCTGCTTTAATGCAGCAAGCTTCTCACGGAACCTCTGTTCTTCCTCCGCCGGGCTCAGTTCTTTTTTCTTACTGCCTGTCCGCTTCCCCACAGAGCCTTTTGCCGCGCCTTTTTTCGTAACCCCTTTCATTTCTTCCTCTGCTAAGAAATCTCCGGCTGTCTGTTTCTTTTCTGCTGCCATAGTGTTCCTTCCTTTCCTATATGTACTGGCTTACGCTATACTTTAACCATCTTTCAAAGAAATATGCAATTTGTCAGGCGTTTGCCACTGTTTCTTCTCTAAAACCAGTTTTTGGAGCTGCCCCATATCCGTTAAGTTCCTCATCTGATGGTCGATACTGTACTCCTTAATGCGCATAATCAGTTCATTTAATGCTTTCTCTTTTTCCTCCGTACCCATATCCGCCTGAAAATTTGCCTGAAACATCTGCGCCGCCATTTTCTGCTGTTCTGCATCCTCAAAATAATTGATGATTTTTGCCGGAACAACTTCTCCTTCTTCAAGCTGCCCATACAGCATAGACGCAACTTCCCGGTAATTTTTTTCACAAAAATCCTCTGGCGTAACCAGCGCGCTGACTGATCTGTAAAGCCCTGGGGATTCAATCAGCCAGGAAAGCAGCAGGCGGTAAGCATACCCTATGCCTTCCTCTTCTTTTTTCCGGCTCTTTTTTAATTCCCTGTCCGGACGTTCCGTCCCGTACCCTTCCGGCATCTGGCTGCTGTAGCGGATGACCAGCTCCCGCAAATCTTCTTTCCTGATAGAATATTTTGCAGCAACTGCTTCCATATAATTTTCCCGCTGCACTTTATCCGTAAAAACAAGAAGTTTCTTTGCCAGCTCATGGTAAAACTCTGTCTTTTGCTCCGGGTCAGCCATATCATATGCGCCCCTTGCCACTTCCGCCTCAAAAAAGAAGCTGTTCTGCGCTGTGTTTAACCGTTCCTCAAATGCCTCTGCGCCAAGCCCTTTGATAAATTCGTCAGGGTCTTTATATGGTTCCATATTTACAATCTTCGCATTTAAGCCCGCCCTGCGCAAAATCGGGATTGCACGCAGAGCCGCTTTCTGTCCTGCCCCATCGCTGTCATACGTCAAAAGCACTTCCTTTGTATAACGGCGCATCAGGTTAGCCTGCAGCTCCGTAAACGCTGTGCCAAGCGACGCCACGGCACTGGAAAACCCTGCCTGGTGCAGGGCAATGACGTCCATATATCCTTCACATAGAATAAAATATTCCCTTTTTCCCTGCCGGGCATAATTCAGCCCAAATAAATTCCTGCTTTTATCAAACAGTTTTGTTTCCGGGGAATTCAGGTATTTCGGTTTCCCATCCCCCATCACACGGCCTCCAAAACCTATAACATGGTTGTTAATATCCATAATCGGAAATATTACACGGTTCCAGAACTTGTCATAGACGCCACGCTCGTCCATTTTAAAAAGGCCTGTCTCCTTTAAAATGTCATCCCGGTAACCCTGCTGTTTGAGGTAGCGGTACAGGCTGTCCCCTCCCTGGCCCGCATAGCCAAGCCCAAAATGCACAATCGTCTCATCAGATAAGCCACGCTGCTTTAAATAACTATATCCCTGCTTTCCCTGCGCAGACTTTAACACAGCATAAAAAAAACGTGCTGCCTTTGTATTGATTTCCAAAAGCACTGCCCGCAGGCTCTCCTGCCTTTTCTGCTCCGCTGTCATCTCCTGCTGCATAAGCTCAATCCCGGCGCGCGCTGCCAAAAACTCCATCGCCTCCGGGAAAGAGTAATTTTCATATTCCATCACAAAAGTAATAACGTTGCCGGCAACCCCGCAGCCAAAGCATTTGTACATCTGCCTTGCCGGATTTACCGAGAAAGAGGGGGACTTTTCGTTGTGGAACGGGCAAAGCCCCACATAACCGCTCCCGGAACGTTTCAGCCGGACATAATTTCCAATCACTTCAACAATATCGCTCCTCTGGCGCACCTGTTCTATCTGCTCCTCCGAGAACCTCGCCACAATCTGTCCCCCCTTCCTGCAACTTTCTAATAAAAAAACGGATTTCCCTATATTAGTTATTCGACGCAAAATCAGGGTTTCCTTTTTTTCTTCCAAAAAAGCACGAAGCCTTTCCAGCACCTAAGAAGAACGCAAAATCAGCGCAATTTCCTATAACACAAAAAAAATTCCAGCAGTTCTGTCAATGATTACCGGTGCTCAATTCCATGTACGCTCCAGGATTTTGGTATCATAATGTCTTTATAAAGGTTTACCGCATAGCGGTCGCTCATACAGGCGATAAAATCACAGACGACGCGCTCATCCGGCTCACCGCCGTCAATCAGCAGCAAAAACTCTGCAGGCATTTTTTCTATATTATGTATATAATACTCATATAACTGGCCAATCAGGTTGTCAACCTTATCTTCCTCGCTCTTTGCCGCCGGATTTGTATAGACGCTCTGGAACATATAGCCCCGGAGCTCTTTCATAGCTTCTTCTACCTCTTCCGACATACAGATATCATTTTTCCCCTCACTGTTTTTCACAATATCATGTACCAGCGTGTTCAGGCGCAGATTTGTACTCTTTCCCAGAATATCGGTCAGCCTGGAAGGGATTTCCTCTTCCCTGATGATTCCGGCACGGATTGCGTCGTCAATATCTGAATTAATATAGGCAATCTTGTCTGACAGCCTTACAATCTTCCCTTCCAAAGTGTTTGGCGCTGACTTTGTCTGGTGGTTCAAAATACCATCCCTTACCTCTTTTGTCAGGTTCAGGCCGGCGCCATCTTTCTCCAGCCGCTCCACAACACGTACGCTCTGCTCATTGTGGCAGAACCCTCCAAACCCCTTTGAAATCCTATTAAGCGTCCGCTCCCCTGCATGGCCAAATGGCGTATGCCCCAAATCATGGCCGAGCGCAATTGCTTCTGTCAGATCCTCATTTAAAAACAACGCCCTGGCAATCGTCCGTGCATTCTGCGCCACCTCCAGGGTATGGGTCATCCGTGTACGGTAGTGGTCTCCTTCCGGCGCCAAAAATACCTGCGTCTTCTGTTTTAGCCGCCGAAACGCCTTACAGTGCAAAATCCTGTCCCGGTCCCTCTGAAAATCCGTCCTGATATCGCACTGCGGCTCTTTTTTGTCACGCCCTGCCGACTGGTCGGCAAACATCGCATATTTGCTTAATATCTGATGTTCCCTCTCTTCCTGCCGCTCACGCAGATTCCTGTTTTTCCCCAACTGCTCCATGCTCATCCCGCCTTTCTGCCACGGCCTTTGTCCCATGCCAGCTGCCAAACCTTCCTGCCGCTCTTATACCTGTTTCCCCAGATAATAAAACCCTTTGCTCTCTTCCAACCGAACGTTAACAAACGTGCCAACCTGCGCTTTGTCCCCCGGGAAATGCACTAGGAAATTCTGGCTGCCCCTCCCTGTCAGCAGGGAAGAATCCTGCTGATTCACCTCTTCCACTAATATTGTGTGCACAGTCCCTGTCCGCTTTGCGGCTTTTTGTGCTGAAATCTGCTGTACTTCCGTAAGCAGGCGGTCAAAGCGTTCTTTTGCCACTTCTGGCAACACCTGCCCTTCCATAGATGCCGCCGGCGTCCCCGTCCTTTTACTATATAAAAAGGTAAATGCATTGTCATATCCCACTGTCCTGACAAGGTCAAGCGTTTCTTCAAAATCCTCTTCTGTCTCCCCCGGAAACCCTACGATAATGTCTGTTGTCAGCGCAATATCCGGCACTGCTTTCCGCAGTTTTTCTACCAGAAGGAGATAATCTTCTTTTGTATACCGCCGGTTCATCACCTTTAAAAGCCGGCTGCTGCCAGACTGCAATGGCAGATGCATATGATGGCAGATTTTTTTAGAATCTGCCATTACCTGAATCAGTTCATCTGATAAATCTTTTGGATGGGACGTCATAAAACGGATTCTTTCCAGCCCTTCAATTTCCTCTGCCCGCCTTAAAAGTTCTGCAAATGTAACAGGGTTTTTCAGGTTTTTCCCATAAGAATTTACATTCTGCCCCAAAAGCATTACTTCTTTCACACCATCCTGCACCATGCACTTTATCTCTGCAATAATATCCTCTGGCTCCCGGCTCCGTTCCCTTCCGCGGACATACGGCACAATGCAGTAACTGCAGAAATTATTGCAGCCAAACATTATATTCACGCCGCCTTTAAAAGAATATTTCCTTTCATTAGGAAGGTCTTCCACAATCTCCTCTGTCCCGTCCCAGATATCTATCAGCATTTTCTGCTTTGCCCTCTGGTCTAACAGCTTAATCGAAAGCAGTTCCGCAAGCTTAAAAATATTATGTGTCCCAAATATAATGTCTACATTCCTGTAGCTTTTCCCAATCTTCTCCACAACTTCTTTTTCCTGCATCATACAGCCGCAAAGCGCAATCACCATGTCAGGATTTTTTTCCTTCTGTTTCTTTAACTGCCCCAGGCGCCCATAAACCTTTAAATTGGCATTTTCCCGCACGGTACAGGTATTATAAAGCAAAAAATCTGCTTCCTCTGATTCCGTTTCCTCAAACCCGGCCATCTGCATAATCCCCAGGATTTTTTCAGAATCCCGCGCGTTCATCTGGCAGCCAAACGTTGTAATATTGGCATATAACGGCCTTCCAAGCTCCTTTTTCTTCTTTTCAGCCCAGTCCTGCAAAAGACGTATAAAGTAATACTGCCTCTCCGGCTCTGTTTCAGGCGGGGGAAGCGTAAGGTCAATTTTTTCCAGCCTTTTTTCAATCTCTTTCCTGTTCATTACATCTTTCTTTCCAGCAATCTCCATTTTTATCCTCATTTCTGCCCTGTTTTTTCCATTTCCTCTATTAAACACTGATGATTTTTCGTCTTTTTATCATAGTTAACCCCCACCAGCAGTATCTTTCCTGTATAATTTTTTAAATTATTTCCATACTGTTTCTCTTTCATCTGGCTGACAGCCCCTTCTACAGAAGCATCCCACTTTAACTCTACCACCATAGCAGGTTTTACAGAATGCTGCTTTGGCAAAAATACAATATCGGCATACCCTTTTCCCGCAGGCATTTCCCGAAATAAAACATACTCCCTGACAGCACTGTAATATGCCAGGGAAACCACGCAGCTTAAAGAATTTTCATCATGATAAGAAAGAATCGAGGTATTTTCCATATGAACCCTATCCAGCCCCTCTGCTACTGCTTCGCAGTCCAACCGCCATGTTGCCTGCAAAAGCTTTTCTGATTCCTCAATTAATTTCCCTACAATATCCCACCTAGATCCTTCTACTGCATTCCGGAACTCCCCTTTTACTTCTTCGTTAGGTATATATGCTTCCTTTGCCTCGAAATCATATGCCAGATATCCCAGATGGATTAACAATGTTAAAATATCATCCCTGTCATGAAACGTTGTTATATCATTTTGGAATTTATCAGGATTCACCTTACAGCGGCCTCCTGCTATCATACAGACAACCGTCTCCCGCAGTCCTGAAAAATCTATATTAATATATCCTTTTAACGATTCATAAGTTTCTGTACGCGTCCAATAACTTGCAAACCGATTTCTCCGAATAGAATCAACAACTGATTTTGGATTAAATACATGTATCCCATCTCCAAACACATAACCATCATACCAATATTTTGCTTTCCCATATTCTAAACCATATTCTTCATATAATGCCATTACCTCTTTCTCTGTAAATCCAACATATTCTTCCAAGGGCTCTGGCATCACCATCGTAAACTCATCAAAATTGTTCAATGCAGACTGCGTCCCATACTTCTTGATTGGAAGGATCCCTGTTAAATATGCCAGCTTTATAAACTTTCTGGAATTAGCGCTTTTAAAAAGGCCGCGAAGCAGGTTAATATACGCCTCCTGTGCCTCTATCTCCATTTTATCCTCACGGAAAACAGCATCCCATTCATCAAGAATAATAATAAACTGCACCCCTGACTTTTGATAAATCTGGGTAAGGGCAGATGGCAGCCCATATTCCCCCTCTTCTATCTGATTAGGGAATTGTTTCCTCAATTCCCTGATAATTTCCTTCTGGAACAAACAAATGCTCTCCATTGCTTTTGTATGCCCCTGCCCATCCATCAAACTTTTATTACGAAAATCGTTCATATCAGCATAGATCACGTTATATTGATTCAAATGTCTTGTAAAACCAGGGTTTGCAGAAATTTTCAACCCACGGAACAAGCCTGTGGAATCACATCCTGCCCCATAATATGCTGTAATCATCTCCGCTGTAATTGATTTTCCAAAACGCCTTGGGCGGCTGACACAAACATAACACTGCTCTGTATCAATTACCGAATTTAAGTATCCTAAAATCCCCGTCTTGTCTACATAGATCTGGGAATTCAACACCCTTGCAAAGCCTGTATTCCCCGGATTCAGATAAATTCCCATACCTTTATTCCCTCCTGTTCCTGCCAATCTATATCAGTATAAACAGACTATCCCCAAAAAGTCAACCTTCCGGAAAGGAAACGACTGCACAGAATAAGTCACCATCCAGCTCAATTGCAAAAGTCCCTCCCATTAATTCTGTCAGGCTCTTTGCTATCGAAAGCCCCAGGCCGCTCCCTTCCGTTGTACGGGAACGGTCGCCGCGCACAAACCGCTCCGTCAGCTCTTCCGGGCTGATATTAAGGCGGGAAGCAGAAATATTTTTTATCCGGAACACCAAAAAACCGTCCTCAGGTGTTAACGACAGGTAGACCCTTGTATATGGCATAGCGTATTTTGCCGTATTATTATAGAGGTTTTCCAAAATACGGAATACCCTCCTGCCGTCTCCCTGGAAATAATAATTTTCCTCTGGAAGTTCTGACACAAGTTCCAGATGGCATTCCTCAAAACGTTCCTCAAATTCCCCATTTGTCTGCCGGATTAACTCATTAAAATTTATAGTGCCGATTTCTAACTCCATCACGCCGCTGGAAGCCTTGGAAGCCTCTACCAAATCTTCCAGGAGCGTTTTCAGCCGCTGGGACTTCCGCTCTAACACCTCAACATATTTTTTCATTTTCTCATTCTCTGTCTTTTCCTGCCGCATCAAATCCACATAATTCAGCACGGATGTCAGAGGCGTTTTAATATCATGCGACACATTGGCAATCAATTCTGTCTTCATCCGCTCACTGCGAACGCTCTCTTCCACGGCACGCGCCAGCGCTTCCCCCATGCCGTTTACAGAAGCCCCCAAAAGCATCTTGCGGTATCCTGCCTCCTCCAAACCCGGAAGCTGGCTGGAAAAATCGCCTTCCATTATTTTCTGCATTCCCTCAATCAGCAGCAAATCTGCCTCTTCATTTTTCCATGCCCTTCCCTGCCAGGCCAACAGCAGCCCCAGAAAACCAATTGCCAGCACAAGGAAAAAAATACCAGGCAGGGAGGTAAAAAAAGAAACAACGCTTGTTTTGGTATCAAACCATATAAAAAACAGGCTCCCAGCTAAATAAAACAACACTACAAATTCAACAAAAAACAGGCAGACATATTTCTGCTTTGGCGGGAGGAAAGCAAACCGTTTTCTCATCAGTGCTGCCCATTCCCGCAAGCCTGTTTTCCGAAATAATACCTCAGTAACAAACAGGCCCGTAATACTGTACCGGATGCCACAGTGAAGCTTTGCCCTCTTAATAATGCTTAATAATATCCCCAGGCACAGGTAGCACAAAGCCGCCAGGAAAACGCCAAAAAACAAAATCAGAATATGGTCAGCCGCCCTATCCCACAATCTATAAACCCAGCGCATCATCCCAGCCATAACAGCAGCTGCCAGAAGCTGTACCTCCAGCCAAATCCTGTCATGCCATTTCAGGAGATTCCCCTTTTCTGCTGATTCCCCCGAATACGTGCACGCTAAGAGAATAAAACTCACAACTGTAAATACCAGCCCAATGCTTAAATCCTTCCCAATCTCCAGCATGTGAAGGATTTGATGGGATTTTTTATAATATACTGCAAATGAATCCCCATATTTCCCCTGCGCTGTGCTGCGCAAATCCAGCCCCGCCCCAATCAGGTAAGACGCCCCGCTGTAATTTATGCCTATCTCCCTGAGTTTTTCCAATACGTTGCCAGACATTAAGAATGAGTCCTGCAAAAAATTAGTGACCCCTGCATAGGCCGTCCCCCTAAAATAGGCATACATCAGCCTGTCCGAATCTGATACAGGCTTTGCATCCCCTTTTTCCGCGTAAGCCTTCATTTCCTCCCAAAGTTTACTATTGTTTGTAACAAGAATGTTTTTTGTATTCTCATATCCAAATACAAAATTTGATTTTGCAAAAAAATATTTCATCTCCTGATACGTCTCTACCAGGAAAACAGCAAATTCCTTTGCTTCCCGGATGCTTCTTGGCACTTTATGCACGCTCCAGGGCGTCTGCCCTTCAGGAAGCAGTTCCTCATACTGCTTTCTGCTTTTCTTTACCTTCCGAAAAAATTCTTCTTCTGCCCCTTTTTCCTGTTCCCCTTTATAATACGCACGGTATGCTTCAAAAAACACTCCCCTGTCAGAATTTCCATAAGATTCCTCTATTTTTTTCAGTGCATAAACCTTTGCATATTCTGGAAAATACTCCATCAAATATCTCTCATAGCTGCTTCTTGCTGTAAACAAAAGCCTGTCCTGTTCCTCTCCGAAAAAAGAAAAACGGAGCGCTTTATTTTTCTGCGCATCCTCTTCTCCCTGGCCCATAGAAACCACCACCATATTTTTTCGGTATTTTTTCATATTTTTAAGCTGTTTTTCCGTCACGGGGACAGCATTCGGCGAGCAAAACTGAAAGATATTATTTTCCTCCAGCACAAGATTCTTCTCAATCCGGAAAGAATAACGGGTATACCACGGATAACTTTTTCCCTCCTGGCAGTTCTGCTCAAAATTTTCGATAAAACTTCTAAACTGTTCCACCGCTTCCCCCTCAGAAGAAGGGTTCTTTAACAAATCCTGCAGCGTATAGCTTTCATCATCCAGTAAAGATACCAGGATTTCCTTATTATAATCAATCTCCCCATCCGTTGTAATTAGGTTCCCAATCCTCATATATTCTTCAAAAAGACGGAGATACCCATCCAAAAGATAGGAAGTCCCTTCCTGTGATACAAAAAAATCGTTCCCCTCTTTTTTTCCAGACAGGGCATATTCCTTCCCCACAAGCAGATACATCCCTGCAAGTACATCCATCAGGACAGACACCGCTAAGACAATAAGGAGAAAAAACCTCACCACCCCTGACTGTTTCCACCGCTTCACCCCTTCTGCCTCCTTACTCTATCTTTTCCATTTTATAGCCAATTCCCCATACAACCTGCAAATATTTTGGCTTTTTGGGATTTATTTCAATTTTCTCCCTGATATGGCGGATATGGACTGCCACCACATTGTCATCCCCATATGATTCCTCATTCCAAATCGCCTCATAAATCTGGCTGGTCGAAAAAGTCATGCCCAAATGCTTCATAAAAAACAATAAAATATTATATTCTAATGGCGTCAGGCGCACCCTTTCCCCATCTACTTCCACAATCTTGCGTTCATCATTCATCACCAGGCCGCCATTCCGGAAAACCCCATTTGCCGTCTCATTCCCTGCTGCCTTGTTTAAGACCTGGCTCCGGCGCAGTAAAGACTGTACCCGCGCCAGAAGCTCCCTTGGGTTAAACGGCTTTGTCACATAGTCATCCGCCCCTACCTTCAAACCAAAAATCTTGTCCTGGTCTTCTGACTTTGCAGACAATATAATAATGGGAATGCCGCTTTTTTCCCGAATACGGAAAGTAGCCTCTACGCCGCCAAGCTTTGGCATCATTACGTCAATAATCAAAAGGTCTGCTTTCTCCTGCCCTAAAAGACGTATCGCCTCTTCCCCGTCATACGCCTTTAACACCTCGTAACCCTCCTGCTCCAGATAAATAGCTACCGCTTCTACAATTTCCCTGTCATCATCACATACTAAAATCCTGCTCATTATAATCCCCATTTCTACCAAAAAAAACGCATCAACGCAATTTCCTGCCACACTAAGGAACTGTTAATAAATTAAATGAACAAGTTACGAAGAAACAGACAAGTAAGTTGTTCAATTTAATTATTAACAGTTCCTAAAAAGAAATAGCATCTTCTTTATCAAAGCAGATGCCATTTCCTTATTTATCTTACCCCAAAACTTTCCTATTCTTTTATCTCATCAATGTCTGTAAGGTTTACACCAGCCACATTAAGAAAGCTTTTAAGATACAAATATTCTTTTTTTAATTTTGCATACGTTTTAACAGAGTTCTCTTCCTTTGCCAGAAGCATATATTCCTGAATCTTTTTAAAATCTTCCATAGCTTTTTGTGTAATCTCTAAATTAGTGTCTGGCATCGTTTCACCCCCGTTGCATCATACTATAAATTATACAACAAGGATGCCTGCTTTGCAAGGTTAATCATCCCCCTGCAAAGCATCAAATCCCCTTTCACCAGTACGGACTTTCACGATATCTTCCACATCATACACAAAAATTTTACCATCGCCGATATTTCCGGTATAAAGCGCTCTTTTAGCCGTTTCAACCACTTTGTCAACCGGCACGGCGCTGACAACAACTTCCACCTTCATCTTTGGAAGCAGGATAACATCCAGCTCTGCCCCACGGTACATACTGGTAATCCCCTTCTGTGTACCGCAGCCAAGCACCTGCGTTACCGTAATGCCCTGTACGCCAATGCTGTTCATTGCCTCCTTTAAGTCATCAAACTTGCTCTGCTGGCATACAATCGAAATCTTTGTAAATTTCGGCGTCTTCTCCTCTTTTGCATCCTGGTAGGAAGCCGGTACTTTTTCTGTTGCATCCACAACAGTTACTGCCTGGTTCATCGGAACGTCACCCTTTAATGTCTCAATTGAAGTACCCGCAGAATAGAACATATTTCCTGCCGGCATAAAGTCTGCATAGGCGGAAGAAAGACCATGTTCCTGCATATCCAGCCCCTGCAATTCCTCTTCCGGGGTAACACGCAGGCCGACGGTTGCCTTAATTACAAAAAACGTAATAGTAATCGTTATAGCCGCCCAGGCTGCAACACTTAAAATCCCTATGCACTGAAGTCCAAACTGTGTAAAACCGCCGCCATAAAACAGCCCTTCTCCTTTTATTGCGCCGCCATCCAGGGCAATTGCATATCCCGGTGCAGAAGACGTTGCAAACAGACCAACCGCAAACGTACCCCAAAGCCCATTCATCATATGTACTGCCACAGCGCCTACCGGGTCGTCAATATGCAGCTTATAATCCAAAAGCCATACGCCAAATACGACTAACAGCCCTGCAACAAACCCAATTACAGAAGCTCCCAGGCAGTCGGTCACATCACAGGAAGCGGTAATTGCCACAAGCCCTGCAAGAGACGCATTTAAACACATAGAAACATCCGGCTTCCCATATTTTAACCAGGTAAAGACCATACATACAACCGTTGCAATTGCCGGCGCAACCGTCGTTGTCAGGAAAATAGACGCCAAATCTGCCAAAGATGTTGCGGCAGCGCCATTAAACCCATACCATCCAAACCATAAAATAAATACACCCAAAGCGCCAATTGGAAGGTTGTGCCCCGGAATCGCATGAGGCTTTCCGGTACGCTTGCTGAACTTCCCAATACGCGGCCCTAAGATTTTCGCACCAATCAGGGCACAGATTCCACCAACCATGTGGATTGCACAAGAACCTGCAAAATCATGGAATCCCTGCTGTGCAAGCCAGCCGCCTCCCCAGATCCAGTGCGCTTCAATCGGATAAATCACTGCTGAAATCACTGCTGAATAAATACAATATGATAAAAATTTTGTCCTCTCTGCCATTGCTCCTGATACAATTGTCGCAGTCGTTGCACAAAATACCAGGTTAAAAACAAAAGAAGAAAAATTAAAATCGGAATAAGCCGTTAATAGGTCAAATCCCGGCTTCCCAATAAAACCAAGAAAATCTTCCCCAAGTAAAAGCGAAAAACCAATCAGTATAAACATAACTGTACCAATGCAGAAGTCCATCAGGTTCTTCATAATAATATTGCCGGCGCTCTTTGCTCTGGTAAAACCTGCCTCTACCATTGCAAACCCTGCCTGCATCCAAAATACTAATGCGGCCCCAATTAGAAACCAGATACCAAAGATATTTTCATTTACATAAGCTATTACTTCTTCTGCCATAATAATCCCTCATTTCTAAAATTTTCTAACGTGGTCCGGACACGAAATCTGACAATATTTCCAGAAAATCCCTGGAAAAAGAAAAAACGCCACGAAATTTACTTCGTGACGTCTTTGTCATAATCACTATTATATGCAAAAGTTATTTTCTGTCAACACTTTTTTTATAATTTTAAAAAAATTATAATACTGATTGTTACTATTGACCATCCTAAGCAGCATGCATAAAACTGCAGACAAAGCATACTATACGCTTGTCATTTCCTGATATCAGCCCTTTCTGGATTTTATAAATGCATAAACTGCTCCAGCTGCCATAACCACAACTGCCAGCACACCTGCAAAGATACCTTTTCTTTTTCTGTCCATTCCTGCCACCTCCCTCGTATAATAAATCATTTATCGTATGCCTTAGACTGTTTTCATGCTGTTTCGGGAAGGCTAAACCTTATCTGGTGCATTCCCCTAATATATCAGCTTGTTTCCTTTCTCACAGATCTCATAAATCTCGTCATATTTCGCTTCAATCAACGGCATCATCTTTTCCGTCTGCTTTCCTGCAATCTTCTTATAAAGAAAATACGGAAAGATCCATCCCAGGAATCCCGGCACGGCAAGCAGGATGCACAGAATGTAATAAGGCGGCTGTGCCGTCACTGCGAAAACAGAGCCTGCCATGAACGCTGTCCCAATGATGCCAGCTATGAGTGCACACATTGTCGCTGCAGAGGTCTTCGCCTTTTCCAGCTTCCCGATCTCATCCACGCATGCCTCAAAATTCCTCTCAAGCCTTGTCAGCTCCACCTTGTTAACAAGCTTCCGGTTCCGCTTCATCCGCAGCACTGTTCTCTGCTGCAGCGTCGTTTTCCCAGCTGCAGCGTTTTCTGACAGCCTGCCGTCTTCCTCCCATCCGAAACTCTCATATCCGTCAAGCAGAAAAGAAAGCCTGCTGTTATCCGTAACAATCTCCTTATATTCATATCCCACAAAGCTTTTCTGCCCTCTTCCTGTACCATCCATTACCATGCGCCTCCTTTTATCCATCAAATCCCTGCCACCGGCAAAGTGACCGTAAAAGTGCTTCCCTTTCCTTCCTCACTGACCACCTGGATACTGCCGTCCATCAGCTCCAGCACCCGCTTTACCAGTGCAAGGCCAAGCCCATTCCCTTCCCTTGAGTGGGAAGTGTCCCCCTGATAGAATTTATCAAAGATATGATCTAAGCTGTCCCGGCTCATGCCGCAGCCCGTATCGGACACTGCGATCCTGATATGATCCCCATCCGATGTCTGGCTCACCGTAACGCTCCCTCCCGGCTCTGTAAATTTCAACGCATTACTGATCAGGTTGTTCCACACCAGTTCCATCAGGCTCGCATCTGCTTTTACCATCGCTGCATCCTCAATTTCTGTTTCCAGTTCAATCTCCCGTTCTTCCCATATGTCCTCGAACAGCAGGATACAGTCACACAGCTGCCGGCATATGTCATAGTTTTCCATTTCCGGCATGATCCTCTGGCTTTCCAGCTTGTTCAGCTTCAGGATATTGCTGATCAGATCAGAAAGCCTTGTGGCTGCATTTTCCACGGCTCTCGCATATTCTTTCCTCTGCCTGTCTTCTATCCGCTCTGCCGCAAGCAGCTCCGCATAATTTTTCATAACAGAAATGGGCGTTTTCATTTCGTGGGACACATTGGAGATAAAATCTGTCTTCAGCGTCTCAATGCTTCCCAGCTCCTCCACCATCTTGTTAAAATCCATAATCATAACATCCAGATAATCCAGCTTATCCGCCGCATGGACAGCAGGGACATATACAGAAAAGTCCCCTCCCGATACCTTTCTTGTGGCTTCCGCCATTTTGTGCAGGGGATCTTCATAAGTACTCTTTATTTTCCTCCTTGTGAACAGAGTCAGCCCTACCGCCACCATTCCCCAGTAAACCATGGGGATAATGGTCTGTGTCAGCTTCCCCCAGCCAAACGTATCCATAAATACGAGCAGTCCGGTATGAATGCCGGCCATTAAGAGCAGCACCCCAAAATAAATAGCGAACAAAGACGGCGGGAAAAGGTTTTCTTTTATTTTCATCGCAGCACCGCCTTATACCCCAGCCCCCTTACCGTCACGATCTGGAATCCATCGCAGGCCGAGAGCTTATCCCTGAGCTTTGTCACATATACATCCACTGCGCGCAGGCTCGTATCGCTTTCCACGCCCCAGAACTCATCCATGAGCTGCGCCCTGGAAAACGTCTTCTTCGGATATGACAGCAGCTTGTAAATGATGTTGAACTCCCGCATTGTAAGGCTGACTTCCTCCCCGCCGATTTCCGCGCTCATGCCGTCCGCATCCAGTACCAGGTTGCCCACGGTGATCTTCCTCTCCATCTCGATATTCGCCCTGCGAAGAAGCGCTCTTACACGCAGGATGAGCTCATCCAGTTCAATGGGCTTTACCATGTAGTCATCAATCCCAAGCTGGAACCCTTTCTGTTTGGAAGGCAGGTCATCCTTTGCCGACATAAACAGGATGGGGATTGTTCGGTTCACTTTCCGGACTGTCCCGGCAAACTCAAACCCGTCAATCTCTGGCATCATAATGTCAGAGATAATTAGTTCATATAGATTGTTATACAACTCGTCATAAGCTTCCTTTGCGCTTAATACTCCCTTTGCCCGGAAACCATTGTCATTTAAGTAAGTGCATACCACCTGGTTCAATCGGGGTTCATCTTCCACCACAAGAATATGAATCATATGCAGCATCTCCTTTTTCCTGCCTGATCTGTTTCATCTGTTTTGCTATCCTTAGGAACTGTCATGAAATAAACTTTCCTTTTGACTTGTCTAAATTGAGAGTTATTTCACGGCAGCTCCTTATAATCATAAAAACCGCCATCCCAAGTACAGTGATACTGACCGCCGCCCCTGTGGAGGCCGTCATAATCCGGCGAAACATGGGATCATCTGCAGCCCCGAACTGCGTCAGCATAGCTGTCTCCAGAGAAAGCATAGATACTAACGCCGCCGTCAGGCTGACCGCCTTTGCCGCAGACATGACAGGGCTTCCATATTTTCGGAATCTTACCACATTCCGAACAGCCATTATCGCTGCATAGAATGCATACACTGCCATGACATAGATCAGCACTCCGGGATATTCAAACCCACTGTTCTCATATACCACCAGAACAACGATTCCCGCCAGCGCCACATTCATAAACAGCAGGATCATCCCGCACAGACGGTATCTCCGCCATTCGGAAACCCTACTCTTTTTGTCCGTCCTCACATAATGGAGAAGCGATGCACGCATAAGGGCGAGCAGGATATAATACACTGCCAGTGTTATAAACCACACGGATCTGTATAGAATTCCCGAAAGCAATTTTATGCCTGCATACAACAAGTTGATAAAAAATCCCTGATACAAGGAGGCTTCCGCCCGAAACGTCGCTTCTTTCAGATATTTGCTGACAAACGGAATGCCCAGCATTTTCCCTACAAGGGGGTGTTTATCAATTCCCTGCCGCACAAAACGCACGACGCCTGTAATTCCTGTTACCGTAATAATCAATGCGTATGCAGATAAAAAATACGCAGCATATTGAATGGCCGGCTCCACGTTTTTTCCAGCCAGCGCATAAATAACAAGCACATAAGCCGGAACGGAAATCAGCAGAGTAGGAGCTGGCGGCAGAAAGAAAACTTTCCTGACTGCTTTTTTCAATATTTGTTTCACCAGTTCCTTGTCCATACCGCATCTCCACGCTTTCGTACTTTGCTATTATAACATATAACATATTTCTGTTTGTGTTTTGTTAAAGTTTTGTTTCAGAATTGTTAATCCAAAGTTTCTATTCACGGCCGGCTTCAGAAAATGCCCCGATAATGCCGATCAGGGCTGCACCAATCGTTTTACCGGACAACTTGACCGGAGCCTTGTTTTCCATTCTCCTCCATACAAACACCATAACCAGCAATACTACTGCCCCGATAACCCCCATAGTAACGCCCTGCTGAAACGCATCCCACTCCGGTGTCAAAGCCATACACATTCCCAGTGCAAATAAAATTCCGCCGATGGTTCCCAAAATCATTGCCACAAACGTACTCTTTTTCATTATTCAAGCCCTGCCTTTCTTCCAGCCTCCATTTTGGAGGCTTTTTCCAGTCTGGCGTTTTCCACCTTCTGCAGACTCTTCTCCACTGCAGATTTCTGCTTCTGTTCCCGTTCCTCCCGTTTGGCTGCGCTCTTTTCCTCTCTTTCTTTCTGTTCAGCCGCCATCCGTTCCCTTGCCTCTTCTACAGACTCCCCTTCCTTTGTGAGGAAATTGTCCACGAATTTATCAGCAATCTTATTGAAGCCTCCCACTGCACCCTCCTCAATTTTCTTGTAACCGCCAACTACACCTTCCTCAATCTTCTTATAACCGCCAACTACTCCTTCTGCAATTTTTTCATTTACCTCTACCAGCTTTGATTTTGCCAAATCATTCATCTCCTTTACTTTTTATTTGCTTATTTCATGAATATAGAATAACAGTTAATTGTTTTTGTAATATTTGAATTTTGTTTCTGTTTTGTTAAAAACACTGGTATCCCATATCTCTGCAGAATACCATTGTTCTATTTATTCATGAAAATTGAACAACTCATGATACCTGTATATTACAAAAGGAGTATTTTTATAATATTTGAGAAATGTTTGAATAATATTCCTTCATAAAATTTATGGTGAATTTAGATTATCTCTTTAGAAATTCTTATATGTCGGAATAGCCTGTATTTCCGGGCTTTTCCGGCAGTTTAGATATGGGGAGAAGTTCGCATATACCCTCATAACCTCTTAGGTTTTCCCTCTCAATGGTAGTAAAAGAAGTAGTAAATCCGTCTGCGGCTATGCTGCGATCAGCCTTTCCATTTCAGCCTTTGCGGAAGCGAATGTTGCGTGTGCGTAATAGTTCAGCGTCATGGTGATGTTGGAATGTCCCATGATATACTGTAACGCTTTCGGGTTCATGCCCGCATTGGCTAAGTTGGTGCAGAACGTATGCTGGAGATGGTGGCGACATGATTTGACATAGCATGAATGTAGAAATTGTCAAAAGGTGCAAAATAATAAGAATTCTGTTGGCATATCGTCGAATAAATGCTATAATAGATATCATATCAAAAAAGAAGTAAATTGGATTAACAGAAAGGATGTTTTGTGTTGACGTATCTTTTACATATTTCTGATTTGCACCTTGTGGTCGACCCTCAATGGAATAATATGAAAAACGCTATTCTATATTCAATACGTAAAACGCTAAACAATGTTCCTCGTGGTAATAAGTTGTTAGTTATTACAGGTGATTTTCATAATTTTATTCAAAATAATTACGAGCAAGCGATACAATTTCTTTTACAGCTGTTTAATGCTATGGATATTGAACCAGATAAAGATGTTTTTGTAGTTCCTGGTAATCATGACATTTCAAACCAAAAAACAGGGAATGATAGGTCTTTTTATATACAAGCCATTAAATCTAAACCTGAAATGCTACAGAGTGGAATTGATAAACTTCTTGGATATTATAATGACTATATAAAATTTGTTAAGACAATTAATGTTTACCCAGAAAATTGTGATAGCCTTCCGGTTACTGTTCATGTCCGAACTTGGAGGAATAAAATTAACATTCTTCATTTAAATACAGTTTTAATTGCGGACGGAAGCATAAAAAATGAACAGATAACGGATACAATCGCTGCAACATCTGATGATATTCGGGAACAATTACGTTATGACAATTTACCGTGTATTGCTATTGGTCATAATAGTTTCTTTGATTTGATGGCCAGTCAGCAGACAATTTTGTCTGCTATGTTTTTTCAGGAAAACATTAGTGCTTACTTATGCGGGGATCGGCACGTTAAAAATCTTAACAGGGCTGAAAACCAAATTGTATTGAGTAACAAAATTTCATCAGTTGCAATCCCAAATATTGTTTCATATCGAAGTTCTACTGATGAAAACGATACATATTCAGATTTCGGGATGATTTGGCAATTTTGGGATGAATACACCAATCACGTTTCTCTTGAATTTTTTAAATGGGATCCTCAAGATCAGGCTGAATTGCAACCAGATGGAAAAGACGGATATGATATTCGCAAATTAGAACAAGGTTTAGTTTCTACACACAATATAAATTTAAGTAACAGTTGCTGGTTTACGAATGACATATTGACTGAGAAAAGTTTATACACTCTTAAAGATAGTCATGTACGTAACTTCCTGTTAGGCACTCGTTGCAAGTGGAATCTGGCTTTTTCTGACAGAATAGTTACTCGTGACATTGTGAATATGTTATATAATCATGCAATTGAAGGAGGAATTTATGCTCTTGTGGGACCTGGTGGAGAAGGAAAAACCACTATTTTAATGCAAATGTGTGCAAAGTTGATATTATCTGGGGTTACGGTTTTTTATTATCGCGGTTATGGTGAGCTAGAAATTCCAAAGAATGTTTCTAAACATGATATTTTTGTAATTGACAATCCTCCAGATAGAAAAGAATTTAAATATTTCTTAGATAAAATTATTGAAAGTGAACAGACGCTTATTTTAGGTGCACGTCAAAATGAATGGAATCTACTGAAAAAGTCCTTGCAAATTTCAGATAGAGATGTAATAGATATACCGATTAAGATAATGACTCCAAAGGAGGCTTGGCAATTTGCCGATTGTGTCAGTAGCAATTTACGTTGTTCTAGAACTAAAAAAGAAATAAAGGAAATATTTCAATATAATGCCTACGGATTCTTATATGCTGCTATGCTAATAGTTGTTAATAATAAGAATTCGTTGGAAGAAATTGCACATAAAATTATTGAAAATTTAAATAAAAAATTACCTAAAGCTGTTCTCTTACTTGCACATATTGTACTATCCGAGCATTATGGAGTCAAGTTTGCTCATTATCAGTTAAAATATGTATGCAATGAGATTAAACTATCTTCAAAGGATGCAACCCAGGCTTTAAGCCGTGAAGTCTCAATTAATGGTGATAAATACCAGACCCGACATGAGATTATTTCGACATTATTTTATGATGAATTATTTTCCGATAATGGATTGCTGTCTCTTGATCAAATAGACAGTATATTAATATGCTTGTTTAAATATCATATAGAGAACTACGAGAATGCCTATGGAAAATTGAACAAAACTGCATGGGATTCTATTCTGCGGCTTTCTGGCGGAATATCACAGACAAGTCTAGATGTTCAAAAGTATATAATTGAAAGATTATTGGATGAACTAAATACAAAACCACCAAAATATTTTCATCTCTTACCATCATATTTGGCTAATGAGGACGTTTTATTATTATTTTATTATAAATGTTATAAAAGAGAAGTTATTTTTGACACTTTCTTATTGCAATGGTGTCGATTATTGCAAAAAAATGGCGCTTCATGGATGATTTCTGAGCCTTTTTCTCCAGCATGGATAATGAGAGACTCTTGCATAAGGCACAGTGCAGGTAGTGATACATGGCGTGCCTGGGCGCAGATGGAAGCGGAGCAAGGCCAGGTAGGTGATTATGAGAGTGAAAACACGGCAAGGTGGATTTTCAGAGAAGCCTGCATAAAGCACAATGCAGATAGCAATACATGGC
>RAYE01000212.1 GCA_003612285.1 bacterium D16-51 | reverse complement strand
GATTGTCTTTTTGTCTGTTCCCGGTGTATGGCTTCCTGGATTCTTCTTCAGATTCCTATATGCCATACGGATATTTTCCGGCATGATTATGATAGAAATGAGATTGCGAAATTCTTTCCCATTCATACTGTCACGGTATAATCCGTCCTGAACCGACTGAAAATCGTAGTATTCTGCATGTCTTAGTTTTGCTTTCTTTAAAGCCCTTTTTCCTGTTGCCATAGTCGGCTCACTCCTTTCGGGTGCCGCCTTTCTTAGTCCTACTCGAACCTATGATGTCTGTTAATAATGCTCCTTTCATTTTATTTACCACATTCCTGACTACAGCCCGTCCCTCCACCGCTTACTTTTTTTCACGGCTTCTAAGTCCTGTTATCGCTAACGGACACGGTACCATGGCTGCACTTTCCTCCCGGATTAAGAAAAGTTATGCCACACCCCCAAAGCGGCGACATGGTTTTCCTTTTCATGCTTCACAGCGTGCAATCGCTCCACATCCGGGACTTTCTACGTTCCAATATTCCTATCTGTGCACAGCTCTTTTAGTGCTACCCTTTTGGCCAGTGTGCTTGCCGGTGCCTGTAACACCGCAAGGTCTTTCATCGCGACCTGCTTACTGAACCTCACACACGCCACTTTCGCGGCAGCGGCATTTCTACCGCTCTTTCTTCTTGACCATTTCATTCGGGGTTTTGTCAGTGGTAGTCAGCCACATTCTCGCCATGAGAGCTTTATAGACCCCCGGCCTATA
>RAYE01000211.1 GCA_003612285.1 bacterium D16-51 | reverse complement strand
TACAGCCTCAAGAAAATACTTCACATATTCACAGCACATAATCTCTGCTGCACTGTAATGCCTGCACTCCCACAACTGCCCACCCTGGCTTCCATAGTCATATACACTTACTGTCCTGTCCGTATAAAGGTTAAAGGCAAGCCTGACCACTTTTTTACTGCTGTCTGTCTGCCATCCTTCATGAAGACATTCCGTTTTGATACATCCAGTATGAAAATCATAAATATCATGTATATGTCCCCTTGTATTCCCGTCAATCCCAAGGCAGTATACCAGTGCTTTATGGTGTGGATCACGGTACCTGCATCTGTCCAGGTAATGTCTGTAAAATTTTTCATGCTGTTTATCCTTATAAATTTCTTCCGCATTTGCCATGGCTTTCCCCTTTCTTTGGATTAGTACCTGCCAGCACTGGCAGAAGATTCCCCACCAGTACCGACAGCAGGCTATCAACCTGCAAAACATATTTCCCTTAGTTTCCCCGTTATTTCTTCCAATTCTGCCGGATGCTCCCTCAGATACTTCTTTACATTTTCCCTGCCCTGTCCAATCCTATTCCCATTATATGAATACCATGCCCCCCACTTAGTAACTATGCCCTTTTCAAGCGCATTGTCCAGTATGTCCCCTTCAACAGAAACCCCGTGGTCAAACATTATGTCAAATTCCACACTCTGGAACGGGGGTGCTATCTTATTCTTGGCAATCTTTGTCTTAACACGGCATCCAGCTGGCACACCGTCATTCTTTATTATCTCA
>RAYE01000210.1 GCA_003612285.1 bacterium D16-51 | reverse complement strand
TGATTATTATGTGACAGAATATTTCTGGCGTCCGGCCAAATCTATGACAAAAAAATACCGGGATACAAAAATCCCGGCTGCTTACGAAATGTGATTTTACTGGCTTTCCAGTCCCCCTGATAAAAAGGGCAGCACAAAAAAGCATTTTTACAGACACTGCCTGGCTGGCATACCCGGCACTGCTGTAAAAACACACTGATAATGAAATAACAGAAAAAATCCTTGAAATACAGAAGATTCCGTGTTACAATGCTTATGTATTTGGATAACATAATAATCATTATGTTGTATCCTAAAACAGCCCCTGCTGCAACACCAAAAACGTCACGGCACATCCACAAGCTTCATCTGGTTCAGCTGTTTCCTGTGTTCCCTGCCGGTTGACTTAATATAAATCCTTGTCGTCTCGATATTGCTGTGGCCGAGTATATCCGCCAGTTTTGCAATATCCTTTTTTATTTTATAGAAACACCTTGCAAATAAGCGGCGCAGGCTGTGCGGGAAGACCTTGCCCGGTTCAACGCCGGCAACGCTGCACAGTGATTTCATCTCCTTCCAGACATTGCTGCGGTTGACCGCCTTCCCCGATGAAGTGCAGAAAACCAATCCCTTTTTAATCCCCTCCCGGCTGATATAATAAAGCAGCTCTTTCCTCAAGTCGTCTGGCAGAAGAATTGTCCTGATTTTCCCTTTATTGCGGATGACAACAGAATTGTTGCGCACCGCCGCCACCGTAATGGCCTGCAGCTCACTGACGCGGATTCCCGTGGCACAGATTGTC
>RAYE01000209.1 GCA_003612285.1 bacterium D16-51 | reverse complement strand
TCCTTCTCCCCGTTCAGCTTATCCCTTAACACCTCACTGAATGTAACCTTGATCCGCCTGCGTTCCGGGACAGTGCATAAGTCACCTGTCTGTGGGGTTCTTGCAGGCCTCTGCGGCGTTATCTTTGTTTCCGCTTTCAGCACTCTCGCAAACCTGACTGTCGCCCCTTCCTCCATCAGTCCATAGAAGGTATCCAGTACAAGATCCAGGTATTCCTTGCAGGATTTCTTTGTCTTCTGCCCGTTTTCAGCCATACAGTTAATAAATTCCTTTTTGTTTACTGCCATAATACATCATCCTTTCTTTTTTGCTTACCATTACATTAGTTTTGTTTCTCTTCCTAACCCCTGCCCATCTGTAACTGCTCCATGCTGCTTATTCTTTTTGCCATCGTTTTTTTCTCCTTTCTTTGTTGGGTCGTCAATGAAACCGTAGTTTTAAGATGTGGAACAGGGCTGCACAGGATGCCCCTGTGACGCGCCAGAACCGCCATAGACGGACTTTTCATTTGTAGGTGATTATTCATTAGTCTTGTAATTTTAGGCACTAAAATAAGCCCACAGCAGGTTAGGGATAGTTCTTATCCTTTTACCTGTCATGGACTTATGCATGTGTCCAAAATATTTTGTTTTTATGGGGAATTTGTATCAAACTCTTTTTAAAGTTACTACACCATTTCTACACCAATTTGGCATGAAGATATATGGATTTACATGGAGATATATGTTTACTATATCCCTGCAAAGCATTATGCCATAAGGATTTATTGAAATATATTGAAATACATCAA
>RAYE01000208.1 GCA_003612285.1 bacterium D16-51 | reverse complement strand
GCTTTCTTATAAAGTATCTGTATTATATCACGCTTGGAGTGTAAAGTCTATTCAATTATCAAGGTGCTTTGCTAGGTGTTGATTGGTTTGTTTTTGGATTTGTTGGGACTATTGTACACTAAAATGTACTTAACGACAATATCAAAAGTACACAAAAATATACTGAGGTTTTTGGTGAATGTATATAAAAGTGTACTTTTTATTTCTTTTATTAGATTAATTATAGATTATTATTGTTATTTTCATTAGGAATATACTCTACGATATCTCCAGGTTGACAGTTTAAAATTTCGCATAAATACATTATAGTATCTATGGAAACATTGGTATTATTATTTAATCTATTTACTATAGTTGGTGAAATTTTATATTTTTCTCGTAAATCTCTTTTCTTTATTCCTTTAGATTCCATTATTTTAAATAGGTTGTTATAACATATTTTACCAGTATATTGTTTTTCACGTTCTCCCATGTATCTACCTCCTTAATAGTATAGTATACTATTGTATTCTAAAAGTCAAATAGATAATGTTTGTATATTATTGTGTACAATTCACAAAAATAATTGTACTTTTTTGTGTACTTTACCAATAGAAGCTAAGTACATAATAGTGTACAATGCGATTACAACATCAAACAAAGCAAACAGCAAAAACAAATGTAGTCAACGAAAGCGAGGTAAAAAACTATGAAAATATATTATATCTATAACCAGTATACAAATGAATATATCGGAGAGCTGAAAGCAAACAGCATATTAGATGCAGAATTAAAATCATGGGAAGTATTTGGC
>RAYE01000207.1 GCA_003612285.1 bacterium D16-51 | reverse complement strand
ACCATCTTTTCTACTTTTTGTTAAGCAAGATACGATGCAAGCATCGGGGAATGTACCCTCCTTGGATTCAAGTTTGAGGACATCAACTACGCCGTGGCGAGCCGTGAGGACAAAGAAGCGATGTTCCTCGAATACTCGGAGCTTTTAAACGCCCTCGACAGCGGGGCGACCACGAAAATCACGATAAACAACCGCAGGCTTAATAAAGCGGATTTTGAGCAGACAATCTTAATCCCGATGGCGGAGGACGATTTGGATAAATACCGTAAGGAATACAATAAGATGCTGCTGGATAAGGCGACGGGGGCAAACTCCACCGTGCAGGACAAATATGTAACCGTTTCCGTCTGCAAGAAGAACATCGAGGAAGCGAGGAATTACTTTGCCCGTGTCGGGGCTGACCTTATCGGGCATTTCAACCGTTTAGGCTCGAAATGTACGGAACTGGATGCCAATGACAAGCTGCGTATCTTCCACGACTTCTACCGCACGGGCGAGGAAACGGCGTTCTCCTTTGACATGGCACAGACCATGCATCCTGTTTTTCTGAGTCAGCCTTGTTAAGTGTATAAGTTGGTCTGGTATAGCTCAGTCCGATCCTGTAAAAAAGATCCCTCATCCCGCGTTCTGAGAATTTTACCCGGAAACGTTCCTCCACCAGGCGGCAGGCCAGCAGGGCTGTCCAGTTTGCAAAAATTCCCACGCCTGCCTCTTCCGGCGTACAGGTGGAAATGATATGAAAAAGTTCTTTTTCCTGTTCATCCGTTAAAAATCTAGTGCGGCCCGGTTGTTTGCGGATGAGGAGGGCTTCTGCACCGCCTTCAGTGTAA
>RAYE01000206.1 GCA_003612285.1 bacterium D16-51 | reverse complement strand
CCATATTCCCCACCTGCCTTTGCTATAATTTTCCTTTATTATAGCACCAATTCACACTAAAGGCAAACACATTTTCTGCTGATTTCCTTTAATTTTTCATCTTTTTCTTATGATTATTTTCCATTATTCCTTTAATATTGGATTTTTATTGCGATTTGCAATATGATTTTTTGATTTTGATTAATTTTTTAATGATTTCAGTTTTGGTTAACATTAAATACGGCATTTGTCTAAATACTCATTTAAGCTTTCTAAAGTTTCCTGCCACAATTCGCGGCTTCCTGCCTTGAAGTTTGAAAGGATTCCCCTTGGTATTCCAATTTGCTTTGCAATATACTTTACTTTCAGCCCTTCACATTTCTGAATCAGCTTTTCCCTGACACTTTCCTGTGTAATCATTCTCTCACCTTCTTTCTGTACTGTGCCATATGACGGATATGTATAATAAAACAAATGATATATCCTATGTTACACTATATATGCTGGATTTCTATATCATCCTTACACCCCAGCAGATAGTGTGGAGTCCCTCTGCCAGGGCAGCCTACATAAATGTATTGCCAGTTTACATAGGATTTTCCATACTGCACAGTCCCTTCTGAAGAACCGTACAATATGAGTATTGCTGTGGTTCTGCACGCCTAGTGGAAATCAGCATACAGATTAGCCCGCTGTGGATGCAGGCAATACCAATACAGGCGGTGAAACCTGTACTGGCAGGATTCATGATAAAACTAATTAAAAACTGGTATATAATAACTGCTAATTGCAGTAATTACCATTCATCTGTACAAGGGCTTTGTGCCGCCAGCAAGCCTCCACACCATACTGGCAGCCCCTTGTGATAG
>RAYE01000205.1 GCA_003612285.1 bacterium D16-51 | reverse complement strand
TTCTGGAAGCAAAAGTAGCATACAGGCCGACAGTCCAGATGCTGACCAGGCTGACACCAAGGAAGAATACCTGGTACGAGAAGAACCGCAACAGAATCTGGGGCATCCGTAATAACAGGGACATGGAACTTAAGGAGCTGTACCACATCATCCTGGAGGAATGCGGCAAATACTATGATTTGGACGAAGCAGAGCAGATATATAGGGAAAAGAAAGGGCGTGCGCCCGCATATCCCATTGATTTGGTAGAATGCTTCCCGGAATTGCAGGACATTGCCAACCAGGTACTTGACTATTATGGGGGTTAAGAAAGCCAGGGCAACAGTATAGAAAGCTGGTGATAATATGGAGCAGTTTGCAGAAAAATGCTATGCCGCCCATAAAGCAGCGTTTGAACATTGGTGCTATGGCGGCATAGAAGAAATATGGACGGAAGGGGATGGCGTTCTCTGCATCCGTTATACTTCCGGCAGATGGTGGCATTATGCCATAGAGGATGGCTCTGTCATATGGTGGTAATGCCTTGGAAAATATATAACTATAACGAATGCGACATGCAACCGAAAGAAAGAGGTGCGAATTATGAGTGAAATAGAAAAATTATATCTGAATATGGATGAAAAAGTTCTTGTTGACCTGCCGGAAACACGGGAGGCATCAGACAGGCTCTACGAGGAAGTTGGTGATGACTTTATTGCGGAGCATGAAGATACGCTTATCGAACTTACTGCTGCTAATGAGAAGCAGGGCTTCATTTACGGTTTTCAGTATGCGGTAAGGCTTTTGATGGAGGGAAGGGAGAATTTGAGCGGAAAACCTGCCGGTACAGAGTGATTCTGGTACATATTCAGAGTATGATGCAA
>RAYE01000204.1 GCA_003612285.1 bacterium D16-51 | reverse complement strand
ATTTCCTTTTCCTCAACCGGGACGGCTGCCCGAAAACGAATGTGAACTATGCTACCATGTTCCGGGGGCTTGCGAAAAAGTACAACAAGTGCCATGAGGAAGCCTTACCCAAAGTAATGACACCCCACACCCTGCGCCACCCTTATGTCAAGCCCACGACAAAATAATTATCATTAAAATATACAATACAAATTTATGCGTTGTTTTAATTTGTAATACACAGCGTTAAATTAGAGCATCTTGACATAATTGTATAAAGTTCTCAATAGTTGTGTTTGAAGGATCATATTCAGGTTTCTCCAAAAGTTCTTGATGATACCGTTCTATATTTTCTTTATGTCCCAAAAGCACAGAACAGTGATATAAATTTAGAAGCGCTGTAAATGAATTTTGCTTTTCTTTTTCCATACGCAACATCAATTGATTGATACAATAAACATCGCCCGAATTAATATTTCCACAAAAAAATTCTAAAATAGCAAGCTGTCCAATACAAGAATCATTATATCGAATAGCCTTACGCAAGATGTCTCTTGCTTGCTGGACAGAATGATGTAGTAGTTCCAAACGAGCGTATGAGGAATATAACGGACTAAAATTTGGAAACCCTTTTATTGCTTTAGAATAAATCCACCTTGCCGTGTTTTCACTCTCATAATCACCTACCTGGCCTTGCTCCGCTTCCATCTGCGCCCAGGCAAGCCATGTAGCACCATCTGCATTGTGCTTTATGCAGGCTTCTCTGAAAATCCACCTTGCCGTGTTTTCACTCTCATAATCACCTACCTGGCCTTGCTCCGCTTCCATCTGCGCCCAGGCAAGCCATGTAGCACCATCTGCATTGTGCTTTATGCAGGCTTCTCTGAAAATCCACCTTGCCGTGTTTTCACTC
>RAYE01000203.1 GCA_003612285.1 bacterium D16-51 | reverse complement strand
ACACCAGTTTACAACTTTTTGTTAAATTGACCATGTTGGAACAGCCGTTGTTTCAACACATTGATTACAGGGTTGGATTTTAACCCGTTTTCGAGGCTTTCCACGAAACTGGCAATAAATATCTGTTCCCGAATTTGTTCGCTTAGTGCAAAACGAAACTCCTGCACACTGTACCCTTTATATTTTGCAAATACAGTGTCTTGATATGGCAGTAATTTCATAGCGCAATACGAAATATTAACCAGATTAACCAGCATTTCAATGCCTTTCTGGCTTCTGGCCATATAACTGCACAATGACCAGAAAGTTTTCTGCTCATAATAGCTTACTTCAATATTCCAGCGGAAACGGTACAGGAACAGGGGGATATAATCTGCCTGGTTCCACTCCGTGCTGCGGAGCAGTCCATCCTCATACCATGCGCAGAATATATGCAGCTGTGACGGCTCTATGCTGCTGAAAAACAGTCTCCTGCTCCCTTCCTTCCTGTCAGTGGCAGTAACATATGCCAATACCGTACGCTCCCCAAACAGGTTTGCCAGCACCCTGCGCACACCAGTGAAATACTCCCCGGTTTTTTCATCAGACAGGGTAAAATCTTCTGTAATGGAAAGCCTTTTTCCGTGTTTTGCAGGCCTGCCGCGTCTACCTGTAGGAGCAGGGGGCAGGCCGTAAAGGACGGAATCATGCCCTGCATTACAGATAATGTCCAGATTTTCGTATTCATTTATGGTGCAGATAAAGTCCTGCTTTGCATACCAGCTGTCACAAAGGATGATGACATTTTCCTTTCCTTCCAGGCACGGCATAGCCTGCCTGGCCATGGCAGCGGCGGGTTCAAGCTTGGATTCTTTCTTCTTCCACATACGGTACCCTAAAGGAAGGGAGAGATAAGAAATCCTGCGTTTTTTCCACACAGGTATG
>RAYE01000001.1 GCA_003612285.1 bacterium D16-51 | reverse complement strand
GAAGGACGTTTTGAATTTGTATTTACCCCAAAACATGGCTCATGGCTAAATATGATAGAAAGCTTTTTTGGAAAAATGACGAAGCAGATGCTGCGTGGAATCCGCGTCAAAAGCAAACAGGAGTTGATCGGCCGGATTTATCTTTATTTCAAGGAAATAAATGCTGGTCCT
Source organism: bacterium D16-51 (assembly GCA_003612285.1). Lineage (GTDB taxonomy): Bacteria > Bacillota > Clostridia > Lachnospirales > Lachnospiraceae > Butyribacter. The sequence goes on along the minus strand of RAYE01000001.1, from coordinate 321,826 downwards.
GTCATATATCATTGGAAATACAAAATGGATGAAATAACGGTATGATTTTCACGCTTAGATTTAGCCAGTTATTAAAAAATCAATGTACTAGAAAATACTTCGTCAGAAGAAAAAGACGTATTATTATTGAATCTCTTTCAGAAATATCGTATTCAAGAGAAATTATTTAATGAGATACGCAATGTTAGCAAACGCATACATAACAGCATTTCCCTGATGACCGAAAAACCACAACTGCAGGAATGGTGCGACCAATTTGATGCCTTTGTGGATTCCGTTATTACTGTCAGCCAAAAAAGGCTTGAATAAAATCATGGGATATATGTAAATAACGATATCGCAGCCTGCATCGTTGCTGCAAAATTTATAGCAGCAATGATATAAGAAGTTGCATACGCCACAAACGGCTTTTGAGGATACGCAGGAACCTTTTCAAGCATTAATATTTTGATTTGACCCAAAGTTTGCTGAAGTTCTAAATGCCTTTGTTTTTTTCTACTTCTTGCAACCATACTTTGTATAATACTACACTCTCTGATTTCTTTATTAACAAGCTTAGTGATCAAGTTTTTTATGCAGAAATAACTACATAAAGAAAAGACGGGAAACATAATCACAATCGCCAGTATAACAATTGCCCATAAATAAAGCACTCCTGCCTTACTAAGCGCTTCGTCCATGTGAACTGCATAATAATCTGTGAATGTTATAAGATAAAGGAGAGCAATAAAGCCAGCCCCTACAAAGAAAAACATATTGCTTTGTTTGTTTGTCAATGAGGCAAGCTTGACTACCCATACTGTTTTATGTGGACGAGTATGGTCATAAATGGAAATCTGATCTGCATCTTTCGAGCAATCATGCGCCAATCTTATAAGACTAACATATTGCATATACCCGATTAGGCATAGTGCAATGATGATATATAACGCAGTATAAGCAAATATTTTTATTGGTAGTCCTAATCGGCACCTAATTATGTAGATGACATCCGGCAAAATAAATGCAGGCACAATTATTATAAGCAGCCAGTTCAAGTTAGAATACACTCTTTTTTCTAATCGCGCGCGTGCCAACAACAAGGTATTATCTCCTGTCATTGATGTTCCTATATTATTTAAAAACTGATATGTTTTCTTTATTGAATATATATCCATATAGACTATAACGACAAATGCAGCAATAAGTCCCCCAATCATTGGTAATTTATAACTTGAGATGCAGTTGCAGTACAAACAAACTAAAACTAAACTAAGCATAATAACATTTAATTATCTATCACTTTTTATCATAATACTACATTTTTCTGCAAAAGACACTATGTTTTTTCACATTTTTTATTTTCGTGTTACATATTTCGACAAAACTAACATTTAAACCTATCTCAATTTAGATAAATGCCATCAAAACACTTTCACCCAAAAATGTTGTCAATCACTCTTCTAAAAATTCACTCCCTATAAATGTTTTAGGAGGAACCATTTAGTTCCTCTTTGTCTGCGCCTCTAAATTTGATATTAAATAAATGCCTAAATGGGCAGTGGAAACCCACTTCCCATTTTTCTTTCCTGTTGATTTTAAACAATCCTATTTTTTCGAGTTCATGCATCATGAAAGTATTCTTAATTTCACTTTTTCAAACTTTTCAAAAACAGACGTTATTTTCTTATTACCAATCTCTGCCTCTACTAAAAGCTATTTCTCATTTTCTAGCATCTCCAATCTTTAAAGTCGCTTAAGTCATGCATTGGTTGCACTTACCATACAACTGCTGCCGTTTCTATTACCATTTTGAACAACTGTCATTCCATAACCGGCGGCTATATCTTTTATATTTATCCATGCATTTAACTTCTCCGGATCAATGTATTTTGTATGCAACAAACCATCTTGTTCCATTCATAATTATATTCTTCTTCTCTTCATAAATTTTTGTATAATAAAAAGCATCTGGATTTTTATTTCCAAATGCTTTCTAATATCTTAAATTTAAATGTTGTCTATTTATCTCCGTAATGATACCGACACGCCAAAACATATATGTTATTATCATCTATTCTATAAATCAGCCTGTCTTTATCATTGATGCGACGACTCCAAAATCCAGCTAAATTTCCACCTAATGGCTCCGGCTTTCCAATTCCCTCATTACCATTTCTGGCAATGTCATTTATTAACTGATTAATCTTTTTCAAGGTTTTACGATCTTCTGTCTGCCAATAAAGATTATCTTCCCACCCAGTATCTGCAAATACCTTATTCATTATCTTCTACCTCTAACAGTTCGTGAACAACACATTGACCATTCTCCAGCTGTGCTTTTCCTTTCATCAACCAGTCATAATTTTCTTTATTGCCCATAACATAAATATTTTCCATAAGATTATTGTATGATTCTTCCGATATTATAACCACATTCTTATTATCTTTTCTTGTAACAATCATAGTCTCATAATCATCTGTTACTTTATCCATATACATTTTCATATTATCACGAAGATTTGTATAATTTACTGCTAATATGATGAATCACCTCCTAAATATAAGTGCAATTTCCTGTACGCATATTATACTGTACAGTTTTCTGTACGTCAATACTTTATTATATTCATTCCTTCATATTGATATTGTTACTTTTCACAGCCGTTCTAATCATTATGCGAAAAACCTGCCAGCAAAACTGTCAACCGCTGCAAAAAGTGAGCTACTTCATATATACTTGTTTTTGCCTAGACTATGATATGAAGAACAGGCATACCTTGTAAAACCTGCTTTCGCACCACTAATGCGGCAAAGGTTTGACAAGATATGCCCACTCCCATATGTTGCCTAAGCAAAATCAAGGTGGCTCAACGTCAGCTGGAATACTGGCTCACTCCTAACTTGAACGCCGGCTCTGAGCAGCCAGAATATCCAATTTTTCAAGAAAACTAACATTTAACTCTCTTTAACCAAGATAAATGCCCTCAAAACACTTGTAACAAGAATGTTTTCAATCACTCCTTTAAAAATCCGCTCCTACATAAATGTTTAAAGGGAGCCCAAATGACCTCCCTTACTTTTAAATTCGAAAATTAATAAATATCTGAAAGGGACAGCAAAAAAAATGCTGTCCTAGACACTTCCCTAAATAGAAAAGAAGATGTCAGTTGGAACAACAATCAAAATGACAAGGATAGTTGCTAATCCTTTAAATCAATAACCCAGTCAAATACCCCGCTGCAGAGCAACGGGGCATGACCTAGTTTCCCTTTAGCAAGTTCGCCCCAGAGGGGCGGGGTATTTGACCCTCGCGGGCGCGCTCGGATGATGCAAGCTTGCTTGCACATCCTCACTTTGCCTTCGCGGGAATAAAACAAGTAATTGGGCAGTGCGACAAGTAGCAACTTGAATAAAACTGATAAAGGATAACACCTGATTAACCATTACTTTCTCCTTTTTGCGCCACACTATAACTGCAAAGAGCCAACTGACTAAATCTGTCAATTGGCTCTCCATCATCACCTTGATTACTTGAGCAAGAATTGTGCCCTGTTTATACTACCCTAATCTTACTCAAAATGCGTCAGTGTAAAAAGGCTCGAAATCTAAAACCTCTAAGGAGTCACAGAAAGCTTTCTTAGAAAACAACATGTTATCTACACAGGCTAATTCAAGACTAACTGCTCCCATTGGCCCTGCATTCACACAATTTGTAGCAACATACCGAAGCTCCTGCATACTGTTAGCATCTTTTTTAGCTATCGCTTTTACATGGCCAAAACTACCAGATGGGTCACGCCCATCTTCTCCAAGGCGTGGTGTAAATTCGAGCTCCATTTCCACATTATCCTCATCACACCATACTCCTTTTACTACCACTTGCATAAAGCCGTTCCAAGTGTCACCATACACAGAAAACTTTTCTTCCTTAACCCCGGATTTTATCAATTCCTGTAGCTCAGCGGTTTCAAAACGCTTAGCCTTTGTAGTAAAATGCATAATTCCATATTCATTAGGTTCCGGCAGATTTCCACTATATCTAAAGTATGGGCATCCGGAGCCCTCCCCGACTAATAAGTCTTCCCTAAAACGTGCACCCGGATATTCTGAAAGCTCGTAATAATACTCTTCCCTGACACCATTAAGTGACATTTCACTCCGCTTCCACACCTTAGTAACTTTAAATTTTTCAGGTTCCGCAGTCCCACCAAACACATTCATTGTACCAGTACCAGTTACAGAAGCCCGTTCTGCTGAATCAGGAAGATTCAAATTGCTGCCAAGCCAATCCCCTCTCCAGCGATCATCCAGTAACTCCACACTGTCCCCTACATTAAATTTTCCATCATTCGTCAAATAAACCATTGCCTTCCTTCCTATGTTATTATTTTTATGGAGGTGATCACATGAATTTTGATAACATTTTTGAATACCAAATTGATATCTACGACTCAGTATCTTACATCACAGTACACGAGTTATACGACACTCCAACAGAATTTGAGCCTGTCGGAAATGGCAGTACTGCCATACTGACAAATAACGAATGCTATAATAGAGTTACCTACTACACTCGCTTTCCGCATTACACATTTCGTTACCGCACACACAGCTACAAAATTGATAATAGAGCAATAAATTCGCTAGAACGATTAGAGCGTTATAACTTCCTAAACGACTACACAAAACTCTTGCTGAAACACCGTATACAACCTGACACCCTAAATGCTGATAAAACTAAACGTTTCAAAGCCACCAAAGAACCAACTTCCTATGAAGCTGCTGAGCAGGCGAAACTTGATGCATTAGAGCGTTTCAGAAATGACCAGATTTCAAAATAGCCTCAACTCTTTTCACACCTCACATTTATATAAACACCTTTTAGATGTTATATGGGTTTCCTGAATAGTATTTTTTAACAAAAAAGAGCCCTCTTAATATTACAATGTTATATATTTTAAGATTTTGTTCACAATTATTGTAGAAACCTAAAAAATCCGGTATATTTTTTATAAAGAACTTATACGCAGTTTGAAGTATCTAATAAATTTGATTCTATATAGACGGTGATTAATAGCCGCTAAAATCCACTTGTATTTTTTCTAAGTAATAATCAAATAGTCTGTGACAAATAATAATAATATGATTCCTTACGCACTTTTTATCATAAACAGCTTGTATTAAAAAAAGAGCCACTCTTTTCAGAACGACCCTCCTGCTGAATTATGTTAAAATAATTTCATTGTCCCAGATGCCTGTGGTCTAGCAATCCTATAATGATTTTTAGCCAGATATGAATATTTCCTTGTTGAATGGCGCAGGACATATTCCACCCTCTTAAACTGCTCAATAGTATAATACTTAGTTGCTACTTTTTCTATTTCCTCTAAAAACTTTGTATCAGCAGGAAATTCTATTTGAACACCATATAAATTTTCTGCGGCGTCCAACTGCTCATCAAAATTTCGGGAAAATGGCTTTTACTGTCTGTTTGCTTTTCCCGTAACCATTGCGCAATGCCAGGGCAAACAATGGTCTGATTATATCACAATCCAAGAGGAACGGCTTCGTTTCATCTATCAGTGCGGGACAAGGCACGTCCTTTTTGAAAAAGTCCTGGCTTTAGTAGCATAGACGCATTGTGCAGTTTTTTAAATTTGCTCATTTATAGCTTGATAATTGAATAAAGGCTTTACACCCATTATATAATCTGATATGATTAATATGTAGTAGCAATCAGTACAGATTAATGAAAGTAGGTGATTGTATATGCCAATGACTGAAAAAGAATATAATGGCAATCTTCTTGACCAACTAGATTTATTGGAACGTTTAGAAATTGCAGGTGATGAAGGCGGTTATGAAAAAATGAAAAAACAAATTGTGTTTGAAAAAAAATGCATTGAACGTAAACTTTACCAGAAACCGCCATTAACAGAAAATTAATAACCACATATCACATTAAGGTGTAAAGTCTTATTCAATTTGAAGGCTTTGCACCTTTTAAATTTTGTACTTTGAAAATTGAATAGGGTTTACACTTTTTGTATATTCTGCTATAATCCTGCCTTTGACAGTTGGTAAAAGCAAAAATCGCTGTATCCCTTGTACTTTCTGGGTTATAGCGATTTTTGCCATTGTCATGAAGTATAGTAATTTATTCTTTCCCTTTACTTTTTTCTGAATGGTTCTCATGCTGCTTTTGGTTATGAATTGATAATCCGTCCAGAAACCACAGGCTTCATGGAGATCATCCGTAATAAGCTCCCGTTTGTATAGCGGGATAAATCCCTGTTCCTGTATTTTGGCAAAATTCATTGCTTTTAGCGTATCTAATAATTCTTCGCAGGTGTACTTATAATCCAGTTTTTTCTCGAGAAAATGATAGAGTGCTAATGCGAGAAAACAAACCATGAAATGTACTTTGATCCGGTTTTCATCCTGTAAATGAAATGACCTTATGCTGGGGGATTAGGTTATTTCATTTATTTTGTAAAAATACTGCCCATCAAAATATTTCTTCTGTGTCCCTTTCGTAACAGTTCTGGCTTCATATAAAAATTTATCTGCCAGCGTATAATTGTTTAACCGCGTACTTTCACATCTTCCCATCCCAGCACCTCACCTTTAAACCGCAGCCACATAAAATCATCAAAATCAACCCCATGTGTGTCTTTTAAAATTGATAAAACATCCCATTTATCAATACCAAATGCTTTCTTCATATCATCGTCAAATCTTTCTGGGCAGATCACTCTTTCAGCTAAGCAAGACCGTACATCCCGTGCCGTCTTAAGAAGCCTAAATGGGTTTTCCCATATCTTTTCACTATAATTTTCATTTAAAAGCAAATCACCATGTTCCATTATTATATGGCCAACCGTCCTGTCACGCCACATCACTTCAAAATCTAATGTCATAAGATCTTCCATTGTCTGCCCCTTCCCTAAAACAAATAACTTAACACTTATTCCATAACTCCGAAACTTTCTATTAATATTTTACCAGATTTAAAACAAATTGACAAATTAACCTATTTGACAGCATTTGTTAAAATGGAAATAAAAACAAAGGAGAAAACTAATGAACCAATTAGAAACAGTTTCAAAGAATTGCCTGGAATATAAAGATTATATCGACGTAAACCCATTTAACAAAATCCAGATAAAATTCCGGGAGCCTGCAGCCCTCCCTAAAATAATACCGCTGCATACTGTTGAGACATTCCTGCTTACTATGTACCATCAATACCAGACTGGAAAAACTGCGTACCAGAAACGGAACTGCCTGCGTGACATTGCTGTTGTTGAAGTCCTTTATCAACCGGCATGCGTATTTCTGAACTATGTTCCTTAAAACCGAATAATGTTGACCTATACAGTAAAAGCATTCTGATTTATGGAAAAGGGGCGAAAGAACGGAAAGTCCAAATCGGTAACCGGGATGTCTGCAATATTTTAAAGAAATACTATAAAGAATACCAAAATGAAATTTCATGTTGCAATCACTTCTTTGCGAACCAGAATGGCACTCCGCTATCTGACCAGTCGGTCCACAGAAGTAACAGTTCAGCCTTCCATAAAATGCGAGGATTTTTGACATGCTTTTTGTCAAAAATATGAGTTTTACGGTGCCATTTTGTACGCATTTTGTGCAAAATGTGTACATCAACAGTGCTGAAAGCACTGCTGTGTAACTATGAAGCCGCAAGGCTGAATAGTTACACACAAAATGCTAAATAAATACGCATCACTTGCTAAACTGCCTAATATACGCAGGTTATGTATAGCATATTGAAAATTTTGTATTTCCATTAAAACAAATCCATTGGGATAGCTCACTTTTGGACAACTCTAGACTTTCTGGCAGAAGTTGTTCAAATGATTGATAATCGTAAAAACAGATTCCTGTAGTTTGCAGATACCGTTTCAACAAAAGAAAAAATAGGCGCTCTATAGCACCTGAGTCAGCAAACACTTGTACCTTTCCTTCTATATTTACTCATATGTAGTTAGTAAATCTTCCGATTACACACCCCACTGCCAAAGTTATCAGGGTACTTATTTAATATATTGTTAAACGCCACCACATTTAAGATTTTTTTAACCTCACTCTTTTTAACATAATAATCCATTCCTTCATAATCCCCAAAATTCTCACCTTTGTATCTTGGAATTGATTTGCCCTCTAATTGCTCTATCATATCTATAACCTTTTCTCTGTCATAAACAACAGGCATTGATTTAATTTCCGCAATAACAGAATCTGCTGACATATATGCATATTCAGCGTCCTTGCCTAATCCTTTTCTCAGGAATTCTTTATCGTCTTGGATTTTTTGCAATAATGCACTTCTGCTAACTAAATCACCATTCATCTTCCTTACCTCATAAGCGCTCCTAATACGCCATATTCTCCAACATCAATTCTTTTGGCTAGCAAAATGCTGTCCTTACGCTTATAGCAGTTATTCTTTGTTATTACTAAGGCGGTTAAATGTCGAATGAATTTTACGCAGAATAAATTTTTATCTGCAAGGCGGAAGATTGAGCTGTAGCGAGTGCTACAGCGATTGATAACAACGTAGCAGATAGAAATTTAGGCAAGTAAAAACATCGATATTTAACCACCTTAGTAATAACCACCTTTGCCTTACTCAAATAAATCAGCATTCATTACATGCTTTACACAAAGAGTAATACCGATAATTGCTGCTATAATAACAGCCATAACCATTCCGGCTACTGCAGTACCATTACATTTAGTAATAACTGCTTTTTTATCACCGTCCATGCCGTTGCCCCCTTTCTGTCTAAATATTTACTATACTTACAAATTACTCTATAAAAACTGTGCTTACAGGCACAATTTTTTCAAAAACTATCTAAGCGTACACAGCAGAAATCAAGTTATTTGTCTTTGAATTAAACTGCTCATGTATTCTAAATCGTTCATCCAACTCATTAAAAGTACTCTTTAAAATACAGCAGCTGTTGCCATCAACCCCAAAACTTCCACTCTGGAGTTCCCACTCCGTGCCTTTCAACCCCAATAAATCATTTATAGATTCCGAATTACTTGACCACCATCTCCCATTTACATTGCAGCCATATTTTACCGTACCATCAGAAAAGAATTCTGCATAATAACATCCGCTGTCCTCTACCCGTTTCTGTACTTTATGAATCATTTCTACAGAAGTATCATCCTGGCAAAAGCGAACCTCTAAAACACCACAATTATTAAGCACTTGTTCAATATTCAGCATCTTTCTGCCTCCTTATCTCATCCAACACACCCTTCAATTCTTTAGTAATCCGTTTTACCTCTTTAGCCCCACCAAATGGCAGCTGATTACATATTTTGTCCCCTGCCATTACATACCTTTTGTTTTTATAATGCATGCCGCTTGTATCTCCAAAATAATTAGCAACTACGGAAACAATGCTTATGTAACAAACAATGTCAGATACCGGCTCAATCTTGCCTTCCTCTGTTTCATACCCCTTATAAACAACAATTTCAACCGTATGCTTGTTAAAATACTCTCTGTTACGCAATCTTATAGCTGACTTTTCATTGGTACACATCCATCTTTGTTTCCCATCAGGAAGGCTAAATCCTTTCCAGTACAAACCATCAAACTTAACTATTTCTCCCATTGCAGTCAATCCCCTTTCCTTAATCTACTGCAGATTCAGTCTATGCTGAAGGTTAATACTTTCTTTCCAATATCATTAAGATAAATGAATGCTTTTCTTGTTTTATAACCTACAAAATCGTTAATGCTGACAAAACCTATTTTCTCCAACATCTCCGACTCCCTGTCAAGAATATCATCAAATGGAATTGCCTTTCTCCCTTCAGTTTTCCCATTAGATAGTGGTACATTAGGGTCATACCACTTATCGCTCGGAAACTCCACAGTACTTACAAAAGCACTTGTACAGATAACAATTTCTCCCCCGCCATTCACCGAATGCATCCCAGAGCAGATTTTCCTAAGCATAGCTTCCTTCTCTTCCTGCTCACCACAATAAAAACCAATATTAACAATTGTTGCTTCAATTTTCAGCTCCATAAGTATATCCGCAATATCTCTTACCATAAAACAATCATTTGCAAAATCACCCGGTTTTGAGTCATGCGTTACATTCATGCAGTTCATACAAAGTGCTGTTTTCATAAAAAGTCTCCTTTACACGATTTTACCAATAACAATTTTCTATAGTATAAAAACATTGCAAAAAAGATTTCTATACTCCAAAAGTTGGCATGTACCTTAAATAAAAAACAATCTGAATGTTTAAATCCAGATTGCTTACACTTAGATTAATACTATTAAATTAAAATCCTATAACTCTATTTTCTGAGCTGCCAAAAAACATTTGCCTGCACAATTTTTACTCATATACACAATACCGCTAAACAACAGTTAACTTAGCAGTTCAAACTTATTTACAATTTCTTCCAATTTCTCTTTCCGTATTTTTAATATTTTTCTACAGAATTCCTTCCGGACATCGCTTATTACATCAATACCATCTATTAACGCACAGATACTATGCCATTCCCTGTTAATGGACTTAACGATATCGTTTAATGCATTGTTACACTCGCAGTTCTTTCCACTCTCTATGTACTGAAAAGGATTTATCTTTTTATTTTTTCTGTTAGTAAAAAAACATACTTTTCCCTTATACGCTTCATTTAGCAGAAGCTGCCTGTCATCCATAAACTTTGATAGCTTTTCATCATCCCACTTATCGTTTAAACAATTCCCATTATCATATACCGGCGCTAATCTAATCTCTTTGTCATTCTTTATCAAAATCCCCCAATTCCCATTATTTCTGTCAGGATTGCCTATAAAAGCATCAACGATAAACATCTGCCAAAAAAAATGTTCAGCATCAGGAACTCTCTTTAATACTGGATGTTCATGTATAACTAAAAGAGCCTCTTCTAAAGATGATCCCATCCCATCTGTCTCATTACCAAATTCATCTATAAAAGCAGGCTCAAATGTAGATTTTATCTCACGGAATTCATACAGCCGTTCATCAGAATGTACAAAATCCTTACAAAGTGCAACTATTTTTTCACCACGTTTGCCAAGAAGAACTTTATGTGCAGGTATCCCAAGCATCCTAAATATTTCTGTTCCTAAATATTCACAGACTGGACTGTTGGAATAGCTAAGAGCCACATTGTGCAAAACACGTCCCTTTAAATTGCCAGGAAGTTTCAGCAAATAATTTACACCATCTAAGGTTATTCCAATCTTTTTACAGGAAACCCCACCGTAAAGCCTTAAATTCTGTGGGACTCCTGTAACATCTAACAAATCCATATAAACCTCCGTCACTTAAACAATTATCTCCAGCCAAATCTCCTGCACATTTGAAAATACTGTGCTTCACTAATAAACCGTGCTTCAATACAAGATTTTAAATAGGTGTCTACAGAATCTTCATGCAGCATATAAGTGCCAATATCATCTTCTTTGTATGCCTTATCTAAAATGGCTATCTCTTCTTTTACCACGTCAGGCAAGCCATCACAGACTGGAATACTATAATCAACGTACATGCCCTCACCTCCAACAATCATCTTTCTTTGAAGTATACCCCCTGTGTAATTATGTGTCAAACAGAATTGTGAGACAAATTTTAACCCTGCTGCATAAACCACACATTTCTGCAAGGCCCAACAGCAATCCTCCAACTTAATCCCTAAATTGTGAAATTACATAAATGTTTAGAGGGGCAGCAAAACACCACCCCTTCTTTTATCATGCAGCTATGCTCCACAACATTTACAGTTATACAACTACCCGCCTAATATTTTTTAACAAAACTATACAAATCTTTAAATGAATCTCATTACCTACACTAACGGCTCAGGAGCCAAGATACTGAATGCCTCTACGCGGCTTTTCTTCTTCCTTTGCTGGTTTTTCACTGTACTTAAGTTCTATTGACGCTATCTTTCCACTGTCTGTTGTATGGATCTCCACATCTGTCAAATCAAACTCTTGTAATGTCTCTTGTAAAGACTTAGAGTCAAATACCCCGCTGCAGAGCAACGGGGCATGACCTAGTTTCCCTTTAGCAAGTTCGCCCCAGAGGGGCGGGGTATTTGACCCTCGCGGGCACGCTCGGATGATGCAAGCTTGCTTGCACATCCTCACTTTGCCTTCGCGGGAATAAAATTCATTTAATATCATAATGTTCCTCCTCGTATAAATATTTTTACTTTTTAGTTTCTCATCAATTTCCCGGATTTTACACTTTGATAAGGTCTCAAATACTCTGTGTAGATCTACTTATCTTTAGTCACTACTGTATCTGCACCTTTTACAGTAACCCATCCATGCTTCCCCCTTGCATCTGCAAGTTTGTTTTCAATAAGCTTATCTGTGATACTTTCTGCTACTTTTTTGTTTGCTTCTGCTTCGGCTTCAGCTGCAATCCTAACGGCGTCTGCTTCTGCCTGCGCCTGCACTTTTTACCTTAGCGTCCGCTTCTGCCTTTTCAATATTTTTCTTGTTCTCAATCTGCTGCTTTTCATAATCCATCTGTGCCTGCTGTTTCTTAGCAATTTTATCATCATATTCCTTATCAAATTCAGCCCCATTAATCACAACCTTATTGACCTGAATAACTCCGGCACCATACTTTTCATCCAATGATTTCTGTATATTTTCCTGTGCCTTAGGTTCTAAAATACTACGGTTAGTAACATCCGTTGGAGTTAACAGCTTGGACGATGTTTTAATGGCGGAAGCAACTAAAGATTCACTGACAAGGTTGTTTTCATAATCAGAGACGTTTGCAAAAATCCAAGCTGACTTTTCAGGGTTAATCTGGTATGTAACTGTAATACCACTAAAAATTACTGTATTTCTTTCGCTGGTTTCTGAAGAAACCTTATTTTTGCTAAAAATGATATCCTGCTGCTTATTATTCACTTTTTCGACTTTCTGCACAAAAGGAAGCTTAAAATTAAACCCATTAGGCATGGTATTTTGTGAAACCTGCCCAAACGTTGTTTTCACTCCGCTGTATCCTGTTGGTATAATTACAAAACTAAAAGACAATATAAACAGGGAAACACCAAAAATAACCCCTATAACATTACCCACATACCTTTTATTCTTTCGCCTATATTCCTCCTCCGTAACCTTTTTCTTCTCAAACATCTTCTTTAGTTTATTATTCCCTACAGATTTTATTCCCCCTAACGCAACTGCTGCTGCAATAACAACCACACCTAAAATTCCAACAAACAAATTCATTTTGTTTCCTCCTCTTACATTGTTAAACCTAAAAGACTTCCTCTTCTACATTCATAATACAATGTGTCATTTTCAATAAGAAGTGCACAGCACATAATTAAATTTGCTGCTAATGCAGACAAACTTCTTCATGCCAGCCCTTCTTTTAAAACATTGTCATTTTGGTAGTTTGACCTTCCTTAACTTGCTGTCCAAGTTGCTTATTTTTTGTTTGATTTCTCGAAGTTATCTTTTCCCCATTCATTTTGATAAAGAACTGCAGCACATTTTCTGGAACAGAAGTGCTGACCTTTGTACGAAGTAAACGATTCACTAAAGAATACTTTTGTATATTTTCTGTATTGATTACCGCCTGGCTAATTGGAGGGAAACAGAAAACACAGTCCTGCAAATTATCATAAAACACTGTTTTATAAGCATCAAAAGCTATTACAGGAATGCCAATTAACAGAGTATCCTGCCCTAGCGTATTTATTATCCGAAATCCCTTTCCTTTATCCCCAAATCTCTTCTTAACCTCAACTAATTTGGATGGATTGGCATAAAAACCAATTTGCAGCAGTTGGCCCACGATAGGAAGTTTAAACATAGGCATAATGGCTGCAGGCATCATTCCATCATCAAAAAGACTAAAAAATCTCTCTTCTGTCCAACCGTCATTATCCCAATACTCTTGTATAGATTCCCCAAACTTTGGCATCTTTTCCGAAAACTTTCTTTCTTCTTCATTCATTTTACGAATTATATCTCCATCCCTGCATTCCAGGAACATTACTTCTGAACTGGCAACAAGTTTTTGGAAATCAGCCATATTTACAGGAAAACCTTTCTGTTCCTTTGTATCATACAGGTATGCTCCAGTTACCTCCCCATTTTCATTCCTAAAATGGAAAGCTTCATGATATCTTTTCATAATTTACCTCTCTTTCTCTTTTACTAAATAAGCTATTTCTGCTTAATGCCCACAACAAAAAGAGCCGCCTCATAAAGGCGACTCTCAATTTATTATATTATTCATTTTATGATATTTAAGTTTTCATCTGTGGATTTAAATATCCGTTTTCATCATCTCTTCCATCTTTTTATATAAATTTTTTGACTCCCTTATTGCCCTGTCTTCAATCTGCTTAAAAGTATATTCTTCACCATCTAACTGAATCCATTCCTTATCTGATACATTATAACCGTGACTATACTTAATAATCCTTTCTGGATCATAATAAGGTATACCAGCTGCTTTTAAATACCATTGCAGGCCAATCCTTGTTTCTGGTGGTAATCTATCTTTCAGATATAATAGCAAAGCATCTTCTTTTGTCCTTGCCCATTGAAACTCTACTGGACATTTGTCAGTACTGGCCAATAGCTCACAATATACTACAATATAATCCTTTATCATGAACTTAACTAAACACTTATCCCTTTTCATTAATGTACCTGACAAATTGCGAATATCATCCATTTTACTCCACCCCCTTTAAGCCAATTCCAAGCTTCATACACCTGTTTCTCAAGTAAGAACCTGCCTTAGGACTTGGAATTTCCACTCCCGTTAAGTCCAGGTATTTAGGGAGGTAATCATCCAAATTATATCTTTTGGCTATAAAATCAACTACTTTTTGATTATCAGCATGAAAAGGCTTAGAATACATCATCTGCAAACATTCCCTAAATGGTACATGTTCATATTTCAAATCATGTTCAAACATCCCTAAACCAAAATCAAACAATGGTGGAATCAAAAAACCTGCATCCCCTTGTAAAACACCAAAATTATTAATATGCCTGTCCTCATTTCCTATCAGGTAATCAAGCAATGTCATGGTAATAAGGTAATCTGTATAATCAAGCTCACAGAAATTATGAACGCTTTCTAAAACAAAATCCCATTTTGTGGCAATGTCTGCTCTTACATCAAAATAAGAATTCCGGGCATCTATAATTCTTTTAAATGATACATAACTTAAGCCGGGAGCAAAGTCATACGAATAAACACCATAATGTGTCCCTGCTAAATCAACAATTTTACATAATTGCTGCTGTAATACTTTTGCACATTTAAAAGGGAGCTGCTTTCCAATCTCACTGGATATTATCTCAACAAGATAATCTTTCCAATATCTCCCTTGATAAAAGAATTGTTCCTTAACATATAATCCCTTTTCCTGTTCATACCATTTTCTCTGATTCCCTTTACTAGAAGAAATCAGCTGTAGTTCCATCATATTCTTTGAATAAAAGACTGGAATTTCCTCTGCACTAAAAACGCTTACAGTTGACGTCTTGTTCCCCAATTAAACACTCTCCTATCTAATCCATTTCTGAACCTGTTTTAACCAAAACAAAAGCTTTTTGCTTTTATTATAGATGATAGCCAAAGCAAAAGGAAGCCCCATGCTATTATATTTCTAAAAATTCAATGTGGGTATTTTCTAAAGATGGTGAACATATCTTGGCTGTATTAATAATGTTTATTTCTCAAATCATCAATAAAATCCTGAATACTGTTAATTTATCCCATGAGCAGATATTTGAGGTTTCTGGGAAAACGAAATTTACGTATTCTATATTACTGGCTTAAAATGTTTCACCTTCGCCAACGAGAAGTACATTGCCACCCAGACAAGATATTTCCCGTTCAAGATATGCATCTATTCTATCAGCACAGCTTATTATGATAACTTCAAACATCTTCTGCTTTGGACATACTTCTATCTGTCAGCATAAGACAATTATAGGAAGTAATCCGTATTTCAATTTATAGCTGCCCCTAAATACTTTCTGGATTTATACATCTAAGTCCTCCATCTGCACTAAGGTAAACGGGCAGCCCAAAGAACTCGGCAAACCTATTCACTTCATCCGGTTGCACACATATCCTTTCTGGCCTTTGCACAATAATTGCACATGGCTGCCCTAAAACTATCACCTCACCCACATCATTATTATCATGTTTTTTGACTTGTGAAATTAAATCATCTTTCTTCACAAATGGCTTTATCCTAAAAGAATATGTAAAATCCCATAAAGATGGCATACCAACATCAGCTATTATGCGGTTTATATCTGTTTTGGAATTTTCTTTTGAAAACATTGAAGTACAATCACGCTCGGAGGATCCTAACAGCTCACATTCACTTAAATCGTATACTAAAAGTATTCCTCTTGACTTAATTAAATAATACCAGGGATCGGTAACATCAAAGACAGAACAGCTTACCGGGACTCTGTTAAGAAACTGCTGATAGTAGCAGCTGCTTAGATTATTAACGCTATGCACAAGAAAATGATTCTTTTCTGTTAAATCTATATGCTTTGTTTTATTAAAGTCCTGCCAAAACTCCATTGAAAAGTCCTTTTTATTTTCATATAACAGACTTTCCCAAAGATCTGCATGAAATTTTTTAAACCTTACAAGCTTCTCCAATATATTTCCGAACGAAACCTGTGCTTGCGCTTGTGCTTTTGCTTCTGCGCTGTTCTTAAGGAGACAACAACGATCAGCAAACTCACCACACTCAAAGAAGCTGTAAAACAACTGCTCGACTTCTACAGCCCTGCCCAAATAATAATTAGCCATTGAGGCAATCATCTCAACGGCGTTATAAACAAGTGCAAAATATTTTGCATCAGCAGCCATAGCTTTACACACTGATTGGCATCTCTCTTTTGAGATACTTTCTGCCATAGGATCCAGACTAAACATTTCAGTTGAACTCAGTATCTGGCAAATATCATTCAACGTTAATTTTGATTTTTCCATCTCTGCAAATAAATTATAACAATCCTTACGCATAAAATCACCTCAGAATTATTATAACATTCTCCTTCCTAAATGTAAATTTTTATACCTCTAAAACAAAATAGGTACTGATGCATCAATACCTATCAATGTTATCTTTTTTCTTATCTTTCCTCATAAACCCTCCTATGGGCTGCAGCTGCTGCAAGGGTATACAAACAGGCTGATACTTACCACAAGTGCACACAGCCCAACAATGACAGACTGCACTACAAATTTGGAAACATTCTCCATCTAAGCACCTCCATACTATGTCAATGTGTTGATCTCTGCCATTCCTGCCATGAAATCCCCGAATGCTGCAATAATAAACGGCGCTACAAGGTATCCGACAACTACTGCAAAAAGCGGCACAAAAACCAGAAACTTTGAAATTGCTTCCCTCTTTTCAACCATAATCTCATTCTCCAGCTTACGGTCTTCCTGATAATTTATCCTGTCACTCTTTAGTCCGCCAAAAGCACGCAGCGCGCCAACCCTGTCGCACATTATCAAACTTTCAATAATACGTGTAAAAGGCTCAAACGGTTCATCCTCCATCAACCGGTCCAAAGCTGCCTCTGCATCCATTGGATAGTCATTTACGCATCTCCGTAAAGATTCTTCAAAAATCCTTGAAAACATAAGCATCCAATTTAATATTGTTTCCTGCGATACCCTATCTATGTGCATCAGCAGCAGGATGACAGCCTGAAACTGCACAACTTCATCCTCCATATCAAACTACAGGGATTTCTTCTCAAAATGGATTACGAGCACGGGGGCATTGTATGCAAGCACGCCAATAAAAAACACAACAGCAAGTTCCCACCAATGGAAATATTCATTCTGGCTCCTTTGTATCTTATATGCGATTTTCTCCGCCAGTTTCTGTGTAAGAGATGCAGACAATGCATTCCCTTTCTCCGACTTTTCAAGTACACACCTGAGATATCTTACACCAATCGTTACCATATGGTCTGTACTGCCCACTGCCTCTTCATAGCTAAGTCCTGCTAAATTCGCAATGCCAAGCTTACTTGCCTGACGTTCCTCCAGATATTCCTGTACCAGCGCATAAGCTTGTTTCTCATCCAAAACAATATCCTCCTGCATAAACTGAATAACGGAAACCATAAAAGTTGTCTTGCCTGTCCTCTGCTCACCTGTAATTGCAATATTTTCTTCCCCTGAAACCAGAAATTTAATCAGCTTAAACAACTTCTCATTTCCTGGATCCGGCATCAGCACCTCCAGCGGAAGCTTAAACCCTGCATCAAGCTTGTGGACAAAAAATGCCCATGATTCAGAAAAAGGCGGGCGCGTCACTACAACACGCGACCCATAGTCCCAAGATAGTTGCAGGAAATCAACCCCTCAACATAGCCAGCCAAACTGCTGGCGCCTATCTCGATATTGACGACAAGATATTTTGCCTCGCCCAGGAAGAACAAACGATTTTCAGTACTCAACGTACTAAAACGAAAAGAGGAAGGCGTCTTCAGCCTAAATAGTTTTGAATTAAGCTCAAACTGATTATCATGCTCAATAACGCTGTAGTCCACAGAAAGGATCAGACGCTTAACCTCATGGCAGAAAACTGTATGCATCACTGTACTATTTGTTACCATTTCAAATATAAGATAACAACCAACCAGTAAACTAAAAGGCTTTAGTGCAATTTATAGTATATTGTCACATAATACTCCATCTCCATCATGCCTTCCATTTTTTAACAATAATTGTTGTAAAATATCCTGCGTCCTCCGGTAATTCCCCTATTTCCTGGTAAACAGCCTCGTTTTCCATTCCGCAGTTCATTACCGCATATGCTTTTGCTTTGCCGCCTTCTTCCAGCTTTAACAGTTTTTCTTTCAGCTCTCTGACCTGCCCCCCTGACTTCATCAATATCTGCGTTCCATCGTACTGCTCAAGCTTTTTTGTACAATACAGCCCCGGCAGGATATGGATCTGCTCCTGCCTGCTCCCAAGCGGTACAGACAGCTTTGCAGCCGCCGCACAAAAAGAAGGGACGCCGCTGATTATCTCTGCTTTACAGCCTGCCTCTATCACCCTTTCATGGAACTCCATATAACTTCCATATACAGCTGGGTCTCCCAAATTCAAAAAAGCAATATCCCTGCCTTCCCTAAGTTCTTTTACCAGCCGTTCGCTTCCTGCATCATACGCTTTGGAAAGCTTTTCTGTATCAGAAGTCATTGGGACAGGCACTGCAACCACCGGCTTTTTTTCCAGCCCGGCAACAGCCTCTTTTGCTATCTTATATGCAGTACAGGAAGCAGGATCTTTTGCAGGGATGCCAATCAGGCTGCATCCCTGCATCCTCTTTACTGCCTTTACCGTAATTAACTCCGGGTCGCCCGGCCCTACCCCTATCCCATATAATATCCCTTCCATGTTCCACCTCATAGTTTTTACTATAGCAGCCCCAGCAGCTTATCTGTATAAATTTTCCGAAACTGGGGATATTCCCCCAGCCCCTTTACCACTGCTTCTGCCTGAAACCCTGCATCCCTAAGCCTTGCCAGATAGGAATCCTCTTCCCCTGCCATATCGTTTCTGGCGTGGTCTCCTGCCACTACCATAAACGGATACAAAAACACTTTTTTATCTGAGCCGCGCTTTTGCAGGTTCCTGACCGCATCCTCCAAATCTGGTTTTGCCTCCACCGAAGCAACCTGTACGTTAAAAAGCCCCTTTTCCAAAAAAGCCTCATTCATCTGCTGATACCGTATATTCGATGCGTCTTCTGAGCCATGCCCCATCAAGATATATTCATAATCCTGGCAAAAACCAAGCATCTCACTTAGAAGCATTGCAATCCTGGCGCAGTCGCCCTCTTCTTGAAGTACAGAAGAAGCTATTTTTATGGTATCAAAAGATTCCCTGTAATTTTCCAGTTCCCTTACCATCTTCTGGTATTCTATTCCCGGAATCATATGGGAAGGAATCACATACAGACAGCGAACCCCATCAGAAAGCGCCTGTTTTGCCGCCTGCCTTACTGTGTTCACTATAATCCCCTTCCCAGAAAGCTTTTCCAGCACCATCCTGCTGGTATAGGCCTGATATACCGGGATAGTGCCGCCTGCTATTTCCAAATCCCGTGCAATGCATTCCAGGCTGCTTTCCCTTGCCTCCTGGTAAGCTGTCCCAAAACTAACGAATAGTATTGCTTTTTTCATGTTTTTTTCTCTCCACAAACCTGCCCATCAAAAAGGCAATCACACCTACCCCAATCCCTGTCTGGACACAAAACAGCAGGCTTTCCACTTCGCCCGGGATTTCGCCATTCAATGCCGTCTCAAACACAGGGGTAAACCAAGGCTCATATTCTCCCTGGATTTCTTCTACTTTAACACTCCCGGCATCGTCAGAACCGCCAAATTCTGCACCCTTCAGCGCAAATAGCGGGACAACAACAATCAACACCACAAGACATAATAATATAATCACTAATTTTGCATCTTTTTTCATCACTTACCTCCATCTCATTACCAATACCAGCTGCCAATTATATTTACTTTTCAAACCGGATTGCTTTTAACTCCTGCGCCGCATAATTTTCCAAAGCAACCATAATCATTACCGTCAAAAGCCCTTCTACCACGGCAAGCGGAAGCTGTGTCGGGGCAAATACCCCCAAAAATTTTGCTGCTGACGCCAAAACCCCGCCATTCGGATCTGGATAAGCAAAAGCAAGCTGGAAACTGGTAATACAGTATGTAAATAAATCCCCTGCTGCTGCTGCCAAAAATATACCAACCCTTTTGTTTACATTGCACTTACGGCAAACCAGCCAGATTCCATAAGAAATAGCCGGCCCTGCAATTGCCATTGAAAATGTATTTGCCCCCAGTGTTGTAAGCCCGCCATGTGCCAAAAGGACTGCCTGGAAAATCAATACAATAATCCCCAGAACCCCAGTAGTACACGGGCCAAAAAGAATTGCAGCAAGCCCGGTTCCAGTCATATGGGAACAGCTCCCCGTTACAGACGGAATCTTTAAAGCAGACAGCACAAAAATATATGCGCCCGCCATTGCTAATATTGTAACTGCTTTTCTGTTTTCTGCAAACACTTTTTTCATCTCAAAAAATCCCTTTACTAAAAATGGGATGCATACAACTCCCCATGCAATACAAAAAGCCGGGGAAAGATATCCCTCCATAATATGCATTGCCCCTGCTGCCGGACTGACTGCCAAAAACGCCGCCAGCACAATACTGATCCTCAATGTCCTTTTTTGTAATTTTGTCATTCTTTCCTCCCTTTCTGCGTTGCTCTCAATGGCTAAACTTTGCTAAGACTATACGCATTAACGCAATGTTTGTGTCTGCGCTGCACATAAATTATCTTCCAAACACTCCCTGCCACAATGTTACACTATCCCTGGCCTTTCACTCTTTGAAAACCCCGGAAAGCTCTAGAATTTTCTCTGCTGCCTGTCCGCTGGTAAGCGGATATTCCCCCTCTCCCCCGACAAGCCGTGCCTTTATAAGCGCCTCCCAGATTACCATAACAGAAGGTTTTTTCAAATGCGCCCGTTCCATCACTTCCTCCAGATTAAAAATTTCCTGCGGCGTCCCATCCGCAATCAGGCATCCATCGGAAAATACTAAAACCCTGTCTGCAAAACGGTATGCAAAATCCACGTCATGTGTTGCAACCAAAAGCGTCTTTCCCTCTTTATTTAAGCGATAAAGAATCTGCTCCACTTTTTCTGCATTCATTGGGTCTAACGCCGCCATCGGCTCATCAATTAAAAAAATTTCTGGCTTCATTGCCAGAATATCGGCAATGCTTACCCTCTTTTTCTCGCCCCCGCTCAAATAATGCGGCGGCCGGTCCTGCAAATCAGACAGCGATAAATATTCTATGGCCTCCTTCACCCTTTCTGCCACCTCCTGCTTTGAAAGCCCCATATTCATCGGTCCAAACGATATCTCTGCCCTTACATTGGAAGCAATCAGCTGGCTGTCTGCATCCTGGAACACAAACCCCACGCTTCTTTGCAGCCCTTTCCTTTCTTTTTTCCCTGCCCTTTTCCCATTAAAAAAAATCTCACCCTGTCCTGCCTGCAATACCCCATTCAAATTCAGGAAAAATGTCGATTTTCCTGCTCCATTCGAGCCCATTACCGCTATTTTTTCGCCTCTCCTTACAGACAGGCTGATATTTTTTAAAACAGGCTTTTTATCATAAGAAAAGGACAGCCCCTTTACTTCCAGCAATACCTCATCCATCCAATTTCCCTCTTTCCCTAAAGCATACTTAAAAACTGCCCTAAGGAACTGTTTGAAAATAACTTATACAGATTGCGCAGGATATTTCTTCGGATGTGCAGGTCAAAAAACGCAGGCGTAGCGGGCTACGCTGAGGCTTTTTGGCCTGTGCAGGCGGAGAAATAGACAAGCCAAGATGTAAAAGTTATTTCTATACAGTTCCTAAGCCAGATTTAACAAAATAACAATGCTAAAATACAAACCTCCTAATGCCGCCTGCCAGAACCTGACCGGCTTTTCCTCTGTTAAAAGCTCTAACCTGCCCTGATATCCCCTTGCCAGCAGCGCATCATAATATGTATTCCCCTTTTTCAGTGCAGCCACAAACAAATTTCCCCCGATTGCCGCAAACGTCTTAAAAGACTGCCGGATATTACAATCGCCAAGCCTTGCCTTTGCTGCCGTCTGCATTTGGGACGCTGCGTCAAATAAGATAAATATATAGCGGTAAACCAGCTGCATCAGCTCCAAAAACATTCCTGGAAGATGCAGCTTCTCTAAAACAAGAACCAGTTCATCTGCGGGCGTGGAAAAAGACATCATATATAAGGCACTGACTCCTGCCAGCACCTTAAAAAATAACTTCACAGCAGCCTCCAAACTCTCCTGCCCCATACATAGATAGAAAAAATGGACAGAAACATTCCACTCCCCAGCCGGGCTTCCTGAGAAAGAAACAGCAACCGCTAAACAGCTAAACAATAAGAAAACAACCGGAGCCAGCATATACCGTAAATACACCCTCCACGGTGTCCTTCCTACCAGCAGCGTAAGCGCCCCCATTGCCGCCACTACAAAAAGCGATACCAAAATACGGTTAAAAAGTATCACCAAAAACAGTGTTGCCACTGCTATCAGTACCTTAAAAGCAGCATTCCAGCCCCTAATCCTGGATTGATATGCATAATAATCAATCTGCATGATTCCCCCTTCCTGTTCACAGGCGCGACTACAGCAATTCTTGCCGGCATACCGCTATGTTACAGCAATTTCCTATAAAATAAAAAAGCCTGTCTTGCAGCGTTTCCACATGCAATGACAGACAGGTACACAAAACAAACCTCTCCTATCCGATTTTTAAAAAACCGAATTTCCACAGAACATGCCAGGCCAGTGCTCTTACCAGGTCAAACTTACGTTCGCTTTAGTGCGTACGCAAAAACTAACTTTTCCTGACATCTTCCTAGAGAAGCAAATTTTATAAGAATCTGTACATCGCAAACCTTATAATTCCAAACAAAAAGGCAGGTCTTCTGACTTTAGCTTCATCACATTTTTCCGTCTTCCCATTTCCACAGTGACTGCCTTACGGCAAGGGCTTGCTTGAAAATACCATCTTAAACAAACCTCTGAAAAATGCTCCACTTACACAGCGACGGGATCGTCCGGGATTCTCACCCGGTTCCCTATTATCCTGAACCACAGCTAACATATAGCTGCAACAGGCACCTTTCTGCATTAAATTGTCAAACAACAATGAATAATATATCATTCTTTCCAATAAAATACAAGACAATGTTTCTTGCCAAAATAGAGAAATGTCATCATGCGTTACTATTCACGGTCAATGATAACCATCATGCCTGCTGACAATGATCCTCCCGGGTGACCAGACTTTGCACTGTGAACTCCTTGTAATCCTTTTGGAATTTTTCAACACTTTGGTCCTTCCGCTGTCATTAGAATCCCTTATAGCGACAAAAAACTTCATTTTAAATCCCTGCTAATACTACTTTACTTGTCCATAATATGCATTTTTTCCATGTTTTCTATAATAATGTTTGTCTTGTAGCTCTTGTGGTGCAGGCTTTATATCTCCATTAATTACTTCACATCGAAATGCCATTTTTGCTACCTCTTCCAACACGACCGCATTATGAACGGCATCTTTTGCATTTTTCCCCCATGCAAAAGGTCCATGATTTTTGCAAAGTACCGCTGGAACTTCAATAGGCTTTTTATTCATGCGTTTAAATTCATTTACAATCAGAAGTCCTGTATTTTTTTCATATGCTTCGTCAATCTCTTCCTTTGTAAGGCATCTTAAACATGGAACTTCTCCGTAAATGTAATCAGCATGAGTTGTTCCATAGCATGGAATACTTCTGCCAGCCTGTGCCCAACTTGTTGCGTAAGAAGAATGCGTATGCACTATTCCTCCTATTTCAGGAAATGCTTTATAAAGTTCTAAGTGTGTAGGTGTATCTGAAGATGGATGACATCTTCCTTCTACCTTATTCCCATCCAAATCCATAACCACCATATCTTCAGGTGTAAGCTTGTCGTAATCTACACCACTTGGCTTTATAACAAATAGACCTTCTTCCCTATCAATTGCACTTACATTGCCCCATGTAAACGTAACTAAACCATACTCGGGCAACTCCATATTTGCTTCATATACTTCTTTTTTTAATTTCTCCAGCATATTTTTTCCTCCTCATATTATGCGAAAAGACTACTTCCAATTATCTATAGCCGCATGTTCAGCCATAAAACAGTTTTTATAACTTTCTGCAAAAATATCAAAACCTTTTACATCTTTACTACTTGGTTCCACAGTTGTTCCTATTTTTCCTTCAAAAACTTTATTGTTCAAATAATCACTTAAACTCTGATTTTCAGATTTATTTACCATGTAAGCTGCAAGTACTGCCATGCCCCATGGCCCTCCCTCACTTGCAGTGTCCATAACCGTAACTGCTGTATCTAATGCTGCTGCCAACAGCCGCTGACCAACTATAGGAGTTTTAAACAGTCCTCCGTGCCCCATAATATGTTCAATATTTACACCTTCTTCTTTTATTAAAATATCATTTCCGATTTTAATTGCAGCAAGAGAGGACATCAAATGTGCTCTCATAAAATTGGCAAGATTAAAATTTGCATTCGGTTTACGCATAAACATAGGTCTGCCTTCTGAAAATCCTGTTACCGGCTCACCTGAGGAATAATTAAAAGCCATAACTCCACCACAATCTGCGTCACCTTCCAATGCCTTATTGTAAAGTGTGCCATACAAATCATCCATATCTATTTTTGTACTTAATGCAACAGCAAATTCCTTAAAAAGACTAACCCATGCATTTAAATCTGATGTACAGTTATTACAGTGTACCATTGCAACAGGTTTACCATCCGGTGTTGTAACCATGTCAATTTCTTTGTGTATACTTTTCAGTTTATTTTCAGTGACAATCATAGAAAATATTGAAGTTCCTGCTGACACATTTCCTGTACCCTCAGCCACAGCATTTGTAGCTACCATACCTGTTCCCGCATCACCTTCCGGTGGACATAGTAAAATACCTGCTTCAAGTTTTCCAGAAACATCTAATAGCCTTGCACCTTCTTCTGTAAGCTTGCCGGCATATTCACCAGCTGCTAAACATTTTGGAAAAAGTTCTTCAACATTCCAATCTAAATTTTCATTCTTTACCAGTTTATTAAATATATCAATCATTTTACTATCATAATTTTTTGTATCTGAATCAATTGGAAACATTCCTGACGCATCTCCTATGCCAAGAACTTTTTCGTCTGTCAATTTATAATGTATGTATCCGGCTAAAGTTGTTAAAAACGAAATGCTTTTCACATGTTCTTCTTTGTTTAAGATTGCCTGATATAGATGAGAAATGCTCCATCTCTGCGGAATATTAAATGAAAACTTTTCAGTTAATATAGCACTTGCCTGAGCTGTAGTAGTATTTCTCCATGTACGGAAAGGTACCAGCAAATTGTCATCTTTATCAAACGTAAGATATCCATGCATCATTGCAGAAAAACCAATTGACGAAAGTGTTGTAATTTCAACATTGTATTTTTTCTTTACATCCGTGGCCAAATTGCCATAACACTCCTGCAATCCTGACCAAATATCATCTAATGTGTATGTCCATGAACCATTAACCAGGCGATTTTCCCAATCATGAGTTCCAATTGCTATCGTTTCATGATTTTCATCAATTAATACCGCCTTTATTCTTGTGGAACCGAACTCAATTCCTAAAACTGCCTTTCCTTCCAAAATAGTTTTCTGATAATTATGATTCATTCTATCACCCCTTATTTATAATAAATAGAATTCCATCTGAGCTGATTCTTCAATCCTCCAATCTCTGTGTTTTCATCAATAACAACACTTTCAATTCCCATAGCATCTGCCAAAATCCATGCCTTTGCTCCTGTTTCAAGCGATGGTCCGGGTGTCCAAAATGCTGTGGCTACAGGTAATTTAGGCATTTCTTTTTCACATTTTACCCATTGATAAAGGATTAACTTTTACGCTTACAGACTCATCAGCAATTGTAGGACAAACCTCTAACATATGTGATTGCAAAATTCCTCCTTAATCACATATGTTCGTCCATTTTTTCTCTTCTTTTTTCTAATACTTCTAAAACTTCCTTTTCCTGTTTTTCAAATCTTATATATAAAAGCATAATAGCTGCTCCAATTATAAAGAATATTGCAGGTAAATATGAAAATCCAAATTTCATTGCGTTAAGGGCACTTGCTGTCTGTTCCTGATTTGCAACATATCCAAAACTCTGCATTAATTTTAATGGAATAAAATCCCCTAAACCTGTACCTATCTGTAATCCTGCTGCACTACCCACTGCTGTTAAGAATCCACTTGCTCTTATTCTGTTTTTATATTCACCATAGTCAACTGTATCCGATAACATTGCAAATGGCATTGAAACTGCAATTCCTGTTCCCATACTTGTAATTACCCATGCACACATAATCACTGGAAAGTGATTGCCTGCCAAACCAAGAGTTACCTGACCAACTGCAGCTACCAAAAATCCTAAAATCATTGTTCCCGTTTTTGACAATTTTTTTGTTAAAAAGGGTATTGCTATAACACCGATCATCTGTGTTAATACCAACGCATTAAGTATTGATACATAAGCTTCATTTTTCAAATAATAACGTGAATAGTAAATTAATGATGATGTTCTTGTTGAATTTCCTAACCAATAGAACATACTTCCTGCTACTACAATTAACCAAGGCCAGTTAGATTTTAATGCCCTAAAGCAATCCATAATTGGCAAACTTCTTGCAGATTCCTGATTAACTTCTTTTGTATTTTTAAATGCAAAGAAGAACATACCTGCTGATACAATTGCGTAAATGAAAACTGTTAAGAAAAATCCTGTTCGTCTATTTCCCTGCCCAAACAAGGCTACAAGAGTGAGCGTAAATGTTGCTGTAATAAAATAACCTACATTACCACCAATCATTCTAAATGAATTTAATTTTGTTCTTTCGTATGAATCATTACTTAAGTTTGGTAAAATTGATGTAATTGGCGTCGAAATACCTGTATATAAAATACTTGCTGTTAAATATGTAAATGCGGCATACAAAACTTTAGCATTTCCACTTAAAGATGGTGTAAAAAATACTAATGTCATAAAAACTGAAAACGGGATTGCCAATCTTGCAAACCAAGGGCGGCTCTTTCCATACTTTGACTTTGTTTTGTCAATTGCGATGCCCCACAATGGAACTGTTGCTGTATTTAATATTCTTACAAGCAATGCAATAACTGCTGCTGTTCCGATTGAAATTCCAAATACATCTGTATGGTAATAATTAATAAATCCTGTCAATGTACAATACAATAAGTTTCCTGCAGCGTCCGTCCCTGCATATGCTATTCTGTTTTTTAACGATAATGCTTTACTTTGATTATTATTCATCTCTTACAAACATCCTTTCTCATATTTTTTTCTATAATTACGCGGTGCTATTCCCGTACACTTTTTAAAACAGCTTGAAAAATATATTTCCGAGCTAAATCCTGTTAGTTTCGCTATTTTGCCTATACTATAATCCGTTCTTATAAGATATTGCTTCGCACAATTCATACGCATCTCCAACAGCACTTCTAATGGCGTTTTTCCGTAGGTTTTTTTCATTGCTCTTGCAAGATAATTTTTATGTAGATGAAAATATTCTTCTAAACTTTCATTCGTAACAAATTGATCAATATTTTTCTCTAAATAAATTTGAATTTGCTCTGCTAATATAGTCATACGATCTTTATATTCGCCAAGATTTTCCATAAACCTTAACACTTTCAAAAATCGCTCTTCTGTCTTCCATATGTCCCTTCCTTCCCCCTGAACTGTACTATCCAATATGTCTTGAAGCATTTCAAATAAAAGCTCCGGCTCCTTTATTGAAATGTGTTTTGCTAAATGCAACGTATATGAATATTGATGAAAATGCAATTCAGGTATTGGAAGTTGTGATATAAACATCGCCGCCTTATCGCTCTGTTCCCATCTGGAAGTTGTATAAAAGTGTAACCAATAAAACCCCGTATCCTCTTCACAAGGTTTCCAGGAGTAATGGTGTCTGTCTGGTAACAAAATAAACATTTCGTTTGCACCAATTTCATAATTTTGATCGTCTTCTCCTAAGAATAAACAACCTTCTTTTACAACAATCACATCAAAATATCCTAAGTTCTTTCGTTCTATGTGACTTTTTCCTTTTTTTATGACTCTATAATCCCCTTCAATAAAATCAGGGAATGGTGGAATTGAAATTGAAATAATGCTATCAGACATTACATTACCTCCGTACATTTATTTTTTCTTTTTAATACTAATTTGTCTTTGGCCATCTTTGCTATCTAACTGAATTATAGCACATTCGGATATGTAATAATATTTACTTATATAAGGCGCAAAGCTGGTAATTATGTACTCTGAATCAATTTCCTGAAAACTTCCGTTGATAACTTCTATAGTGTCTTTTTTATCTATGATAAACGTTTTATCTCCAAAATTATCCAGATATGCTACCAATTCTTCTCCCATGTCCCAATCAGGAGTCTGACTGTCATTTTCAAATAACTTTGCAAAAATGCCACCATCTCTATAAAAAATTGATTGTCCAAATCTGTCTCTTGATAAATCCGGTCTGTTAATGTGAGGACCGGCTACAGCATATGTGGAAGCAGCCATACCCTTTTCTAATTGAGATACTGAAGTTGCATTTGTATCATAGCAATATAAGATTCCTGCTGTCGCCCTATAACTTGCATCCAAATAATCTATATCTTTAAGCAACTCAAAAACTTTATATGCAGAAGCTGCCGTAACGCCTCCCCAAAGTGAATGTATCATGTATGTCAATGCTTCCCACCATCTGTCCGGATTCTGTGCTCTAAAATCATTTGAATAACCAATATTAGCAAGTAAAAGTTTGCCATAACGTTTTGCACTTTCGATTTTATTACACTGGGCTAATGCTCCGGCTGTTGGTCCAAATCCTGCATTGTCATAATAATGTTCTGTAATAGCTGCTTTATAACTATCAGATTCTTTGTCAACACGGTCTATAACCTTTTCCCAAAGTGCATGAATTTCATTGTATACTCCTAATAGGCCATTCCTTTTTAATTTTTCCAAAAGTTCATTAATGTAAAGGAAATATACTCCTAACATTTGCGCTTCTTCTTTACCACGTTCATCTTTGTGTAACACCGGATTTACGCGAAGATCAAATACCTCTGCTGCCCAAACTAAATATGTATCTGCGTCGTTTAATTCAAGTACCGAATTATCAAATTCTGATAGTAAGTAAAACAAATGTGCTATGTATTCAAAATCCATGCAACGGTAAAAATCACCATATAATTTTCTGGGATTTTTAAAATTTCCGTCTATAAACCATTTATTTCTAACATAATTTACAACACATTTTTCGACTTTACGAACCTGCTCCACATCAAGCTCACCCAGTAAATTCTTCTTTAATACAAGATTAACTTTTCCTAAAGACTCACCTTGGTTTGATATTGGTTCAAATGCATATGCCGGATTTCCATTTTCACCTGTATATAATTTGTCACATATGTAGCCGACTCTATCACGAATCACATTTTCTATTCTATCCATAACATTTAATACAACGCTATCTTCTGTATTATCTGAAAATGTAAAAACTATTTTATGCTCACCCATTACCTGTGGTTTAAATGCAAATTTGTATTTTCTTTCTTTGTTGTCAGGCTGTGTTTCAACTGCAATTTGTTTTATCTTTCCTTCTTCCTTATACCACGCTTTTATGCTCTCAATTTTCTTATCTAAAGGTATTTCAATACTTCCTCTAACAAATTCTCCAATAATATTAAGTGGAGTATACTCAATTTTGGGATGATTTAGCAAAAGTCCTTTTTCATAAAATTCATTTTGGGATTTATTTGCAGTTATTACAAATTCCCAACTCTTATCAGCATTTGCTTCTAATTCAAACCCATAATGTTTGTATATCCAATCATTATTTCTGCAATTTTCAGGGTAACCACCTGCAAAAAACATTTTATGGAAAAGCATTCCATCTAAAGATGGTGACACATTTTCAAAAAACAAATTTTGATATGCACAATATGTCCCAATAGAAACTTCTCCACCTTTCACCTGATACATTCCAAGATTTTCTGACTGGCCATCTCTTCTAACAATACTTAGTTTTGTATAATTCTTTGAAATAGATGGAAATACTGCTGCAGAATTATGAATATTTTTTAGCACATTCTTATCACGAAACATTACGTATGCAAAAGATATCCAAATTCCAAACTCTGTGACAGAAATCTTTTTTTTCATTTTATTAAGAATTCTCACACACCATTTCAAATCCTCCTTTCTTGTTTTCAAGTCATAGCTCAACTTAATTTGTACATTAGAAAAATCATAAATTACTTCTGTTTTTTGTTGTTCTTCTTTTATAATTGGAACAACCTCCATACTGCTACATTTCTTTCCGTCTACAGTGATACAAAAGCTGCCAAACAATTTGTCAAGTTCATTGTATTCCGCCCCTTTAAGATATGTACTATCAATGACCCAATTCATTTCAAATGGATCATTTTTCAACATAAGGTTCGACACACATCCATTCTCACTTAATGACATTTTCAACTTTTTATTTTCTATCATAGATAGTAACACCTCCTCTAGTTAAAATTTAATATTTTACAACATTTTATGCTACACATAATTCCAACTAATACTTAAGATATTTCACACTTTCTTATTATTGTGTATTAGCCAATTGTTTTATTTGCACAAAAGAACATTTTTTCTTTTGTGCAAAATTACCTATTTTCGTTTATATTAATTTACATCATTTGCACATTTAAACAAAAGAAAATAGCATGCTAAAGCACTCTACTATTTTTAATTAGTTATACCTGAATATGATTTGAAGTTAGGCTCACGGATTCAGGGACTTAGATATGAAAAAAATGTGCGGCATATAAGCCTGCCGGTAACTTACCAAAGAGCTGCCGCAGAAGGGGACATCCCCGCAAAAAAGGAGATGCCGTAAAACTTATTACTCTTTTTGAAACCAATGAAAGTAATTTTGAACATAGAAATGCAGAAATGTATGGCATACGTGAACCAGTTTTCAGACTTTTGCTTGCCAGTCCCCAATCTAGGCTGACTCAAATAATGAAATTCACACAAGAGACATATTATGAAGATGAAAATTTGGATATAGCAGGTTGAACCAAAATATGCCCATTCCAAATACAACAAATATGATTTTTTAAAGCAGGTTTTACGCATGATGATTAGAACAGCCGTGAATAGCTACTACTATTGACCATGAATAGTACCAATACAATATCCGCTAGGAACTGTCACAAAAGACGCAATTTCCCGTATAATTGAAAAGGTACAAAGCCTTATAATTCACTAAGGAACTGTAAGAAAATAACTGACACATTTGGGCTTGTCTATTTCATTTCTGTAATTGGGGGCTTTTGATAAAGCTTGCGTTCAATACATTTCTTTTCAAATGCAAGCTGCTGTTTTATTTTTTCGTAACCCCCTTCACTATCTGCCATTTCTAATCTTTCTATTAAATCTAATTTATCTAAAAGATTTACATTTAATTCTTTTTCACTTGGCATGCAATCACCTGCTTTCATAAATAATCTGTATGGATTGTTACTATCTATATTATAGTGAATTATGTAAAAGGTGTAAAACCTTTATATTTGAATAAGTCTTTACACTTTTTATTTGTGGTTACTATTCACGGTCGATTTCTGAGAAAAGCTGAAATCGTTATGCTTGCACATAAGATTTTGGCTTTTCTCAGAAATTGACTGTAAAGGCTGTTCTAAACAACATAAGCCGCTGTAGTAGCGGCTGACAGCTTTGCTGGCAGGTTTTGCGCATATTGTTTAGAACGGCCGTGAATAGTAACTATTTGTGTGATGTTCAGTTGTATAAATTATTATTCTTTCGAATTATTTTCAGAACTACTTGAAGTCATGCCTTTATCAATACGCCTAATCCCATTTCTTATTACTTCTTTTGCCTTTTCAGTATTATCAGTTTCAAGCAATGCAAGGATTGAATCTAACAGAATACATAATTCCTGGTTGCCCATGTAATCACCTGCTTTCTAAGAATATTTAATTGATAGATACTATTCATATTATAACAACCAATATTCAAAGTGTAAAGCCTTTATTCAATTATCAGAGTTGGTAAGAAGTTAGCAGGCTACTTATTATACAGTCTCATAGAACCAAAACGGTCCAAATACCGTTCCGCCCCTTCCCAAACGACAACATCCGTCCCTCTTCCCACTTTAGACATAGAATAATTCCAAATCCTGCAATATGACACACTTTTAAAGAACTTATTTCCCTGCACAAGCATCTCATGCCCAAAAGAATCGTTACTATTCACAGTCAGTGGTATCAGGATAGAAACAAGGCAACAGCTCATCCAATCTACAGCACAAAGAATTGTTGTAATTCAAATACAATTCTATTATAATAAACATGTGTGTATCGCAGGATTAAATTGTATTGTGTGGCAGCGTCGATACCATCCTTGCCTGGCACTGCGGCAACAGTGTCAGGTGGTACACCGTTATGTCCTTGAATTTTCTCAATTTTTTTTAATATATATAATTCATTAGCACAAGAAAAAAATGGAAGCAGCCAGATACATACACAGACTACCGCCTTAGTAATAACCGAAAAAGTTACCAGGCTCATCCAATAAAGTGAAAAGAAAGGAAACTTTGAAGGATGGATTTTAAAGTTTACAATGCCCTCCCAGCAGAAGCAGTTAAGATACGGGAAACTGTATTTGTACAGGAGCAGGGCTTTTATGAAGAATTTGACACAACAGACCAATCTGCATCTCATCTTGTCTGTTATGAACAGAACCTCCCCATTGGCACCTGCCGCTATTTTAAAGGCAAGGAAGACGGTCATTATATGGTTGGACGGATTGCGGTTCTAAAGCAGTACAGAGGGAAACAGATCGGCTCCTTCCTGCTAAATGCAGCGGAACAAGAAATTGAAAAAGCAGGGGGAAAACGCATCCTTTTACATTCCCAGGAACAGGCAAAAGAATTTTACAAAAAGCAGGGCTATCAAGAATACGGGGAAACAGATTCCGAACAGGGCTGTCCCCATATCTGGATGTATAAAAACCTGTAAGGCAAAAAACAGTAAACCGTTCACTATTTGAGCCGCAAAAAATGCGGCATGGAGGAATTTATATGGTATTTCAAGAAATGCGGAGGAATAAACAACAATTAGAAGAATCAGAGTGTCTCGAAATTTTAGAAAATGGGACATCCGGAGTACTGGCTTTGCTTGGGGAAAATGACTATCCATATACTGTGCCAATCAGCTATGCCTGCTGCAAGTCTAAAATTTATTTCCACAGCGCAAAGACAGGGCACAAAATAGACGCTATTAAAAAGCATAATAAAGCATCCTTTTGTGTCATTGCGCAAGACCAGATTGTCCCGGAGGAATATACCACATACTTTAAAAGCATTGTTGCATTTGGGAAAATCCGCATTCTTGAAGATAAAGCAGAAATATATAATGCAATAGAATTAATTGCAAAAAAATATTATCCGAAAGACAGCAAGGAAAACAGAGAGCATGTTATTGAAAATGCACAGGGACGCCTCTGCATGCTTGAACTATCTATTGAACACCTAACAGGGAAAGAAGCAATCGAATTATCCTCAAAAAGAAAGGAAGCAAAAAAATGATGGAAGGCATTAAGAAAAAACTTGGTTTTGGTTTTATGCGCCTGCCAATGGCAAACGGCAAGATAGATTTGGAACAAACAAGTAAAATGGTAGACATCTTTTTAGAAAATGGTTTTAATTACTTTGATACAGCCCACGGATATCATGAGGAAGAAAGTGAAAAAGCAATCAAAGCCTGCCTGACCGACCGCTACAGCCGCGACAGGTACATCCTTACAAATAAACTAACCGACTGCTATTTTAAAAAGGAAGAAGATATCCGGCCATTTTTAGAACTACAGCTAAAAGAATGTAACGTAAGCTATTTTGACTACTATCTGATGCATGCCCAAAGCGCCGTATCTTTTCAGCACTTTAAGAAATGCAATGCCTATGAAACAGCTTTTGCCCTAAAAAAGGAAGGGAAAATAAAACATGTAGGTATTTCGTTCCATGACAAAGCAGAGGTATTAGAACAGATTTTAACAGAATATCCCCAGATAGAAGTAGTACAGATCCAATTTAACTATCTTGATTATGATGACCCTGCTGTTGAAAGCCGTAAATGTTATGAAGTTTGCAAAAAACACGGCAAGCCAATTATTGTTATGGAACCGGTAAGGGGCGGAAACCTTGTGAACCTCCCGATTGAAGCAAAACGGATACTGGAAGATTTACAGGGCGGAAGCGCTGCCAGCTATGCAATCCGGTTTGCCGCAGGTTTTGAAGGAATTGAAATAGCTCTTTCCGGCATGGGCAGCCTGGCGCAGATGAAGGATAATGTCAGCTATATGAAAGATTTTACCCCATTAGATGACAGGGAACAAAAAGCGATTAACAGTGTAAAAGAGATTCTTTGCAACAAAGATTTAATCCAATGTACAGGATGCCGGTATTGTGTGGCAGGATGCCCAAAGAATATAGCAATCCCTGATGTATTTGCCGCTATGAACGCCAAAAAAATTTCACATGACTGGAATGCAGGCTATTACTACAATGACGTCTATACAACGCCTGGAAGAAAAGCATCTGACTGCATAAAATGCGGAAAATGTGAAGAAGCATGCCCGCAGCATCTGAAAATTAGGAATCTTCTGGAAAATGTAGCAGCAGAGTTTGAAAATGTAACAGTTCAGCCATAGCCAATATTATGGGCGAATCATGCTTGCATGAATAAGCACATAATATTAGCTATGAGCAGAATGCCATTTTATGAGCAAAGTTAGCTGCAAAGCAGCGAGAAAACGCCGCAGGCGTCTTTGCGAATGGCGCGGGCTGAACTGTTACTTGAAAATACATCAGAAAATAACTAAAACTTTACATTTCATAACCCTCATGGTAAAATACAGGATAGCAGCACAGACAATCGCAGCTGCAAGTGCCGAAAGGCCGCAGGTGAGGAAAGTCCGGGCTTCATAGGGCAGGATGCCGGATAACGTCCGGTGGAGGCGACTCCCAGGCTAGTGCAACAGAAAAGAACCGCCGGCAAAAGGCCGGTAAGGGTGAAAAGGCGAGGTAAGAGCTCACCGCGTCTTTGGTAACAAAGACGGCGGCTGTAAACCCCATCCGAAGCAAGACCGAACAGGAATAATACGGCGGCCCGTCGTGTTCCGGGTAGGTTGCTTGAGCCTGGCGGCAACGTCAGGCCTAGATAGATGATTGTCTAATACAGAACCCGGCTTATAGTGCTGCTCATTTTGGAAAAAATCAGGAAACACTGTATATTTATAAAGCCGCCAAAGGCAGCATGGAGGGGTATCGTGATCGAATTACAGGGAAAATATAATACAGCAAAAATTTTTACAGACATTGTAGATGAAGCATCTATTTCACAGGTGCTTCTTTTACTTAACCAGGAATTTACATCTGACAGCAAAATACGCCTGATGCCGGATATCCATGCAGGCTCCGGCTGTACCATCGGAACAACAATGACCATTACGGACAAAATCGTCCCAAACCTGGTGGGCGTTGACATTGGCTGTGGGATGGAAACTGTTAAAATCAAAGAAAAACATATCGAACTGCAAAAACTGGATAAACTAATCTATGAGAAAATACCATCCGGGTTTAATATCCGCGAAAAGGCGCATAGATATTTTAAAGAAATCAATTTGGAAGAATTATATTGTTATAAACAGATTGACCCTAAAAGGGCAGAAAAGAGCCTGGGCACCTTAGGCGGCGGCAACCATTTTATTGAAGCAGATAAGGATGACAGCGGCGCTATTTATCTTGTAGTCCATTCCGGCAGCCGCCACCTGGGGCTAGAGGTTGCAAACTATTACCAGGAGGAAGGCTATAAAGTATTAAACGGCTCTGCAAAAGAGGATGTGGATGCATTGATTGAACAGTTAAAGGCCCAGGGAAAAGAACGGGAAATCCAAAAAAACATTGCCGCCTTAAAAAATACGAAGCGGACAAATATCCCAAGGCAATTAGCCTATGTATCAGGAGAGCTTTTTAAACAATATATCCATGATATGAAAATTATCCAGAGATATGCAGAATTAAACAGACAGGCAATGATGGATGAAATCATCAAAGGAATGAAACTCCATGTCGCAGAACAATTTACAACCATCCATAACTATATTGATACAGAAGCCATGATTTTAAGGAAAGGCGCCGTTTCCGCTAAAAAAAATGAAAAACTGCTGATTCCAATTAATATGAGGGATGGTTCCTTAATTTGTACCGGCAAAGGGAATGACGACTGGAACCAGTCTGCGCCTCATGGGGCAGGGCGCCTGATGAGCCGCTCTGCAGCAAAAGAATCCTTTACCGTATCAGAATTTAAAAAGCAGATGGATGGCATTTATACGACGTCTGTAAGCCGGAGCACACTGGACGAATGCCCAATGGCATATAAAGGCATGGAGGATATCGTAAACAATATTGGCGATACAGCTGAAATTATCCAGATTATAAAACCAATCTATAACTTTAAAGCCGGGGATGAATAGCAGTGCTGGTGCCCTAGCAAAAAGCTTCGCTTTTTGTCGGCGTACCACTACGATTACAGCAATTTCCTATCACATAAAAAAGGTGCGAAGTTTTGCCAGGCTCGAAAACACCTCGCCAGGCAAAGCTATGGTCGCAAAGGTGCTGGAACAGCACCTAAGAAGAACGCAAAATCAGCGTTCTTCACACTCAAATCGGCGAAGTTTCCTATAAAGTAAAAAATGGCTTTGCTGCATAATTACAGCAAAGCCAAGTGTTTCCCCTAAAATACATTAACCAAAATACCACTTATGTTATTGGCTACTGCATGCTCTCAAGCCTATCCATCAGCTCTTCTAATTCCGTTGGATTAAGTGTAACGGAATTGCCAATGATTGTAAGAACGATAATCAAAATAACAGCAATTGAAGAGCAGACAATCCCGGTAATTGCCATCCCTTTCCCTGGCTTTTTCTGAATCAGGGAAATCAAGGAAAGGACAAAACCAATAATACCCAGAACCAGTGCAATATATCCGCTGCAGCAGCATACCAGCGAAATAATACCAAGAACCATGCCTGCAATTGCAAACCCCTGATTTCCCTGTTCTGGCTGCCCATATGGGTTTCCCATCGGCTGGCCATTCATATTATAATTGTTTGGCGCCTGCGTATAACCGCCATCATCACTTGAAAAAGAATTTTTATCAAATCCATTCTCATTATTTTCCATCTTAAAACCTCCTGTTATGTATGTTTTCTTCTTCCCCTATTAAGGAACTGTGGGAAAACCTTAATAAGCCTAAAGAGTATTTTAACATAACATTTGTTTTATTGCAAACTCAAATATTTTCACAAACCATTAGATTAGTAACTATTCAGCCTTGCGGCTTCATAGTTACACAGCAGTGCTTTCAGCACTGTTGATGTACACATTTTGCACAAAAAACGTGCAAAATGGCACCATAAAACTCATATTTTTGACAAAAGAAATGTCAAAAATCCTCGCATTTTATGGAAGGCTGAACTGTTACTTAGATTATTCCTTTATTCTAAATCTTACGATTGTCTTATTCCCTGCGGCATCTTTTGCCACCAGCCTGTAACTCCCGTTTTTTGAAATCTGTTTACCGCTTTTTATTTTCTTTCCATTCAGGGTAATTGATTTTATCCCATTCTTATCTGTCACATGAACAGTCACCGCACTCTTATATGTTTTATTATTTTTTACGCCGGTAACCTTCGGAGCTGTTTTATCAATTTGAAAGGATACAGACGTCGCATTCCCAAGCTTATCTATTGCCTGAATTGTATGTTTTCCTTCTTTCAGGCCAGTAAAGCTATATGGATACTTCAGATATTCCAAAAACTCCATTCCCTGGAAATCTGCCGCTAACTCCCCAAAAACATTCTTTCCATCCACCAGAACCCTGTCAATCCCGCTGGTATCAGACATCGTAATTATCTTTTTTCCATTATATATGCCATTGTTTTGAATGCCTTTTATTACAGGTCCTTCCTTATCCACTTTATAATACACGCTTTTCTGCGCCCCATCTGCAGCTTTCAGGCATAACTCATATGTCCCTGTCTTTTCCGAAGAAACAGCCCCTTCAACAGCAGACCCATTTAAAGTTGCTTTTACCCCCTCAGGAATTGTATAAGAAACCGTTTTTCCATATATCATACCGCTTTTTACACCGCTTAATGCAATATCATTTTCACAATATGCATAAATTTCCTTTACGGCCGTATCAGACATGGAGGCTGGAAAAGAAACTGTCTTTTTATCAGCAGATAACACAGCCCCTTCTGAAACTTTTACAATTGGCGCTGCAAAAGTCACAGATAGAACCAATTCACTGTTTTTCATATACTTTTGTATCATTTCATATTCTTCAGAACCATCCTGCATCCTATAGTTTTTGCCAAATACATCATCCCCATCCCAAAAATCATCCATATCCTGGAACGCTGTTGTAAGCGCAGCTTCAAATGAAGTTTCTGTCAGGCTTATATAATCGTCTTTCTCTGTCTCTGGAGAGAACATGTTATTCTCCTCGTAAAACTTTCCCAAACTTGAAGAATATTCCGACTCCTCAAAAGCCAGTGCCGTAAAATATTCTTTCCCTTCCCTTGTCACCAGTTTATATCCTTCTTGTTCCATCCATTCAGTTATTTTCTGCTCTGATATACTCTCTCCTGCTTCTTCTGAAAATTCCCGTACTGCCTCAAGCACCTTCTGCTTCTCATATAAAACTTCTGCATAAAACGATACATTCCCATCCTGTCTTACTGTAAAAGACTCCTCTACCCTCATACAGCCTGACAGCAATGCCACCGTTAAAAGCATGCCTAACATCATTTTCACTATTTTTTTCACCATTCCTGATTCCCCCTTTTTCGGCCGGCAGCCTGTTTTAGGAACTGCCGGAAAATAGACAAGTCAAGATGTGTCAGTTATTTTCCTGCACTCCTTATTTAGTATAATCCTTTTTTTGCCATAAAGGAAGGAATTTTTCTATCAATAATAATCCTTTGCTCTTTTTTCTTCCCCGCCATGCTTGGAATTATAACAAGAAACCACTGCACGGATTCCCTTCCGGGTCATATATGGCAGCATAAAAGAAATACATTCCCAATCCCCATTTGACTGCATAATCATGTAAGCATGACCGTCAATGTCGCCACAAGTCAGGGCACTGGAAGGCTTCTTTTTCCGTGCGGCATTTATCTTCTTTTTGCTAAATTTAATTTTTTTCCCAGTTGTCATGTCCACAGCGCCTGCCCATTCAGAATTACGGGAGGCAGGAAGCAATTTTTCTGCCCCTTTATCTGTCATATATGGAACAAAAAACTCCACCCACTCCCATACCCATATCTTGTTTGTCAGCGCCAGGGCCATTTTGTCAGCCTGCGCAGCAGTGATTTTATCACCCTTGCTTTTTCCCTTTCCTGCCTTCCCTGTTTTCAGGCTGGCTGTCTGTGCCCCTGCAGCAGCTTCTTTATAACCTGATGCACTCACTGTATAGCTTCCTGCAAACAGCCCTGCCACCACAACTGCAGCCGTTAACACCACCAACGCCATTTTTCCTGCTGCTGATGTAATCTTTTTCTTTCCATTCATAACTGCTTCCATCCTTTCTTTTAATAATTGTTTATTCTCGCTCAACGTAAGGGCTGTAAGACGCTCCTTTAAAACTCCTTTTGACGCCATAGCATTTAATAATGTCCCGGCATATTCCCGGCGCTGCTTATCGGAATCCAAATATTTTACCACTGCTTCATCACAGGACAGCTCACACAAACGGTTTAAATTCCGTGCTGCAAAATATAAAAGCGGATTAAACCAATGGATACAAAGAACAACCTGTATCACCCATTTATAATAAATATCTTTCCGCTTATAATGCATTAACTCATGTAATATAGTATAACAAAATTCCTGTTCGGACAGGCTGTCATCTGGCAAAACAATACAAGGATGCCGAAACCCAATGATCATTGGAGAGGAAACAAGCGGATTTATCCATAAATCGACAGCTTCATGGACGCCTATCCTGTCTTCTGCCTCTGCCAGGGCCTCCAAACGGGCCACATTTTTAACCGGCGTACTCCCAAACTTTATAAAACGCATATAATCCTGGTATATTGTAATTTTCCGTAAAAGAAGCACCATTGCCACAAGCTGCCAGACAAAAAATATATACCTCACTTTCTCCAAAATTGTTTGTAAAATCCTGCTCTTAACTGTTTCCCATATTCCCATTCTCCCAGCCTTCTCTAAATCCGTTCCTGTACTTTGTCCCTGCCCTTTTACAGCAATCTCTTCTTGCCTGTAAAAATTGCCTGCAGCCTCTTCTCCACCGGATTCTAAACCCTGCATCTGCACCGAAGTATGCAGCCACTCCCCAAGGTATCCCATTAAGTTTTCTTCTGGTGCAGCCGGCAATGTAAACCTTATCATAACGACAATCCAGATATAATACTGCCATCGGTAACTGATCCTCTTTTTAAACAGGCGGCAAATAAAAAAAAGCAGCAAAGCAACCAGACTGCCAGACAAAGACAGGGACAGTAAAACAGAAATTACCGTTTCTTCCATTTATCCACCTCCAGTATTTTTTTTAACTCACTATACTCTGTTTCTGTCAGCATGTCATTTTCTACTAAGCGGTTAATCAAACCAGAAACATTTCCTTTATAGATTCTGTCCACGAAGTTCCTAGTCTGCGTAACCTGAAAGTCCTGTTCTGTTACCAACGGAATATACTCATTCTTCCTCCCACATTTATCAGCCTTTAAATACCCCTTATCCATTAAACGGGACAACAGGGTAATCAAGGTATTTTTCTGCCAGGCTATCCCCTTTACTGCCAACGCTTCCACAATCTGTGCAAACAGCAAAGAGGAACCACTTTCCCAGATAACCTTCATAATCTCCAGTTCTGCATCAGATATTTTTTTACTTTCTGACAAAATATGCCCCCTTCCTTCATAGTATGACAGAGTGTCATCCTATTTATAATAACGCTCTGTCATATAAAAGTCAAGTGCTTTTCCTGCTTGCATTCTTCCCCTATAAAAGGTATACTTATTGTAAGAGGCAAAGGGAATTTGTGTCTTTGCGCTGATGGCACAAAACAGCGTTACAATAAGAAAAACAGCGCAGAAATGGGGATTGTTATG
Organism: bacterium D16-51; assembly: GCA_003612285.1. Taxonomy (GTDB): domain Bacteria; phylum Bacillota; class Clostridia; order Lachnospirales; family Lachnospiraceae; genus Butyribacter. The sequence continues at coordinate 279,772 of RAYE01000001.1, read as the reverse complement.
AAAAAGAAAAACATCGTAATTTCTTGTATTGCAGCCGTTGTAATCATCAGCATTTTTGTACTATTTTACTGGATGAAAAGAGTACAGCTTTATGATGATGAAAGCATTACCGGAAATACCAGCTCTAATTTATTAAACGGCGGCCTTTTTTGTGAACTTGATGACAAAATTTACTTTGCAAACCCTTATGACCAAAATATGCTGTACTCGATGAACAACGACCTCAGCAAAGTAAAAAAATTATCTGAGGATAATGTCAGCTATCTAAATGCCGCTGGCAAATATCTTTTTTATACAAAAAGAAATGATCAAAAAGATATCGACTCCGATTCCTTTATGGCATTAAAAAGCACAGGGCTTTACCGTACCAACTTAAACGGCAAAGAAGTTGCCCGCCTGTATGACGACCCAACACAGGTTGCCTGCCTTTTTGGCAATAATGTCTATTACCAGCACTACGACCAGAAAAAAGGGCTTGAACTATATGCCGCTAAAATTGATGGTTCTTCCGATACCCAGCTATTAGAAGATGCCTGCGCGCCATATGCCATTGCTAACCAGACAATTTACTTTACCGGCTATCGGAAAGACCATTCCATCCACACGATGAAAATAGACGGCTCTGCCGATACCATACTTTTAGAAGGCAATTTCACCGCCCTTACAATCCAGGGAGACTATCTGTACTATATGGATATGGGTGATAACTATTCCTTAAAACGCCTGCCTGTTGGCGGCGGCACACCAGAATCCCTGGTTTCTGAACGCCTTGCCACCTATAATGTCAGTGAGGATGGCACTACCATTTACTGTCAGGTTGATAACGGTTCAGACAATGGGCTTTATGAATACGATTTAAATTCTAAATCATTGAACCTGGTTGTTTCCGGTGATTTTAATTATCTCCATCTGACAAGCAGCTACCTCTTCTACGAAAGTTTTGACCAGAGCAAGCTTTACATACTTGATTTGGCCACAAACCAGTCAGAAGAATGGAAATGGGAAAAATAAGATAACGTAAAGAAAGGCATCTGCTCCTGCAGATGCCTTTCTTTATCTTCAAAATAACATTATCATGGCAGAAATTCAAGATAACGCACTAAGGAACTTCATTACAATCCATAAGTCACCTGCCCCTGCCTTATAAACGGCTCTCTAATTGTTTTATTCAGCAAATCACCATATGCATCCACTTTCCGAAAAGTATTTCCCATCATTTCTCTATTTCGATATTCCCGAATAGCATCCATATCAAAATCTGCATAAAAAATACCTTCTGTAATGTCATCGGCCAACAGAATCTTATTTTCAACACAATTTCCGTTTTTATCCCAACAAATAGGGCTATATGCACAGGAATTTCCTGCATTTTTACCATTTGGATTCGCCATTGCGACGCCCAGCATATTTTCATATGCCCTTGTAGCAAGCGCTTGAATACGTGGTTTCATAGAACCACAATCATTCGGCACAAGGATTATTTCCGCACCTTTCAGCATTAAAATCCTTGCGCTTTCTGGATATTCACGGTCATAACAAATCATAACCCCTAATCGAATACCATCAAAATCACATACTTTAAATTCTTTGCCTGCCTCAACCGCTTTTTCATCTGCAAAATCGCAAGTATGGACTTTTGAATATTTCATCAATATCTTGCCTGTTTTATTGATGACGAACGCTGTATTTTGAGGTAAATCCTTACCTTTTGTAAAAGCGGTTAATACCACGCCAATCCGATGTTTTTTGGCAAAATTGCAGATTTTTTTGATATTTTCATCTCCATCAGATATACTCTTTTCGTATGTCATTGGCAAGTCATATCCTGTAATAAAGCACTCTGGCAGCAAAAGAATATCGGCGTTATTTTTAGCTGCTTCTTTCAAAGCTTTAATGATGCTTTCCATATTTTTACTTATTTGTGCATTTATCGCACGCTTCTGTAGTATTGCAACCCTAAAAAACAAAACACTTCCTCCAGACTCAAATAATTTGTATCTCCCTATTCTTCTTCCGCTTCTACAATAATTGTTTCTGCATTGCCTTCTACCGCCCTTTCTATCGCCGCCTCAGACAATTTTACAAAATTTCCGCCAGAATGGCTTGCCCCGGAAACAGCATCAATCGGTTTTTCCCCCTGCCCCTCAATAATCTGCTGTACATATTCCCTGGTATATTTGTTGGGATATGTCCCCTGCCCGGACATCATATTTTTCATATATGTATTATCCCATGCTTTAATAAAACCACTTTTATTTTTAGCGTTAAACTCTGCAGATACGATTTTTCCCCGCTTTACCTGAATACGGAGATATTCTTTCCAGCCATGGGAATAATCTGACATCTCTGCCGTATAATAGCCATCCTTCATCGAGTGAGAACTGCTGCACCCTGGCATAAATGCCAAAACAACTGCTGCAAAAAGCATTAAAAGTAACCTGACTCGTTTCATTTTTTACCACCTTAGTAATAATATCTAAGAACAATTTTTCAGCTTAACAGCCGAAACAATCTGTTCCAGTTCTTCTGCCTGCTTCAGTGAGAGGGAAGCTGTTTCATCTGTTTCCTTCGCCAGCCCCTGGTTTGTATCTGCAATTTCAAGGACTGTATCTACTTCATCTGATACCATTTCCATGACTTCCTTCTGTTCCACGGTAATATGCGTCATATTATCTGAAATCTCAGAAAAATCAGCCGCCGCTTCTTTTATCGCCAGGAAAGATTCTGCCGTTTCATTAGCAGTCCTCATCCCCTGCTCAATGGACTTGCTTGCCTTACCAATAATTTCACTCGTCTTATCCAATGCTTCTGCTGTCTGGTCTGACAAAACACTAATTTGCTGCGCAACAACGGCAAAGCCTTTTCCTGCCTCTCCTGCCCTTGCTGCTTCAATAGAAGCATTTAAAGCTAAAAGGCTTGTCTGTGAGGAAATCTCTTCAATCAACTGGCTAATTGTAATAATTTCCTGCATATCACTATGGATACTGTCCATCGTAACAAGCATATCGTCCATCTGCCTTTTCCCATCTTCTACACGCTGTCTGGCTACATCAGCACTCCCCTTCACATGGCTGGCATTTTCGTCAATTTCATCAATTTTCTGCATTATCATCGCAATTTTGCTGTTTAACCGCTCTAATGCTGCTGTCTGCTCTGTTGAGCCATCATAAAGCTTTTTGGCATATTCGGAAGTTTCTGAAGAATTGCTGCTCACCGCATAAGAAGCTTCATTAATACGGTACATTGTATTATTCAACGACGCCGTAATGGAAGACAAGGCTTCCCGGATTGCTACAAAATCACCATCAAAACGTCCTGTTACTTCCCCAGAATAATCCCCAGAAGAAAGAAGCCCCAAATATGCCGTGATGTCATCAATATAGGAAGCAAGGCTTACAACAGTCTTAGATAAGGCTGTTGTAAGCACTTCTGCCTCTTCGTTGCTGTCTGCAAGCAAAACTTCCTCTTTTAAATCCCCTACAGAAAGAGAGGACAGCCTCTTTGACGCAAGAGCCAGGGAATCTGATATCTTGTCCGCTACTTTTACAATAAGCCTTCTGGCAAAAATCTGAAGTCCAAGAACCACAACAATGCTAATCAGGACAGACCACAGAAGGATTCCCATAAAGTCTTTTCCAGGAGCAGCAATCATTAACGTCCAATTTGTCCCTGCTACTGGCGAATATGCTATGTACTGCTGATTCATATTGAAAAATACAGAGTCAGAACCTGTCTGGAAATCCAACATAGAATCAAATATCTTTTTATTTCTGCCAGAACCATATAAATCATATAAATTCTCGCTCTTTTCCATTGCCGCCATATCTTTATTGGCAACAATATTTCCTTCCGGTCCAACAATCAGGGCCAGCCCTCCAGCGCCAATATTTATATTGGATAACACATCATTCAGCAAATCATATTTATAACTTCCAATCAAATATGCCTGTGGGCTTCCCTCCTTGTCAAAAAGAGGCATCCCTACAGAAAGCTGCCATATCCCCTCTACATTTTCCGGTTCACCAATTGTCAGATTTGCTGTTTCCTGCAGATAAGAATAATGGCTCCAATCTGCAATAGATGCCGGGCCGTCTCCATAGAGCCTCTGCCCTGACAGATCATAAGCAGCAATCCATACAAATTCGATACGCTGCTTATGTTCACTTAAAACCTGCTGCTTTTGTTCATTTCCCATTGAACTATCGGAAAGCGTCTTTTCCTGGGCCAGGCTGTCCATCCTGTCTGCCAGCAAATGGAGATTTGAACTAAGATTTTGTGCTGAAATCCTTGCCGTAACCTGCAGGCTGTCCTTGAGAACAGACGATGTAGACGTTAATGATGTAACCACCATCAGTAAAATAAGTACCACTCCCAAAAGGACAGACAGCATTGTCACATAATACACAATAATCTGCTTAATATTCCGTGTCTTACTTACCTTTCTTACCTTTTTCATCACATTTCACCCTTACCTCATTTTTCCACCATTTTATAATAAATCTAAGAAAATGACAACTATTTCGTCCATACTTCTAATAATTCTTATTAAAAATAGTGAAGCACGAGAAAATGCAGGAATAAGACGCGAAAATCAATCTTCTTTCTTTAATTCCCAATCACCCATATCAAGTTCTTCTTTTTCCGGGGCATCCGTTGTTTTAATCTTTACAGAAGAGCCATCTTCATAACGAAGCCTGTAAGCGCCGTCCTTTTCCTTCTTGATTGTAACCGGCTTAACTGTTTCATTCCCGTCAGGCGAAATAATTGTAATTGTAACTTTTGCAATGCTTTCCGCCAGTTTGCCCCCCGTTGCTGCATCAACGCTTACAACACCTCCGGCAAGCGCAATTACTGCTGCAGCCCACTACGCCTACGTTTTGTGCACTGTACTCCCGAAGAAATATCCTGCGCAATTTGCATCGGTTATTTTTCTACAGTTCCTAAAACAAATTAAAAAAGCATATACTCCCAAAAACAATCCTCCGGAAAAAAAGACGCCAAAAACCTGCCAAAGATCTCAGAAATTTTTTTCCCATGTGCACAGAAACGGTACACCAAACAAAGCAGCCCTGCCCATTTTTCTTTTGTAAGATACTGCCCGTCAGCATACGCACAAAAAGCTATGGCACGTAGTAAAAAAAGTTCCCCGGACGCCTGTCTGTAACAGGAATCTGCCTGTTCTTCCGGAAACTCCAATTTCCGGCTTAAAAGACGGTACACCATATAATTTTCCTTCAAGGCCTTCCATTCTGGATCAAATTCCCTGATAAACTGCCCTGCCTTATCCGAAACATCCTGCTCCAGAACCTGAAAAAAAGACAGTAAACTGTTCCCTTCCCGATATTGCAGTACAATATCCAAAACGCCATTTGCCATCTTTTCAAAACAACCATATAACAAATCTATTTTCCTGTCCTGTCCAAAAATCTCTTCTGCCCTTTCCCTGTTTATTTGGTAAACTGCCCACTCATTTTCCAGATAAGGAATTTCCCAAATTTCCACTCTTTCCCAAAAGCCCGCGCTGCCTGGGCATTCTGTCCTACGTTCCCATCCTGTCTCTTTTTCACAGCCCTTCATCCAAAAAACTGAACCGCAAAAAAGGTACTCTGCAACCACCGGGCAGGATGCTGCCATCGACAAATACAGCGTCCCTCCATATTTTCCTATCAGTCTTGGATATTTCCTGCAGGTATTGCAGAGCGCCTTTTCCGTTGTATTCCTCTGAATCCGGCATAAACCATCATTATCTAACATTGCACACCTGCCGCCTTCCCGATTCCGGAAAAAATATTTTCCCTCTTTTTCCCTGATATTGGAAAGGACATCCTCACGCAGCCATAATGGCTCTAACTGCAAAAAGCGCCCATAATCTTTTTCATCCACAAGGATGCCCCAGCCTGCACAGCAAGTAGACGGACAGCTTCCGGCAAGGCACTGAAAGGAAGGGTAAAGCCCCAATGCTACTGTTTCCATTAAAATAATATCTCCGATTTGTGTTTTAAAAGCTTCGCCCCTCTTGTAATCACCAGAACACCTAAGGCTATCCCGAAAACAATCATTAAAATCCCAAGCACAACATTAAATGCCCCTACTGACTTCATCGCCTTATATACCTTTTCCATCGGAAACCACCTCCAAACTAATTATTTACAGCCTTAACACCATATTCTTCGTAATAAGCGTCTATCGCACTTTTTAATTTATCATCAATAATGACACGTCCATTACACTCCGTATTGTATAAGCATTCCACAACCTCTTCCATTGATACAATGGCATTTGCCGGAAAACCATACTTTCCCTGAATCTCATCCAATGCGCTGGCATTTGAGCTAAGCCCCCGCTCCATCCTATTTAAAGATACCATCAGTCCTGCAATCTTTACTTCTCCCTGTGCTTTTATAATTGGAAAAGTCTCTTCAATTGACTTGCCGGAAGTTGTAACATCCTCAATAATCACCACCCTGTCTCCATCCTGTATCTTTGACCCTAATAATATACCAGTGTCCCCATGGTCTTTTACTTCCTTACGGTTAGAACAATAACGGATTTCCTTCCCATACAGTTCACTAAAAGCAATTACTGTTGCTACACTAAGTGGAATCCCTTTATATGCCGGCCCAAAAAGCACATCAAAATCCTCCCCATAATGCTCATGGATTGCCTTTGCATAATACTGCCCCAGCCTGCTAAGCTGCGAACCTGTCACATATGCCCCGGCATTCATAAAAAATGGAGATTTCCTGCCACTCTTTAATGTAAATTCACCAAACTTTAACACATCACATTCCACCATAAACTCAATAAATTCCTTTTTGTACTGCTCCATCTTGCTGAAACCTCCTTATTTTATTGGCTTTTCAGCCATTTATTCTTTTCTGTCTCTTTCCCTTTAAGTGATTTCCCCATTAGCAGCTCCTTCCTGAGTAAAATCAGGGAACAAACTATTAAATATTTTCCCTAATTCTACCACATCTTTTCTTCATCTTCAACTTTTTATCTTTTTGTATCCATTCGGTTTTACACATAAAGTTACTGCTCACCCCGCGCCGAGTAACCACATAAAAACGCCTCAATGATTCACTTTAAATAAGCAGCCACACCAATTATAGTGTGGCTGCCCATTTTATACTTATTCTTCACATAATACATTATTTTGTAAGCAGCATCATAATTTCATTGCTTCTTGCAACAAAGGCAGTCATTTCTTCTGCCGGAAGAGGTTTATGTGCAATCATTGCCAAGTCGTACAACTGTTTACAGAACAATTCCACATGTTCACCCTCTTTGTGATCCAGGATATACTGCACCAATTGATTTGCTGAATTTAGGATAAGTGTCTCACCACCGCCAAACATGCCCATATCCATGCCGTTTCCACCCATACTGTACATCTTCATCATATCCTGCATACGGCGGGTTTCTTCTGAAAGCGTCATCATTGAAGAAATATTTTCATTCTTAAATCTCTCTACTTTTACTTCAAGCTGCTCTTTTCCAAGCGCTTTTTTGAAAATCTCTGACAATGACTCTGTCTGTGTCTTAATAGTTTCTTCATCCACCTCTTCTGTCATCGTATCGTTTAAGTCTGCATCAATACGCTGGAATTTTACCTTCAACTCGCCCTGCTCCAACTGGGAGATAAAAGGCTGGTCGATATTGTGGCTTAATATGACAGCGTTAATCCCCTCCTCTTTAAACAGATTAATATACTGGCTCTGTTGCTGCAAATCTGTAACATAATAGACAATTGTTGGCTTTTCTTCCTCCTCTTCTACAGGCTCCCCATTTTCATCCAGAACCTCTGCATCTGTATCCCCTTCTTTCGCAGCATCTTCACTATCTGTTTTCTTTTCCTCTGATTCTTCAACAGTTACTTCATCATCAGCTTCCTCGCCCTCTGCCTTTTTCCGTTCCTCTACATACTCCGGCAGCGTAATAAACTTATCATTCAAATCTTTAAAGATAATAAATTCTTCTATTTTTTCACGGAATTTCTCATCTTTTAAGCAGCCATATTTAATAAATGGGCTGATATCTTCCCAATATTTTTCATATTCTTCACGTTCTACCTTATACATCCCAGACAGCTTATCCGCTACCTTTTTCGTAATATAATCAGAAATCTTTTTTACAAAGCCATCATTCTGTAAAGCGCTCCTTGAAACATTCAAAGGCAAGTCAGGACAGTCAATTACACCCTTTAAGAGCATTAAGAACTCAGGGATAACTTCTTTAATATTATCCGCAATAAATACCTGGTTATTATAAAGTTTTATTACGCCTTCCAAATTATCATATTCTGTATTTACTTTAGGGAAATACAGAATACCCTTTAAGTTAAACGGATAATCCATATTCAGATGAATCCAGAAAAGCGGTTCCTTATAGTCATTAAATACCTTCCGGTAAAAATCTTTATACTCCTCTTCTGTGCAGTCATTTGGATGCTTCATCCAAAGCGGGTTTGTATCACTTATGGACACAGGGCGCTTATTTATCTTCGCCTTTTCTTTACGAGGGGATATCTCTACAACTTCTTTTTCACCATTCTCATTTTCCCGCTCTTCTGTCTTGGCTTCTTCTACAAAATTCTCTACAACAACATCATCCTCACGCACATCTGCTGCATCAACTGTCTCAAATTCCTGTTCTGCATTTGCCTTTGATAAAAATATCTTAACCGGCATAAAAGAACAATATTTATTTAAAATCTCACGGATGCGGTATTCATTGGCAAACTCCAGGCTGTCCTCCGACAGGTACAATGTGATTGTCGTTCCAACGCTGTCCCTTGAACTGTCAGACATCTCATAATTAATCCCGCCTTCTGACTCCCAATGGACTGCCTGCGCCCCGTCCTGCCATGACAGCGTATCAATTGTCACTGTATCGGCAACCATAAACGCAGAATAAAATCCAAGTCCAAAATGGCCAATAATCTGCTCTTCATTTGTTTTATCCTTATATTTCTCAAGGAAATCTGTTGCACCCGAAAAAGCCACCTGGTTAATATACTCGCCTACTTCCTCCTCTGTCATCCCAATTCCGGTATCTGTAAAGGAAATTGTCTTTTCCTCTGGGTTCACAACAACCTGGATTTCTGCTTTATAGTCGTCCGGAAGCGTATACTCCCCCATTACATCAAGCTTTTTTAATTTTGTAATCGCATCGCAGCCATTTGAAATTAACTCGCGTACAAAAATATCATGGTCTGAATAAAGCCATTTCTTAATTATAGGAAACATATTTTCAGATTCAATTGATAAACTACCTGTCCTGTTCTGCATCATCATCTCTCCAATCTTTTTCAGTATTTCTTCTATCACTTAGTACTGGCACTCAAGAGAATCGAGTGCTAGCAATCTTTTAGAACATAGTTTAATACGCTTTTCCAAAAAAGTCAAGCAAAATTTTAGCACTCAATGTAATCGAGTGCTAAAATTGTTCCTATCCAGCACTAAGGAACTGCGTTATTAATTTAACGGTTAATGATATACCCTAAATATCCTGCATACAAAAGAAGCATTACTGCCCCTTCCCAGCGGACAATTTTTTTCCGGCTCCAGGCGAACCACCAAACCAAAAGGCTCATCACTGCTAAAATTATAATATCTACCATATTTTCCTGAATAAACGTAATTGGGGAAATCGCCGTTGCAATCCCCAAAACAAACAGGATATTAAAAATATTGGAACCAATTACATTCCCAAGCGCCATATCCACTTCATTCTTTTTTGCTGCTACAACAGACGTCACAAGTTCTGGCAGGCTGGTTCCACATGCTACAATGGTAAGCCCAATCAAATTATCTGTCATGCCAAAATTAGAGGCAATCTGTGAAGCGGAATCTACAACAAGATTGCCGCCTATTATAATTGCAGCCATCCCTAATACAATAAAAAGAGCACATTTCCAGACTGGAAGAATTTCATAGTCCTCCCCTGCATCTAAATTTTCTTTTCTTGCTTTCAAAGCAGACTGCACCATCCAGAAAATAAAGACCGCAAAAAGCGCCAGCAGAACAATCCCTTCCAAATGCCCTACTAACATTCCCGTACTCCCAAATGCCAAAAGCAGCAAAGCTACTGCAACAGAAAATGGAAATTCCTTTTTCAAGGTAGACGCCTGTACGGCCAAAGGGCAAAACAGCGCACAGAACCCGCAGACTACCATTAAGTTAAAAATATTAGATCCAACTGCATTACTAATTGCCAATTCATTTTTCCCCACTAGGGATGCACTCACACTTACAGAACACTCTGGCAGGCTTGTTCCCATTGCAACAATCGTCAATCCGATAATCATAGAAGGTACCCGCAGCATCTTTGCCACACTTGAACTTCCTTCTACAAAAAAATCCGCCCCTTTAATCAACAATATAAAACCAACCACCAATAATACATACTCCATAGACTTTCCTCCATTCTTTTATAAGTAAACTGTAGGTTATTACCACACCTGTCATTTCTAATTAAAACTATGCCATATTTAAATAGTTTCATTCCTTTAAATTGTAAATATTTCTCCTACTATTAAATATCACAGCTTTTTCTAAACAAAATAGACAGGTGCAATGCTGCACCTGCCTTTCATCCCCAAGCACAGCAAAAACTGTGCATGAGTCTTGTTATTTAAGAATAAGCCAGACCTTCCGGCCGGGTTTGTTGGCTTAACCACACACAGAACTGATTATCTGGTACTCCATTCAGTTCTTTGCGCTAACTACTCCCTCAATGCTATGAAGAGAGTATAACAATTTAGGAAATAATTGTCAATTATTTTTGCACAATATTTACAATCCGGCCTGGCACATAAATTTCTTTTACCACAGTACCAGACAATTTATCTCCCAATGCTTTTTTCGCCTCTGCCAGAACCTGGTCTTTGGGATCCTCTTTACCAATCGAAAGTGTTGTCTTCGTTTTCCCATTAATTTGAACCGCAATTTCTATGGTTGACTCCACAGTCTTTGCCTCATCAAACTCCGGCCAGGACTGCTGGTATAATCTCCCTTCCTGCCCAAGGATGCCCCATATTTCTTCTGTTATATGAGGCGCTACCGGGTTCAGCAGCGTAATCAGTGTTTTATATTCACCCTTTGTAACAGAATTCTTTTTATAAAACTCATTAATTAACGCCATCATTGCAGCAATTGCTGTATTAAACTTTAAATTTTCAAAATCGCTGCTCACCTTTTTTATTGTCTGGTGCATTTTTGTTTCCATATCCTTGGAATACTCATCCCCTTCTGCCAGGATTGTCTGCAATTTCCATACCCTGTCAAGGAAGCGGCGGCAGCCCTTTACCCCGTCGTCTGACCAAGAAGCGCTTAAATCAAATGCACCTATAAACATTTCATAAGTGCGGAGCGTATCTGCCCCATAATCGCGCACAATATCATCCGGATTAACGACATTTCCACGCGATTTACTCATTTTTTCACCATTCTCACCAAGAATCATACCATGGGAAGTACGTTTCTGGTATGGCTCTGATGTTGGTACAACCTTTTGGTCGTATAGGAACTTATGCCAGAAACGGGAATACAGAAGATGGAGCGTTGTATGTTCCATACCTCCATTATACCAATCAACCGGCAGCCAATATTCCAGAGCTTCTTTTCCGGCAAGCGCTTCTGTATTTTTCGGGTCTGTATAACGCAGGAAATACCAGGAAGAACCTGCCCATTGCGGCATAGTGTCTGTCTCACGCTTTGCAGGGCCTTTGCAGCATGGGCAAGTGGTGTTTACCCAATCTGTCATAGCGGCAAGAGGCGATTCCCCATTATCTGTCGGCATATAACTGTCTACCTCTGGAAGCAGCAGTGGAAGCTCTGATTCGTCTAAAGGCACATAACCACATTTTTCACAATGGACAATCGGAATTGGTTCTCCCCAATAACGCTGCCTTGAGAACACCCAGTCGCGTAACTTATAGTTTATTTTACGACATCCGATCCCCTTTTCCACCAGAAAATCTTTTACTTTTTCCTTTGCCTCTTCTACACTAAGGCCGGTTAAAAATCCGGAATTAATCATTTGACCCGTTGCTACATCCGTAAATGCCGCCTCATCTATATTTACGGGCCCTTCTTTCCCTTCTACCACCTGAACCAAAGGAAGCCCAAACTTCTTTGCAAATTCCCAGTCACGTTCATCATGTGCCGGAACCGCCATAATTGCTCCTGTACCATATGTCATCAATACATAATCCGAAATCCAGATTGGTATCTTTGTATCATTAATTGGGTTAATTGCTAATAAGCCCTCCAATACTACGCCAGTTTTATCCTTTGCCAGCTCTGTACGCTCAAAATCAGACTTCTTAGCAGCCATTTCGCGGTATTCTTCAATTGCTTCCCAATTCTTAATTTCCTCCCGATATTTATCAATAATCGGATGCTCTGGAGAAACCACCATATACGTTGCGCCAAACAATGTGTCCGGCCTGGTTGTGTATACACGGAGCTTATCTTCTTTCCCGTCTATAGAAAAGTCAACTTCTGCCCCTTCCGAACGCCCAATCCAATTTTTCTGGGACACCTTTACGCGTTCAATATAGTCAACATCATTCAAGCCATCTAAAAGCTTGTCTGCATAATTTGTGATTTTAAGCATCCACTCACTTTTTACTTTACGGACAACTGGCGAGCCGCAGCGCTCACATACACCGTTTACTACCTCTTCGTTTGCCAGGCCGACTTTACAGGAAGTACACCAGTTAATTGGCATCTCCTTTTTGTATGCAAGCCCTTCCTTAAACAGCTTCAAAAAAATCCACTGTGTCCATTTGTAATATTCCGGATCTGTTGTATTAACCTCCCTGTCCCAATCGAAAGAATATCCCAAAGAATGAAGCTGGTTCTTAAAATGTGCTACATTATGCTCTGTAACCGTTTTGGGATGAACCTGGTTTTGAATCGCATAATTTTCTGTAGGAAGCCCAAATGCATCCCACCCCATTGGATAAAGTACATTATATCCCTGCATCCTGCGTTTGCGCGCAACGATATCTAACGCCGTATACGGCCTTGGATGGCCTACATGCAGCCCCTGCCCTGATGGATATGGAAATTCAACCAAAGCATAAAACTTTGGCTTTGTATAATCATTCTCTGTTTTAAACGCCTTTTCCTCATCCCAAATTTTCTGCCACTTTTTCTCCACCGTATGGTGATTATACATTTCTGCCATAACTTAATACCAGCCTCAAAGGAAAATGCCTGCATTTTCCTTTGAGGAACAGGCACAAATACAAAATGCCTGTATCTTCTTCCTTTCTTCATTTTTCATGTATAGAGTTCTACCGAATAAAAAAGGTGCGAAGTTTTGCCAGGCTCGAAAACACCTCGCCAGGCAAAGCTACAGTCGCAAAGGTGCTGGAACAGCACCTAAGAAGAACGCAAAATCAGCGTTCTTCACACTCAAATCGGCGAAGTTTCCTATAAAATAAAAAAGCACACCACTACATTACAGCGCAATTTCCTATGACATAAAAAACTCACCACAGTCCGCTGCAAATATGTTTTCTATGCTGCACTCTCAAAATAATATCCTGCATCACTTATTTTTCTACAGTACTTATTTTGGAATCAACTCATTTATCTTTAAAATTTCTTCAATTGTGTCCATTCCATCCTGCAGTCTAACAAATTTTTTCTTTGCCGTCCTAATAAACATCTTTTGGGAAATCTGTATTTCTTCCAACTGGTCTTTCAGCCTTTCCTGTTTCACTTCAAGGATATCCATCCTATACTCTAATTTGTCAAGCCGCTTTTCCACTTTACCAAGCCTTTGCTCCACCTTGTCAAGCCTTTGCTCCACCTTGTCAAGCCTTTGCTCCACTTTGTCAAGTCTTTGCTCTACCCTGTCAAGCCTTTGCTCCACTTTACCAATCCTGTTGTCTATTTTATCCAGTTTTCCAATTATCTGCTGAAAAAACATTTTTGTCTCTTTATCCATGTTTCCCGCCTCCCATTAGCAATAGTAAAATATACTCTCCCTTAGAGCTGTCAATAATTAATTTGAACAGTTCCTTAACACTCAGTATATCACACCAACAGGCCAAAGTCTATCACCCAAAGACATATAAACCTATTTTTGTTACATATGTTTCAAAAACAGCACTATCTTTGTGCAAATTTACTGCTGTTGGGAAACTATAACATTAGCAAATATGTGACTATAGCCCTGGCAAGTCCTATTAAACCAGCAGATAATACAATTCCCCTGCAATACACCCACACAAAATACCAGCCAGTGCCCCAGCCAACACATCTTTTGGAAAATGTACCCCTGTCACAACACGGATTGCCGCAAGCAGGCAGCCAGACAGGCAGACCAAGGCGCCAGCCGCCGGATAAAACCAAATCACTGAACTGCCTATTACAAATATTGAAAAAACATGGCGGCTTGGAAAAGATTTCCCTTTTGTCTCTTTTTTTATCAATGGCACAAAGCCATATAGTTCATAAGGCCGCTTTGCATTATAATATTTACGGAAAGCAGATACCAGCAGAAAAGAAACAGCCGGTACTGCTGTCAATAGAGCTGCCGCCTCTTTCTCACGGCAATAAACCTTCCTGCCAACTGCCATAAGGTAAACCAAAGCAGCAGTATACGTCAAAACCTTCCCAACAGCCTGTACTATCCGGACTCCGCCCGGCAGTATCTGTACCTTCTGAAAAATCAATTCATATGTTTCCTTTTTCATCCTTCCAAACCCTGTTAGGAACTGTTAAGAATTAATTTCTTAACAGTTCCTTATTCTGTTACTTCCTGTGCTGCAGAAACCTCCAGGCATAGTTCTTCCAACTGTTTTCCATCTACCACATTTGGCGCATCTGTCATAAGGCAGGAAGCATCTTTAACCTTTGGAAAGGCAATGACGTCACGGATGCTGTCCTGCTTTGCCATCAGCATAACCAGGCGGTCCAGCCCATAAGCAAGTCCTGCATGCGGCGGTACGCCATACTTGAATGCCTCCAATAAAAACCCAAACTGCTCATTTGCCTTTTCCTTCGTAAAACCAAGGGCTTCAAACATTGCCTCCTGTACATCATTCTGATGGATACGGATAGAACCCCCTCCAAGTTCTGTACCATTCAATACAATATCATACGCCCTTGCACGCACCTTCTCTGGATTTGTCTTTAGCAGGGGAATATCCTCCTCCATTGGCATCGTAAATGGATGATGCATCGCAACATAGCGCTCCTGTTCCTCTGAATACTCAAATTCCGGAAACTCTGTAACCCAGACAAACTTATATTCCTCTTTCTTTAACAAATCCAGATTCCGCGCTATCTCAAGACGCAGGTTTCCAAGCACGTCATAAACCACTTTATTCACATCAGCGGCAAAGAAAAGAAGATCCCCTGCCTCCGCTTTCATTGCAGAAACCAACTGTGCCATCTCATCCTCTTCCATAAACTTAGAAAAAGAAGACTTATACGTGCCGTCCTCATTCACTGCCAGATAAGCAAGCCCTTTCGCGCCATACTCCTTTGCAAACTTTACCAAAGCATCAATCTTCTTGCGCGGCATATTCCCCTGGCCTTTTGCATTGAGCCCACGGACAGATCCGCCATTTTCCAATGCGCTGGTAAAGACGCCAAATCCACAGCCCTTAACAATCTCAGAAACATCACAAAGTTCCATCCCAAAACGCAAATCAGGCTTATCAGAACCAAAACGGTCCATAGCCTCCTGCCATGTCATGCGCTGGATTGGTAAAGAAATCTCTACATCTAAAATTTCCTTAAAAAGCTTTTGTAATAAACGTTCATTTACATCTATCACATCTTCTTCATCTACAAAAGAAAGTTCCATATCTATCTGTGTAAACTCCGGCTGCCTGTCTGCCCGGAGGTCTTCATCACGGAAACAACGCGCAATCTGGAAATACCTATCATAACCGGAGCACATTAAAAGCTGCTTAAAAAGCTGCGGGGACTGTGGAAGCGCATAAAATGTACCCGGATGCACACGGCTTGGCACCAGATAATCCCTTGCCCCTTCCGGCGTACTCTTTGTCAGCATTGGCGTTTCAATCTCCAAAAAGCCCTCTTCTGTAAGAAACTGGCGGACCAATGTAGTAACTCTGCTTCGCATCATCAGGTTTTCCTGCAGATCCGGGCGGCGCAAATCCAGGAAACGGTATTTCAGACGAAGCTCTTCTTTTGTCTTGCTATCCGCCTCAATTGGAAACGGAGGCGTCTCTGACTCAGAAAGCACACGTATTTCCTTTGCGCGCAGTTCAATCGCACCTGTATCAAGGTTTTCATTTACCGCGCCGGAACGTTTTGCCACGGTGCCATTTACCGCTACCACAAATTCACTCCTAAGCTTTTCTGCCTTGGCAAACCCTTCTGCATCAATCTCCCCCTCTTCAAAAATCACCTGTATAATCCCGGACCGGTCGCGGACATCTACAAAAATTATCCCCCCCTTATTGCGCTGCTTCTGTACCCAGCCCATCACCGTTACTTCCTGTCCCTCATTTGCTTCACTTAACTCTGCGCACCTGCAGGTGCGCTTTAACCCTTTCATTGACTCAGCCATTTTATCCTCCATTCCATAAACTCAAGAACTGTTCATATTTTCCTATCATACAACGAATGAAACCAGAAATCAAGGCACAACCCTTCAAACAAGCCATTTGATTTCTTCCTCAAACAGCTGCAAGGGCTTGAGCTGCTGGCTGCTCCTTACCTGCTTTATCTGCTCCATCCCCTGCCCCAGGATATCACTATGGATAACCCGCTGGAAAGCCAAAAATACTTCCATATCATAATCAGAGACTTCATCAATCATAATTTCTAACGCTGCTTTTGCATCAAATGCATCACGGTAACTTCTATCTGAAGTCAGCGCGATAAACACATCACAGACACGCAGGACTCTTGCCATCCACGGTATCATACTGCCACGGAGATTATCCGGATAACCTGTGCCATTATAATTTTCATGATGGTGGTATACTGCCTTTCCAATTTCATCCCCATACCCGGCTTTCAATGCTATCTGATAACTTTGGGCGGAATGCTGCCGCACATATTTCATCTGTTCGACTAACAGCCCATCTTCTGCATACAAATATTTTGTCAGCTTGAGTTTTCCGATATCATGCAGCACGCCGGCAAGTTCAATCTGGCGGCAGAACTCTTCTGATTCCCCAAGCTCTTTTGCAATAAAAACAGCCAGGTTGCTTACCTCAATCCCATGACACATTTCCTCGCAGACTGCTTCCCGAAGGTAAAAAGGAATCTTTTTCAATTCCATCACATTGCGCATATAATTTTCCATCCATACAAACCTCCCTGAAAGTTAGGAACCAAATCATGTTTGAAAACACATTTTTTCTTTCCTGCTAAGCATTTCATCAATACGGCTTATATAATCTGTTATACTTTTTACATTTTCCACGCGGCTGACAATCTTTTTTTCTGGATTGTACAGCTTTGTAGAAGCCCCCGCCCCTGCCGCCATAATTGTCTGCATCTCCTCCATAATTAGGATATTATACAGACATTCCTTCCCTTTTCTGGCATAACCAATATTTTCCTGGCCAGAGCTTCCAAAATGCCCTGCCGAATTTTTCTGGCGGTACATATAATATGGGGCATATGCCTCCTCACTTGCAAACTGCCGCGAAAGAGCAAGCATCTGTTCCATCTGCCGTTCCCGCGCAGATTCCCTTTCTAATGGATTTCCTCCTTCTTCTAAAACGCTCCGCAAACGGGAAGCCCTTTTTATCACAAGGGAATGTACGGTCACACTGTCCGGTCCTAACTTCCTTACCTGGTTCAGCGTATCCTCAAAATCCATTGCTGTCTCACCAGGAAGGCCAACAATCAAATCCATGTTAATATTAGAAAATCCCATTTCCCTCGCCATACAGAACGCACGGACTGTATCAGCAACTGTATGCTTCCGCCCAATTAAATCCAGCGTCCTTTGCTGCATTGTCTGTGGATTGACAGAAATCCGCCCAACCCGATGACTGGCTAAGACTTTCAGCTTTTCCTCTGTTATGCTGTCCGGCCTTCCCGCCTCTACTGTAAATTCACAAAACTCTCCTTCTGGAAAACATCTCCTGACACAGCAAAGCAATTCCTCCAGCTGCCCTGCCTCCAGGGCTGTCGGCGTACCTCCGCCGATATAAATACTTGTAAGCCTGCGCCCCCTGCACCGCTCTGCCACAAAAGCAAGCTCCTTTTTCAGGGCCTTCAGGTAACTATCTGCCAAATGGCAGAATTTATCATAAGGATACGAAGGGAAAGAGCAATATAAGCAGGTAGTAGGGCAAAACGGAATCCCTATGTACAAACTGTAACCCTCTTCAAAATTAACCTGCCTTAAAAGTCCGGCTTCCCGCAGGGCAATTTCCAGGCAAAGCTCCTGTTTTTCCTCCTTACAGCAATACCATTTTTTTAAAGACTGTCTTACCTGTTCTACGCTCTTTCCCTGTAACAATTCATTCATTGGAATCTTTGTAGGGCGCACCCCTGTCATTGTCCCCCAATCTGGTATCCGTTTTATTATCCCTTCCGGCAGAAATTCTTCAGGTATCTCGCGAAGCATCAAAAAAAGAAGGCGTTTTAGTTCATTTTTATAATATGTCCGATAAGGATGGGCTGTTTTATCCTGATGCTTATGCCAATCTTTCCCCCCTGTTACCTCTTTCTCTGCCTGTCTCCAATACTCCCCATTTAAATGGCCGGATCTCTCTCCCGCCATATCTTCCCTGCCATGCCCCTGGCAGTCCGTCTTAAAAAGGACAGAGACTGCTATGTGCTCTATTCCCAGATAAACCCCAATGCAGGCAGAAGCCTCCTCCAAAACCTGCCGCAGCCGTTCCCTGCCCGGTTCTTTTCCCTGCCCCTCTTCCAGTACACAGACTTTTTGTCCCGGGAAAAAGCTGCTTGCCAACGCCTGCAGCTCATAATCAAAATCACGTTCTGATAATACTATAGATATCATTTAAGCATCATTTCCTTGTAAACACACTCTAAACTGCCGCATATGGATTATACATCGCCTCATTTTCAATCGAAGTCATCATCCCATGCCCCGGATACACACGCACTGCCTTTGGGAGCACAAAAAGCTTCTCACGGACAGAACGGATTAACGTCCCCATGCTTCCTGTCGGAAAATCGGTTCTTCCAACAGACTCCTGAAACAGGGTATCCCCCGAAAAAAGGATGCCTGCCTTCGGAAAATAAAAACACATCCCCCCGGAAGTATGCCCCGGGGTCAGGATACAACGCATCTCCTGTCCCAGAATCTCAAGCTGTTCCCCATCCTGCAGCCATTTATCTGCCTCTACCGTAACAGAAGCCCCCATCTGTATTGACAAATTAATATCCGCATCTAAAAGAACTTCTTTTTCTGCTTCCGCAGCATATACCGGAACATTCAAGGCATTTTTTAAGGAATCCACTGCCAGTATATGGTCAAAATGACCATGTGTTAATAGAACCGCCGTAACATGAAGTCCCTTTTTTTCAATATAAGAAAGCAGGTTTCCTGCCTCTGCGCCTGGATCAATTACCACACATTCCTTTGTTTCTTCATCACTTAAAAAATAGCAATTCGTCTGTACCGGACCTACCACCCGGAAATCACATTTCAATTTTCCCATTATATTCTCATTCCTCCCTGGCTTTCTAAAACCTTCCATTATTTACAGGACCAATCTACGACTGTGTCCTCTGTATATCCTTAACCCCTTCAATCTGGCGGAGCTTCTTTGTCAGATTGTCAAGTTCCTCTACACTGTGGATTGCAAACCCCATATTTATCGTTGCAATCCCCTGCTTACTTGTACGGCTGTTCACGGACTTTACATCAATCTTATTTTCCGTAAATACCATAGTAATCTCTAACAGGATTCCCAGGCGGTCATATGCATAAATAATAATCTCTGTATCATAAAGCTCATTGTCTTTCCCGTCAGAAGGCATTTCCCATTCCGCCTCAATAATCCGCATTCGGTCCTGGTCGGATAAATTCATCATATTAACACAATCTGTGCGGTGGATAGATACACCGCGGCCTCTTGTAACAAAACCAATAATTTCATCCCCTGGCACAGGGCTGCAGCACTTGGAAAAACGCACAGAAACATCATCAATCCCTGCAACGACAATACCGCTTTTAGACTTTACAGAAGCAAGTTTAGACGCAGAACTCCCCTGAGCCTTTTTCTTTCCATTAACCGCCTCTAAAATCTCTTCATCTGTTGCATAGGATGGGTTCTTTTTACGGTATGCATCCTGAAGCTTATTGGCAACCTGCCCCTCTTTCAGCCCTCCGTGCCCAATCGCCGCCAAAACAGATACCCAGTCACGAAACCCATATTTTTTCATGCATATTTCCATATATTCTGGTTTTAAAAGATCAGAAAGCGGAATCCCCTGCGCTTTACAATAATTTGCCAGGATTTCCTTCCCCCGCACAATATTTTCTTCCTTAAATTCCGTACGGAACCATTGGTTAATTTTATTTTTCGCCTGTGTGCTCTTAACGATAGAAAGCCAGTCACGGCTTGGTCCCCTGGAATTTTGCGAAGTAATAATTTCTATCCTGTCGCCATTTTGAATCTCATAGTCAATCGTTACAAGATTCCCATTTACCCTTGCACCCACCATTTTATTTCCCACGGCGCTATGCACCGCATAGGCAAAATCAATAGGCGTAGAACCCGCGGGCAAATTTTTTACATCGCCATCTTTTGTAAAACAATACACCTGGTCAGAAAATAAATCCAAATCACTCTTTAACAATTTTAGGAACTCTTTATTATCTGACATATCACGCTGCCACTCTAAAATCCGGCGCAGCCATGCAAGCTTTTCTTCCTCACTGTCCGACGAATTTTTGCCCGACTGGTTTTCCTTATATTTCCAGTGTGCCGCAATACCATATTCCGCTGTCCGGTGCATCTCATATGTCCTAATCTGTATTTCAAAGGGCTGCCCCTGCGGCCCAATTAACGTCGTGTGGAGCGACTGGTAATTATTTGGTTTCGGCATGGCAATATAATCCTTAAACCGCCCGGGAATCGGCTTATATATTTCATGGATTACACCAAGCGCCGTATAACAGTCCCTTTCCGTATCCACAATAATACGGATAGCAAATAAATCATAAATCTGTTCCAGCGTTTTCCCCTGCGTCACCATCTTTTTATAGATACTGAAATAATGCTTTGCCCGCCCATCTATCGTTGCATCAATGCCCTCCTCTTCAATATGGAAGCGTACTTCTGCCACAACCCCCTTTATAAACTCTTCCCTCTGCACCTTGCCAAGCGCAATTTTTTCTGTCAGCTCCCGGTACATATCCGGCTCCAGATACATAAAAGACAAATCATCCAGCTCTACCTTCACTTTGGAAATTCCCAGCCGGTCGGCAATCGGCGCATAAATATCCATTGTTTCTGTTGATTTTTCCCTCTGTTTTTCCGGTTTCATATATTTTAAAGTACGCATATTATGAAGGCGGTCCGCAAGTTTAATCATAATCACACGGATATCCTTTGCCATTGCCAAAAACATCTTCCGAAGGTTTTCCGCCTGCACTTCCACTTTATCCGCCACATAATTAATCTGTGTCAGCTTTGTTACGCCATCTACCAGAAGCGCAACCTCATCACTGAACTCCTCTGCGATCTCCTCGCTTGTCATAACAGTATCTTCTACAACATCATGGAGCATCCCCGCTACAATCGTTTCCTTATCCAGTTCCAGCTCCGCCAGGATAATACAGACACAGACCGGATGGATAATATAAGGCTCCCCGGATTTCCTGCACTGCCCTTCATGTGCCTGATATGCAATTTTATAAGCTTTTTCAATTAAATGGACGTCCTGTGACGGATGGTACTGTTTTACCATACGGATTAACTTCTGGTATAGTATTTCCGGTTCTGTAAAATCTTCCGGAATCATGCTGGTTGCCAGCTCCCCATTATCAATCCTTATGTCCTGCTCTGTATTTGGCTTATCTTCCATAGGCTGCCTCCATCTTGTGTAATCATGTTATGTAAAGAAACTGTCTAAAATTTTATATACATAGTTACTGGGTATAAGAATATGCCCATGCCGCTTTTACCTGCTTTAAAACCGTATCAAACTTCCATTTCTTTTGGGAACGGGATGTGCTGTTTGGGTCATTTACCAACAGTTTCCCCTTAGGGGTGATGCCGCGGAGCACAATAAAATGGCCGGTCTCTGTAAAATCCCCTGGCGCCATGCTGCAGATCACCAGGCATCCGCCCTCCAGTTTTTCCTGGATTGCCTGCTGCCCAATCCCAATTTTTTCAGCATTCAGACCCAGCTTTTTAGCGCCTTCCAACATCAGCGACCAGGAAGTCCCATATTCATCTGCATAATAATCATTTTCAATGCAAAAACCTGCAATCTCTGCGGGATTTTTAGAAAGATCTTTTGTCAGCCCGGTATAGACCATTGACATACAAGTAGGCCCACAGCCGTTAATTGCAATCATATTATTTCCATACCTTACATAACCCCACCGTTTATCCCACTGCAGCAAAAGCGGCGGCGACTGTTCCCCTAACTCGGCTTCCGTTATCTCCCCGGCAGCTTTTTCATCATCAATATGCATCATATAATCGCTGGCAAAATCAAGCGTTTCAGGATTGCCTGCCAATAACTCCAAAAGTTCTATAGGATATTTCCCCATATTCATCAAAATATCTTCTATCTTTGGATATTCTTCCCGCATACCATTTAATTTATCATATACATCTTCATACCCTTCCGGCACATTTACCGTAAAAGGAGTAGCCTTTGGCTCTTTTGTAATCTTTGGCTCTGTCTTTGCAGAAAAAATCGGGCCTGTAAGCTTTCCGATTCCATAAAAAATGATAAATACCAGCGCCAGCCCTACAACCGCCACCACAGCCCGCGCAATCATTACTTTGCGCCTGCGCTTCCTCATGCGTATCCGCTTTCTAAGATACCTGCGGTACTCTAATTCCTCTTCCGGTGTTCTCTTCTCCAATATCTCCCCTCTTTTCCCATAAACTACAGGCAGTCCATATCCATCAACTGCCGCATCAACAAGTCAAATTCTTCTGAGGTAAGCTTTCCCTCTTCAAAATCATCCGTAATCAGCTCCTCCAGTTCATCCCACACATATTTACCCTTCCCATTTTCAAGAGCCTTTAACTCTTTTTTATAGGATTCAAACTGCCCCATCTAATCTACCGCCCCTTTCCCATCATTGTGCAGAAGGGATAATATCATTTCTGATACACGCTCTGTAGAATGCCCATCCAGACTTCCCAGAAAATAACTGCAAAACTCCTTCCGCTTCTCTTCTGATTCCTCAGCCTCCTGCCAGCCCTCTTCCTGCCCTTCTTCATTTTCCAATATTTCTTCCCCGCCAAGTTTAGATACCGATAAAATCTTCCCTGCTTCTTCCTTCAGCTCTTCAAAACTTTTTACCTGTTTTCCCGGAGCAAAAGAAGCAAAATCAAAATAAATGTCGCGTGACTTTACATATTCTTCCAAATCAAACACATAAAAGAGCATTGGAACTGCAAGAAGCGACGCTTCAAAAATACAGGAACTGTAATCTGTAATCAAAAGCGATGTAATAAACAGGATATCATTAATATTTTCCTGGCCTGTCAAATCCAGGACACGCCCCTTATTTTCCTCTTTACAGCAAAACTTCTGTTTTACAAACGGATGGTTCTTTACCACAAGGACAGAATCTTCTGGAAGCGCCTCCACAAATGCATCCACTAAAAAACGTTCCCATGGGTAATATGCATCTTTATTCCCGCCTCCCCGGAACGTTGGGGCAAACAAAACTACCTGTTTTCCTGCAAGCCCAGGATATGTCCCATAAAGCCGTTCCCTGACATTCCTGCTGTATTCCTGTCCAAAAAAAATATCTGTCCTTGGCACGCCAAGCGGCATAACAGATTCTGCAGCAACCCCAAATGCCTCGCTGTAAAACGGAACCATAGCCTCACTGCTGACAATTGCAGCAGAATAATTCCTGTGGTTTTTTGTGTCCTGCCCCAAATGGCTGACCTTCCCAATATCAGAAAGCCCAAACATTTTAAAGGCGCCGCAGGCATGCCAAAGCTGTACTACGCTTGTCCCTTCCCGCAAATCCAGCGCATGGAGCTGCGGATAAAAATCTTCCAAAACGATTACACTGGCAGCCGCGGCAAGCTTTGCCGAACGTTTAATACCGGAATTTGGCAGCTTATGTACCGGCCGTGTATCAATAAATTCATCAAAGCTTTCCCCTTTTTCCTGAAGATAAGACCTGACTAAATCAAGATTCCCCCCTGTTTCCAGTTCCCTTTCCGACAAAAAAAGAAGATTACCTGCTTCCTTTCTTTTTTTACATGCTTTTTTATATTGTTTTGCAAAATACGCTGTCTTTCTTTCCCTCACGCTGTAGCCATAGCCTGTGATTTGCTTTACCAGCCCATGCGCATGGTAAAAAGCTGCCTTTTTCCCTCTTTCCCCTGCCTCCAGGTATGGCGACTTTTTATACCCTTTTGCTGCAAACCACCCGTCAAGCAGCCATACAGGCAAAAGCAGCGTGCAAAACAAATACGCTGCCTTTCTATAAATGCCATACCAAAAAGAGCTCTTTTGGCACTGCGGCAGGAAATGCCGCCCTTCTAACGTAAGGGATTTTGGTAAAACATGCCAGTTCCCTTTTGCATCACAATACTCAAAAGCAACTTCAGCCTTATGCACAGCGTCTTCCTCTGAATAATGGTAAAATATATCCGGCAGGCTTATGTCCGCACGGACAGAAAAAAAGGAAATGCCTTTTAACGTGATACAATCCGCCTCCATTGGAAAACGCCGCATTTTATCACGACAGGAAAAGACAGCTAAAATGCGAAGCCTGTTATTCGCAACCGGATGCGTTAAAATTCCTTCCGCATGAAGGTGCAGCAGCCCTATATTTTCTTCAATCCCATTTTCTATCAATTGAAATTGGTCTTTCATATCCACCCTCACTCCTGTCCGGGAATCTTCCATAAACCATTAAAAAGCCCTGGATTTTCCAGCTTTTTCAAGCTGCTTGTTTTTAATTTCTTATCCTTCTCCCATGATACAATCGACGAAACTTTCAACGCACAAACACGGTCCATCCGTTTTACTGCTGTAGAAAAAGCTGCCGACTCAAAATTGACATATAAATACTTTCCACTTACTGCTATTTCCTCATTCATAGACGGCATATCCACTGTTTTTTTCACCTTTCCCAGCGTAATAATGCCATCTGAGAGTTTTTTCAGGTTAGGTTTGTAAATATCAAGCACATGCAAAAAGCTGCGCTGCGCCGCATTTGTCTGGCAGGAACGTGACAAAACCAGCTTCCCTCCATCTGCAAATGTCAGGCCCTGCACCCTGGATGGGACTCTTGTCACTGCAATCTCCTCCAGTTCCGGGCTGCTGCTTTTCTGGTTAATGGAATATACCCCAAGATACCCAGATGCCAGTTCATCATAAGACGCCACCCAAAGTTTCTTTTTGTAATATGTCAGAGAACCTGCTGTATGCGTCAGCTTGCATATCGTATTATAGCTTGCCAGATATTCCTTCTTCCCTTCCGCAAGCGCATCTTCAATTCCATCAAATGGTATCGAGCGGACAGTATCTGTCTGCGTCACCCACAAGTTCTCCCCGTCATACGCAAGGCCGCCGGCATGTGTTTTATTCGGAAGCACAATTGTCATAACCAGCTTCCTGCTCTGTTTATCCATTACATAAACTACAGAATTTTCCTCCTTCTTCCTGTCATAAGAGGAAAGAAGCAGATAAGACTTTGCAAAAGTAATTCCCTGCGGGCACATATTTTTGCTGTAAAATCCATCTACATCTGTCCCTGAAACACCAGGAATCACAAAACTCTTCTCATAATTTACTGTCTTTTTAAACTCCTTGCACAGCAGATATGCGCTTGATTTCTTAAAAATCTTTTTATTCTTAAAAAGCTTTGGCGCTGTAACTGTATCCTGTTTTGATAAAACATCTTTCCTCATATCGGAAGCCCCGCTTTTATATTCTGTCTCTTTAAATACACGGTATGCCTCCACCTTATACTGAGAATAAACGCCATTTTCCAGCCCTTTATGAAGATATTCGGTATTATTTTTCCCTTTCAGCTTCTCCAGATACTGATACTCCGTCCCATTATACCAGTACAGGTAATACCCTGCCGCCCCAGTCACTGCATTCCAACTGATTCTGGCCTTTTTGTCGCCTCCCTTTACCATAACGGCAGGCTTTGCAGGAAGTGTTGTCATTTTCGCAATCTCAGATGCTGCGCTGCGGTTGTCTTTATAAAATACATAAGCACGGACTTTATACCGGTAATTTTTACCCGAAAGCAGCCCCTCGTCTAAAAATGTTGTCTCTGTTGTCTTTCCTGCTTCCTCAAAATTGCCCGAACCCTCTGCATGGTAAATAATATAACCATCTGCTCCCGGTACGGCGTCCCACTCCAATTCAATAGTATTCTGCTTATTATCTATAAAAGAAAGATTCTGTACCTTTTTCGGCCTCGTATAAGCCCCGACCGGGTAGGCATACCTACCCTGCAATTTATTTACCTCATCAAAAGCACAGACTGTAAAATAATATTTCTTTGCCGGTTTCAGCCCACTGCAGACATAAGACGTCTCCCTGCTGCTGCCAACATATTCATATTCCATCGAATCCTCGTTATATCGGTAAATATAATAAATCCCATCCTGTAACGCCCCGCAAACCCAGGAAAGGGTAACAGAGGTCGCCGTATTCTCCACAAAAGCCATTTCATCAATCGCCAATGAATCATTTACAGAAATAGCCCCCGGTGTAACCGGAATCCCTGCTACATCCTGATACCCTGCAGGCGTTGGCAATGGCGCAGCCGTCTCCTCTGAAGGCAATGGCGGCGCCTGCTCCCCGGCATTTACCGCAGCAATGTCATATGCTGCATTGCCGCACAAACCCGCCAGCAGCGCCCCTGTTATTATACCAGCTAACATTATTTTCTTTCCCCTTGTAAAACGCATACTCATCTACTCCATTTCTATAAACCGCTGTTAAACACCTTCTGCACCCCTGATTTTCATTATCACCTGTCCAAAACGGATAAAATCCGTTTTGCAGACTCCCCGTCTCTATCATCATACTGTAATCTGGCAAAATTTTGTCTTTTCTGGTCTTCTTTCTGTCCATCCTGTAAAAAAGCAAGCAATTCCTCCTCATTATGTGCAACAGGCCCTGGCACAGTTGTTTCATAATCCCTGTAAAACCCCCTGTCATACTTCTTTAAATCGTATGCATACATAATGATTGGCTTGTCAAGCAAAACATACTCTACTATTGTAGAAGAATAATCCGTAATCAGCAAATCAGAAACAAAATAAAGACTGGTTATTTGGGAATAGTTTGTCATGTTATAGCAAAAACTATTCTCTGTAATATTGCTGACAGGATATTTGGGATGAAGCTTAACCAAAATAACCCAGGAACCGCCCAAAACCTGGTGAATTTTCTGCACATCAAACTGCTCCATGATGCCAATATTTTCTTCTTCTGTATTGCGGAATGTGGGCGTGTATAACAAAATCTTTTTCCCCCGAAGCTGTGGGTACTGCCTGTAAAATTCTTCCCTGCCCCGCCTCTTCTTTTCCTCATTAAAATACACATCCGTAACTGGAATCCCTGTTACATAAATATGTTCTTTTTTTATCCCAAACGCCTCCTGGTAAAACGGAAGCACCTGTTTTGATGTAATAAACAAGTGGGTAATATGGGCATTTGCACGTTTCACCTGCTTTTTTATCTTTTCGTCCCCCTCAACCGGAAGGCCAAACCTTTTAAATGCGCCTGCTCCATGCCAAAGCTGGACAATCTGCGTTTTCTTTGATGGATGGCAATATCCAAACGGAAGGAAATTATCATTTAAAAAAATCCTTCCCGCCGTTGCCATATGAATTGGGAGTACTACAAAAAATGAAACAGCTCCCCTGATTTTTCCAAACAGACCCGCCAAAGAAAACAAATCCCGTTTTGAGAAAAATAAAAAGGAAAACCTGCTGCCCTCTGGGACGTTCTGTTCTCTCTGCTGCCGCTCCATCGCACGCTTTATTTCCAAAAGATTTCCATTTAAACCAGAATTATGCCCATTAAACAGCACCACTTTTTTCTGCTTTACCGGGAATATCCTGCCAATCAGAAAGAAAAACGCAAACAGCAGATAACCCAACTTTTTCATATTTTGCACCCTTTCCTGCAATCTACCATATTTTCTTTAGAAAGAACATCTGTCATGCAATATTCCAATACGGCCTGCCCTTCATTCCTTTAACCATAAGTATGGACTATTATAACACATTTTTTTCCAGAAGTCACATAAATTGTAAGAATCTCATATATTGTAACAATTCCTTTTTTCAATGGAGTTTTTATGAATCGTGCAGCACAAATTATCCACCTGAATTACGCACGCCGGAAACATTTAACCGGTAAGGGCATCGGCATCGCTATATTTGATACAGGAATCGGATACCATCCCGACTTATTCCCCAAACATTCCTCTACAGGGCTGGTGGACTTTATAGATACAATCTATGGCAAAAAGCAATATTATGATGATAACGGGCATGGAACCCATATTGCCGGAATCCTTGCCGGAAGCGGCAAATCCTGTGACGGCCTTTTTGAAGGGATTGCCCCTGGCTGCCACTATGTTGTCATAAAAGTATTAAACCAGCGCGGGGAAGGCAATACAGAAAATGTACTTGCCGGGATTTCCTGGCTCTTAAAACATTACCAGGAATATGATATCCGTATTGTCAATATATCTGTTGGAAGTACCCGTGGAAAAAACTTTGACGAATCTTCCCCTCTGGTGCAGGGCGTCGACACACTGTGGAGCGCCGGGCTTACGGTATTTACCGCCGCCGGAAACCACGGGCCTTCCCCTTACTCCATTGGTGCTCCAGGCAACAGCCGTAAAATAATAACCGTCGGTTCCTCTGACATTACCCAGGCAGGCGCTGGAAGGGACTACTCCGGAAGGGGGCCGACACAAAGCTGCATCAAAAAACCTGACCTTGTTGCGCCAGGTTCCAATATTGTAAGCTGTTACCCGATGACAGCCAGCCAGGGCCTGCCGTCCCTGCGCCCCTTAAAGGATACCCCAGACTTTTACAATGGCGCCGCTTACCTTCCGCGGACCGGAACTTCCATGTCAACCCCAATTGTAAGCGGCTGCGCCGCTCTCCTTTTAGAGCAATGCCCCTCTTTAACAAATAAAGAAATAAAACTCCGCATGCGGAACGCCGCGCTAAACCTTGGTTACTCCCATGCCCGGCAGGGCTGGGGATTAATCCAATGCGACAGGCTTTTGTCCTAAAACAGGAAAAGCAGATAACTGTCTGGTTATCTGCTTTTTATGTTATAAGCAATTGCACTGTAACATAGTGACGCCCTTTTTCCTTATGTAAAAATATTAAATCGATTCTTCAATATTTAGTATTAATTCATCCAATTTTTCAATAAACTCGCCAAATTCATTTTTAGAAAGCTGCGCATCCGCCCCTAAGCGTTCTCCCTTCCGCTTCATTTCTTCATTAATCAAAGAAGAGAATATAATAACCGGAATCCCCTTTAACTCCTGGTCTGCCCGGATTAACCGAAGCAGCCTGTGTCCATCCATCTGCGGCATCTCAATATCTGTCACAACACAGGCAACCTTATCCAGTACATTGCCTTCTTCCTTATATCTTTGCAGAATTTCCCATAATTCCAGGCCATTATTTGTCGGTATCAGGTTAATATACCCAGCCTTTGTTAATCCATCAAAAATCATCTTACTAAGCAGCTGGGAATCCTCCGCATAGATAATCGGCGCAGTACACTGTTTCCTTTTGCCAAGCTTATCCACATCAGACAGCTTAATACCAATCTCTGGTGAAATATCAGCTACAATTTTTTCAAAATCAAGCAAAATCACAAGTTTTCCATCAAAATTTACAATACCGGTCGCCACGCTTGAGCTTGCACTGTTTACCATGCTATCCGGCTTGATAATCGCCGACCAGTTTACCCTGTGGATTCCAACAACCCCATGCACATGGAATCCAGTATTACATTCATTAAAATTCGTAATTAAAAACATATCGGTCCTTGGATTGGTACTCTCTTCCATCCCAAGGCACCTCGCAAGATTTACAATAGAAATCGTCTCCCCCCTGGTACTAAAGGCCCCTTCTACAAATGGATGTGCATTTGGAATCGGCGTTAATTCATTATATATCACGATTTCCCGGATCTTTGCCACATTGATTCCATAATAATTCCCACTTACTACAAATTCTAAAATCTCTAATTCATTTGTTCCACTTTCCAATAAAATGTTTGTATCCATACTCTCCTCCATTCTGGTAAAATCTCAGCCAACAGCCCATTATCCGCCTGTCCTTCCCTTACCCTATCCCACAGCTATAAAAAACTTTTACCCAGCTGCGAATAGTAATATGCCATTACATTTAATTTTACTATAAGATACGCCTATTTGCAAGAAAAAAGAAATCCTGCTAACACCTATTTTTTTGTAAATATAACTAACTTACTAAAAATGTAATTCAGTATAATCACAATCACGTTAGATAATATTTTCATCAAAATATCATAAAATCCCAGAATATCAACGGACACATACATAAACGCCATATCCAGCGCCCCAGTTCCCAGGCGGCAGGCAAGAAAAGAAAAAAATTCCCGGAATATTTCTTTCACGGTATCTGTCTTGCTTTCAAAGACAAATATTTTATTTGTAATATAAGCAAATAAAATACTGATAATCAGCGCGGAAGCATTTGCCTGCAGCGTATCAAGGCAAAAGACCCTGGCACAAACTGCATAAACAACAAAATTGACAAGAGTGGTCAGGCCTCCAAAAATCAGATACAAAAGTACCTCTTTATATTTTAAAAACAGCTTCCATAATTTTTGCCATGCAGCTACCATCTATGATTCCTCCTGTTTCTCCATCAGCTTGTCCAGCCCCAGATGCCTGATATTGGCAATTGTCTGGAAAATATGCTCATTTGCAAGCCGTTCTGCTAATTCTTCATCTTTATTTATAACAGCATCCAGGATAGCCTTATGCTCTGCACTGGCAGTACGCGCCCTTTCCTGGGAAGACAATGTATTTTTACGTACGCGCTCTACATAATGATGGTAATCCGAAAGAATATGCTCCAAAATCTTGCTGCCACATGCCTTGTACAGATTAAGATGAAAACGGTTATCCAGCTCATAAATCTGCTCCCAATGTTCCTTCTGGATATGGAATTCACTCAGATAAATAATCTCTTCCAAATCTTCAATCTGTTCTTTTGTAATGTGCTCACATGCCCATTTTGCACAAAGCCCCTCCAGATACGAACGAATCACATAAATATCATAAATATCTTTAGAAGTAATCCCATTAACATACGCCCCCCTGTTTGGAACAATGCTAACAAGCCCCTCCAGTTCAAGCTGGCGGAGCGCCTCCCTGACAGGTGTCCGGGAAACACCAAGTTCCTTGCTGATTGCCGCTTCTTTCAGTTCATCTTTCTCCCTGTAATTCCCTGCCAAAATATCTTCCCTGATTTTATTAAAAACCCTGCCGCGCAGGGAATATCTGTCAATTTCCTCTTTTCCCCCGGCATAGTGATCCATATTTTATCCCTTCCTTTTCTCCTTAAACTAATCTGCCGCCCTTTGCCATGCCACTAAAAAGGTGCAAAGCTTAGCTTCGCACCCTTACTATCTTTCTTTGGCGTACGGACCAAAGGCTGGATACCAGCCTTTCCTGCATCAGTCAAAAAAGCAGCGTCCCCTTTGCCTCATGTGTACGGCCATTCCGCGCCAGGCCCACCATTTCCCTCCTTTAGCAATCCAGACTGAAATCCAAAAATATTCTACCACATTTCCCATCAGATTTCACTACCTTTTTTTACCTGAAATTGGCTGCAAACTGTCCCACACAGCCTATACCCAGATATTCTCTTTTCTGTTTACAATATAAAACCCTTTTTCGTTCAAAGTATTCTCACGGTTATAAACCAGCCTGCTATGATCCATCTGCCCGATAACCGCCCCTGCCTGCTGTGCAACACAATGCATTGCCGCCGTATCCCATTCACAGGTCGGCCCAAAACGGTAGTAAACATCCGCCTTCCCTTCTGCAACCAGACAGCCTTTTAAAGAACTCCCCGCAGAAACCACTTCTGCAATCTGTCCCTTGTGCTTCTGAATTAAGTTTTCCTCCTTTTCCGAAGAATGGGATTTGCTCCCAACCCAAACCAAATTCTCTTCTTTTTCCGAAACCTGCAGCTTCCTTACCTCCCCTGATCCGCCGTCCTGCTTAAAAGAGCCCTCCTCTGCAGAAGCAAAATATAAATCCTTTGTAACAGGCACATAGACTACGCCCACAATAGGATTCTGCTGGTACACCAAAGCAATGTTTACTGTAAACTGTCCATTCCGCTTTACAAATTCCTTCGTCCCATCCAAAGGGTCTACGATGAAACAATACTCCTGCTGCATCCTTGCTTTATCATCCTTCATCTCCTCAGAAAGAACCGCACACTCCGGAAAATGCTCTGCCAGCCCTTTTACAATACAGTCATTTGCCCTCCTGTCAGCCATCGTCAGAGGAGACTCATCCTCTTTGTAATCTACTTCAAAATCTGTTTCATAAACTTCCATAATAATCCTGCCAGCATCTACCGCCAGCTTTTTTAATACTTCCAAAACTTTTCTCTGTTCCATAAACTGTTACCTTTCTTAATCCTGATAAAAACAAACTCAAGCCAGCTTACCATGTTACTCTGTATTAAGCAGGCCCGATAAATATCCCTGTGCCTCTTCATGCCCCTGCGCAGCCGCCTTCCTAAACCAATGGACCGCCTCCCTCTTATTCTCTTCAACACCGTCTCCCCAAAGATACTTTGCGCCAAGAATACATTGCGCTGTCGGGAAACCTTCCTGTGCAAGCTTACGGTACCAGTAAATCCCCATTGCTTTACTGCCCTCCTCCTGTATTTTCCCACTGTCAAAAATACGTCCAAGCTCTAACTGTGATTTATAATTCCCCTGGTCTGCAGAAAGCTTGTACCAGTACACAGCCTCTTTATAATCCAGATGCTTTGTCCCCTCTTCCGAATAAAAGCTGCCAAGCGCCTGCTGGGAGTCTGCGTTCCCTTTCTTTGCCCGCTTCACCTCCCTGCGCATACTAAGGTTCATCTGTGCTGCAAACATAACCTCCCTTTCCATCATTTCCTGCAGTGGGTTTCCATCTGTGCTGCCCATAGCAGGAGGCCTGGGTTCATCCGCACTCTTCCCTCCACCCCCTGATGTACGATCAGATGCCCTCCTTTTCCTCTTCCTTTCTGAAACTGCCTTTACAGTCTGCCCAGAACCATCCCTGTCATTTTCATCCATCCCAGTCTGGCTGCCTCCCGAACCCGGCTGCTTTCCATCAGAGACAGGGACAGCTCCCTCCGCGTTTTGCACTTTTCGCCTGCCGCCCTCTTCTACTTTCTTTCTCTCAACCTCTTCCCTTGCCATCCGTTCCAGATCTGCCTGCCCCATTGCCTTTCTCTCATGCGGCTGGTGGAAATTCGCTTTATCCTCTTCCCTGACTTCCCATTTCCTCTGGACAGAAACCTCAAAATCCCACCCCAGCAGAAACATAAAACTTTCAACAAGCATAACTGCTTCGTATTCCTTCATGCACTGCACCAAAAGAAAGAGGGACTGGGTAATGCAGACCCTTTTCGACCATACAGCCTGCTTGTCCGCTTCCTGGAACCGCTTCGGTATCCCCAGCCCGTATGCCGTTTCCAGAATAAACCTCTCATCAGTAAAATCCTGGAACGTATCCTCAAATAACTGCACGAAAGAACCGTCCCATAAAATGGAACGGCCCTTTTCTTTTACTAAAGTATTCATATGCTGCATCAAAGCATGCGGATAGTCCCCCGCAACCAACAATACATCATCATTTCCCATGCTTTCTCTCCTATTGCTGGAAAACAGCATCTGCTGCCTTCCTATTTAACGAAACAAGGCCAAAACCCCATCTTTTGAACTGTTTGCCTGGCTGAGCATTGACTGGGCCGCCTGCTGCACAATCCTGCTGGCAGAATATTTTACCATCTCATCCGCCATATCCAAATCCCTGATTAAAGATTCCGATGCCTGGATATTTTCACTACCATTAAGGTCATTATCATATGCATGGCCAAACCGGTTCACCATAGACCCCATATGGGAACGCTTTAAATTTAAAATATCAATTGCATCATCACAGCTCACCATTGCCTCTTCTGCACCTTCCCTTGTTGTCAAATCCACCCATGCCACACCAAGGCTGTACTTATCAAGATATGGCTTATCCAATGCCACGAGCTGTCCTGAATTGCCCCCAACCTGAATCCCCAGTGCACGCTTTTCTTCCTTCATGGTACTATCACTGGAAACTATATATGGGTTAAAAATACCAGCCGTTGTACCTGGGGTAGTATCATAAAGATACAGCTTAGAGCCGCCATTTTCATGTGCAAACTGAACATAATGTTTTGTAAATGTTGGATATGAATTTGCCGCATCCACAACCCGTTTAATAATATCAGAGCCAGACGTGCAACTGGATATATCGACTGTTACCGTATACCAATATCTGCCGGTTTTATCAGGATTAGGTTCTACTTTAAAACTGTCACCCCCGCTGCCTGTAAAACGGATATTATACCTGTTCTCACCCCTGCAATGCCCACAGCCTGTATTAAACCCTTCCCCATATAAATCACTCAGTTTATATTTTGTCCCTAAACCATCAAAATCTATCCATGCACAAGAATATTCCGTTTTATCCCCATATCCTTGTGTCCCATCTGTCCACCCAGGACCCACACTGCTCAATGAATAATTTTTCGGTGGCGTCGTCTGGCCTGTTGCAGGGTCATATGTTTCCATCTGTACCTTGCTGATTAACCTTGTCCTCCCATCCGGTTTCAGGTTGCCATATGTCACGGTAACTGTATAATTTCCTGAAACAATCTTCTGCACACTATTCGATGATGATGGGATACTTTTGGGAATTGAGGTTATCGCACCGCCTGTATCTGTATTAATATCAGCTATAACCTTATTCACTGCATTATCATAATAGCCTCCTGACGCATCCGCCTCCTTCCCTGTCCGATTCCATGTACCAACTGAAAAATCTATCGTATCTTTCATATTCATTCCATACTTATCAGTGGAAAGCTGGCTTTGCCCTAATACTTTCTCCAAGCCACGGGCTGACCCTTTGCTGCTGCTTGAATTGTCATTAAACACCTTAATTGTATTATATTCCGTATCATCCGTAATACGCTCCACTTCAACAATCAACTGTTCAATTTCATGCTGGATCATAACCCTGTCCTGCTCTGTATTAGTATCATCCGCAGACTGTACACTTAGCTGCCTGATACGATGTACGATATCTTCCAGTTCCTGCATGGCACCATCCGCCACCTGGCAAAATCCTGTAGCTTCTTCCGTATTCATGGCGCCACGGTCTAATCCGCGAATCTGCCCCCTCATCCCTTCTGAAACAGCAAGACCCGCCGCGTCATCCGCAGCACGGTTAACCCGGTAGCTCGTCGACAGCTTTTCTGTACTTTTTGCAAGAGCCCTGTTCGTTATCCCTATCTGCCTGCTTGTGTAGTCTGCTTCCGTATTATGCTTTATAACCATTTCTTCCCTCCTGATACTGTCCTTAGAAACCGCCCAAAACAACCTGCCATATTCCTATTCTTCGAGAACGCAGTTCCTTATATTTTCCATACAACATCCACCGATTGATTGCCAATTACTTCTAACTTTGTAATATATCGTCAAAATGTACAATTTCCTTTAGGACATATTTGAAGATTGCTTCTCTTCTTGATTCATGTTAGACTAATATGTATTATTAACAGAAAGGAATTATATATGGACAACCAACAATTTTGTTTTATTATTTGCTGCAATGATGATATCCTTCTGGCAGAGTGCTTACTCTATATTGAACAGCTCTTTATCCCGGAAAACTATACAATTGATATCATTACAATTACAGAGGCAGGCTCAATGTCAGAAGGATACCAGGCCGGGATGAAGGCCAGCACTGCAAAATACAAAATCTACCTGCATCAGGATGTCTTTATCCTAAATAAACATTTCCTGCATGATACCCTGCAGATTTTCCTGCAAAACCCTTCTATCGGAATGCTCGGGATGGCCGGCACAAAAAAATTGCCGGAATCTGCCGTTATGTGGGAATCTAAAAACCGTATCGGCGCTTTACGGAGCTGCACTCTGGACACAACGGACGACTACTTTGATATCCCAATAACAAATCCTATATACGAAGAAGCGGCCGCAGTGGATGGTCTTTTAATAATGACCCAATATGACCTTGACTGGCGGGAAGACTTATTTGACGGATGGGACTTTTATGATGTATCACAATCCCTGGAATTTTTGCGGGCAGGTTACCGCATTGCCGTCCCATACCAGGAAACCCCATGGGTACTGCACGACTGCGGCTTTTTAAACCTGAAAGATTATTACCTGGCACGTGACCAATTTGTAAAAGAATACGCCGGGGAGTATTAATATAAGAAAGGACAGCCCCTATGGAAAACAATTGCAAAGAATGGATCTACACCCTTATACGCGACAGAAAATTCGCAGAAGCTTCCGGATACATCCAAAGCCATATCCGGGAACATCAGAATGAAGAATATTTTGTACTATTCTTTATACTATTCCGCATCCGGGAGGAAGAACTAAATGCAGGCACAGCAGATTTCTTTTCCTCTCCCTTAGGATGCGAACCTGACCTCCTTTTAGGACATTACACAAGAATCAAACTTTACCTGAGGCGCTTTGAATACCAACTTCCGGAAGAATATTTACAGGAAGCTATTGATTATTTTACCACATATCAGGTATCACCACAGGCACTCTACCAGATTGCACAATTTGCCTGTATCCAGCCCAAAACCGCCTTTTATGAATTGGCAAACATGTACAAGGCAAATCAACAAAATGAATATTCCACCATTTTTTATCAGGCCTCTAAGGAAGGTCCCGAGTAACATAAAATATTAATGAAAGGAATTAACCAAAATGAACATATTATTCCCAAACTGGAAAAATTTTGGCCTGGAAGACATTACAGAAACATTTGAAGAACTAGGGCATACCGTATTCCATTACACGCAAGAACCCAAAAGCTACCGTTTAGACCCACGTTTTAAATCAGAACTAAAAAAATACATCCGCTCTAATAACATCGGCATGGTCTTTACGTCCAATTACTTCCCAATCATT
Source organism: bacterium D16-51 (assembly GCA_003612285.1). GTDB lineage: Bacteria > Bacillota > Clostridia > Lachnospirales > Lachnospiraceae > Butyribacter. Next base: position 242,330 of record RAYE01000001.1, on the reverse strand, counting down.
TCCAATGCCTGCCATGAACTGGATATTCCTTATATATCCTGGTGTTATGATAACCCGCTTATTTTGGCATACTCCAAAACAGTCTTTCACCCATGCAACCATATTTTTCTTTTTGATTCACAAATGGTACAGGATTTGCAGGAATTAGGCGTAAAAAACGCCTATTATCTTCCAATGGCAGTCAATACTGAACGGCTAAATACATTAAAAGCAACCCCAGATCAAAAGAAAATTATTGAAGCAGATATTTCCTTCGTCGGTTCTCTTTATACGGAAAAACACACCCTGTATGACCGTATGGACAAGCTGGACGCCGATACCCGAAGATATCTGGAAAACATCATGAACAGACAGCGCAAAACCTATGGGGCATATATTATAGAAGACGCCCTGAAACCTGATATCATCCAAAAACTTTTAGAAGCAATGCCTGTTGAATTGCACGAAGATGGCATGGAAACATATGCTTACGTTTATGCAAATTATTTCCTTTACCGAAAAATCACACAAACAGAACGTACAGAACTCCTGCAATTTATCAGCTCCTCCCTGCCAGGGATGCCATGTTCCCCTTCGCCTTTAAAACTTTACACACCAGAGGAAACTCCATTTCTCCCAAATGTAAAAAATATGGGGTCAATTCATTACTTAAATGAAATGCCGTTGGTGTTCCGCCATTCCAAAATTAACCTTAACATTACGCTGCGCAGCATTAAACATGGCATCCCCCTCCGTGCAATGGACATTATGGGAGCAGGCGGATTTTTGCTGACAAATTACCAAAAAGATTTTAACCGCCACTTTGTGGATGGGACAGACTATGTCAGCTACACTAGCCCGGAAGATATGCTGGATAAAATTGAATATTATCTTTCCCATAAAAAAGAAAGGAAACAGATTGCCGAAAACGGCTGGAAAAAAGTATGCAAAGAACATACTTATAAACAAAGGATTCCAGAAATGCTTAACATTTCCGGAATCCAATAATTGCTTAACCGTTCCTTAGCTTAACAGCGCAAGCATACCATGCTTGCTGCTGTTTGCCTAGGACTATTCTACTCTTTTATTCTGTCAAGTTCCGTGAGATTAACGCCGGCAACCATTAAAAATGCTTTCAATGATATATATTCCTTTTTTAAATTTGCATATGTTCTCGTTGCATTTTCTTCTTTTGCTAACATCATATTTTCCTGAACTTTTGCAAAATCTTCAATTGCTCTCTGTGTTATCTCTAAACCACTAGGCATGTATAATCACCTCCCAATTATAAAGTGCCCTCTCGGAAACTCCCAAGCCTTTATTTTTCTGGAATCTTTCATCCCCCACTTTTCGAGACTACACATGAAAGATATTATTGTATCCTGTTCAGTATATCATAATCAGATAGCAAAGTCTATCAATTTTCTAACGAAGCAGGTTTTCATACATAAAATGCTCACAATCCTATTGTTGCTATTGCCATTTGTTTTCCAAAAATCAGCATATAACCTGCCCTAAACAGCATAAATAAAACAAACACTATAAAACAAAGCCAGGCATTTGAGATTACTTATAATAATTATAAAATATCCCCTTCTGCCTGGCAGCTATTACAATTCTCTCTCTACTACTTTCAAGTCCTCACAGTCATCTATCTCATACCATCCCCTCTCGATATGGACTGCCTTTAACTTACATCCCTCATCAATCATCCCCTGCAACAAATCCGTCATATACATCTTGTCATAGCCCCGTTCCGTGCGCCACAGCTTTTCCCCGCAGGCGGTGCGCTCTTTTGCTTTGTCGCAGATATCCAGCATATCCTTCAGCCCATCCCCTGTAAAACGCATCAGCCCGATATACTGGGACTGCACTTTCCCCAGGTCATCCGTTTTCTGCCCGATCTCTGTCAGGTAATCTTCCTTATCATACATCAGTGTCTCTGCATCATCCAATGGGTTTTCGCACCTTTCCGACCAATAACCATACCAGCCGTCATCTACGATAACAGATATGCCCCCATCAGCATCCAGAATCTTCCTTAAAACATTTTCTCCATAAATAATATCCCCATAAGACACCAGGATGTCTTCTTCTGTTTCCATAGTCTCCCTTGCACACATCAGTGAACACACCATGTTAGTCCTCTCAAAATCCTGGTTTACAACCACCCGGATTCCCGTATCTTTTAAATGCTCTTCCAGCACATCACTGCAATATCCTGCCACAACTGTAATGTCGCTTTCTTTAATCCCACAGGAACGCATTGTATCCAGCTGCCTTTCAATAATGCTCTTCCCATTCACTTCCACCATGCATTTCGGGCAGTGGTCCGTCAGCGGCCTTAACCGCGTCCCCTGCCCGGCTGCCAGTATAACCACTTTCATAATCTCATCCCTCCTGTTTCCCAAATAGGCCTTTCACCCTTTCAATATCCTCCTGCCGGAAAGGATGTTCCCGCTCCGGGTGCCACATCGTCCCCAGAATCCGGTATTCTTTGCACAAAACTGCTTCAATTACGCCATCCTCCGTCCATGCCAGTTTCTGCAGCGGCCCTTTCACCTGCAGGCAGGCCTGATTGTGGAAGCTGTTTACCTCTTCCCCTTCCCAGGCACCATTTAACCTGTGCCTGGCGGCCACATGGCCTGCCACCTCCTCAAGCCCGCAGCCAAAATAATCCAGAATCACCTGCATCCCTCTACAGAAGCCATAGGCCGGGATTTTCCCCTCAATAGAAAGTTTTATCAGCTCCCGTTCCATCCCATCCCGCTCCGGCGCATTGCCCCCGTATTTTACAAGGCTGTTCCCGCCTGTCAGGACAACCCCGGACGGCCGAAGCTGCCTGAAAGTCTGTGCCGCAAGCTCCCTATGGTTCGGAAGGGGCACGGGAAGGTACCCGCATGCACTGATAAACTCTGCAATCCTCTGGTCTGCGCAGTCCCGCCGCTCCCCATAGCTTTCTATTATTTCTACCCGCTGGGTATACAATACTGTTTCCATCTCAGCCTTCCTTCACCTGTGCCATCCATATCCTCGTGGTATATGGGATTTTTATGTATTCCTCCCCTTTTGCCTCCACCACATCCCGGATTTCCTTATTTATATAATCAAACTTATCTTTGGACTGCCGGTGCACTGTCCCATGCGATTTCCACCCCTCAATAAAATCCTCCGCCAGGACGTCATGCACCACCGTCCCTTCAACATAAATAACCTCTTTGAACAGCCCACTTTCATTGATGACTTCCGTCTGGTCCTCACGCCTTGTCCCATAAGAGTACCCCTCTATTTCCTGCTTCAAAATATTTTCAATCTCCGCCTGCAGCGGGTCATCCAGATCCCTGTGGTTCCACATGCACGCAAACCATCCCTGCGGTTTTAAAATCCTCTTACTCTCCAACAATGCCTCCTGCCTGTTGCAGACATTAAAAGATGAACCAAACGTCACAATATCAAACCTGCCGGCTTCCATCCCGGTATGTTCCCCCACACCTTCAAACCACTGCACATCCTGGAACTGCTTTGTCCTTTCCATCCCATTTTTGCGCATGGCATCGTTTGGCTCCACAGCGCATACCTTCAGCCCATACCCTGCCAGCTTCAATGTCAGGTGGGCCGCCCCTGCACCTACGTCGCATGCCGCATCCCCTGCCTTAACGCCAGCAGCAGCAAGCATTTTGTCAATTGCCTCCTGTGCATAATCCGGCCTTTTTAAATACGCATCTGCCAAATCCGTGTAATCCCATTCTGTTTTCATAATTAATCTCCTTTATCCTTAAATTTTTAAATGAACTTTATTAATTCCCCTTTAACAGCCCCTTATAACCCTTACCGCTTTTGCCGGGCAGTCAATCTCTAACATGCCGGCTGCCTTATATTTTTCAAACTGCTTCACCCCTACGCCTATCACCGCCGGTATCCCCAGCTCCCCGGCACGGATTGCCATATGGGAATTCGCGCCGCCATAAACCGTAATGAACCCCTTAATCCCATGGGAGAAGATCCAGTCAAACCCCGGGTCAGCGCTGGGGATCAGAAGTATCTTCCCATCAATGCTGCAGTCCATCCTGCTGCATTCCAGCACTGCCACATCGCCCCCTGCCCTGTTCAGTGTAATGAAGTTAGGCTCTGTATTTGGGTAATAAAACCCCCACACATCTTCCGGGCCTAAAATCACAGGCGGCAAGGTGACAGCTTTTGTCTTTTCATAGCCCTGCTTCCCAGAACGGACTGCCTTATGCAGTTCCTCCCCGGCATCCATGGTGGAAGCATACAGCCCCTGGATGGTATGGATGTTTATATAGGAGCAGTCCTCTTCTGTGATGCCGCAGGATTCCCCCAGCTCCCCAACCATCTGCATTGCCCTGCTCAGGTTTTTGGTGAAAATGAATTTCCCATACTCCCTCCCTTCAATCACGGTTTTTATGAAGTCCATCAGTTCCAGGACATTATTCCTTAACCCATTATTTTCCAAAGCCGCCTCTAACTTATGTAACTGATTCAGTGTCATCTTAAAGCAGTCCCCTGCCTTTTTCCCCGCCCCGCCGCCATCCGGCCGTTTTTTATCCCAGTTAAAATACATGTCCGGCGCTTCATCATACCTTTTGGATGTAATGTCATATGTCCCCGGCCTCAGGTGCCCGTATTTCTGCAAAAACTGTGCCTTCGGCAAAACCTGGAAGTCCCTGCCCATATTGGAGCTGACCGTGTCAATGTCATTCATGAACTGCTGGTAATCCCCGGCAGACAGGATCCCTTCCGCCACCATGGACTGCAGGATCTGCACCGCTATGAAAGCTGCCCTTGCAAGCCCTGCAAAAGGCAGCGTCCCATACCGTTTGCAGTCCTCTACCAGCCAGTAAATCTTCTCAACATCCCCCATGCCGCTTCCCATGATTTCACCATACCGATTTTCCAACACCCCAACTTTTGCATAATCCCTGCGCCACAGCCCGGTTTTATGGTCTATGATATTATTTGTGACGTCCCTTAACGCATCTGTTATCTTTCCAATCTCTTTTTCTGTAAAGCCATAATCCTTAAGAACCTTAATCCGCCTTGGCAGATCCAGGGTATAACATGAAAAAACAATATCAAATTCCACCTTGTCATGTTTTGACGGATCCTCCTCTAACCGGCTGACATAATAATCCACTAATTTCTCACTGAGCCCCTCATCCAGGCCTGCCGGGATAAATGAATTAAAGCTGACCCTGATATCAATATACGGCAGCCCGCAGAAATCCACCATCAAAGGGAAACTCCTCAAATTCCTGTAGCCATAATTATCCCTCTGGTATGCCCAGATATTGTCCGTAATAATCTCCCTGTACAAAGACATTGCGAGCGGCTTTGGGCGTATCCCGATCATTTCAGCGGGGTTCCAGTCAGGCATCACCCCATAAATTGTTTTCTCCCCGCATAAAAACGGCTTATGCTGCTGTGCCTCCTTTATCTTTGCTTCAATCAGCCCCAGTTCCTTCTTCTGCATCCCGTAATCTGCCGGCCTGCCCTTTAAGCAGAGCGCCCTCACCTGGAAAATATAAAGCTCCCCCGCATTTGTAAACGCAAACTCAACATCCAGGTTATCCTGCCCAAAAATCTTTTCCAATTCAGCAAGCGCACTGCAGAGCCTGCCCATCTCTTCTGATGCACCAATACTGCCTGTATTCTTAAATGCATAAAAAAGCCTGCTGCTTTCTGCATTCCCCGCCGTGACAGAAGATGTCGAGCCCGTCTCATCATAATTGACCACATAGTAATTCCCCAGCGTAGTAGGGTCTATGGTAAATGCCACGCCGCAAATCTTAACATCCTTTAACATCGGCTGGACAAGCACCTGGTTTTCCGGGCTGCCATCAAAAGAAGCAATTACTTCCTCCACTGCCCTGTAAAAATTCTCTTTCCCCGAAACATCCCCTACCGAATCAAACTTCCCGGCCTGCGAACTTTCAGCCGTATCTTCATCCAGGGCGCTGCTCCTGACAATAAGCCTGCCACCGGGTAAATGTTTTGTCACATTTATCCATATGCCCTCCCTGTCCTCTTCCCACTGCCGGACTGTAAAATAAACTACAGGGAGGATTTCAGCAGAGGAAAGCCTTCCATAAAGCCTCGTTAAGGTCTCTGCCTTAGTGCCTAACTCAATCATCATCCTTCTCCTTAAATTCTTTTAATAAATCCCAGATTTTATCCGCAATTTCCTGCGGGGATAACTTCCCGTCATTTACAACAGCAATATCCGGATGCTCCGGAAGCTCCAGATTTAAATCCACACCGACCACATTATTCCCGTCTTTATACAGGTTTTTCTGGTTTCTCTGCTCCAAAACTTCCATAGGGACTTCAATATAAATTTCTTTATAATCTGCTATATTCTCCCGATTCCACTCCCGTACCTCATGAAACATAGATATTGTACAGATTATTACATCCTGCCCCTGTTCCGATAAAAGCCTGCAAAGTCTGGAATACCGCATAGCACAGCGAAGCCTGTCCTCTTTCCCATACCCTAAATCATTGCCAAAAACTTCCCGCAGGGTATCGCCATCTAGAAAAAGGATATTCGCCTTTTCCTCACGGAAACGGCCAAAAAGTAATTTTCCTATTGTCGTCTTGCCAGCGCCGGAAAGACCTGTAAGCCAGTATACCGTCCCCATTTTTATCTCACCTCCTTCTGCAGTTCCTCATCCTCCAAGCTTAAATAATCCCCAAACTGAAAATATTGTGCATACTTTTCTTTATTTTCTTCCATGTATAGAATCTGCATACACAATTCCCCCAGTCTCACATGATAATTTTTCCGTCCTGCCTCATCCTGAAACAGCATAAATTTCTCAAACTGAAATGGAATCTCAAAAAGCTTCCCAAATTCGTCTAAGGACATCCAATATTTCTCCCTGTCCACATAAGAATATCCATATGCCTTATTTTTTTCACGGAAAAACAAGTCCAACCGAAACCTGTCAAATGCATCAAAATACTCTTCATATGGATGATATACCGGCTTTAAATCAAAACCAGTAACACTGCTTCCGTTTATAATATATGCACTTTCCTTTCCATCCGAAGTTGTTTCAAGAAGTGAATCATCCCAGGAAATGCCCACTATTTGGCATAGCTTACTTAAAATTATTTTGGGATACATTTTCAAATCTTCAAACCGAATCCTTATTAAATCATATTTCCTTTCCGATTGTTCCACCCGTTCTTCACTAAACGCTTCCAATAATCCCAATATATTTGCCGGAGTGAGATGTTCATAATAGGCCAATATAGCTTTTATATTTGAACCTAAACGTTTATACGGACTCCTGATCATTTCCAATAACACAACTTCAAATCCCATCCAATCAAGCCATGAAAAAACAACATCCCTCATTACCATATTTGAATGTATATCCATATAAATCACCAATGGCTTTTTACCATCTGGCGGGCAGCCATGTAAAAATTCATAATATGACAGATGAATAATGATAAACAAATCCCTTTCAGAATATACTTTTCCATCACGGATATACTTTTTTAATATAATCCGGTATTCATCCAGCCATTCTGTCGAACCTTTACTAAGTAGAAGATATTTTTCTATCTGCCGGATTATTTCCCCTATATAGTCTTCCTCTTTTTCCATTGCTTTTTTTATAACATGCCAAATACTTTGAGACCACATATTAAGTCCTAAATATAAGATATCAGGATGAAAATCTAATATCGAATCAATGAAAATGGAACCTGAATATCCAGACCGTTTTAAAAAAAGTACTTTTTTTACCAATGCACTATAATCGTTTACAAAAACATCTTCTTTGTTGCAAACTGAGGAATGTTCCTCACAATATACCAAATTACTCAAAAAAAAGCGGCTAAATGACTTTACGCCATGATTCTGTAAACTTTGAACCAGCAAAAGGCCTTTATTAGTCCTTGCAGGCAGCATATATGAAATATTCATGGCCAAAGGAATCCATATAGCATCTGCATACTTTTGATATTCAGATATCTCATCTTCCGATGTACAAATATATACCTCACTATTTTGTATTAAACTCTCTACCCATTTTCTAAAAAAATTACATAAAAACAAACTGCCAAATAAAATAATCGGTCTTTCCTTTACTGTCAGACAGAATCCGGCATTCTCGCTTTTGTCCGGCAGCAAATTCTGTAATTCCAATTCATCCGCAATAAAATATGTGATATTTTTAACATATCCATCATGTTCCAGTTCTTTACTTATTTTTCGTGCAGTGATAAATGTCGAATTTGCAATGACATATATGGCATATGGATATTTTTGACGGCATTCCGAATAGTTGTGTATCGGCTTTCCCAAAAGCAAGATATCCTTATTTCTTTCAGCATTATCACAAAAACCAATTACATTACATCCTGCTGAAACTAACTTCAGATATATTTTTTCTCCATATCCCGCAGCACAATATACAACAATATCTTCCTTAAGCAATCTTTCCATTAGATCCATATGAACAAATCTCCCTTCTCAACTTATATTCTGCTAACATCTTCCCTATCATAGTCTTTCCTGCATCAAAAAGGCCGATTATCCAATATACAATATTCCTCATTCATTAAGCCCCTTCAGTCGCTTCTTTATCGCCTTTGCAATCCTAAAACCAATCTTGCCATCAAATTTGGGAATATATCTCTCTTTAGTTTGCAGTCTTTTTTCATTAAGAGGATCATTATGTTTAAAAATCTCATCCATACAAAAATCCAGTTCTTTACTGTTTCTAGCAATATAATAATGTTCAATTAATTTTGGATCTGAAAAAGAATAGTCCAGCCTTGCTGTAGCAGTATAAATAATTGGTTTACCTGTAGATAAATAAGAAAGCAGCAGCCCTGATGCATCTGATATCAAAGCATTTGATATATTGTATGAAATGCCATAATCTTTTTCCAAATCCAAAATAAAATTATCCTCTGATTGAAACATCTTTTCAAAAGTTTTACAATCTTGATATGACCAAATCCCTCTCATAATTAATTCGTCAAATATATATGTATGAGGTCTGAATATCAATACATACTCCCTATGTTCCAAAAAGTAATTTACTATCACTTTAAACCAAAGATCAAATGAATATAGATCACTTATCCCCTGTTCTGACATTCCATGAGTGTTTCCCCACAAAACTATAGGTCTGTCCTTTATCTTAACTTCCCAATGATCTGGTATAGCAACGCGGTTATTAATTTTTTCATAAATATAGTCAAATTTCGGATTTCCCTCTAAAAACAGATTGTTCTGATAAGGTCGAAATTTTTCATAGTAATCTAGATTCACAAAAACCATATCAGCATTCTGTCTTAAATACCTTTGTGAAAGCTGTTTTATCTTATCCTTTCCATAAATAACCATATCAAACGGGATAAAAATAATCATATCAGCATATTTCTTTGCACGTTTATATTCAAATGAATATTGGGAATAATTTTGGACAAAATCATTAACATATACTACAGCATGTGGCCGCCTTTCTTCTAAACTATAGTCATATGCGCTGCAACACGTCACACCTTCCTCACCTAATCTTTGAAGTAAAGCAAGATCACCACAAACAATTACAGCACAATTTAAGTCTTGGCAATTATCATATACAGACTTTACAACAATCCACTCAAACTGAGACAAAATAACAAATATAATATCTTCATTTGAAATTAAATTTAACTGATTACCTTTTTCCTGAAGCTTATATTTCTTCCCAAAAACACTTCTATAATCCAACTTTTTCTTCAGGTCACAATCAATCCTTTTCTTTGTCTCCTCAAAACAAACAAATCTTTTTATTTCATTAATTCCCAATTCAAATAAATCCTTTGATATTTCTTCATAATAGACACTGGCTATTATAATATCAATCTCATTTTGAATTTCAATCAGCTTATTTTTGCTAATCACCTCAATTCCCTGAAAAAAGGTTCCTACCTTATTTTTATCTCCATCACAAAAATAAATAACCTGCTCTCTACCATAATATCCTAAAGCTCTTTTTCCAGATGAAGATGCACCATAAATTACAATTTTACGCATTTCACTCCTCCTGATATAACAGTCACTCACTTTGAACAATTAACTAACCCCAATACTCATATACCTGATTCATACAAGCATTATATGATCCTATTTTTTGTTCCTCTTTCTTAAACCGATATACATCTTTTAAAGTATCTGTAATTGTCTTTCTTGGACTCCAATGCATTACATCACAAATCTTATCAATTGACAGTCCCAAAAACTTATGCTCAATTGTATGACTCTGTTCCTTTACAAGCTTAGAATATTTACTTTCCTGCCCTGAAAGAACCAGCAAAATATCCGCGATTTCTCCAACTGATACTATACTTTCTTTTTTAGGACCAACATTAAAAATATCCAATCTGTTCATGGCAGATGCATATTCTGCAGCACATAAATATGCATCTGCCATATCCAGAATATGCTGCCATGGACGAACCGCCTGTGGATTCCTAATCACTGGCGACACCTTTCTTTCTATGCAATCCAAAAGATATGGAATCAATCTTGTAAAATTATGGTCACCACCACCCAAAATATTACTTGGCCTAAGTATTGCCATTCCTACACTATTTTCTGATAAATAAGTACTATAGTAGGATTGTGCTAATAAATCTTCCTCTGTTTTGCTGCATGAATAAGGATCACTTCCTCCTAAAATATCGCTTTCTTTGAAATAACATATATTTTTGTCCAAATTCTGATATACTTTATCACTACTGGCAACTACGACAGCTTTTATGCCCGAAATATCTCTTATCGCTTCAAATAAATTAAGGGAACCCATTACGTTTGTACTATATGCTCTTGTCGGATTTTCAAGGCATTCCTGCACAAAACCAAATGCTGCCAAATGAAAAATAATATCTGGCTTTACCCTTCTGATACTTTCCTTCACACAATCTGCATCCCTAATATCCTGGTAAATATTTTGGACAGACAACTGATTCTTTACACAGGCATATAAGGAACCCTCTTCCTCCCACAATGATAAACCAACTACTTTAGCTCCAAAATACTCCAATACCATGCAAAGCCATGTCCCCACAAAACCAGTATGTCCTGTCATCAAAACATTTTTATTTTTCCAAAAATCATTCATAGTATCAGTCCTTTTTTATTACCATTCCGGTGAAAAGTTTTCACCAATCTGTATAAATGACTGCTTCAAATTCCAGTTACAGTGGGAAGATTGGTAGCATCTTCTGCATGGTGAATCCATTTTTTCTGTATTATTTACAATCTCTCTGTAATTCTTATATTCTTTTGCATTCCACATCTCCATAAACTCCTTATTTTTATCATATTTAAAAAATTGAGTTGGTGTAGACATACATGGACGAACATAACCATCAGAACCAAGGAAAAAATCTCTCCATGATACAAAGCAATCCTTATGCAATTTATTCTGGGCTATGTCCTCACCGATATAATGTGGAAGCTTCAAAACAATTCCCAATTCTTCACTAACCCTGACTGCTTCTCCAAAACATTCCCGTATCTCTGCTTCCTTTCCCCACAATGTTTCATCAAGCATTTCCTCACTAAAAACTGTAAGATACACTACTTTAACTTCTTCAATTCCAATTTCTGCTGCCAGACGTACAAGTGCCGGAAGCTCCCTGATATTAGATGCCATTGCACAGAAAACAAAATTAATCCACGGATACTGTAATCCCCGTTCCTTTTTAATTTTAACTATTTCCTTTAAGTCTTCTGTAATCACGTCTATTTTGGAGCCTCTCCTGATCCTGCCGTTTGTTTCATCTGTCGCACCATCAAGGCTTACCGCAAAAACATCCACATTATAATCAAAAATTGCATCTTTAATCTTTTTTAAATTCATCCCATTAGAACAAAAATACTTTCTGGCACTATGACGGTTAATAATTTCTAACATTTCATTAAAGTGAGGATGAATTGTCGGTTCCCCCCATCCCATTAAAGTTACTTCTTCTACAATGTCCATAAGAGGCTCAAAACTACGAAATACATCCATATCAAAAACTGTTGGCTTAAAATCAGCAGCATTTCTACCGCACATAACACAATTCAGATTGCAGGCATTCGTCAATTCAAACACCAATCTCCTTGGATAAGAATCCAAAATAGTCTTTCCTTCTTCTAATTCTTTTATATTTAAATCGGAATTCTTCTGCTGCCTCTCTGTTAACTCTTTACCCGAAAACAATGTTTTCGTCTTAGCCCGTATAACCATCTCTGTTACCTCCCTCACATAAAATCACCATATTTTCCATGGCGCCTGACCACTCTTCCAATAACTCTGCAATACAGCCCTGTCATTTACCGTATCCATTGGATGCCAAAACCCAAAATGTTTATAAGCAATCATCTGTCCATCCTTTACAAGCCTGTCATACGGTTCCTTTTCCAACTGCTGTGTCTCGTCTGTTAAATACTGAAACAACTCTGGTTCAAAAACTGCAAACCCTGAATTTACCCATGCCTGGTCAGCACATTCTTTTTCCCGGAAAGTTTCAATACTATTTGTACCATCATTAATCTGAATCGCTCCCCACCTTCCAGCCGGCTTTGCTGCAGTAATTGTCGCAATTTTTTTATGGGCCTTATGAAATTTAACCAATTCTTTTATATTGACATTCGATACTCCGTCGCCATATGTAAGCATAAATGGCTCTTCATTTAAATATTTTCTTATTCTCATAATTCTGCCTGAAGTATTTGTTTCCAAACCTGTATCTACCAATGTCACTTTCCATGGCTCTGTTACATTTTCATGCACTACATAGGAATTGTTACTTAAATCCACAGTGATATCTGCTGCCTGCATATAATAATCCATGAAATACTCTTTTATCATTTCACCTTTATACCCACAGCAAATCACGAAATCATGATATCCATAATAAGAATATATTTTCATAATATGCCATAAAATAGGGGCATCTCCAATTTCTACCATTGGCTTTGGCTTAAGATATGTCTCCTCACTTAGCCTTGACCCCCTTCCCCCTGCCAAAATAACAACCTTCATCTTCCTTCCTCCATACCATCAATCCAAAAATGGATATAAATCTTCAAATTCTGCTGCCTTCAAAGAACCATCCGGCATTACTCTGGAAGCAATTCTTGGCACAATAGGTGCAAATTCCTGACACATTATTTCACAAATAACAGGCCCACCCATCTGCATAACTTCATGTACCTTACTTTTGATGTCGTCCGATTCCCCTATTTTTACCGACTTGATTCCAAATGCATTTGCTACTTTACAAAAATCAGGTGTCTGAAGTCCACTGTCCGGTCCTACCCCTAAAAATCTGTCATCCATATAGTTATGCTGATTATGCCTAATTAACATATAACCATTATTGTTATATATAAATAACTTTAGAGGAATGTTGTTATACTTCAATGTTGCAAATTCTTGTATATTCATCTGTGTACTGCCATCACCTGCAATCGCAACTAACTGTCTCCCTTCGTGGTAGGCCCCTAACGCTGTTGCCCAGAATCCCATACAGGACAAGCCGCCTGAAATCAAATACCTCTGCCCTTTTTTCAATTGCCAGCTTTGGGAAACAATATTACAGACACTTCCTGTATCAACTACTATCGTTGCTTCTTCCATCACTGCATCCGATATTAGTTTTGTCACATAATATTCATTATGAGGTATTTCATGCATATAAGATTCTATCACCGTTGGATATTTCTTTTTATTATCCATACAATGCTTCACCCATTCTGAATGCTTTGGTATTTTTATCTTTTTAAGTTCCATATTAAGCATTTGGAGAAACTGTTTCAAATCAGCCTGAAACTTATAATCTATTGGTACATCCTGTTTATCTAATTCCTTTTTATCAATATCCACCATTACCTTTACTGCATTTTTAGCAAAACGGTCAGGATAATATCCAATTGTAGAAATTGATAAACGGCTTCCAAGAATCAGCAAAAAGTCTGCCTCCTGTATCGCAAAGTGAGAAGCACGGTCGCCATAGCTTCCTGGACGCCCAACAAAAAGGGGATATTCCGTCTCCACTACATCAATTCCTCCTCTGGAAGTAACAACCGGCGCAGAAACATAGTCACATAACTCTTTCAACTCCTCTGCCGCATCTGCACTCCTTACCCCAAAACCTGCTAATACCAAAGGCTTTTCAGCCTTTCCTAAAAGAGACGCAATATTCTGTATGTCTTTAACTGGAATATCCAAAACAGAAAAAACTTTTTGCCAATCTTTATTGAGAACCTCGTCTGAAATCTGCCTGTTTTGAATATCCACAGGAACATCAATCCAGACAGGTCCTTTTCTGCCATTCATCGCTTCATAATATGCCTCTGCCATAATCTTTGGTATATCATCTGGATTCATAACCGCAGCAAAATATTTTGTAATAGAAGATACTATTGGTTCCAAATAAATGCTTTGGCATCCCTGCTGTCTGATTCCTGTATCCATTGCATATTGTAGCAATCTGGAATTAGCCTGTCCTGAAACAACAAACATCGGGGAAGAATCTAAAAAAGCCTGAGCCACTCCCGTAATGGCATTCGTTGCCCCTGGCCCAATTGTTACCAGACATGCCCCTGGTACATGATTTATCCTGCCATAACCATCCGCTGCCATTGCTGCAGCCTGTTCATGATGACAACATATTGCCTCTAAAGCATCATTCCTTTTCAATGCATCCGTCAGCCACATTGCAGAACTTCCCGACACCATAAAAACTTTATTGCATCCCATTTTTTTTATAAAATCAAAAATATATTCTGAAACTGTCATTCCTCACCATCCTAACTATTTTTTATTTCTACAAAACTCTTTATCTCTTTTATCATGTAATCCAGTTTTTCTTTTGTCATTCCAGGATAGACTCCAATCCACAGGGAAGATTCCATAATGCGGTCAGTATTCTTTAAATCCCCTATTACCCTATATCCTTTCTTCTTTTCGCGCATCCTGTCAAAACATGGATGCTTTAAAAAATTTCCTGCAAAAAGATACCGTGTCTGAATATTTTTACTTTCAAGATACTGCGCTAGCTCGTTGCGAGAAAAGCCGGCATTTTCCTGAACAGTCATTAAAAAGCCAAACCAACTTGGAGAAGTTTTTCCATCTTTTTCTGGCAAAATTATTTTATCTTGCACTCCGTCCAGCCCTTTCCGTAAATAATCCCAATTTTTCTTACGGATTTCTGTAAATCTTTCTAATTTTCCCAATTGTGCACAACCAATAGATGCCTGCAAGTCCGTTGCCTGAAGATTATACCCAAAATGGGAATACACATATTTATGGTCATATCCCAGTGGCAATTCCCCAAACTTCTGCGTATAGCGATGCCCACAGGTATCATCTACCCCCGATTTGCACCAACAGTCACGCCCCCAGTCGCGGAATGAATTAATCAGCCGATGCAATAGAGGATTACTTGTACATACTGCCCCACCCTCTCCAAGCGTGATATGATGCGGCGGATAGAAACTGCATGTTGAAATATCCCCTATCGTCCCTGTCTTATGCCATTCCCCATTATATAAATATTCTGAACCCAATGCGTCGCAATTATCCTCTATTAACCATAACCCATATTTATCACAAAAATCTTTCACTGCTTGAATATCAAATGGATTCCCCAAAGTATGTGCTAAAAATACTGCTTTTGTTTTATCTGATACCGCCCTTCCTAACATACTGACATCAATGTTATATTCTGGAATAGTGACATCAAGAAAAACAGGAACTGCCCCATACTGGACAATCGGCGAAATAGTGGTTGGAAATCCAGCCGCTACAGTAATTACTTCATCGCCACGGCCAATTTTCCGCTCCCCTAATTCCTCTGCTGTCAACGCCATAAAAGCTGCCAAATTTGCTGATGAACCGGAATTAACTAACGAACAATACTTTGTTCCTATATATTTTGCAAGCCTTGTTTCAAACTCTTCCGAATACCTGCCTTGTGTAAGCCAAAATTCCAATGAAGCATCTACCAGATTAACCATTTCATCGCTGTCATATATTCTACCAGAATAAGACACCCTGTCTCCTTCTTCAAATACATCATTGCTTTTATCATGAAATCTGTCATAGTATTCCTTCACCTTGTCCAAAATTTCATCATGTAATTCTTTCTGATTACTCATTTCCTCTCCTTTCAAATCGCCAAATATTAAACTATTTACTGTAACCATTGCTCAATTGCATCATATATTTTCTCAGCTATCATCTGATTTCCCCATTCATAAACATGCGCCTCATCCATATATACACCAGAAACATCATCAAACAAACCAGATAAATTGACAAACCACTCTGCATCAATCTTTTCTCCTTTGTTTCTGAAATCATATGCATGTTCTACAATGCTTTCCCATGCGCTGCAAAGCTTATTATTCCACTTTTCATTTTCTCTCCAATTATTTACATACTGATACTTTCTCATTATTTTGTTCCAAAACACATCAAGCTTTACAATTACTTCCGCATCTTCAACACAATAATTTCTTTTTGTAAAAAGCATTGGCTGCAAAAAACATCTAAACTTGATATTTAGACAATCACATATCGCATGCATCATCTTTTCTTGTGACAGCCAGTATTCGAACCGTCCTATATCTGGATTAATTCCATAATAAACCTTTGCAGAAGTATTCCAATTACGCACACCGGAAGAAATAAATGTTTTTTCATACAAATCACCCAAATAATTACTGATAAACCTCTGCTCTGAATAACTTGTTATCTCCTCGTGTAAATTATTCACACCACTGTAACTTAAAACAATATCAGGCTGCATCCAAATTCCATCTCTGATGAACTTTAATAATTCACCACTCGCTGTATAGGAATGCATTCCTCCGCAATAAATAATATGTGCTATCCCTTTTTCCTTTAACAAATCTGATAATTTTTCACTCCAGGTTTTCTCTCTTACAAAATATGCGGCTGTCGTTGATCCTCCCAATGTCAATATCACAAGTGGTTTTTTGTTTTCCTTTTTATAAGAGAACTCCTTAAAACCATAATATCTATCTTTTCCACCTTCGTCCTCATTTTCAGGCGTCACTCCTAAAATTGGATCTAACATATACTTTTCCCTGCAACTGCGAAACAAACTATAATCCTCTGCCCATATAACATCTTTTTCTGTTATCCCTGCTTCTCGTATTTTATTTTTCCCTTCCAGACTATATCCATCTGTTATTACAAACATCGTATCTTCAAAACTTTTATATATTAAATCATAAATTGTGCCATCCTCTTTTTCAGACTTTCTTACCAATGTCTGCACAGGAATATCTAATAAATTAAATTTCCTCTCTAAACTTTCAACAATGCATTTATAACCATATAGAAACAACTTCTTTTTTTTAGCAGTAAATAATATATCCTTAAAACTTCCTTCTGGAATTATAAAGGACAAATCTTCATTTAACCGTAATCCTCCTTCTAAATGCCTGAAGATATGATCGCTTTCTATTTCAACATTCTCTACTAATTCTTCCGCTATTTGCCTATAATAAACACTTGCAATAATTACCACGGAATCTCCTGCCAAATTTTTTAATTCCTTCCTTCCAAGAACAGGACAATTTTCAAAAAGCATTCCATTATTTTCTGATTTGGAATCTACAAAATATTTTACATTCAATATTTCACCATATTTTTGATACAATTTATGTGCCCCTCCCCCCATGCCATAAATTATCACATTATCCGAATTCTTTATATAGGGATGCACATCCTCCACTACAAGTAATTGAGAATTTAATCCAGCCTCACATAGAACTGCTTTTGCAAATTTCAAATCTATATAAGGGCAGATAATCACAAAGTCATCCATTCTCCGGCACTCTGCTATACTAATAATTTGCTTGGAATACAATACAGGAAGTTCATATTCATCGCCCTTACCATATGGCTGTAAAAAATAGTCAAATCGGATTTCTTCACGAAGCAGCCTCAAAGCAAACTCTCGTGCATTATCTGTACAACCAAATATAACAACTTTTTTATTATTCATCTCATTCAAATTCTTATAAAAAAAGATATTATATTTCATTTACTTTCTCCTTTATGAATTATTATAATCCCAAGCCCTCTAGTTTTTATTTTTCAAAATCTCCCAATCCTATCTTCTTTTAACAAACACATAGAAAAATTCCAGATAATATTCCTTCTTTTTCAAATTACCCATTCCTTCATCATACAATCCCTGTTCCATTTGATACAATTTTTCTACATAATTTCAAATCAGCCCGTTGCTTGTTGCGCACAAAAACTAAAAAATATATACAAATTCCGGTATTGTTATCTCCCCTGCTGTTTCCCCTGTTTCCGTCAAAACCTTTCCGTCCTCTGATTCCCTGGCACGCTGTTTAAAAGCAGATACTGCTAAAGGCCGGAATAAATCCTCCATATAAGGTTCCACCAGCTCTGCTTTCAGCATCGCCATTAACTCCGGAACAGAAGAAAAATCATATTCTGCAATATTTTTTTCATTATCATACTCTGCCCAATAGCTTTCTTTTCCATTATCCGGCTGTGGCAGATAAGACTCCTGCAGCTCTTCCAGATATTCTTCCTCTGCCCATGCTTTTATCATTTCCTTCTCATCCATATCAGTCCAGCGCATATTTTTCCCTCCAGTCCTCTTCATCCACAAACTCCGGTTGTTCCTCTTTATAGAGAACAGCATCCTCTAATACCAGGACATCCATGTCAGTCCTCATAAAACATTCATAGGAATCCTTTGGTGTACATACAATTGGCTCACCACGCACATTAAATGACGTATTTACAAGGACGGCACATCCTGTCAACTTCTCATACTCTGATAAAATATCATACAGCTCCTTATTTCTTATAGAATCCACAGTTTGAATCCGGGCACTGTAATCCACATGCGTTACCGCCGGAATATCAGAACGGGGTTCTGACACAACCTGCAGCATGTCCCCTTCCTTATCCAATAAAAGCCCTTCCAAATCAAACGGTTTCCTCCGTTCTTTCTGTACATCGCCAACTTTCAACATATAAGGGCTGTCGCATGGCAGATCAAAATATTCCGACTCTTTTTCGGCAAGCACAATAGGGGCAAACGGGCGGAAGGATTCTCTATATTTAATCTTTAAATTAATCCTGGACTGCATATATGGGGAACGGCAGTCTGCAAGAATGCTCCTGTTTCCCAAAGCCCTTGGTCCAAATTCCATGCGTCCCTGTGCCACGCCGATAATCTTTTCCTCCGACAGAAGCTTTGCCAGAAGAACTGCCTTGTCTTTCTTATCCTTACATAAATGATATGGATATTTATGCCCCTCAAGGTATAAAATAATCTCTTCCATGCTGAAAGAAGGTCCTAACAGGCTTCCCTTCTGGCTGTCCCCATCCTCCAAAACCCGTTCTTTCCCAAAATAAGAATAATATGCATACAATGCTGCGCCAAGGGCGCCCCCTGCATCCCCCGCAGCCGGCTGTATCCAGATATTCTTAAATATCCCCTCCTTCTGAAGCTTCCCATTAGCAACGCAGTTAAGCGCCACGCCACCCGCAAGACATAAATTATCAATCTCTTCCCCATACTTCTCTTTTGCATGACGCGTCAAAAGAAGAATAATTTCTTCTGTAATTTTCTGAACCGAAGCGGCAACATCCATTTCCCGTTGTGTAATCCTTGATTCCGGCTGCCTTCTTCCACTACCAAAAATCTCCGAAAATTTTTCTTCGTTAATCATTGTCCCGCCTTTATGGTAATCAAAATAATCCAGATTCAGACGGTAGGAGCCATCCTCTTTGATATCTATCATTTTCTCTTTTATTACATCATAATAAGCAGGCTTTCCGTATGGTGCCAACCCCATAAATTTATAATCCCCTGAATTTACTTTGAACCCACAAAAATAAGTAAACGCACTATACAATAACCCAAGCGAATGGGGATAACGGATTTCCTCACATAATTTCAATCCATTTCCATCCCCCACGCCAATAGCCGTGGTTGTCCATTCCCCGACACCATCAACTGTCAAGACCACTGCCTTTTCATATGGAGATGGATAAAAAGCAGATGCCGCATGAGAAATATGATGTTTGGTAACAAGAAGCTTTCCACGCTTCCCTAACCCACCAATTCCAGATTCTATCTGCTTATGTATCCAAAGCTTCCAGGAAAAAAGATTCGGATAAGTATGTTCCACCAGTTCTCCTGCTTCCTCCCCTAAGGCCAATGCATTTTTTAAAAACCTGTCTAAAGTCAACATTGGCTGGTCATAATAAACAACAGCCTCTAAATCTTCTGCTGTAATTCCAGCTTCCTTCAAACAATATTTCATTGCATTTACCGGAACATGCGCATCATGCTTTTTTCTAGTAAAACGCTCTTCCTGCGCTGCTGCAATAATCTCCCCATCACAAATCAGCGCTGCAGCAGAATCATGATATAGTCCGGATATTCCTAATAAATACATATTTATCTCCTTCCTGCACTACTATTTTCTCTATTATGCACACTTATTAACCTTAAATATACTAACTTAGATATTATCCTTTCTATCCATCCTGCATGAAAATTTCACTTATAGTATGCTTTGTATCGAAAATCAATAAAGCTATAAGTAATTTTTTTGCCATAGAACTTTGCTTTCCCGATATCAAAATCTCTTCCAATAACGAATCCACTAAATTAGGAATCTCTCCAAAACTATGGCATATTTCCCATACTTTTCTTATAGAAAACCCTAATTTAAGCAGCCGCATTGTTGAGCACAAACTTCCATAAAGGGCTGTATACATATAATCTGTCCAACTTTTCCCTGACATCTGGTCATAGAGCCATACCTTCTTTTCAAAAAAACCATTTCCAAGATTAGCGCCATATAACCCGGCAATAAAAGACCATCCATAATCCATTTTCTGATCCAAAGGCAATACATCTATGACCGACATAACAATTTTCCTTTTGAAAACCACACTTGCGGTTAGGCCTAATGCGGAAGAATTCAAATAAAAATCCTGCCTGGATATCATAGGATATACCCCTTTGTAAAACCCAAATCCTCCCCTATAACATTTTGAATCAGAAATTTTATCTCCATCTATATACAAATGATTCAAATAAATAAAATTAAGATTAGGATATTCATAAATAATCTCAAAAACTCTTCCTAAAACTCCCTTATTTAAAATATCATCAT
Organism: bacterium D16-51; assembly: GCA_003612285.1. Lineage (GTDB taxonomy): Bacteria > Bacillota > Clostridia > Lachnospirales > Lachnospiraceae > Butyribacter. Next base: position 221,116 of record RAYE01000001.1, on the reverse strand, counting down.
CCCCTACTACCCATATAAATTCCCCATCTGCATACCCTACGACCTTATAAGCATTTGCTACAATCCCCTCGTTTTCTTTATTACAATAATACTGAACATTATTATGAAATAAACCATTCATAAATTGAGCTGTGCCATCAGTTGATGCATTATCTGACACAATTATTTCTACCAAATCCCTAAGCGGAGCATCTAAACTGCTCAATTCATTTAACAAAAACTGAATTTGAAGCCTTAACTTTCCTTCTCTATTATACGTTGGTATACAAATACTTAATTTTTTCTTCATAAAATAACTCTCCATTTCAGATAATACAGTAAAAAAGTAAGACTGTGCTGAATGCCCAGATTATAAAATCTCCCGTGCCAGGTTACAACGCCGGCAAATTAAAGTATCATCCCCATCAGCAAGCATTTCTTTACGTATTTTTCGTATATTTTCACCTGTACGAATATCCAAATAGCTTTCCTCATTTAAATTTCCCAATAAATATTCCAGTCCATAATCCATACAACAAAGTGCAACCTCTCCATTTGGCAATAATATATTGCAATCAAGCATGGCAGAATAACCATAATTCTCTGTACAAATAACCGGACCACTTTTTTCTTGATGATAAACATTGACCTCTTCTTCAGACAGATTTCCAGCTCGATCCTGCATCTCATTCCAAATTACAGTTCCTTCTGGAACAATTCCTTCTAACTCAGGGTGTAATTCTCCATGATATGACACACAATTACATAAACGCCCTGGTGAGGCAAACACACTTTTTACCATTGAAACATACTCTTTTGTAACTGGGATATTGCAATTTTGAAAAGCATCTGCCAAATGTAATGTAATGCTCCCCTCAGGCAAAATTTTTAATAATGATAAAAACTCATTCTGTTCAACACCAACTAAAGTGGTATATAAATCTATATCAAATCCCTTTTCAACTGCATACCTAATCATTTTTCCACATTCTGGATTCAAAAATGGTTCAGACATCCCACAAAAACGAATTAAAACTAATGGAGGTATTTTATCCAAATATGTTTTAAAACTATTAAAAGATAATATCTTATCCCTTTCTTTTGCCTGATATGCCGCAACCAACTTACTTTGTGGACAATACTTACAATTTACCGAACATCCAACCTTTGTAGTAATTTCCAAAATCGGTTTGGCATCTGTATAAACCATATATGATAATGTCTTCTCTTTCAACGCTGGCAGTATCTCTGGAAAAAATTTGGGAACAGAAGCCATAATAACACCGTCTTTCGGTTCCACTTGAAATTCATCAATCGTATAAATAATACCTGCATCAATCCCTCTGACACTATTTTTATATTTCTCATGACTTACAATAAAACCACACACTGGAATATCAAGAAACTTTAATAATTTACTGCATCTGATACCCGTTCTTCCTGTCCCATATATATAAATATTTTTTTTATCTTTACTAAAATTTATGATTTCCTTACATAATTTTTCAATGCTTTTTGCACAACTTCTCATTATTTCTATCCTTTCTGCTTTCATTGAACATAAATTCTTGATTCTTATCAATAATCCAAATTACTTTTAATCCATCATATCAGTCAATATTTCAGATACAGAAATCATTTTATCTGCTAATTCCCTATTTGATTCTAAAATATCATCATAATTGTTAATCGCTGTAACCAAAATCACATCTGGATTAAATCCCTGCTTTTTATATTCCTCTATTCCAAGAATATTTATCCCATCCCATTGTCCAGAAGCATTTTTATCAATAAGACAGATAATATCTACTGATGAACTTCTAATTTCCTTATACACAATTTCTCCCAATGTTCCTGTACCATAAATCGCAATAGAATTAATTGACTTTCTTTTAAACCATTCCTCTAACGCTCTGCCTTCCTCTTTCATATGAATCCAATCAAGAAGAAAATTATAATAATTTGTATTTCTACGATTTTTCCGATAAAAACGATGAATATATCTTTTATATACTCTATCTAAATAATACCATTCAACAGACAATAAAATTAACACCACTATTAATTTGATAGGTATCTTTATTTTTTTCATTCCGTCAATACCTCCCCTTTCTTATAATATGGCAAATTGATAACCAACCTTAAATGGCATCTAACGCTTCAATTATCTTCTGATTTAAAGCATAATCATCCCATTCCAGGATTTCTTTTAACTGCTCCACAGAAGAGCAGCTCACCAGAGCTATTCCCTGTAACAAATTATCTGTTATATAACTATTTACTATCGCTGTTGGATGAACAGAATTTTTAATACAATATTCTTCTATAAACCCTAGTTTTTTTATATTCTTCGGCGTAACAATTCTCTTTTTCAAAAACTCATCAATATTTTCAATTCCATCTTGAATTGCCTTCTGAAAAAAACCCTTACATTGTGCCGTATATGCCATTCCCAAAAGCTGATTCTCCATCATATATCCATACATCTCTTTTGTCATATGGGTTGTGTTTTCATCGTTCCACATTTCCTTAGTATATTCTGCGAGAGACCACCATGTTTGAACAATCTGAAATTCTCTGTATCCATTTTTTTTTGCATAATCATTTGCTGCTTTTAGTCTTTGCACAGTCCAATTGGCCACCCCAACTGCACTAATTTTCCCAATCTCACATACCCTTTGCATTGTTTCAACAATTTCTTCCACATTACGGCTTTTTTCATCCTTATGGAGAAGATAAATATCAATATAATCTGTCTGTAAAGCCTCTAAGCTCTCCTTAACCTCTTCACAAAGACTACAAGAAGACAAATCAAAATAGCGCTCCCCCGTTTTACTACGCCTGACACCACCCTTTGTACATAAAACCATCTCTTTCCGATTTCCATTTTGTGAAAGCCATTTTCCTATACATTCTTCACTCTTCCCTCTTCCATCACCTGCCCACTCATCATAGTTCCGGGCAGTATCTAATACACTTCCACCCTGCTCATAAAACATATCCAGCAATTCAAAAGCCTTCTGCATGTCCATCCTGCTGCCAAACCGTGCTGTACCCAGCCCTATCTTAGATATTGCAGGTTTTATTTTCATCAAATGATTCTCTATATATTTCATACAGCAAATATCCTCTTCCCGCTTTAGCATGCATAATAGGCAAAAGCAATATTATGCATGTATGATTTCAAATATAATTTATATTCTGGGTTTGCTTCTTTTATTGTATATGGCACCTCCCATAAATCACTCGTCTTATGATATCCCATAATTGCCAGACGTGGCTTGTATTTTTGCAGAGTATAACATGCTCCCTTGAGTGCTGGAACTTCAGAGCCTTCTATATTCATCTTAACATAAGTTGCTTTTTTCCTGTCCAGAATTTTGTCTATTGTTACTGTTCTTATTTGATTTGGACCACTCTCCGCTGCAAAAGTACCCGGACCAGACAATTCATAAAACTGTGTAACCCCATCTGATGAATATGCCCCCGCATGAATAATTTCTATTTTATTTCTAATTTCTTCCTCTAAGGAATTAACATACTCTGCCAATCCTTCATAATTTTTACAATCTGGCTCAATTGAAATACATTTCTCAAATTCTTTTCCGTTTACCCGGAAAAAGTCTTTTAAACTGCTTCCTGAACATGCCCCGCAATCTACAAAAACTTCATCGCTCCTCCTGTTAAATAGTGAATATTCAAAATACATATCCCTTTCTGGAAAAGTGGGTATATCCGCACTGTCATCAAGCATACGAAATTCTAATATCTTAATAAAAGTTTCTCTTGATATATCATCACAAAGCCAGTTATATACCTGTTGAATCTTTTGCCAGTTCTCTTCCATTAGATATACATCATTACAGGCAGGAAGGTTATATTGTTCCCCACGGAATAATTCATAACACCTTCTAAAGTAAGTATAATCAATAACGTTTTTACAGCCGCACTCCTGTAAAGTTTTATGTACACCTTCATGTCCATTTTTCAACAGCGCTTCTTTAAAATCCTTACAATAACTATGCCCATCTGTATTAATTGTAACAATCACCAAAGCATCTTCCCCCAGCATGGAAACAATACTTTTGGGAGAAATAATCTTATATCCTTCGCACTCCTTTCCCTGTTTTTCTACATCGCCATCAGAAAAATATGCAATTTCAATTCCAACATCTTTTAAATAATGAAAAAAAGCTATTCCTGCGCTGCCTGCACCATATAAAACAATTCTGCCCTTATATACATCAAGCTCCTCTTTTATTTCATCAAGAGAAATTTCTTTATCTTTTCCAGACTTCCTATAGTCAATCATAATTCTTTCCAAACTATCCATTATAGCCACCGCACCTTTCAATCCAGTCTGCAGTATTCCTTACACCCGTATCAAAATCAACTTCTATATGATATCCGGTATCCTCCTCTAATTCCCCAATATCATACTCTTTATCAGTAAAATAAACTCCTGAATACGAAAACTTTCCATATTTAATCTTTCCACCTTTACAAACTGTCTTTTCTACAATTTGTAAAAATTCACGCAACTGCATTGGGTGTCCACTCCCCACAATATATTTCCTGTTACTCTTTCCGTGTTCCCCCATTTTAATAAATGCTTTTACTGCATCGCTAATGTAAACAAAATCATAGAGTTGCTTGCCTTCGCTTGTAGGAACATCCTCACCATCTAACAGTTTTCGAAGCATTGTATTAATAAATCTTGGAGATTTTTCCCCTTCCCCATATATATTCGTAATCAATGGCCAGATAAAAATCATATTTAGTTCTAATGCAAGACACTTCCCCATTTCCTCACAAGCTTGCTGCGCCGTACGGTAATATTTATGTTTATCTGTCAAATATGCCCTTCCCTCTTCTGTAGCAAGTTCCTGTTGCGTAATAGAGCCAGAACCAATAAATTTCTTGCACCCCAGTTTATGAACTTCCACCATCAAGTCCAACATATATATCACATTATTAATCTGACGGCTATAATCATTTAATCCATCATTACTTAATCCATCCCAGGCTAAAAAATAACAGGTGTCAATATCCCAAGTCACTCTTTTTCCCAAATTCCCTTTTACATCCTGTAAATTACACTCCACAATCCTTGCCCCTGTGTCCCTCACCATTTCTGCTGCTGTTTCATTTATATTTCTTTCAGGAATCACCGCAGTCACTTCCATCCCACATCTTATCAACTCTCTTAGCAACGCATTTCCTATAAAACCAGCAGCACCAAACACTAACACTTTTTTCATTCCTTATCCTCCATCAATCTTTTTACTGCATAATAAATACTATCTGCATTTTGGTAATAAATATCTTCTAATACATAAGCTGCCGGTGTTGGTACATCTGGAAGTGCAACAATTTCTATTCTTTTTTCCAATATTTCAAACAACTCCCTATAAATAAACTCTGAAATTTCTTTTGCCACACTACCAGTAATCCATGAAGTATCCGCTATAACCACCCTTTTCGTTTTAGATACAGAGGTAATAAGCAATTCCCTGTCATATGGTTTCACCGTTCTTAAATCAATTACCTCTGTACTAATCCCCTCCTCTTGTAGTCTTTCAGAAGCCTCAATTGCATCTATCACCATAGCTGAAATAGCAATAACTGTAACATCTGTACCTTCACGCCGAAGCACACCTTTTCCAAAAGGAATCCCGTATTCCCCTTCCGGCACAACCTGCTCTTGCCCAAATAATCGCCTATGTTCTAAAAACAACACAGGGCTTTTGTCATCCATTGCTGTTTTTAACAATCCTTTCGCATCTGCAGGTGTAGTCGGCATTACAATTTTCAATCCCGGAACCTGCATCATAATACCATGTATGCTCTGTGAATGTTGTGCTGCCGATCCCCAGCCCTGACCTGTTACTGCCCAGACCACCAATGGGATATTTACCTGACCCCCCGACATATAACTATACTTTGCAGCATGGTTAATTATCTGATCCATTGCCAAATATAAAAAATCCGGACGATTATGCATGTATAATACCTTATAACCACTCATTGCCAGGCCAATTGCAATACCGGTCAAACCGGTTTCTGCCAATGGTGTATCAAAAATTCTATCTGTCCCATATTTTTTATATAATCCATCAGTCACCCCAAACATTGCATTCTCATCATTAATCCCCTGCCCCATCAAAACAATATCGGGTGACTTCTTTAGCATCAACTCAACTGCTTCCTTTTCAGCCTCTGTATAAGAAAGAAATCTTTCCTTTCCCTTTTTATCTGCCTCTGACATAAGTATTCACCCCCATATATCTTCCCACATTTCTTCTTTTTTTGGAAAAGGACTTTCCTCGGCAAAGGCAAAAGCTTCCTCTATCTCCTTCATCAATTCTTCTTCGTATAAGTCTATCAATCTGACATATTTTCGGCTATGCCTGATTAATGACTTTCTTGCCAGTTCAACAGGATCCTTCTCTTTCCACATGTTCCACTCTTCCTGCGTACGAATTTTTTCGTTTACACCATCTCCAATATTATGATGCGCTCTGGTTCGATATGTTATGTATTCCAAAAAAATTGGTCCTTTACCATTCCGAATTTGTGCCACAGCTTCTTTTGCTGAACCTGTCACAACTTCTATATCATTTCCATCCAACACTGAAACCGGCAAAATATTAGAAAATTTCTCTGAAATAGTATTCAATGGCTCCCTTTCTTCTAGTGGTGTATTAATTGCATATCGGTTATTTTCACAAACAAAAAGTATTGGAAGCTTTTTTAGCCTTGCAAAACAAATACTTTCATATACAGAACCTTCCTCTGAAGCCCCGTCACCAAAAAATACACAGGAAACATTATAGTTTCCCTTTAACTTATTCCCCATAGCATACCCCGTTGCTATAGAAACATTCCCTGCTACAATTGCTGATGCAGGCGCCACTCCAGCCTCCATATCACATAAATGCATAGAACCGCCTTTTCCTTTACAGCACCCTGTATTTTTAGAATAAAGCTCTGCAACCATTTTTTTAAGATTACCGCCTTTTGCCAGATAATGTCCATGGCATCGATGATTACTAAAAACAATGTCCTCTCTGTCAAGATTTTCACACACACCAACTGCAACCGCTTCCTGCCCATTATATAAATGAATTGGAGTATGCATTTTCCTGTTCTTTTCATAATACTTATCTGCTATTACATCTTCTACACAAGCTATCCTGCGCATTTTTTTATATAACTCATATAATTTGTCAGATTCCATACGCATTTAGCCTCCTATTTCAAATCTTATTTACGAGTTCAATTGCACTTAAAACGCTTTGGTCGCTCCACAAATAATCCCATTTTCCAAAACGCCCTGCATACAATACCGAACACTGTTCCAAAAAATCATGCACAATTTTCCTGTTGTTATAAATTTCTTTAGTAAAAATTATGTTAGCATATTTTTTTCTTCTGACATCCTGTACCATAATATCCTTTCTTTGAAATAATCCCATTCTCGTAAAATCATCAAGTACTTTTTCCTTAATTTCTTCTAAAGACATATCAAGTACTTTATATTTAGAAGAATATATTTCTGCCTGAATTGAAGTACAACCTAATGGTGCATTCTGTTTCCCATACTCACTTGTTGAAAAAACTCTGGATGCGAGTATGTCCTGATCATATATGTAGAAACAGTTCACATGATTAGGCATTACATCCTTTTTTCCAATTCCCAACGAAACTAATGTCAATGTAGTATAATCCAGATTTGCCGCAGCATTTCGGACTTCTTCCGGCACACAATCTAACAGCTTAACTATTTCCGGCAAAGGAATTGTTGATATAATTTCATCATAGTCTATTCGAGTATTATTATAATAAACGCACTTTTTCTTTGTATCAATCTGTGCAATTTTTGCATTATATATAACATTAGCGCCTTTTGAAATTTTTTCTAAAAACCTGGCAAAACCTCCCGTTACAGGGTAACGGATATTCCCTGCATAATGTATATTAGGAGTCTCCTCAGAATAAGAACCATACAAAACCTCTTCAATTGACGGCGTATACATTCTTGGACCTATCCATTTTGTTTCTAGCTGAGAGGGCTCCACTGTCCAATACTTTCTGGTATAATAATATGGATAGTTCTCTGCAAAATATTTTCCATAATTCTTTTCCAACCATTCACCATAATTTTTATATTCGCCATCATCGTTTCTCTCAATAAACCCTTTTATAATTTTTATTTTTTCATCTGTATCTAAAGCAAATAAATTATTTTGAACCGGCTGCTTAATCCATTTTTCTTTCTTATAATTCATAGCCTCTGAAAGTGATTCTTCCAGAACTAAATTTTCCTCTAACAGCTTACGGACAGACTCATCTTTTGTAAATGCCGCATGTGCTCCATAATCAAACCAAAAACCGTCCTTTTCAAAACTTTGACACAATCCCCCAGATACTTCATCCTTTTCTATTATTGTCACATCATATGTATCCTTCAACAAACTGGAGCATGTTAACCCTGTAATGCCAGCGCCCAATATCGCTACTCTCTTCAATTTTCTACCTCTGTCTTTACACTTTCCTAAAAGCTGCCCTACCATGTATTTCCTAAAATCACTGCAACCGTATCAGCAATCTTTTTAGGGCAAATTGCAACTATCAGTATTATTTTATAATTCACCAAACACATCCTTCTGATTTGTCTTCTATATTTTAATGCCTTTTTTAAATTTAAATTGCCATTAGAACGAAGAATCCATAAATGACTAAAACTAAATGATCCAGTATATTTATCAAGCGATTTTTCAATCTTTTTTTTAGAAGCATCATATTTATGCGGCAAAGAATTTATTGTATTTGCCATTATTCCTGTAAAAGCATCAAACAAACGCCCTTTCTTTACCCATTCTGCCTGAATTTTATATGGATTGGCCTCAAAAAAATCTTGCACAATATACACACCGTTAAATTCCCCTTCTTTAAATACCTCAAAAAAACATGCCGGCTGAACTTGTTCCTTGTACTTTTTACGATACTCATCCCACTGTTTTTTACTAAAAAGATTCCCGCGTACAACAGAAGCACCATAATAAGTAAGCGGTGCCCAGCAATCTTCCAAAAATTTAACAATATCCGTATATTCGATATAATTATTGCCAGTATAATTATATCCTCTGGCAAAACCATCTTCTAATGCCTGACCAAAGAGAATCAAATCACGCCCTTTTTCCATCTCTTTTAAAAGAATATCCATATCCTTCTCAAGACTTGCAATAACCCCATCACCACATAACCAGATATATTCATATTTATTATTTATAAATATGTAACCTAATTTATCCTCAATTAGAATCTCCTCATGAAATCTCCTGTAAAATAAATTGCTATAGCCCTGCTCCACTCTCCTTTTTACTATGCCTTCTGTTTCATCATCTACACTACTGTCATATATATAAATATCTATATTATATTTTTTAGAAGCGGGCAAAATTTTCGCTAAATAATATTGAATATATTTAGGATGATCCTTGGTTGGTATTCCTATCATTAATTGTTTCTCCCTCATCCTGTAACTCCTTTCCAAACTTCTCACAAAATACATCAGGCTGATAAAATAACTCTATATTCTCTTCTATTTTATCAACCGGCCATTCCCACCATTTTATCCTTAAAAAACACTCTATTGTTTCAGCATCGAATCGTTTTTTTATAATTCTGGCAGGAACTCCCCCAACAACTGCATATGGCTCTACATTTTTAGTGACTACAGCCCCCGCTGCTAAAATTGCACCATCTCCAATTGTCACTCCTGGCAAAATTATGACATTTGCACCAATCCATACATCATTTCCAATCCATATAGGAGCATTATCCCTCAATGCACTGTTTTCAAAATCTACATTATCAAAATACCTTCCATATTTTTGGCAATACTCTTCCCTCTTTTCCTGTTTATCAAATGAAAAAAACATTCTATGGTCAAGTAACGGATGTGTTGTAACATAATCGACCGGATGATTATTCCAAATCCTTGCTGTACCGTTTATGGAACAAAATCTCCCTATCTGTGTTGCAAGTGGATAATGTTGCAGCAATTCCTTATACCCATAAGTATACCTGCCAATATGGCAATCCTTGTATATGATATCTTCTTTGTTATATCCCTGATTATCAAAAATATATTTATAATCCTTATGCGAAAAACCTTTTTTCTTGAGCAACTCTTCTATTTCATATGAAAAAGACATTACCGCAACAACTATATATTCTCTTTTTACATCAATACTTTCTATATTCCTGACAGTTATATCCAGGAACTCCTGTTTATTAACATATTCCCTGTCAATAAAATGCCCAATCCTGATTCCTGCTGCTTCTAACTCTGATTTAACAATTTTTCCTCCTTCCGAAGCTCCCCATATCACCACTTCCCTTTCTCCCATATCAGACAATATCATTGACAATTTTTCCTGTACAAGCAATCTGAATTTTTCATATTTATCCATATTGGTTCCGTCCTTCCATGATACCTGATTTTCCCGTAATTGCATCAATGTTGTTAAAACAAAGTATTTGCCATATATAATCCATATAAACTAATTTTATATGCTGTATATCACATCTTCTAAGGAAATAATTGAACAGGAAAGTTTCTTTTCTAATTGAACCTTAATTTTATCATACGCAAATATTGGTGTTACAATCACTGCATCAACCTCTGGTAAATCGTCACAATTATGCTTTATCATCGTCCTTACTTTATGAGCACATAATCCATCATCAACAGCATATAACACTTCAATCTCTGTATCCTGTAACTCATCCATCAAATGAAATCCCAATTCCCCCATTCCGTAAATGGCAATTTTTTTATAGTTGTTCTGAATAAAATAGTTTTCTATGTTCTTTCCCATATGCTTAAAATCTAACCAATGATTCAAGATATTATAGTATGACTTAAATTTAAAAATTGTTTTTTCCCTTTTTTCAATCGTACATTTAGCCATCTTTATCAATTTAAACAAGAAAAACAACTGCATCACATTAAATAATAGAATGGTTAACATTCCAAGAATACTTTTTTTTTTCATTCCTCTTCCTCTTTTCTATAATTTGAATTAAAGTACTTTTTCTGGAAATCTGTTAATAAAAAACTATATTTCATATATAATCTCTTCCAAAGACACAATATCACATTCCGTTTTTCCCTTTAACATTTCTTCCACCTTCCCATAAACATGCACTGGTGTCACCACAATGCAGTCAACCCCATTAAAGCATTCCTCTTCATCCAATCCCTTCAAATCAATCTCCGCATATGCTTCCCATAAGTTCCTGTCAATACCATATGCAATTTCTATCCCTGTCCCATCCAATGCCTCAACCAGCCGGTTTCCAAGTTCTCCCATCCCATAAACTGCAATTTTCTTATACCCCTTCTCTTTAAAAAAGGATTCTATATGGTATCCGTCATTCTGTATCTTAATCCAGCGGTTGCAAAGCTCATAATATATCCTAAATTTATCTTCTGAAGCAGCAGGTACTTCCTCTCCTCCCATCTCAACCTCTATCTCCGGATATTCCCTTCCCTGGGCTGCCTTTACCGCTTCCAGGTATCCATACCCATTTTTCTTATCCGGCTCAAGGTAATTTCCCTCCCCCCATTCATTCCATGCATTGATAAAGAGAATGTCATTCCCCTCAGCCTCCGACATGCTGATTGCCTTCTGGAGATACTTCCCGAATTTTTCCGGCGTCTGCCCCCGGAAAATTGTCCCATTTTCCCCACGCCGCGGTGAATCGTCATACCCCACAAAAACAGAACGGTAAGAATTTTTCTGATGTGGAACTGCAAGCATCTTTTTACATGCCTCGTCGTAATCATAAACAGCCAGCCCCTCATGCGCCCGTTTCAGCCTCCCAAGGATTTTACTTGGCTCACATTCGACATTTGCAGATACCCGTTTCCCTTTATACACCTTCCCATTTACAGTAAGCATGTCCACAATATGCATGCCTGCAAATCCATGTTCCACCGCCATCTCTTCCCAGCAGTCCATCATCCTGTCAAAGCATCCGATACTGTGTATCTGATATACCAGAAACACCGGCTTATTCCCAACTTTAATGTATCTTGCATCCTGAAAAAAAGGAAGGAGATACTCAAAGTGCTCTCTCCACTGTAATTCTGTCCCATACCGCTGCTCTAAAAGCACCTCTTTTTCGCCTGCCGCCCCATGCCATGTCTTTGTCCATGGCTCATTTGCCCAGGAAAAACAATATGGGAGACCAATCTCCGTATGCTCTAACAAAAGTTCAGAAGGTTTTTCCAGGACATGTTTCCCATCCCGGAACCAATAATGGTAAAAACAAAAACCATAGACGCCGTACTTCTTTGCCAGTCCGGCCTGCCACTTTAATGTACTGATATCAAGCAGGTTATAGTAATTGTCATTGAGCGGCTCACGGGGCTGGCAGTGGCCGTCAAACAGCGGCTCTGCCTTCCTGACATTGTCCCATTCTGTAAATCCTTTTCCCCAAGCATGGTTGTTTTCTTCAATTTCGTGAAACTGCGGTAAATAAAGTGCAATTATCTTCATCTCTGGATGCCTCCTTCCCTTTTTAGTATTCTGTCTCCTGCCTTCTATTTTATAGCAGACTCTAAAATATCTGCAATTTTCTGCGATGCATCCCCATTCCCATAAGGATTTTTGGCAAAGCACATTTTTTGGTACTCATCTCCATTTTCCAGAAGCAATTTTACATTCTGGTATATTTCCTCTTCCTCCGTCCCCGCCAGTTTTAGTGTGCCGGCCATAAGCCCTTCTGGCCGTTCTGTTGTATTACGCATCACCAGGGCCGGTTTTCCAAGTGCGGACGCTTCCTCCTGGATGCCTCCCGAATCTGTCAAAATCAGGTAACAATGGTTAAGAAAATTATGGAATTCCATCACATCCAATGGCTCCATCATATGTATCCTCTCCGCCTGCCCAAAATAACGCTCCGCTATCCTGCGGACAGACGGATTTTTATGGACAGGATAAACTACCCGGATATCCGGATATTCCTCTGCCACCCTGCAGACAGCCCGGAATATGTTTTCCATTGGTTCCCCGATATTTTCCCGGCGATGTGCCGTCAATAGAACCATCCTCCCTGCTTTGGCCCACTCCAGTTCAGGATGTGTAAAATCTTTCTGCACTGTCGTTTTCAGTGCATCAATCACGGTATTGCCCGTCACATAAATTGTTTCCTCTTTTTTCCCTTCCTTTAACAGGCATCTTTTTGCAAAATCAGTAGGCGCAAAATGATACCTGCTGATGATTCCGACTGCCTGGCGGTTAAACTCTTCTGGGAACGGGCTATATATATCATATGTCCTAAGCCCCGCCTCTACATGGCCGACAGGAATCTTCATATAAAAACAGGCCAGCGCTGTTACAAAAGCAGTGCTGGTATCCCCATGGACTAAAACTATCCACGGATGTTCCTTCTCCAGAACCGTCTTTACAGAATCCAGAATTCTTCTGGTAAGATCAAAAAGTGTCTGTGAATCCTGCATGATTTCCAAATCATAATCTGCTTTTACATGAAACGCTCCCAAAACCTGATGCAGCATCTCCCTGTGCTGCCCTGTCACGCAAACAACGGTTTCAAATCTTTTCCTGGACTCTAATTCATGGATAAGGGGGCACATTTTTATGGCCTCCGGCCTTGTCCCAAAAACGAGCATTATCTTTTTCATCTTATCCATGCCCCTTTCATCAATCATCATTGCTCTTCAAGCGACAGCCTGACTTTTTCCCTCAGGGCAGCGTCTTCTATCTTATCAATATGCTCACGGCACACTGCCCTTGCAGCATCCCGGATTTCTATTTTCCGCTCCGCAGTTAAGGAAGAGGCATGCAACCTATAATAATATGGTGCTTCTTCTAAATGGAGAAAACGGTATTTCCAATAAGCCCTTAACCAGAAATCATAATCCTCTGCCAAAAATTTACCTGAATCATAACCTGCCAGCCCTTCATGCACTTCTTTACGGTACAGAAAACAGGCACCGATTGTATTTTCAAAAGGCAATCTTTCTGCCGGTCCAGTCTCTTTGTCATAAAGCATATAGTCTTCGGAATCTATCACTATATAATTACAGTATACAATATCCTTACTTCTGTCTTCCTCCAGCGCATGATACATAAGTTCCAGGGCATCCTTCCGGTATGCATTATCATCTGACGTCCATGTATAATAGTCACCGGATGCATTTTCAAAGCCGATATTCAGGCTTCTTGGCAGTTTCTGGTTTTCTGTATTATGTATTACCCGTATCCTTTTATCCCTTCTGCTGTATTCTTCTGCAATCTCCCCTGTCCGGTCCGTTGAAGCATCATCAACAATAATCAGTTCCCAGTCCTGCCATGACTGGCTAATTACGCTGTCTATGGACTGGCAGATGTATTTCACCCTGTTATATACTGGCAAAACAATACTAATCATAATACCGTTTCCTTTCCCATATTTTTCCGCTCTGGACATCGCCTAACGCAAATTTTCCATCAATAAAATGATCCAGGCAGATTAATTTCATTTTTTTCACATCAAACCCATTATCCAGCAAACTCCAGCAGACAGATGCATAATACCTTTCATTTGCTACCAAAATAACCATATCAGGATCCACCCATTCTATCCCTTTTACTGTATGTCCGCCTGGAAGCGTTTTCCCCTGCTTCCCGCTGTCCCTGTCAACTACAAATTGTATATATTCTTTTTCCGGATCACATATCTCTAAAAATCCCTGCCCTTTTAGCCCTGCCCCCCACAGAAGCATCCCATGCTTCCCTTGTTTTAACAGATCAAGCAATTCCTTCAGCTTATAAAAATTTTTTTGATAATATTCCAAATGCACGTTATTTCCCATACTACCTCCTGCTTCTATGGCACAAATATTAACCCGGAAGATATCCTTCCAAAAAAATAAGTTTTTCCCTCTTTCAATTAACCGGAGACTATTCATCCAGGCAGTTAATTATTTCTTTCAATGAAATGATTGCTTTATCAACTCCCTGCCCTTCTAACTCCTTCTTTATATTATCAAATTGATGCACCGGTGTAATAACCACTGCATCAATTTGATCTTTATAATCTTCAGACACATCTTTTAGGACTGGTATATCATCAATCCCTGCTGAATATAAATCTGCCATCTGGTCTATAAAACAGCTCACTCCTACTGCACTGTCTTCTTTGATATCATTGTAAAGCAGCTCCCCTAAAGTCCCCATTCCATAGATTGCAATTGTTTTTATCCGATGCTCTGCAAAATAATCTGTAATTTCCATTCCCTTTTGCTTGTTTACAATCCACTGATATGTAACATCATAATATTCCTTTGAGCGTTTATACTTTCTATCAACCAGCTCTGTCTGCGTTTTCCCAAGGTAGCCAATTCCGCCGACTACCCCTGCAACAGCTGCCCCAAATAATGTATTTCTAATAAATCTCCTGCTTACCATCATTCCCTCCTTTTTATTTCACTGATTTAATATCAAAAAATCTGCTATACTCATCTGCATCAAAAGTGTAATGGATAGTTTTTTCAGGCAGTGCGGCGATTATTTTTCTGACTGCCATGACGTCTAAATCTTTTTCCCTTAACTTCCCCAGGATCACCGCCACCTGGTCTAGTGCTGCATCATTCCAGTCATACCGCGCAATTTCCTGCGTCCCTAACCGGATACCATAGCCTGAAAAAAGCTTTTTATGCTTTTTGTTTAATGTTACCTGGCATTTATATGCATTGTCATAGATTGTTTCCATTTCCTCCTTACTGCACTCAATAAAAATCTCATGGGTAGCAGAAACCCTTCCCTGGATTTCTTTCACCCGGAAAGAAAGCTTCTGCAGTCTCTTTCCCAGATAATTGGCACTGTGCAATACCTGCCTCATATAATCACGGCCAAATTTTTCAAATTCAACCAACGCAAACAATAACGATATTTTTTGGTGCATCTGGGAATGCCTTAAGTATTTAGGGTTGATTTGTGTTTCCATTTTATTATGTAACTCCTGGCTGTTTGTCAAAATCAGCCCTGACGCCGGCCCTGGGAAAGTTTTATGCGTCCCCCCAAACATAATGATGTTTTCCATCTGCGTTAATGGGTTTTCTGCCAGGCCGGCAGCAATTAACCCCATAACCTGGCTGCAGTCATATAAAACAACTGCCTGCCCTGTATCTATCTTCTTAATATCTGGTACTACAATCAGATCAGATGGCGCTATCAGTACATATTTTATCCCCTCTGCCTTTAGCTGGCGGTTCAGTGCATTATAATCAAAATCATTTTTCTCCATGCTGTATGGCGCTTCTGAAACATTTAACCCTAATCTTTCCGCCACTGGCCTTACCGAAGCATGCCCGCCATACTCTGCCCCCAGTATCATCAGCTTTTCACCCGGTTTTGTAATTGTTTTTAAAACCATGTCAATGCAGTGCATCCCGCTGAAAGGCCTTGCATCGGAATACTCTGCATGGAACATCCGCCTGCAGACATCTGACAGCTTTTGGTAAAAAGGGAGCAGCTTCTCACAGCCAATAAAATTGTCATTCATGTTAAAGGAATATGTATTGTTCATAATATACCTTTCCTGAAAACCAAAATGATATGGCAGGTTTGCAAACTCTGATATTATATTTTCTGCTGCACACAGCGGCAGTGCATTCCGGTGGTAACCAACAAAGTCCTGCGTCAAATCATATATCTGGTTTAACTCCTCTTCTGTATCTGTAAAGCTGTCATCAAGATAACCAATGTTTTTATCCATACGGTACAGCTTGATATAATCAGACCTGTCATCCCTGCACTGATAGTAAGTAAATCCCATGTATGTCAGCTTTTCCTCATTTCCAGGGCTTGTATCACAAATATATATATCATCGCCGCATTGGAATTTAAACATGGAAGGTTTTACTTTTCTTAGTGATTCCAGGTTTATAATATCCTTTTCCTCAGCAGCCAGTAATGCGCAGACCTGCTTCATATATCTTGAATTAGAATTATATTGGTACGCTGCATCAAACATCCGCAGCTCTTCCAATGTATCAAATTCAAAAATAACATTATTTTTCACCCTCTTAGCATACATATACAATTGCCCTAAATGTTCATCCTGTATGTCTGCCCAGTATTTGTCCACAGTTTCCGGATTTTCATATATCTCCGATAAAATACTCACCATACGCCTGGAAAATTCTGCTGAAAAAAAGGCATACCCTAATGTCACCCACACATCACAGCATTTATCCCCATAAAATGTTTTCAATATTTTATCATCTTCATCCGTTTCAATGCCCCGCTCAGCCGTTTTACCAGAATGATAGACCGTACAATAATAGGAATCATATGCATATGACTGGAATATATTTTCTGCAAAATATAAATCCGATGAAGTGATAATTGAATTTTTTAAAATACCCTTTGCCGCAAAAATGCTGGAGTGGTTATTCCTTGTTTTGAATTCATCTGTCCCTATCAGCTCTACACCATATTTCTCCTTTAAATACTCAAACTTCTCCTTCATACAGCCAACCACAACCGCAATTTCACTGATACCCTTTTCATGCAGCTGCCTTATCTGGCGTTCCACCAGCACTTCACCTTTTACTGTCAATAACCCTTTTGGAATTTCGTAAGATAGGGGAACAAACCTGGAACTCAGGCCAGCGGCTAAGATTACAGCATTATCTATCTTATATTCCTGCAGGCAGTCTATGCCTTCTGACGCAATCCCGCTGCTGTTTATCAGCCCACCCTTTTCCAGGCGGCCGCAGGCAGAAACAACCTCAGGCTGTCCCTTAAACAAATAACTGCACAGCTCATCTGCCGGCATGTATCCCCTTTCGTAAAAGGCATATAAAATATCAAACTCAATTTTTTTCATCCTGTTCTCCATTCCTGCAGTGCAGCCGGCGGCTTCTGCCCGGCCGTATGCCGTCCCCGCCGTCACTTCAAATTGTAAAATAATTTCAGGTATGCATAAAAAAGGGATGGGCTGACAAAAAGGCAGAATGTATGTGCCTTCTTAATTTTCTCTATTCTGCCGGAACGGGCCACATCTTTTAAAACATATCTTAAAGCATGCCCCATCCCCCTTATTTCCTTATAACATTTCAAATATTGGCAGAAACCTATCCCGGCTAATTTCCCGGCTATATTTTCCACCCCTCCATTTACCACCCTGTACGCCCCCTCCTCCCATAAATCCGGCTCTATCCTTGTTACCCTGCGGTAAGTCCTGACATTGGACAACACAATATCACAGTCCCCACTTTTATACGGGCATGTTGTTATGCTGTCTGGGCGCTGCATCCTGTAAAAATATCCATTTAAAGAAATGTAACTGACTGCCTTTGCCTTATACACCAAATCATAGACTACATAGCCATCCTCACTCAAAACGCCAACAGGGAATCTTATATGGCTAAACAGGCTCTTGTGGAACAGCTTATTGCAGACTGACTGTGAAATATTTAATAAATAACGGAAATTCTGTTTTCTGTCATCTGTAGAATAATCTGCCTTAATTGCCCGGTTTCTCCCAGCCGGCCTGAAACCATCCGTGAACGTAACCATATTGCAGACAGAGAGATTTGACCCGTAATCTATACAGCTCTTTATTAATAATTCATACATGTTTTCCGCAATAAAATCATCCCCGTCAACAAATCCAATATAATCACCTGTGGCATTTGCAATCCCTGTATTACGGGCAGAAGACAGCCCGCTGTTTTCCTGGGAGATCACCCTGGCTCTTTTGTCTTTCTCCGCATACTTCCGGCAGATTTCTTTGCTTCCGTCTGTGGAACCATCATCCACAATGATAATTTCCAAATCACGGTATGTCTGGTTTATAACACTCTCCAGACACTGCCTAATATATTTCTCCACATTATATACTGTCACAATAACGCTAATTTTTACTGCCAATGCCTCTTCTCCTTTCAGCATCCCTACACCAGTATGCTTTTAACGGATGCTCCGGCCTCCTGTCCTTCCTTGGAGGCAGGCTCATATAATCCCCATACAGATTTTTCAGGTAAGTGTCATATCCTTGCGGGATATAGAACTGATACTGTTCAAAATCAACCAGGACTCTCTTTGCAAACAACTCCTTTTTTACTATTTCTTTTTCCCCAAACCGTACTGCAACAATGCATCCCACTTTTTCACAATCTTTAACCTTAAAAATGCAGGCAGTCTTTGTTATGAGCCATACACAGGCTTTCACTGCTATCCGCTTTGCCCCTGACAGCTCCTGCCCTTCTTTCTCTGCCATAGTAAGGCTGTCCCTGATTTTCTGTATGTTCCTTACAAGTTTATATTGTAATTTCGTAATTTTCTCCCGGTTACAAATGCCATCATAAGGAAATATTTCAACATCTATCCCCAGTCTGCTGATTTTGCAGCATCCCCTTGTAACCCTCCTTGTACGTTTATCCGATATCTTCGCGTACGCATATGGATAATCCGGGCAGCTTCCTGCCCAAAAGGCATACAGCCTTCCCCTGGAAGCATTGATTATTTGAAGCAGCCGGTTATAGTCTTCCCTTGGCATCATCAAATCTATGTCATCATCCCATGGGATGTATCCTTTATGCCTGACAGCCCCAATCAGGGTACCCCCGCCGAGAAAATAATAAAGATTATTCTGTTCACACAAATCATGAACCCTCTTCAGAATAGATAATTGTATTTCTTTTCTTTTTTCTAAAGTTATGCTCTGGCCGTTCTCCATGATATTCTGCTCCTTCTCCTATATTTTTTCTCTCAGCGCCTTTTCCCGGTTCTGGATTAGAACTCATCAATTAATGTTATAATATCCTTGATAGGCATCAGCCTTTTTTCCGACTCCTTTGCCCTGTGGTATGTTAAAATATCTTCTGCTGTCTTCTGCATTGCCGGGAACGCACTCCTGGTCAGCTGGTTTGCATAAATCACTATATTAACCCCATGCCCGGAAAGCTCCTCTTCTGTTACCGCATTATAGGATGTCGGGACTGCAACTATCGGCGTTTTCCGGTTCAGCATGCGGAACCTGTCACAAAATTCAAATATTTCATCTGCCTCCTTTTTCCGGCTGTGGATCATAATGCCGTCTGCACCCGCTTCTACATATTTTTCAGCGCGCAGCAAAGCATCTTCCATCCCCTTTTCCAGAATAAGGCTTTCAATCCTCGCAATGATCATAAATTCTTCTGTCCGCAAAGCTTTCTTCCCAGCTCTTATTTTAGCGCAAAAATTTTCAATGCTGTCTTGTGTCTGCAAAACCTCTGTCCCAAACAAAGAATTCTTCTTAAGCCCCGTTTTATCTTCAATAATTACGGCTGAAACCCCCATACGTTCCAATGTCCTTACGTTATACACAAAATGCTCGATCAGGCCTCCTGTATCGCCATCCAGAATGATTGGTTTTGTTGTAACTTCCAGCACATCATCAACTGTACGCAGCCGGGAAGACATATCAACCAGTTCGATATCCGGCTTTCCTTTTGCCGTCGAATCGCAAAGGCTTGAAATCCACATCGCATCATACTGGTCAATACTGTTTTTCCCGGAAACAATTGTCTTTTCAGCAATCAGCCCCGTCAAACCATTATGTACTTCCAGTGCCTTAACAATTGGGCATAAATTAATTAACTGCTTCAGGCGTTTCCTTCGGTATTCCGGCATGGCTGCCCTTTCCCGCATCATTACATCTACATTATGCACTCTTTCATTATGGGTATAAGGGACTTCTATTAACTCCCCTCCCCATTCCTTTAACGTATCAACCACATTCTTCCGGACTTCCTGTAAAAAACCTTCCTTCCAGTTATCCCCATGGATTACATAATCCGGCCTTATCTCCCGCAATATCTTTTCATACATTACTTCTGTCTGTACAACAACTTTACTTACTTCCGGAATATCTTCCAGTAATTTCTTTCTTTCTTCAAAAGTAATTAAAGGAAAACGGTCATAACGTATCATAGCGGCATCACTTAATACCCCTCCAATTAGTTCCCCATATTTGACAGCTTCTTTTATAATATTCAAATGCCCTTCATGAATTATGTCTGTACAAAAACATGCATATACCGTCTTCATCTCATCCTCCAAGATATTCCATAAATGCTTTTTTATTTTCTGCCGGTGTTTCTTTTGGCCTTCCCAAGTCTTCCCTTGTATCAATAGAAACCTTTATTTCCAAAAATGCCAGCATCCATTCCTGCCTTACCTGTCCCATCGCATCCCTGAGGCTGTCCATATCCCATATCTCCTCTGTAAACGGATAACCACATGCTTCTGCTGCCCCGGCATATCCAAACCCCGCACATCCAGTTGGCATCCCCCCTACAGATTCATGCGCATCATTATTTAAGCAGATATGTACCAGATTTTCTGTCTTTTGTTTCCCAATAAATGCAAGGCTGCCCATATGCATCAGCGCAGCTCCATCACCATCAAGGCAATACACCCTTTTCTCTGGCTTTTCTTTTGCAATCCCAAAAGCAATCATTGAAGCATGTCCCATTCCCCCTACTGTTAAAAAAACCTGCTTATGGTGCCCTCTGACTATGTCGCACTGTTCATAAACTTCCCTTGATATTTTTCCTGTCGTTGAAACAATAATATCGCTCTCTGAAATCCCTGAAACAATCTCATGAATCGCCTTTTCCCGGATTAAGCTATAGGAATTTTTATATCCGTATGCAGCGGGCATTTCAAAGGCTCCCGGTTCTGCAACAACCGCAAACTGTTTCCCTGCATCCAGGCAGGCCTTCGCATCAGAAAATATCCTGCGTGCCTCATCTTCTTTTGTATCTTTTTTCAACAAAGCATATGGAATGGAAAGGACATCCAGCATAGCACATGTAACCTCTCCCATAAATTTATGCTGCGGTTCATCTTTCTTTCCTGGCATTCCCCTCCACCCAATCAAAAACAAAATCGGGATTCCATAAACTTTTTCGTTTGCAAGGGAAGTGACAGGGTTTACGGCATTTCCCAGGCCGCTGTTCTGCATATATACGCAGGGCACTTTCCCTGTTGCAAGATAACTCCCTATTGCAATCCCAACAGCCGCCCCCTCATTTGCCGGAACAAAATGCCGGAACATACCATCTGCTTCCTTATTCATAAAGTTGCAGAATTGCTTCAGTGCAGAGTCCGGGACACCGGTTATCGTTCCAATCCCCATC
Organism: bacterium D16-51; assembly: GCA_003612285.1. Taxonomy (GTDB): domain Bacteria; phylum Bacillota; class Clostridia; order Lachnospirales; family Lachnospiraceae; genus Butyribacter. The sequence goes on along the minus strand of RAYE01000001.1, from coordinate 198,924 downwards.
TCCTTCAGGCAGCCTGCAAATAAACCAGCATCCATCTTTATACCCCGTCTTTCTTATTAATGCTTCTTTTCCAGCACTGGCAGAATAATCTTTTGTATAATCATGCCAGCCACCTGGTCTGCTTCCTCAAAGCTTACTTTCTTCGGAAGGCTTACGCCAAAACTTTTCTCCACCTTTTCTAATAAACAATCCGTGTATACTAAACTGCCTCCCTCAATCTCTTCAATCCCATCCAGAAAAATAGATTTCCGATTTGCCAGCCTCATACTCTCTAAATCAAATGCAGAAGTATCTATATGGATATCTGTCCCTTCCGCTCCGGATTCAATTTCAACAGGATACCCTCCAATTTCCCCAAATACGCCTGGTGAAAAAATCCTTCTTTTTTTGCCTTCCCTGATACTGTCAATAATACAGGTTATTATTTCATAATTGCTGGAAGCATTCATCATATTCCTTTTTGCATCAACTGGCATTGGAATCTTGCATCGTGAAAATATCTCTTCCTGGCTGCATGTGACTTCCCTTCCCTGATAAACAGCCTGTAAAAGCTGTTCCATCCCTTCCGTATGCCCCTCTTTACTGATTACTACGTCATGGAAATGCGATGTTGCAAGCACGACATCAATATTCCAAAAATCTTCTATCCCAAGGATTTCTGCAATTGCATATTTAATCCTGGGAATCAGATGGTTTAAATTCCCGCTCCCAAAATCAGGATAATTTTTCCCAGCCGATTTCATCCATGGTATCACCGCATCCGAATAGGAAGTATTTATCACAATTGAAGAAATATCTGCCTGCCCTGCCGCTTCCATAATATTCCGTATATACTTCACTGCTAATGGGCTCCATATTCCATATGCACGAATATTACTCCATGATATGCTTCCATATTTCAGCCCAGGATACGCACGGCTGGTATTTACCAGAAAATCCGGCTGGTATTTCTTGAGGCATTCTGCTATCTGCCCAATGTCATTAAAATCAACGTTAGGCTCTATAATAACCTGGGAGCGGTTCCGCCTGCGGATTAAAGCGCTGATACGGATAATGTTGCAGTTACTTTCCATTTTTTCTGCGCTTCTTCCCACAACAATAATTTTAACTGCCGGGTCATCCTTTCCCACCAGGTAATCCAGCAAATATGTCCCAACACTTCCAAGCCCCATAATCATCACTGTAATATTTTCAGCATTAATATGCTCTTTCAGTATATCCAGCCTTTTTTCCAGGGTTTCCATGCTATTCCCTCCTTACAATTCCTTTTCACAGTTCAGATAATCCAATCTTGTATTGCAGTTCACCCATTTTTGGAACTTAACGATCTCCACACTGCTTCTTTCTGCTTTATTAAAATACAATTCCACAAACTTGAGGTTTGTGCTCTGCCATTCACTATCTTCCATGTTCCTAATCACCTGTTCCACTAACCCCCGTTCTGAAAACTTCCAGACCTGCCCTGAATTATAAATAACAGAAAACGGCTCTTTTATATGGAACAGTCCATGTTCTGTATTATATATATACCTGATCTCATCATTTCCATTAACATAAACTGCTACTGCTTTTTCAGAAAATATACTCTCTGAATTGATGGTCAGATAATTTTTCTTCCCATTTATCATCTGCTCCAAAGCTTTTTGGTCAAACAGCAAATCCCCCTCTATCAGCAGGATATCTGTACACATTTCCTTTTTCAGGCACTCCTGAAGCCCAATTTTCAAACTGTAACCGGAACCATAAGAATCAAAATATGGATTAAATACAACCTGTATGTCAAATGGAAAATCTTTTCCCCAACAAGCCACATATTTCTCCAATTCCGGGAACTGGTATCCGCCAACTATTATTACACCCTTACATCCCACACATTTCCGCAAAATAGAATATAGCAATGTCTTCCTTGGATCTTTGTCGTAATAAATACATTTTAAGACAGGATTTTCTGTATTTCGGTTGAATCTTGCCGACATGCCGGCTACCGTTATAACCACATATGTCATGCTGCTATCCCTCCTATTTACATCTATCTGCTAAATTCTTTTTATATTGGCTGATACACATCGCAATCCCTTCATCCAGTGAAATTTTCGGTTCCCATCCTGCCGCTTTCCTGATTTTGCCTGCAGATAGAACACGGCGCTTGGGGTCTGCCGTCCGGTATCCCTGGAACTCTATTCCATATTTTTCTAACTTTAAAGCTTTTGCACATTTATCTACCAATTCCAGGATTGAAACCTCCTCTTCCGTCGCCACGTTATATACTGACCCATCCAATACTGTTTCCTTATCGCCTCCCGCTACTGCCAAAACAGCAGCACAGCTATCATAATTATGTAAAAAAGTCCTTTTGTTTTCCCTGGAATTTTCCAAAAGCACAACTTTCTGTTCCTTAATCAGGCTTGTAATAATATGCGGCAGGATATGCTTTGGATATAATTCATTATTGCTATATACATTTGCAAAACGTAAAGAACAGCCTCTAATCCTTCCTTTTTCCACAGCATCTTTCATAAAAAACTCTGTCAACAGCTTGCCTGCTGCATAACTAGTCCTCTGGCTATGTTCGGCTGTCGCTAATAGAATATAATCTTCTTCACTTACTCCCCCATCTTTCCATGACTGCATTGAATATACTTCTGACGTTGAACAGTTTATAAAAACATCAGCCCCTATCCGCTCTGCCTGCTCCAAAAAACATTTCATCCCCAGCACATTCGTCTGAAATGTTGCCTCAGGTTCATAAAAATATTCTGTATGGACAACCGCTGCACAATTAATATATATAATCTCCTGATAATTGCCCTTTCTTTCATTCACCATTTCTTCCAGATACTGCATCTTTGTTTCATCATTAATATCTCCTTCAAAAAAGCAAAGTTCTGTATCTGCAAGGATATCTTCAATTACATCTGTTGTGGATGCAAAAAAATTATCAAAACCAATTACACTATGCCCTTTTTTTAGAATCTGGCGTGCCAGTTCATTTCCCGTCATGCCAGTCATACCACTAATAACATATAGGTTTTTCATGGTTTCCTCTTTCCTTCCAGGACACTCCCAAAATGTCCTTTTCTATTTTTTAATCTAAAAACTATGCCTACAGCCCCTTTTCCAGCCTGTCCCTGTAAAATACATCTACCTGCCCTGAAAATAATTCCATTTCTGCCTTGTAATCATATTCCAGGGAATGCATAGAAACAGCCCCGCTACATATATCCAATATTGCGAAATTAGCATTGGGGTTATGGTTTCTCGGCTGCCCTACAGAACCGGGATTTAAGAATACTGTTCTCTTTTTGCCACGGTATTCCCTGCTTCCCCCTTCATAAAATTTCTCCATATAGCACGGTATATGGGAGTGCCCTGAAAAAACATAATCATATTCTTTATATAACTCACTACAATTACCTGAATCTATGCTTTCCCAAAATACATCCTCCAAAGATCCATGCACAGCAAGGCATTTCTTATCATTAATCATCAGTTCCTGCCATCCCTGCCTGTTCATCCTGCTTAAATATTCAAAAGAACCCTCTGATAAGCCGGCTTTTGTATAAGCTGCACATCTCTTTCCCCTGTCACTGGAAAACCGAGTATAGCATCCTTCAAAAACCGCCTGTTCATGGTTGCCCCATATATTAACAAGTATTTTCTGCTGCGGAATATCTTTTATCCTAGAAATCACTTCATTTGTCCTTGGCCCATAATCAACTATGTCCCCCAATAATAGGATTCTATCAATACAGCCTACATCAACGTTATCTAATACCTGGTTTAACGCCGTCAGATTTGCATGGATGTCGGATAAAATCAAAAGGTTCTTCATACTTATGCCCTGTCTTTCTCCATTTAGAATGCTTTTCCCATTCGCCCTGCATTGCCAAAAACTTCGGAAACCTGCTAAGAAACCGTGCTGCGTATTGTCCAAAATCCCGGAAACCCGGTGTCAAAGTTTGCCTCTACATACTCCACAAACTCCTCTGCCCCTGCAGAGCCTATTACATTCGTCCTGTTGTCCGGCAGGGCATAGACCTCCCGGACGCCTGTTGCCGTCTTCACATAAAGATATTCTCTTGAAAGAAAACACTGAATCCCTTCCGTGTAATCCATCAGCCCCCTCTGCAAAGCCACTTCCCGAAGCCGCCGGTTCTGCACATTATAAAACTGGTACTGCACAACTTTCCTCTCCGGAACAAAAACTTCATGCCCAAACACTGCCTTTTCCATGATTTCGTTAAAATCCAACATACTGATTAATGAATCATATACCCCTGCCTCCAGCCGGGAGTCAGACACTAAAAACGCCACATGGCTCACCCGGTCCGGATCATTGCAGAACATAAAAAACGGATCACCCCTCGTCTCGTCATAGACCGGCTGGGAATGGTCTGCCATAATAACAGTTGTCATGCTGTCACTGAAAAAACTTTTATAATAGGAAAACTGCCTGTCAACATAAACAAGGCAGTCCGCAAGCTGCCGCTGTATAAAGTCCCCCATGTCTTCCAGACCCACATCTGCGAACTGCCTGATCTGCGGCTCCCCTGTCATATAGCCACACAACATTGGGAAATGCAGCTCCCATGGGTAATATGCAAAATTAAACGTCGGTTCGCTGCTCACTGCAATATCGCACGCCATAGCCCACAGTTTTTCCGGCATATGGAGCTGCTCTTTCATATAAATCCCATTACATGGATTCATCACAAGATAATCCCTTGAGTTGTAAAAACGGATTGGCATCCCCTTTTTATACACCTCATGCAGGAATTCAAACTCTTCCATCTCAAACATAAAGTGGTTGTCCTCATAGACATTTTCCTCAAATGACAGCTTCTGCTTTATTGTCCCAATCATGCTTTCATAGGTTGCGGGGCCTGTTGAATAGGCCTGGGTATAGATGGCAGCCGTCTTCCCATATTCCTTAAAATAATTTAACCGGAAATCCCCATTATCATCTTCCCCATATACATCCATTGCACGGAGCGAGTCAATCAGATGGATGGCTACATCCCCCGACCGGTTGGCATTCTTTTCTTTTACTTCCTGGCATAATGCTTTAATCTCTGCCAGCATTTCCATATACTTCCCACTATCTGCATATTTTTTATCATGGTATTCATGGATGAAATGCTCCGCATAGTAAAAATCCCTGATTTTCAGATAATATGCAATCAGATTCTGTATGTATTTCTCCTTGTCAGCCATATCCTCTGCTGTTTCATATAAATGCCTTTGGCGGTACAGTTCCGTATATACATTCTGTTCACTGAAAAAATTGAAATCTATCTTTACCCCTGCATGCTCCAGTTCTTCATATATGTCAATATATTCACATTGCGGGGCAGCTTTCTTAATGTTATCCCTTATGTTTTTCCTGCTCCCCTTGGACGCTATAATGATAATGTCAATGCCATAATCCGCTATCTCCGAAGGGTCTATAACGGGATAGCCCATGAACAAGCTTCCCTGGATATCCCTGTCCGAATCAATTAAGCATTTTAACCCCGCCAGGCTCAGGATATAACGGTTTATAATCACTGCACAGTGGCCATTCACCGCATTCTTCTTCCCCACGCCCCAAATAGCTACTTTCTTTCCGCCGCATCTCCGGTTAAAGGCGTCCAGCACAATGGCGTTAATCAGCCTGCTGTCTGCCAAAGCAGGCGCCGTACATCCATACTTTCCTATAATTTCTTCTAACCTGTCCTCATATATATTTCCCATGTCTTTCCCCATTCCTTTTCCCGCATGCCTTTCCAGATTGGATTCTGCACGTTCTATCATTTTAGGATTTCCATCCATGCCGATGTAATACGACTCCTTTTTCAATCGGCATCTCCTATATCTTTAAATCCCTCTTAATCTTCGTTGTTGAAATTTCAGGCGTCCGTTCTAAATAAACCACTTCACAGTATTCACTCAGAAAATCAAACTTCCCTTGCCAGTCATCCCCCATCACAAAGGTATCCACTTTAAACTCCTTTACATCGCACACCTTCTGTTCCCAGTTTCTTTCCGGAATCACCAAATCGACATACCGGACCGCCTCTAACAGCCTTTTCCTCTCTTCAAAGGAAAAATAAGTTATTTTCTGTTTCTCCACCGAATTAAACTCATCGGTTGACAGAGCCACAATCAGATAGTCTCCCAAAGCCTTTGCCCTCTGCAGCAGATTGATATGCCCATAATGCAGCAGGTCAAACGTCCCGTATGTAATCACTTTCTTCATCACTGAACCTCTTTTAGAACTGTCTTTATATCTTTTGCCAGGCGTCTACAAAAAATCCCATTTTTATTGCCAAAAACCTTATCTGCCACAGCTTGCCTGAAGCCTCCGTATTTTTTGTTATACTCCCCGTCTGGATAGCAGGCTTCCCGCAAAGATTCTTTTAACTCCGCCTCTGTAGACGCTTTCCGCCCTGGTGTAAACTCTTCATAATCAAAATACATCTCCCTTGAGTCCCGCAGGTATGCCCGCAGGTCATAATCAAAAAAGACAATCGGCCTGCCTGTCAGCAGGAAGTCAAAATATATGGAAGAATAGTCTGTCACAAGGACATCAGCTTTTTCCAGGAACACATAAGGGTCTGCATCCGCATCTATCACAAAGACAGAATCCCCCTGCAGCTTCCAAAATTCATCCTTAAGCTTCGACTTCGGATGGAGCTTTACACAGAACAAAAAACGGTTTTCCTGTAAAAACTTTCGGAATCCTTCCATCTCCACCACTTCGAAAAATTTTGTCTCACTGTCCCGGAAAGTCGGCATGTAATATATTATCCTGCTAATCTTCTTTTCCTTAACAAGGGACATGATATGTGCCATATCCCTGCGCTCGGTATTTGTTAAAAGATTCCTTATGCTGTCCTTCTCTATCAGTCGGTCGTTCCTTGGATACCCTGATACCAGCACATTTTTTGTACAGAAAGCCGATGAAAAAACCGGCTCCATAAACTTTGAAGTTGTAAGCACATAATGGGACGGCTTCTCGTCAGACAGCCTTCTGGGGAAGGACTTAACCTTTCCCCAAAAATTCCGGGGATGGCGGACTTTGTCAAAAATATTGTCCGCCTGAATTTTTTTTAACGGAACCCCATGCCACAGGTTGATTTTCACTGCCCCGCCGCTCTGCCAGAAGTTAATATCCTTTGAATAATTGTCAAACAAATAGACCTTCCCACGGAGTGCAAGCCAGATCCCTTTTACGGAATGGTAATAATATGCCTCATAACCGTTCCTGTCTAAAAACTCTGCAATCTCCCTGCTGTGACTGATCCAGACCGGGCGTATCTCAAGCTCCTCCTTATGCTGGCTCACATACAAGTAAAAATATTTGGGATTATCTGCAAACCTCCTGCCAAACGTACTCCCAAAAAGCCATAGCTTTTCATCTCTCGGCATCAGGAATGACAACCAATATAGTGGAAGGAGCAGAAGCTGCCCCCAATATTTCAAGCTATTGATTATCTTCATCCCTGCCTCCTAAACAAACTAATTGTGCAACGCTTTTAAATATTACTCATAAATATAATTATGAGTAATATTATGAACAATACCTATAACTATATTTATGAGGTATAGTGAGGTGTCAACCACTCATCACAGGCCTACGTTCAGCCCATTGTATGCAATCCCTTAAGGCATGTTTGAAAATTTATTCTGGAAACTTTCGGTCTCCTACCAACTGCATGCCCTTTTACATGGTATTTGCGCCAAATTCAGGTTACATAGCCCATATGCTTCCTTTATACCTCATAATTTTTATTATACGGTAAACAAGTGCAAATGTAAATATACAGAACCCATTTATTTTAAACTAGTGTGCAGGCTGTTTTAAACAACATAGGCTGCTGTTTTTGCAACGGCACTAAAGAACTGTGATACCTGTTTCGTATAGGCCGAAGCGAAACGTGAACCTGCCAGCCGACACCTCAACACTATAGCAACTGCAAAAGCACTTAATAATATAAATTATGTGGTACTTAACCCATACTAACCCTTTGACCCACAGTAAATATATCGACAAGTTTTATTTTCTACTTAAGCATAAAATGCTTCCAAATATAACCACGCTATCTATTTACAGCCGTTCTAACTGTGCTTCTCTTATAAATTTTCATATAAAGCAATACAGAGCAAAAGGGTTTCCAATCAAAAACAGCTTGAACGAAACCCTTTTGATATTCACAAGTCAAATACCCTACAGCAGACTCATGGGAGAGCAAATTTCAAAATATATTCTAATTCTGCAAAAAGCAAAACACGTTCTAGCGCAACAAAGAAAGCACCGTTTCCGAATTTTGGTTTGCCTGGCTAATCATGCTCTGTGATACCTGGGACAAAATATCTGTAGATACAAATTTCATCATACTCTCTGCCATATTATTATCCCGTAAAAGAGATTCCGCTGCCTGTTGGTTCTCTTCTGCATTTTCTGCATAACTATAGGCATACTCTAAACGGTTTTGAAGCGCCCCTATCTTTGAACGCTCACCATTTAAATCTTCCAGTGCCATGTCAACTCTTTCCAGGGAATTATTTGCAATAAGATTACTCTCTACCCCTAAAAGGTCAACCCCCAATATAGCGGAAGACAACGTTGGCAAATCCATCTTAACTAACTGCATGGCATTTGCCCCAACCTGAATATGCATACTTGCCGGATCGTCGATAACGGCATCTGTACGGATTAACTCTGGCTTTACAATCCCACGGTTCTGAGAAATATCCGGCATCTGCCCTGGCCGGTAATCATACACATATAATATAGAAGAATTTTGTGGGTCTGCCATAAATCTTGTAAAATGGTTTGTATATACAGTCCTAACTATAGCATTAACTACTCCTGCACCATTTGTAATACCAGAGATATTAACATCAAAAACAGGATTCCTTCCCACATTAACAGAAGGAGTTGATTGGTTATTCGTAAAGCGGATATTATATTTATTATCACAGGTACAGCAAGTTGTATGGAAACCTGCATCTATCAATGTCTGCACATCTGCCGCCGTCTGAAGCGAAGAAAAATCAATTGTAGCAAAAGAATATTGTAGCGTCGTTCCTACTCCTAATGCCGGAAAAGGCCCTAACTGAAGGTCACCGCTTACTGCCACGCTGGACGGCAGTGTCCCTACAACAGTTTCTCTATAATCTATATAAGCCTCTCCTAATTTTAATATTTTCATTGTATTGAATTCCGTATATTCTAAAATATCATCAATACAGTCTGATAATTCATACAACTCTTTCTGAATTGCCTCCCTGTCTGCTTCTACATAGGTATCATTTGCCCCCTGGACACACAATTCCCTCATGCGCTGCACTACATTTGTTATTTCCCCTAAAGCCCCTTCTGCTGTCTGAAGCAGGGAAATACCATTTTGAATATTATCTTCTGCCTTATGCAGTCCCCGAATCTGCGTACGGAGCTTTTCTGACATTGATAATCCTGCAGCATCATCTGCCGCACGGTTAATCCGGTATCCCGAACCAAGGCGTTCTGATTCCCTTCCCCTTTCCCGGTTCACTTTTTTAAAAATCCTGCTCCCATTCTGTGCCTGCATATTATGCTGAATAACCATGCAAAAACCTCCTTTCCCTGGTCTGCCCGTAATCCCATATAGCAGTTAAGATTATGCACCTTAAAAATATCCCAGTAAAAATAATGCATAACGCTCTACCATTTATAAACCTTTGTTTTCCGCTCCATCAAATCCATTTTATCAATTTTAGGGTCTTCATAATAGGAATCATTCTTTACATGTGTTGTAGAAATCTCCTCAAAAACGGCACCCGTCCGAGAGGTAAATGCATGTTTTTCTCCACGGAGAACTGTCTGGATATCTCCCGGTTTCATTTCAATCTTCCTTCCATCAATCTCCACCTGCAAATCACCGTAAAGAAGCTGGAAAGTTTCTTCTTTTACCTGATGTGCATGCATTGGATGCTGCTGTGCCGGCAGCACTGCAATCAGTTTTTTACAATATTCGCGGTTTATCACACTGATAATAACTGCCCCAAACTGCCTGAAATGTTTCATTCCATAATGATGGGAAAGCTCCGCTTCAAAATCATCTCCCAGGTAAATATTGGCCTCGTAAAGCATACCCTTTACATCGTGAATAACACTGCGCGCCAGATTTGTATCTGTAATCGGCTTCTGCTCATGTAACTCCTCATTTGCTTTATATGCCTTGCTCGCCACAACTCCCTCAAAAAATTCACCACTTGTCATCTGCCGGTCATGATTTGGCATTGCAAAAAATACATCATCTCTTGTCAGCTCCTGCCCTTCTTCCACATCATGTTTTAAATATACCCCACGCATCAAGGAATTCAGGGAATCAATTTCCTCCTGGCTGATATACCGCTCTGTTTCTTTCTTCATTTTACAGATTTCTCTTGCATTTAATACTGCCGTAACCCATTTTTCTGCCTGCTCAGGGTTCATAGAATATGCATTTAAAGAAATTTTCTCTGTTGGAAGCCCCACATGGCGTTCTAAAATCCTTGCCCCTTTAGCGACCGCCATCATTGGTATTGTATTATCATCCGGGTCTTCATGACCGGAATAACCAATTACATGATCCGGATAACGCCGTCTTAACTTATCAATAAAATCAAGCTGCAGTCGCTCCATTGGGGCAGGATATTCTGCAATACAATGCAGAAACGCAAAGTCACATTTCCTGTGTGTAAAATAATTATATAATTTATCAATATCAGAAATTGTCCTGCCACCTACAGAAATAATTACCGGCTTATGTGTGGCGGCTACCTTTGTAAGAAGCGGCCAATCCAGGGAACTGCAGCTCGCTATTTTGATAATATCCAGCCCCTGGTCCATGCACCAGTCTACCCCATCCTCATCAAATGGCGTACTCATAGGAATCATTCCCTCAGAACGAATCGTTGCTATTAATTCCCTAAATTGTTCATATGACAAACGAGTACTTTCAAACCTCGGAATATGTTTCACATCCTGACGCCCTTTGTAATCCGGATGGATAAAAGTGTCCAGATTCCGATACTGCAGTTTTACTGCTGCCTTTATATTATGCCTTCTGGCAATCTTTCCCATCTCATAGATAATATCTTTTCCATGTTCTACATCTCCCTGATGGCTGTTTGCCATTTCAAAAATAAACAAATCTTCAAATAATTTACTCATAGTTACCTCCATATCCAGTTAATGTGCTGCATATATATCCATGCGTTCCGACAATTCCTTTAATTTTTCCTTATGCATTATAAATTTCAAATCATATATTTCTTCCTTTGCCGCAACATCTGCTGTAGTATGTATTGCCTCATCCACTTTCCTGTTCAAATCATAGTGTCCCTCGGCAATCAACTTAATACTATGATTAAGATCATTCTCTATGATAGCACGCGTTAAGCGGTTCTCCCTCCTGTCATCCGCCAAAGCAACTTCCGCAATGGACAATCCCCTCTCTACGGAATCCATCCTTTTTTCTATAGCATCCATTCTGGTCTCCAGCGCATCCATCCTGGTCTCCAGCGCATCCACCTTACTCTCCAGCGCATCCACCTTACTCTCCAGCGCATCCATCCTAGTCTCCAGCGCATCCATCCTGGTCTCCAGCGCATCCATCCTGGTCTCCAGCGCATCCATCCTGGTCTCCAGCGCATCTACTTTTTTCTCTATCGATACCACTTTTGTTAATATAAAATCTAATTTCTCACTATCTGTCATATATACGACCTCCTTCTGGTATTTGCATACAGCCCTTATCCATCCTCTCCCCATGCATACACACCTTTATTTTCAGCAGTCAGTTTTATGCATAACTATGAACAACAGCTTGTTATTAAAAACTGTAAATAATTAATTTATTTCAGTTCCTTGTTGCCATATTTTAATTATAGCCTATTCCATCAAATAAATCATCAAAATCTATTTTAATATTTGGAAAATGAACAATTTTTAATTCCTCCTTATTTTGTTCTGTTATTTCTTTAAATATAAAATATTTCGGCCGTTCATTTTCATAATCCAAAGTATAAATCTCAATCTTTTTTCTTTTCCAATCTACAATCCAATACTCGTCTATATCCTGCCCCTGGTATATTTCCTTTTTTGTTGTCCTGTCATATTTCTCTGTGGATTCCGATAAAACTTCCATTACAAATCGAGGAGCATTAATAAAATAATTACCACGTTTCGCCTCAATCTGGCAGTTAATCGTAGCATCGGGAATGACACCTTTTTCCTCTCCATCCACTTTCCATCTATATTGGACATTATCAGGAAATACTTTACATAAACTGTTTTTTAACTGATTTCTTACAATTGCAACAAAATTTGTAATAACAATGGAATGTTCAATATAGGCTCCTGCCATATCCGTAATCTGAATATCTAAAGCCCCCATAATATTACCTGCCTTCCCAATATTATAATAATATAGTAAACGAAAAAACGCTTACGTTTTGCTTCGTTTACAGCGCCGGATACACGCTGCAAAGCAGCATACTTCCTATGTGTATCCGTGCGCATCCATTATAGTAAACGTATGTATTTTATGCGTTTACTATAACTTATCCACAGCCAACATCTATCAAGAAAATAAATCATACAGCCTTTCCAGGCTAATCATCCGATCATCCACATAATAATCCGCATTGGGTTTCCCAAATTTTAATTCATGGTATTTTACACCCCATCTCTGCATCTGTTCCTTTGTTACCTGGCTCCAATCCTTTCCAGTTACATAACCGCGTGCCGTAAAAAGAACAATTTTGTTACCATACTCATAAAGTTTATTAATTATCTTTACCATGCGCTCATTTGGTTCAGAAAGCGCATAATCCAAGTCCTTCTGGATTTTTGCAACCACCCCGTCAATGTCAAATACAAATGTCTTATTCCCTTTGGAAATCTTAATATACTCTTCTGCCTTCTGAAATTCCTCTTCCGTATCAATATCAAAATTATCATCCATTTCATATCCTGCAATCTTCTCACCAGACATAGAGTGCATTTTGGTAATTACTTCCGTACGGATTACATCAATACATGCATTCTGATAATATATTTTTGGAAGCTGCTGCCTTGGCATATTATAACATTCTGGGATATCTTTCATAATTGGCGACAGCATCCCCTGCCCATCTTTCTGCCACATCTTATAAGCAATTTCCTTTGCCGGGGCAATACAGCGCATAGAATCCACATCTCCGTGTTCCCTCATATAAGCAACCATTGCTTCAATATCCTCTATCCTGCGGATGGGATAGGTTGGACGGAGCTGGACTACCAAATCCGGTATATATCCTTCCTCACGCTCCAGATAAGATAATGCATGAAAAAACACATCAAAATCCAGTGCCGTATCTGTTGCATACTCTTTTGGCCTTAAAAACGGCGTTTCTGCTCCATATTCCCTTGCTATAGCAGCATATTCTTCGCTGTCTGTGCTGACAATTACCCTGTCAACAGATTCTGCCTGCAACGCATGCTCAATGGAATATGCAATCATCGGCTTCCCATCAATCAACCTAATATTCTTATCCTTTACGCTCTTTGAACCACTGCGCGCCGGGATAACTGCAAGTACTTCTCCCATATCCATTCCTCCATTAAAAAACAGATAAAACCATTTCTAATCTTTTCTTTTCTCCAGTTTCCAAAATATCCTTCTGTCGTCGAATATATTCCTTTAAATAGGAAAACACAAATTCTTTTTCTATAATATAACGATAAATATCACCTGGCAATTCTTCCTCCCTGTCCTGACAAATTTTTAAAATACTCTTTTTTTCTGATAATGACTGAAAATATTGCAACTGTTCTACCTTCTTTTTAAACTCTTCCTCCGAAAAATCTTCCTCCAATAAACTCTGTACAATAACAAACATTTCTTCTTTTTGAGGATAAGCAAACTTACGAGTTTCTTTTGCACAAAAGGAATCAATAGCATCCTTATGATATACTACAGATAAGAAAGCTTTTCTGGCAGCGTGAATCTGCTCTTTTGAGAAACCAAGCACAATAAACTTTAAAAATATATTATCCATCTCACTATAATCTTCTCTTAAATATTGATTATCTATACAATTCGGAAAATGTTCCAACAACCAATCCCTTATTCCAAGGTAAACCGAATAATCTATTTCCTGAAATCTCCGAAACATAACTTCCATCATTTCTACATAATACTTACGGATAAAAATTAATTCAATCTCATCCGAAAAGCCATTCAGCCATCCATGATATAAACATTGATCATAAAACATCCTCAGTCCTACAAGCCGTTCTCTGTTTTCACCTTCATTTCCCCCTATCATTATACCATGCATATTTCTATAATAGTGATATAACACATCAGAACATTCCACTATTTTTTCTGCTAAAAAAAATGTAACATAAGCAAAATATGCATCTTCATACAAAATTCCTTCCGGAAAATATATTGTATTATTTTGCAAAAATTCTCTGCGATATAAAACCCAGCAAACAGAGGTAGCATAAATATGTGTTTGCAAATACTGTTTCCTATTTTGAGGAATATCCAAATCATAGCACTTTTCTTCACCATCTGCCTGACTTTTCAAACTATCTCTATCAAAATATATTGGTCTATCATGTCCGCAAATAACAATATCACTGCAATATAATTTTGCCAGCCCAACCATTCGTTCATAATAATTTTCTGCAATCCAGTCATCAGCATCTAAAAAAGAAATATACTCTCCTCCTGCAAAATCCAGACCAATATTTCTTGCAGCTCCAGGTCCTTTATGGCACTCACTGTTAACCAATATAATATTTTCCTTGTACTGCCCCTCCCATTTCATTAAAGACTCCCATGTTCCATCGGTGGAGGCATCATTTATTAAAATAATCTCCAGGCACGCTGCCCCAACCGTCTGAGAAAACAGGCTTTCCATCAAACGGTCAATCTCCATTTTTACATTGTAACATGGGATAATAACACTAATCCGTTCCACAATTCTTCTCCATTATAATACCTTTAAACTTCTAACTAACCAGCATCAGTTTTTGTATAATCTTCCAATATTTTTCTTTAGCCGGATCTTTTGTATCCAGCAGCTTTTTTACTATACTGATTTCTTTCCAATCGGGAAATAATTCTATAATACTATTGCACAAAATCAATTCCAGATCCTGATCAATTTCACCAAATGTTTTCTTATAATTCACAATAAATGATAAATAATCAATCATAAATTCATTCGCATACCATTCTGAAAATGCAGCATATAAACCTCTATTACGCAATTCTTCAATTACTTTCATATGCACCTCTATAAATCCTATTCTATCTGATTTACTTTTTGCACCATATGATACAGAAGTGTCACTGATGATATGATGATATAAAATCTGATTAGACAGATAAACCCGCTTACAATATTGTTTTACCAGTTGGGTAAAATAAATATCATCATAAATATACCCAGGTAAAAAAGCAATCTGATTGTCTTCTAAAAAAGAACGGCGGTATATCTTATTCCAAATTGCAATATTAATATCCCGCTTTAAAAATTCTAAACGCTGCGGCATATCCACAATCTCAATTACCTCACCTGTATAGATACCATTTTCAACTTCAACATTATCTGTTATTTTATGTTTTATCGACTGGCAAACTATCAAATCACAATTATTTTTAATTCCTTCGTCATATAAAACCTGTAGCATATTCTCTTCCAAATAATCATCATCATCCGCAAAACCAATAAATTCACCAGAAGCATATAACATCCCAATATTCCTGGCCTGTCCCTGCTTTCCATTTTCAGAACAATGAACCACCAATATTGAGTCAGGATAATTTTTTTCCCAATTGTATAATATCTGTAAAGTAGAATCTGTTGATGCGTCATTTACAAGTATAATTTCCAAATTTCCCATTCCTATTGTCTGGTTTATAATTGAGTTCAGACACCTATTAAGTGTTTTTTCTGCATTATAACATGGAATAATTACACTTATTTTTTTCTTTCTATCCATATACTATATTTATCAGAACTCCTTTTCCACTATTTTCTCATCCACATCTTTTATTGCCTCTAATGATGATGTCATTAACTTCGCACGCTTCTTTGTTTTTTCTGACATCATTTGATAAAACTCTTTATTTTTCTTATAATTTAGTATCATCATTCTAAATCCATCATTTTACATACATCAAATGGCAAATCAAGTATTTTCGGCACATCTTATCCCAGAGAAGTCATTTTGTCAAAGAACTGACTATCTAATTCTTATACTGCATCGTCCAATTCATTTCTACTATTCTCCTAGCAATTCTATGTCGATTTCCTTCATACCACGGATCCGCGCGCCTTTAGAAGCATTCAAAAGTTCCGTCTCTTTTACCCCTGCAATTCTTTTTTCAATCCACCTGCGGTAAATATCCAGCGTTTTACTTGTATAAACATATTTTGATGTAATCCCTTCCACTTTACGCATATTAGATGTATCTGCCACTTTCGAACCGATTCCTGATGCATGAGTCCTCTCCCCGGGATATCCAAGGTCCAAACCAATACAAACAACCTGGCTGCATTCAAACCTTAACAGCATATCTAACGCAAATGTAGCTACTGAACCACCACTCTGATAAAGCGGATAACCCTTCTCTGCAGCACTCTCTTCTGCCAGAGGGAAACCCTCCTGAAAAGCAATATAACGTTTCCCTTTATATGCCCCCACCACACCGCATGCTGCTGTACTTAGATAAATCAGTGGAATGCCACACTCCTCAATTCCACTAATCTGCCACCTCGTTTTTGCCATTCCATCTGTCATTACAATATAATTCGGTTGAATGCCTGCCGCAAGCAGCTTTCTTGCCACCTTGCCCACACAAATAAGACGTACATCCTCATTTCTGTTTCTAAGCAACTCTATGCCTTCATCCAGTGACGGGCCTCCCGCTGCAAGAATTACCTTTTTCCCATAAAACTCCTGCCTTAAAACAGACACTTCCGTATCTTCTCTTTTTATATTCTCTAAAAAATTACCCTCCAATTCGCTGCCAATATTTTCTACCGAGGACAACTCCAACTTATAATTTTCTAAAGCTTCCCTCAAATCAGAATCCAAAACTGTCTTTACCGAAGGATACCAAATCCCCACCTTTGTCCCACTCTTAATTTCCGACAAATACCTGAAATAGTCTTCCGCTTTCCGGCAATATACCAGTTCCACCTGTTCTTTTTCCAACACCCATGATAAATCACGGTAAGAAAGCGCAACTGCAAGCTGGTTTAGGTCATTTTCTAAAACAATAATCTTTTCATATGGGCATTCCTTTAACATTACTTCCAAATGATATCCCATGCCAAATCCCAGTATAATATATTCTTTATCCTGTTTATTTCCCACTAGGTTTTGTACAAACAGGACTGCTTCATTCCACGGATTATACATAGAATTTAGCCGTGTCACCCCTGAATCTGTTGCCACATCCAAAGCCAAATCTCCGGTCTTTGCCCAGCTAAGCTGATAATTATCCGGAATTTTATCCCTGTATTCCAAAATCTTTCTGTAAAGGTCAGGGTATCTCTTTTTTAAAACCAGCCTGCTTTTCCCCCAATAATCCTCTAAAACCCCCTCGGAAGATTCAAATACCTCTGCCTGTATCTGATATAATTCCGGCAATAGCCCTTCTTCCAAAACATCCGCCAGCCTAATCCCGTCCTGTTCCTCCATCTCCCCTAATACCATTTCAAGAACAGGGAGCAGGGAAGCTGCTGTCTCTGGCTCCAAAAGCAATAAACACTGCTGCATCAAATTTATTACCTGCTTTGTATAGTCATAAGCCATCTGGAAATTCTGAACCCTAAAATATTGTATAGCATCTGTCACCAAATGTATTAAACTTTTCATTGATTGAAATAACATTCTATAACTCCTATTTTGCCAAATTTATTTAATTCCTATATAAGTTTTAAATAACCGACACTATTATCGTCAAACCAGAAACCATCTTCTATATATCCTCCAACCATATATTAAAATAATCCTTTGTTTCTGTGAGCGCATCAATCAGTGCCTGGTACATTGCCCTTGCACTGTTATAAGTATCCAGCAAATCCTGCTCCTTACTTCCCGTCATCTGGTTAATTTCTTTCATCTCCTCCACAGCAACATCTGTAATATAATAATCCAAAAGCTGATATACATTTTGTGACATAATCCTGCTGCCAATCGCCGACAATTTTTTTGCCTGTTTTGTAATATTTACATTCTCTCCAAACTGCTGGATATTATTTATAACCTCGTCACATATAATAACTGCCTCTATCGCTTCCCTGCGGACAGTTTTTACTTCCTCTTTCATATGATGAACCTTTTCCCTTATCTCAGAATATTCCTGTTCATTAAAAGTAGGTGTCTTCTGTTCAAAAAATTGACGCATAGAAAATGAAATAGTACAATACCGGTCAACCACTTCCGCTAAGGTCATTACCTCTGAACCATGAATTAGTGCTCCTCCCTCTGTCGCATCTATCACCTGCACCTGTGGAAGCTGCTGGATTGCACTTTCAAACCAGTTGCGGTAAATAAGCCAGTCATAACGGCTTCTCACCTTCCCTCCGTGCCATCCGTCAACTTCTTCCTGCCCAACTTCTTCATTTACAATTTTTTTCACCAGTTGGCCTGCATGGGTTATCTTTCCATCATAAGCCAAATCCTGCCCGACTAAGACAATTTTTTGGAATCCCATCTTCTCACAGGCAGAAAAAGCTGCAGTAGCTACGCTTCCCCCTAAATTAACTGTCTCAAGCGGATGCCCCAATTCATTATAGAAAGCCTCCAGGCAGCGCCAGCCCGTAATCCATATTTTTTTGCCCTGATGGGCATATGTGATTCCGTAGTTTGACATAAAAGCACATAAAAGCGGCACATTATGGCACTCTTCAAAATCAGTATGCCTACTGGATTTCATTGCATCAACAGATACATAAGCATCAAACCGAATTTCATGATTTATCAGGGTTTTCACCGCAGAATCTACTGCTACAATAAATGCTTTCCCCTCTGCCCTTTTTAACTCCTCTATATTTTTATCCAAGGAAGGCCCTGCTGCCACAATAATCGCCGGAAGCCTTTCTGGTATTTTTCCTATATAATCAGACAATATATTTGATTCTTTAATATACCGCACATTAAAGAGAATATTTAACACTGTTTGGTGTGCCAAATGGACGTCTGTATGCATTAATACATTCGCCATCTCTTTACACTCACTAATCTGTTTCATCACTGCGATTCCCTGTTTTGTAAACAGTTCCTCATACTTTGGATGCATACAGACACAAAACGCGTCTTTCGTGCGCCAGTCCAAATGCTTCTCTAAAGCAAAATAAAAACTTCCTTCATTTACGCCTTCTACAACAAGCCTCACCCTCGAATCTGACAATATGTCACTAATGTCTTCCTTTTCTAAAACTAATTGGAATATCTGTAAGGACGGCTCATAAATAATTAATATATCTTTTTCCTGAAGCCTTTCTAGTAAGCTTCTGGCAAATATGCCATTCCCCAGCCCAAACAATACAACAATATTTTCCAGATAATCAAAGTCATACTGCAACGCCCACCGTTCTGCCTCCTCAACCGGCCGAAAAGCACTATTTAAACGGTAACTCTTCCCATCCTTTTCTGCCAGCAAGATAGAACTTCCATCCCTTGCATGACCTAATTCGACTTTAATCCATTCCTCTGTCTCCTGCTCTGGCAGATTCTGAAGCTCTTCTAAAAAATCCTGCCTATGCACAGAAAAAGCTGCTTTATTTTCCGCTAACATCCTGTCTCTCCTATACTAAGAAACTGCATATGTTCCTAGTCCATCTGCTCTGTCAATTCCTGAAGGTATTCTACAAAATCATATTCCAAAATATCTGCTAACAGCACAGTATCTCCTGCCTGCATTGCATTCATGGCATCTGTCAGGGATGTAACAAGACGTTCCTCTTCCAGCCCAAATGCCTCATATTCACTTTTATATGCATGTAATATATCAACCGCTTTTAAAATATGGTCGATTGTTTCCTGCATTTTATTATAAGCCTCTTTTACCTTCTGTTGATAAAAAAGTTCTGTTGTTTCCCGAATTACTTGTATTGTATTCTCCACAATTTCTTTTTCCTTACTCATTTTTCCCTCTTTCTATCTAAAATACAGATAAATAATAGTAACAGTTCAGCCTTCCATAAAATGCGAGGATTTTTGACATTTCTTTTGTCAAAAATATGAGTTTTATGGTGCCATTTTGCACGTTTTTTGTGCAAAATGTGTACATCAACAGTGCTGAAAGCACTGCTGTGTAACTATGAAGCCGTAAGGCTGAATAGTTACAAATAATAAACTACACCAACCTATATTTCTACAGATTTTTATACTATATATCTGTTACTATATTCATTATTAGCAATTCCCCAAATGATAACCCCATTATATGGAAAAATGGAGCCAACCGAAGTCGGCTCCATCCACATTATGTCACACTTGCTATAGATTAGCGAAGTAATGAAAGTACACCCTGTGTAGCCTGATTTGCCTGAGCAAGCATAGACTGACCTGCCTGCTGAAGGATAGACTTAGCAGAGTAAGTAACCATCTCATCAGCCATATTTACATCACGAATCAAGCTCTCTGCAGACTGCAGGTTCTCTGCCATGTTATCTGCATTGTCAATGGTATGATCCAGTCTGTTCTGGATAGCACCAAGTTTAGCTCTCTGCTCAGATACCTGAGTAATAGCTTTACTTACAACAGAAATCAATGGTGAAATAGTTGTAGATTTTGCTGTTTTTGTAGCACTAACTATCTTTGCAACATTAGCAAGATCTACGCCTAAACCTTTGCTGGTCATCTTATCAATACTGATAGAAATGAACTGCTTTGTATTAGCGCCAACCTGAAGGTTCTTGCCACTGAATTTACCAGAAAGAAGCTTCATTGTATTGAACTCTGTCTGTGTTGCAATACGGTCGATTTCTGCTGTTAATGCAGTTAATTCCAATGCAATTGACTTGCGGTCTGCTGATACGTTAGTATCGTTAGCTGCCTGAACAGTTAATTCCCTCATTCTCTGAAGTACAGAATGAATCTCGTTCAAAGCGCCTTCAGCGGTCTGAATCAGAGACTGACCATTCTGAGCATTGTCAGAAGCCTGATTTAAACCACGGATCTGAGAACGCATCTTCTCGCTGATAGAAAGACCTGCTGCATCATCTGCTGCGCGGTTTACTCTATAACCAGAAGATAACTTCTCTGTGCTGTTTTTGAGTGCTTTGTTCGTAATGCCTAACTGTCTGTTTGTGTTAAGCGCTGACATATTGTGTTGTACTACCATAATAATTCCTCCTTGAAATTTCAGCAGCATCCATGCCGCTGGTGATATAATTTTTGTTCCCCCTCCTACATAACGTCCGTACACGATTATGATTCAGGATTTATCATTACTCCATAAAGGAGAATAATAACAACTTTTTACTAATATATTGCTGTTTTGTTACACTTTATATATCGGTATATATAATCTGCCACTTAACCCCTTTCACGGATTTTTTTATTTTTTCTTATCCATAAAATATGACTGACCTTCCTGATGCTGGTTTGCCATATTTTTATAATAACTCACAGCGGTTCTGTTGCTTACCCGGAAATCGTGGATTTCTTTGTGTTTCTTTGCCGCAAAAGACTGAAACGCCTTTTTATTCTGTTTTTCCAATGCTTCAAGCTTCACCCCGCATGCCGTAATCTGACGGATAAATTCCTGCATCTCCTGGACTTGTCCTTTATACAGCATCTTATTTTCTTTTAAAGCAGTGCCGATTTTATCAAATAAATTCTGGAAACCTTTATCCAATTCCGACATTCTGTCAAGCAGCACCGATTTCTCCTGCACTAATTTATCAAAATCATCAATTTCTATTTCTTCTTTTTTTAAAATCTGTTCCTGCTCCTGTGTCAACTCAAGCAAACTTTGCATAATCCCAGACTTCTCACGCAATGAAGTGTGCAAAGCAGACACATATACACTAATATCCTTTTCCATACGAATCCTCCGTGCTACATTGCATCACAAATAGAGATAAAGAACAGCACCATCCTGTAATATTAACTGACATTATTAATCCGCATTACTTCTTTCCATGTGTCGCGCATCGTCTTAATATGCTTTAAAGCATCCTTCAGGGCTTCTTTATCCTTTTTCATATTAGCTTCTACCAGCCTTCGGTAAATATAATCATATACCGTATCGAATTCCTTTGCTACAGGATATTTCATATCCAATGTAACACGCAGCTCAACAATAATCTTTTCTGCCTTTATAAGATTATCATTTGCTTTCTGGATATTCCCTTCCTCAATCCCCTCTATTGCAATATTGCAGAATTTGACTGCCCCATCATAAAGCATCAAAGTCAGCCTTGCCGGGGAAGCCGTCTTTACGGAATTTGTCTGATACATCTGTGCGGCATTTCGCAGTTGTGCCATTTATAATATACCTCCTTGTATTAGGAACTGTAGATAATTTATCTACAGTTCCCTATTAAAACTGCTTTATCGCATTACCATTCACAGTGGGTACTATCCCAACATGCTGGAGAAATAATTCTGCTGGGAATTCAGGCTTGCCATTGCCTTTTCCATCGCAGTAAACTGGCTGTAATAACGGTTTTCTAATTCAGCCAACTTTTTCTCCCATTTTGAAATATCTTTCTTATAATCAGAAAGCTGGGAATTCATTTCTTTATCATTATAAAACGTAAATACACTGCTCATTGTTGTGCTGGAAGACTTTTTCTGTAAATCCGCATAAAGGTTATTCGTGAGGCCTGTCAATATCTCCGCTACAAGCTCTGGATCCTCATTCAGCATCTTCTCCAGCTTATTTTCTTCATCCATATATTCTGCATCATCTTCATCCCCTTTAATATGAAGAAGCCCGCCTTCATACCAATCTTTTGCGGAAGTTGTAATTCCAAGGGAAGATAATCCGTATGTCTTGCCATTGGAAGCCTTCACTGTCCCCATCATATTACTGCGGAAGCTTGTAATAAGGGAACTTAATGTGTCATCACGGCGGAGCAGGGAACTTTTAATCTTATCTTCCCATTTCTCCACTTCTTTATCTGTCATAGCTTCTTTCTGGTCATCCGTCAAGACATCATATCCTCTTGCAGATGCTGCATCATAATAGTCATTCATTGTCTTTAAGATAGAATTATATTCTGATATAAAATCTTTAATCGTATCATAAATCGCTGAATTGTCCTTTGTAACAGAGATAGAAATCTCTGACTGTGTTGTATCCAAAACCTCAAGCGTCAGCCCGCTGACTGATATATTAGAGTTAGAACTTGTTAATGTTGCACCGTTAAATGTAATCTTTGCATCACTGGCCTCAACCACTACCATACCCAGGGCATTGGAATTTTCTTCAACTTTCGTCCCGTCTACTTTATTTAAGCCAAGACCTGCCAGCTCAGCATTGCCATCTGCAATTGTTGACATTGCAGAATTGTAGTTTCCTGCTGCTGCTGCAAGATTTGCTGCCCTTGTTGCAGATGAATCCTGAAGGAAACTATCCGCACTAGGATCTGAAATCCCTGATGTAACGCCATCAAGAATATCTGCCTTCATCGTGGAGGTTTTCATATCTGCTGCAACTTTCTTTGTTACCATTTCATTGGCCGCAGCTAATTTATCCTTATCATTAGCATATGTCTTGTTGGAATATGCAGCCAATGCAGCTTCACCATTCGGTGTTAAACCTGTCTGCTTCCCTGAAGCATCATATGTGAAATAATCATTGTTATAGGTATCTGTTGTCTTTTTCTGGTAATATGCCGTCACTGCCGCTTCCTGGCTTTTGTTAAGATATGACTGCAGGGAATCTTTTACGTCAGCATAAGAGGCCTTCCCGGACTGCAGGTTGTCAAAAATCTTATTGACCGCCTTCTTATCTGTACCGGAAAGATAATTATAGCCAACCGCCTTCTTCAGATCAGCGACAGCATCCTGCTGTGTTTGATCTAATTTTCCTGCTGAAATCTTAAAACCTTCACCCTCGCCACTTGTACCGGAACTGATAAAAAATCTTTGCTGTGAAGCATCAAAGCTTGCCGTTAACCCAACATTCTGGCATGTCGCTACAAAATCTGAGATTTTCGTATCTTTGTCAACTAACAAAGTAGATGTGACACCGTTTTTCCCTTCTACAAGAATCTGTGTACCTTCCTGAAAGGTAGGGTTCCCGTTTTTATCTAACAAATCTACTAGTTTTGTAGACGCAGACGCATTCACTATATTACCATTCTTATCCTTTGTACCGCCAAGCTTTCCACTTGTCACATACTGTGCGGAAGCAAGCTTATTCACTTTAACCTTATAAGTTCCTTCTGCTGCAGATGATGTTGCCGTTGCTGTCACTTTACTTGTATCAGAACTGGTAGCAGCTTTTGTCTTATATGCACCCTGCATTTTAATCTTTGACAGTGTCGTATTATAAAAACTGTAAATCTTTGTATTCAGTTCGCCCCAAAGTTCTTTTTTCCACTCCAGCTTTGTCTTTTTCCCTTCAATCTTTGTCTTCTTCATGCTTTTTGCCGACATCAACGCTTGAACAATTGCATCAGTGTCCATTCCTGAATTTAGCCCTGATAACCGAATTGCCATAATAATTCCCCCTTAAAATTTTTCATCAATCATAATTCCTGTTTTTTCCCACACCCTTTTCAAAAGTTCCAAAGACCTTTCCGGTGGTACTTCACGAATTAACTCATCTGTTTCATCATCATATACTTTAATTGTAATCCTCTTTGCATCTTCATCATATGCATATGCACACCTCGTCTTTGTCATCTGTGCATTTATGCTGGATATTGCTGATTCAATCGTGCTTATAGCAGGCTCTTTTTCCATTTCAAAAAGAACATCCATGTTCCCTTCTTCTTGGTTTCCTGTCTCCTGGATACCGTCTGATGACCGTACCTTAGATAATTTCTGTACATTATCCGATGTAAGAGCCTTTCTTGTGCTGCTTCTTGGAACAGAAGCTTTTTTTGCACTGCTCTTTACCGCAGAAGCTTTCTTAGGACTGCTCTTTGGCACAGATACCTTTTTGGGGCTGCTTTTAGGAACAGACATTTTTTTAGGACTGCTTTCTGAAACAACAGCCTTTTGTATACTATCCTTTTCTGCAGAAGTTTTTTTCGCCCCTTCTGCAGGCCTGACAGATGCCGCCTGTTTCCCTACATCAGCCGCTACTCCTTTCATATAAGAATCCATTGCCATATTTTTCCACCTCCGTGTGTATAAAAATTACTAAAAGACATATTCCATAGTTATAACCTATACTAATCTATTACTTATATCGGCAAATTACCAGAATACTTTACCCCCATTCCATGAATAGCAATACCTGCTTTACCTGATTAACTCTTTTTTCCTGCTTCCCAAGTCAAATACCCCGCGCGCAGTCGCCAAATGCAGGCAAGCCTGCGCTTGGCTCATTGCATGCGCGAGAATAAATCCCTGATTTTTGATACATCTACTTCCTGGACAGCATTTTTATTTTCCTGCTGAATCTGGTCAAAAATCTCTTTTCTGTAGATTGGCACATCTTTTGGTGCATTGATACCAATCTTAATCTGATCCCCCTTTATCTCAAGCAAAGTTACTTCAACATCATTCCCAATCATAATGGACTGGTTAATTTTCCTGGCTAATGCTAACATAATTTCCCTCCAATCACTGTTTACTTGCTCTCCTCCTGCATAATCATATGCCTGATTGCATAATCATCATTTTCTACGATAATCTGTATTCCCTGTCTGTTTACTGTATTAATTACCAGCGGCGCTTTCATATTGACAGTAGTCTTTTTAGGATCAGCCGGTACAGTTGCCAGCAGAAAAACAAGGAGGTCCTCCGCACTGCATTCCCCAATCGGGCTTAATAACGCATCTTCAACCACAGGATTATAATCCTCTTTTACTTTAAATGGATTTACAATCGGAAAAGCAAGAGCCTTTTCTGTCACGCATTGCAGCCATGAAAAAAAAGGTTCCTCTTCCTCTTCTATATCGTAAAGCACTGTATAGTCTTTATATTCCTCAAATCCAAAAAGCCCCTGTTCAAAATGCAGGATTTTTTCATCACCAATCTCAATTTCCCCAAAATACCTTGTATCTATTTTCATGTTTTACCTCATTTCTGCGCCGCTTTATACACATACTGCAATGTTTGTGCAAGCAGCGCACATCCACAAACCTGCAAAATTCTAAAAAATAAAACTGGTACATGCGCCCATTATGGCCCGGCCACATGCACCAGCTTTCATTTAAATATAGTTCAAAAGCGAATTCCCCAAAATCTTCGCAGTCGCCGATAAAGATGCCTGATACAATAGATCTGCCTGATTCAAGTTAATATATGCATCTGCAATATCTATATCCTCGTTGTTAGAAAGTTTTTCCTCTGTATCTACACTCTGGTCTAACAGCTTATCATACGTCAGGTTCAGGCGGTTATGCCGTGCACCCAGATCCGCAGTCGCAACGTTTAACTGATCCTGCGTTACATCTACCATAGTAAGTCCCATACCAAATGCTTCCTGCATGGAACCTACCAGCAACTCTTTCTCCGTCTCCAGCATTTCCTTTAATTTATTGTAATTTTCCAGTTCTTCCTCGTCTGTTGTGTTGGCAATCAGTGTCTCTGCTTCTGTAAGCTTCTTATCAACAGCATCCACAGCACCAATTGTCTGGGCAATATAATCAATTGCACGGTACATATCTGTACTGATTGCATCCTTTGCCTGGATATTGACCGTAGCCGTCTGGCTGAAATTTACCTCATAATTGATGTCCTGGCCGCTTGGCTCTCTGTATATAATATCCTTACCTGATGTGGTATTATGGCTTTTACATGCAAAATACATTTCTGGACGGATATCACCTTTATCAAAATCTTTCTTTGCATATGTCACACTAATCTTAGCATCATTCGCCTGAATATTGGAATATGCTGCTTTAGAAAAGATAATTTCCCCTGTATCATAAAGATAAGTAGCATCTGCAGGCGGAGTCAGGGCAGCCGGATCATACGCATTAGCAGCAGAAGAACTCAGCGTCGATACAACTAACGCAGTAGCTGGTGCCGGCGTCAACGTAATACTAACTTCAGCCCCCGTCACTGAATTTGTTATAGCACTATTAGAACAATTATCATAAGATAATGCCATCCTATAAGTTGTCTTCTGCTCTGGTACCTCCTTTGCATAATCATTTGCTGACTTATTCGCACCATACGTCGCCCCACCAGTAACATATTTTATTGTCTTAATATTATCCCCGGTAAAATTCTCTGTAATCTCATATTCTAAATTCGTTGTATCCGTCGGGAACAGAAGAGATGTGTCTGTGCGGTATCCTGTAAACAAATATCTTCCGGCATAATCTGCATTTGCATTATCTTCAAAAATCCCATCTACAATCGACCTTAAATTTGATAAAACCGAATGGCGTTCGTCTACATCCAACGGATCATTTGCCCCCTGGTTACAAAGCCCTTTCACACTTTCCAATATTTTATGGATGCTTGCCAGAGTCGTTTCTGAAGTGTCCATCCATTCCATGGCATCCTGGACATTTTTGCTCACATACTGTTCAATCTTACTATAAGTCGTACGGAGCTGCAGAGAACGGATTGCCACTACAGGGTCATCAGAAGGACGCAATATCTTTTTCTGTGTCGTATACTGGTTTTCCCTTTTCATCAACTCATTTTTCGCATTTGCAATATGAGAGCGGGAACTGTTTGATATCATAGAATTTGTTACTCGCATAATCCACCTCATTCCTTTTTTACATTATTTCTTATACAGCAGTACCATTAATCAGCTTGTCAAGAACCTCATTCATAACGGAAAGCACTTTATATTGATAGTTCAAAAGATTCTGACAGATAATTAAGTTCTGCCCTTCCTCGTCCTCATCCACACCTGCTGTGGACAACCTTCTGTTATCTACAGCATTCTTAATATACTCCGCATTTTCAGCCGCTGTACTGTCTTTCTTTGAATCAACTCCCACAGTAGAAGTCAGCACCTGCAGGAAGGATGCCGGCTGCCCCTGCTTAAACATTGTAGTATCATTCTCCAGAGTCAGTATATTATTAATCAGATTATTAGCATTAGATGCCTCTACATTTCCCAGCGGATCCTTAGGCTGGTCAGAACATGCCAAAAGCCTGCTGTCCTTTATAATTTTAGTATCAATCGAAGTATTAAATGCTGTTATGCTATAATAAGAAGTTAGTGCGTAACCATCATTTTCTCGAAGATTCCCACTTGCATCATATGGCCAAGTAGAAGAAAATGTATAATTCGCTGTAGCATTAGGATCTGCAGCAGTAGGAGCTTTAAGGCGAAGAACCCCGTTCACATCTTCTACTAAATTTGCAGTGCCAAAGTTCAATTCCTTTCCAGAAACCTTGTCAACGCCAAGAAACATCTCTTTTCCCTGATTACCATATAAATCATATCCCTTTAACTGTGCCTGATTAAATTCATAGGAAAATTTCCGTATAAACTCATTTAACTGCGATACATAATAAGGGACGCCACGGAAATCAACAGCATCGCCAACTTTTGTATCCTTCCCTACAATATTTGCGGCATTTGTCCCAAGGCCTGTTTTTAAATGGAATGTATATGTATATTTCCCGGCAGCATCAATTTCTACATCAAATGAACTGTACTCATACTGGGAATTGCCTACTGTAATAACGCCATTCCCTTCTGGAATGTCCAGTTTAAACAGAGAATTGGCAATATCATTAGTTCCTTCCACCGTCAGAGTTGCACCAGTTATGGCACCAGTTGCTGCATCTGTTTTATTTGCTGCACCAGTTACCTTTCCTTCAAAAACCTCACCATTATTCCCATCACGCAAATCAAAAAGCGCCTGCATCTTGCCGCCAAGACCTTTTTCATGGATTCCAAAATCCTGTCCATTGCTCCACCTTAAATCATACATATTGTCAACATCACCCTGTTTCGTGGTGGTTTCAAGAGCTTCGTAACGAATCGTGTTGTATTCATAGGTATCTACAAGAACCGCTGACCCGATTGTTACAATAAACTGGTTATATCCTTTACCGCCTACCGGTTCTTTTTCTATCACTTCAATATCAACAAGTTCAGAAAGCTGGTCTAAAAGATAGGCACGCTGGTCACGCAAATCATTTGCCGTCCCCCCGTAGACTTCTAATGTGTTAATCTGCCTGTTTAAAGAAACAAGCTGCTCTGCATAAGAATTAATCTGATCCGCCGTGGAAGCAATCTGTATATTGACGTCCTTTTGCAGCTGCTGAAGATTGTCTGCAGCTTCCTGCATATAATAAGTTAAAGTATCGGCAAAGCCAATTGCCTCTGTACGATTTGTCGTGTTAGAGACATTAGTCGTCAAATTGGAAAGCGATTTAAAAAAATTAGTTAACGAGTTTGTCATCGCTCCCGTTTGAGAATCCTTTGCATACAGATAAGATTCTATTGACTGCATATAATAAGTACGGGTACTATATTTCCCATAAGTAGAATTAGATATGCGGTACTTCGCATCATAATAAATATCTCTCTGGCTTGTGATACTCACTGCCTCTGTACCTGAACCAACCATGCCATACCTTGTACCATAAGAAATCGCCCCAGTCGCTGCCTGATTTACTGTCTGCCTGGAATACCCCGGCGTCTTTACATTTGATATGTTATGCCCTGTCGTATTGAGCCATGCACTATACGCGCTCATACCCGACCTTGCAATATTTAACCCAAAAAATGTTGATGCCATTTTCTCCCTCCAATCTAATCTTAAGCTCTGTTAATGATATATATAGCTACCATTCACGAATAGTAACTATATATCGCCAACTAACCTAAACGTTCAATTAAATGCTCTAACATTTCATCAATTACTGTAATATAACGGGAAGAAGCATTATATGCATGCTGATACATCAACATAAAAGTCATCTCTTCCCCTGTTGAAACACCAGATATCTGCTGACGTCTGTCTTCAACACTTTCTGTCATTTTTGTCTGGTGGTCTACAATTCCTTTCCAAACTTTTCCCTCTGTTCCTAACGAAGCAACCATCACATCATAGTAATCTTCTACTCCGTACTTCGCAAGCGCATTCGGATCCAAAGTGACATCTTTTACCTGCCATGTTTCAAATGCATTTTTAAAAGCAGACCAGTCATATTCACCTGTTTTGCCTGCCGCAGGATTTCCCATTACCGGAAGATAAGAATAATTTGCTTTAAGCTTTGGATTGATTTCAAGATTCTGTATGCTATATAAACTGCCCAGTTCTTCCGGATCTTCGTCATTATATACATATAAGGTATACGTACCATCTCCATTATCCTTAGTAACAGGTACATCATTCCCGTCAGCATCTTTCATGTAAATTGCACTTGTCAATGTATATTCCTGATAACGGTCAGACGTCCTGCGGGTAAACACCTCAGTTCCCATTGTAGCATCATCATCCGCACCCACTGCACAATGGTAGGCATCTAAAATCTTTTTTCCAGTTAAATCAACCCCGGTAACTGCCGTCGTCAGTGATATAGGATTTCCCGCTGCATCTATTAATAGAGAAGTTCCATTTGCATCTGTCACAGCGACATTCGGCGCAAACGCATCATTTACCGCAGTAACAACCTTATGTACCATCAAATCAAGCTGTGCCTCAATGCGCTGTATAACGCTGCTGCCTATCGTCGCATTATACTGCTGCAACAACTTCTGATCTGCCGGGCTGTCACTAACCTTCTGCAAAATATCTGTATAATATCCAAACCGCTTACCGCGCGCCATCAATATTCCTGGAAGGGAACCGATATCCGCCTCATTCGTTTCGTTATAAGTAGAATCCAGCCTGTACACATCGCCCAGGCCACCGCGTTCCCACCTAACTGTATACATCGGAGACCCCTGCTTTAACTCATACGCATTAGTAGCCGGATTATATTCTTTAATCTCTATAAATTCGCACTTCATATGGTTTGCCCTGTCGTCTTCTACCAAAGGTGCGTTATTAATGCGTATTGTTACCCGGCCATACTCTTCATAAGCATCGTATGGCGTATACTTTGCAAGTTCATCCATTAACAGATTTCTTGCATCGCGGTAATCATTGGCATTCTCCATACCGGACGCCTCTGCATCTGCAATCTGTCTATTCAAAACCACAATCTTGTCTGCAATTTCATTAATCGCATCAACCTGTGCCTGTATCTGGGTGTTCAGATTAATCTGATATTTTTTAAGCGAATCGTACACATTTGTTGCTTTTTCGAGAAACGCTTCTGATTCTGCCAGAAAAAGCTCACGCTTTGTAATATTTTCTGGATTTGTCGAAAGTGTCTGCATCGTATCCCACAGGTCCTCCCATGCGTCTGCAAACTCCACTCCCTCCATCTCGCCAAGAATATCTTCTATCTCTAAAACAGTTGTATACTGTACCTCATAAAAGGACTGACGTCCCGCCTCAAGTCTGTATTCATCATCCAAAAATTTATCACGGATCTGTCGGACTGTAGAAATCGTTGTACCATAGCCAATTTTCATCATTGACTTATCCGTCACCCGGAAAGTCTGATAATACATATCCGTATTGATATTCTGCTGCCTTGTATACCCCGGCGCCTTTGTATTTGCCAGATTATGTGCTGTTGTATTTAACCCCGCCTGCGAACTCTGCAGGCCAGACACCCCGGCATTAAAACTTGTTAATAAACCCATAATCTCTCCATTCTGTGTACTCTTTCTGCGAAGCTGCCAAAAACTGCCTGCAATTCTTAACAGCTCCTTACACTATATTTTTTAACATAAAGCCAACAAAAAACACGGATATCCCATTGGGGTAATCCAACCCGGGCCGTTTTCCAGCCCGGAATAATTACTGTTTCGCATCAAATGCGCCGGGACTATATCCTGCGCTATATTTTGATGTTGCATTCCTATCGTAATTATTTACCCCTGGTGACATCCGTGTACTTTGAATAAAATTCATATTGAACTCTATCATTTCAAGGGAATTCTCTATTAAGTTTTTGTTTTTTTCATTTATTTCTACCAGCCGTTTCATAATCCCCTTCAAAGAATCATGAAGCTGTACCAGCCTTTCCTTTTCCTCTGGCTGCTTTCCCATCAACTCTGCCAGAGTACTTAAATCAAGCGTAGCCGCATCCTTGTTCAACACCACGCCTATATTGGCAATCACATCCTCCCTTTTCCTTCCAAGGGCGCTTGCCTTTTCAATCAGCCGCTGTTCCTCCTGAGTGACTTCTTCCAATTCTTTTAATTCACCCCGGATCAAAACTCCGGTTTTTTTCTCAGAAATCGGAATGAGCTGCTCATAAATCTCCTTTTCACCTTCTAAAGCGGTAAAAAGCTCTTCCATTAAACTTGCCAATCTCTATCCTCACTTTTCCTGCCTAATCAGAATGTGGCATGCAGCGTTATACCTGTTTTCAGATACAATGCTGCGCTGTCCTTTTATATTGAGATATCAAAATATTTACTGACAATTTTTTCAGCAATTTCCTGTGATGAAACATTATATGTGCCGGATGCCAGTGCTTCCTTTAAGCTGGCAATCTTATCCTCCCGTACATCATCTGCCTCTGCCACAGCCTTCTTTGCAACCTGATAATCTTTCGCAGGCTGGGATATCTCATAAGCATCCCTTTTCTTTAGTTCTTCCGTCTTACCCGCCTTCTGTGTACTTGCAGGCTTATACAACTGGCTTACGTGATTTATAGCATCTACTCTCATTCTTATCACCACCTACAATCTGCGTAACTGTAATATATCCCCCAGCTACAATCTGCTTTTTCTTTGTTCTTTATACTGTCAATATATTTATCGGAAAAATCCAGGAATACTTTAGCATCATTTATTTCTTTTTTTCAATATATCCGAAAAATCAAATGTTGCAAAATAATCTTCCGGCGTTTCTGCGCGGCGTATCATCTGCACGCTCCCGTCTTCTTTTAACAAAAGTTCTGCTGATTTGAGTTTCCCATTATAGTTATATCCCATAGCAAAACCATGCGCGCCCGCATCGTGGATAAAAAGGAAATCTCCTCTTTCAATTTCCGGAAGCATGCGGTCAACTGCAAACTTGTCATTATTTTCACAAAGAGAACCCGTTACATCATATTTGTGGTCGCACGGCGCATTTTCTTTCCCAAGGACGGTAATATGGTGGTATGCGCCATACATTGCCGGACGCATCAAGTTTACTGCACATGCATCTACGCCAATATATTCCTTATAAATATGCTTTTCATGGATTGCCTTAGTCACCAGTCCTCCATATGGCGCAAGCATAAAACGCCCAAGCTCGGTAAAGATGGCCACATCCCCAAGCCCTGCAGGCACCATTATTTTTTCAAACTGGCGCCGTACGCCTTCCCCAATTACCGCAATATCATTTGGTTCTTTATCCGGTGTATATGGAACGCCGACCCCTCCGGAAAGATTAACAAAGGCTAGTTCTGCCCCTGTCTTTTCCTTTACTTCAACAGCAAGTTCAAAGAGAATTCCGGCAAGCGTTGGATAGTATTCATTCGTAACTGTATTGCTTGCCAAGAAGGAATGAATCCCAAAACGTTTCGCCCCCATCCCTTTCAGGCGGTTTACCGCCTCAATTAGCTGTTCCTTTGTCATGCCATATTTTGCATCCCCTGGGTTGTCCATGATATCTGTTCCCATTTTAAACAGGCCGCCCGGGTTAAAACGGCAGCAAATTGTTTCTGGAATGCCTGCCGCCTTCTCCAGAAAATCAATATGGGTAATATCATCTAAGTTGATAAACGCATTTAATTCTTTGGCTTTTTTATATTCTTCTTCCGGGGTAACGTTAGAGGAAAACATAATATCAGAGCCAGAAAAACCACACGCTTCTGACATCATCAATTCCGTAAGGGAAGAACAGTCTACCCCGCAGCCTTCTTCCTGCAAAATTTTCAATATAAACGGATTGGGCGTCGCTTTCACAGCAAAATATTCACGGAACCCTTTATTCCATGAAAACGCCTGCTTTAACCTGCGTGCATTCTCACGGATTCCTTTTTCATCATAAATATGGAATGGTGTTGGATAAACCTTGTTTATCTCTTCAATCTGTTCTTTTGTAACAAATGGTGTCTTTTTCATATGTCTCATCCTTTCTGTACCTAACATGTTCTTTTAATATCCAAAACTAAGACGCTCTAATCTATGGCATTAATTAAATTACAGTGCCTAACCTGGGAATTTCTAAACAATCCCTTATTTCCTCTTGCGCCTTCCATTAACAATTACGATAACTACGCCGCAAAAAAACACTGCTGATATAACAACTGCTAGAATAGGTGCACTTGCAGTCGGCGTCGTTCCCTGCATCTCTAAACTTTTTTCACTAGAAACAGGTTCTGGTGAAAATGATGCTTCTGGCAGCTGTGTTTCTATTGCTTCTGGTGTTGTTTCCACCTTTTCCGGCTTTTTTATCGGACTTTTACTCTTTTGCCCCTTATCGTAATGGAATCCACTAACCGTAAAAGTGACTTCTACAGAATCCCTGCCTGTCCCTTTCAGCAAATCGTAACCATTTGCACCGCTTTCTGTAACTCCCCGGCCAGATAACTGCCGTACCAGATCCTCACGCCCGTGATCCATCAATATGATATCCATGCCCCCTGACAGATACTTTTTTTTCTTTTCCATATATGGCTCTTCAAACGTTACAATTGTTTTTTTATTGATTTTTGCTGTCACATTGGAAAATGTAATTTTATTATTTACTGGGATATCTGTCGCAACGTGCAGCATACTGATTGTTGTTTCGCCCTCAAAATCAGCTTTTTCCAGCTTCACAGTGTATCTCCCATTCCCTTTGATTACAGCATCGGTAAATGTGCCTTTATGCTCTGTCGGCTCACCCGTTACACGATCCTCAGACATTAACATTTTCCACTGGTCTGTTTTATAATATTTATTGGGCTTTTTGGCATAATACGCATACCTGTTCATCCAAATATCTGTTGCCGTTGAGATTCCAAGTGCCGCATGGTATGTCCCACCCAAATCAACCTTTTTCTTGGCTTCTGCTGTTTGATGCCCCACCATGCACCCTGCTGCCAATACCCCTGCCATAAAAACAGGCATCCACTTTCTTTTGCTCCTTTTCATATCCATAATAATCCTCATTTCTGCACACGTTCTTTGTGCATAACAAATTTGTGGCAAGTGTGCGCAGACACAAATTTGCGTGTGAAAAATGCATTTTTCACGCTAAATACCCCTTACTTTCTTTACAGCCCTTTTCTGCTAATTATGTATTGAGGAAATTCCCTTTTCCACTCTTCCAAACTAACTACTTTAAATTCTGATAATATCTCCCTTTTCACCCTGCCATCCTCTTTATAACCATGAGGTAACTGCCTGCTAATTTTATTCCTAAACCGCTTCCGCAACCCTGTATCAAAAAAATTACTTTCTATCAATAAACAATACACAATCTTTCGGTCATCGTCATTCTTTTTACATGCCCACAGCCAAAACAAACTGCTGATAAATTTTTTTGCCATATTTTTACTAAACCTGTCACTGCCCTGGGTCAATTTACGTTGAAATTTCTCTTCCCCATCAGGCGATGCAACCTTGGAATCCTTAAACTCCAAAAAAACAATTTCTCTATCTACCAAAATAAAATCCACATTATGCTGCAATTCAGGAATACAATGTGTCAGCTTATCTAAAACAATCACTTCTTCTGCATTTCTGAAATCAAACTGAAAATTATTATTTTCATCCTGATATATTTTATCCATCTAATCTGCAACTCCTTTATCATACGCTAAATCCAATAACTTTTCATCTGCTTCTATCAGTTTATTTGAAATCAGCTTGCCAAACACATACCCACTAGATACGCTGGCTTCATTCCCTTTCCGTTTAAAAGAATGAAAAAGAATTTGATCTGATTCCTCTTTTTTCAGCTCAAAATATTTTGACAAATTGTAACTATGGGTAGCCATAATAATCTGGATGCCATTCCTTTGCAGTTCCAACAAAATATCCGCTAGGACTGGCAATAATTCTGGATTCATATTCGCCTCCGGCTCATCCCAAATCAGCAGGCTTCCTGCCTTTAACAGTCCATTCCTAATTAGCTTCCATAGTAAGGCAAACTTCCTGAACCCTTCCGCTTCCATCTCAAACCCTACCTTTATCCCATCTGTTTTTTTTACAAAAAATGCACCATCCTCATAAACAACTTCGCCATTTATAACTTCACCAATTATATTAAGAAGCTTATTTTCTATCTCAGAAGGAGTTCTTGTTTCCGGCAGCTCTGCGTTCTGTATAATATCAATCTGAACCCTCTCAAATGGCAAATCATACTTTTGATATAATGAAACCAAACCCTTCGCATGGGAAAGCATCTCCATGGCGGGAATATAAAGCACCTCACTGCCATCCCTGACACATGGTTTCCTGCCATCCTGCTGAAGCCAGCAGGCTTCCTCCGTGCCATCATTTTTCAAATATTCAATCACAATATTAGGCTGATATGGGTTACCAAAATCATATTTGCGGACATATTCTTTATCCATCATATTCCATCCCTTGTCATGGCAGGTATGATATAAAATTTTTAACAAATTCGTCTTACCGCTTCCATTTTCACCTATTATTATATTAATACCCTCAGATAACCCTAATTCCAACTTGGTA
This sequence comes from bacterium D16-51, assembly GCA_003612285.1. Taxonomy (GTDB): domain Bacteria; phylum Bacillota; class Clostridia; order Lachnospirales; family Lachnospiraceae; genus Butyribacter. Next base: position 162,100 of record RAYE01000001.1, on the reverse strand, counting down.
AATACAGTAATATTCTTTAAATGTACTTTCTGTAATTTCATGTTTCCTCCCCTTGCCTGCAAAATAGCAGCAACCATATTATACACAGAATGCCAGAAAAATACAACAAACAAATGCTTTTATCTATTTCTATATGAAAGTGTTACTGTTCACTCCGTACTCAGTAACAGCATCGCATACTACACTGAATGCATACATTTTATATTCGACAAATATTTTTATATGTGTTATTATTTATACCGTCAGGAGAGAACATAAATGAAAAGTTATTCATCAAGGGAAATAATCAAAATGTTAAAAGCGGATGGTTGGTTTGAAGTAAATGTGGCAGGAAGCCACCACCAATACAAACACCCAACCAAAAAGGGACGTACTACAATCAAGCATCCTGACAAAGACATTCCTGCCAAAACGCTTAAACACATTGAAGCGCAATCAGGTCTAAAATTCAAATAGCCCTGACTTTCCCTGAATCATATTTAAGGAGGTTATATCCATGAAAAAAACAGAGCGTTATTTCTTTCCGGCAGTTTTTACTTATGAACCAGGGCAGGAGATCGCTGTCGATTTCCCAGACTTAAATTGTGCTACCAGTGGCTTAAATGATGATGATGCGCTATTATCCGCAAGGGAACTGCTTGGTTGTGTCCTTTACGGACTGGAAGAAGATGGTGAAGAAATCCCTGGTCCTACCCCCTTACAAGAAGTAGAAACACAGCCAAATGAACGTGCCGTATTAATTGATGTCTACATGCCTTCTATCCGGCAGGCAAATATCAACCGTTCCGTCAACCGTACCGTAACATTGCCTGCATGGCTCAATGCTGCAGCATTAGAAAAGAATATAAATTTTTCCCAGGTATTGCAAGATGCTTTAAAATCCCAGCTTCATCTTATATGAGAAAATGGTATTCCCCCGGCTATTTTATAGCCGGGGGAATACCATTTTCCGTGATGACTTATGTACTATTTTGCTACATAGCCGCGGCAGGTTTTTCCGACTTTCACACGGTATGTAGCATTCGGGGCTGTGTAAGACAGGAGACCTTTATTTTTTTCTAGCAGCCCTAGATGGGATTTAGAAATATGTATGACAGTTCTTTCACACAGCCACGGTATAAATCTACATCATGGGTATTTTCATATTCATAACAGTGTTTTCGGAAACAGCTTACGGATTTGTCAGAAAGGGGCTGTTCCTGGAAGCCTGCTGTACGGAAGACATACTGCAGGTATAGATCAGCATAAGGTTTTCAACCATTTCATCATCGGAATAGTCGAACAACTCTTTTATAATCAGTCAGCCAAAGATTTAAAATTTAAACATCGGGGTAATTTTTCCAGTTTTACTATGTACATAATACCAATTTACTGTGGCGGTATGTGTTCCCATATCTTCATAGTAATGAAACAAATATTTTTTTCCTTCCATATGCCCATCATATGAAAGAACATATTTTTTATTATACAGCTTCTTTTTCTTTAACCACTTTACAAGTTTCCTCATGGCCTGCTTCCATGTCAGCTTTCTTACTGGCGTCTTAGCATCTACAGCTACCGATGGAATAAAGACTTGTTTTAATGGCATATTCAACTGAGCGCCTGACAAAGCGAACACCATTGTCAAAATTAAAGTATTCTTTATGATTTTTTTCTTCATTATATTATTGCTCCTTTACCATACAGTCAAATACCCCGCTGCAGAGCAACGGGGCATGACCTAGTTTCCCTAAAGGAACCTTCGGTTCCTTGGCAAGCTTCGCCCCAGAGGGGCGGGGTATTTGACCCTCGCGGGCGCGCTCGGATGATGCAAGCTTGCTTGCACATCCTCACTTTGCCTTCGCGGGAATAAAATCAAAAATTGCATATCATATTTCAATAGTCATATTTGCCACTTTGCCATTTACTTTCGTAAGAATTATACCAAACGAAAGAATACTTTTATTTCCTTTTGCCAAATATGAAGAAATTTTATTTCTAGATATTCTTTTTGTTGATTCATCACCTTTAATAAAATATTTTGTTTTTGAAGTAGTTACAAAAGAGCGGTTTTTTTCTTTTAAATATACTTCCTTGCCTGAAGAAAAGCTTTTTACATTGGATTTGGACATTGAACCATGAAAATAAATTTTATTTCTACTAAAATAAACTGCCCAACATAATCCAAACTTATTTTTCTTATATAAATCATAGTCTTCCCAATAATCCTTATAATTCAGCGTCGTTTTATAATATGTACACTTCTTTTTCCCCTTGTTTTTTCCCAAATTTGCATTCTTCATCTGGACACTTTTGGACACACACTTTTGACTGGCTGCTGTCACAATAGACTGTAATTGTAAAAACAAAAATGTCCCAAGTAAAACTATACAGAGCCCCTTAACTATCTTTTGAAAACTTTCCTGTCTGCTTCCTTTTTTCTCCATAATGTTATCCTCCACTCAAACAAAGGCAGTGCCAACTTTATATACCCAAAATCAGCTCACCCCCAATAAATTTAATGGCTTCAGAGATTATAAGTATATACCTCATCTTTCTTAGGCTTAGAAAACCAAATTTTTACATCAGAAACACTATCAAGACCGAGCTGAAAATCCATCAAATCCAGCCTTGACAGTGTTTCTGTAAGTAAAATATAATCGGTCTTGGTCAAGAAAAGGAGTTCGCTTTCTTCATAATCCGTTTGACATTACCCAAACAAATTTTCTAGCAAATACAAATGTTATAAATCTAATTTTTTCCTTCTCTCCTTTTCTTCCACCTTTTATGATAATTTGTATACTATTTAATTTTACAGCTTTTTACAACACTCCATTCTCCATAGAGTTTATTACCAGCAGAATTCTTATAAGCACGGATTCGGACATAATACCTTTTCTTTGATTTTAGCTTTGTAATCTTTTTTGAATTCACATTCCATGAAGCAACTGTTACTTTCTTGGCAGATTTAAACCTTTTATCTGTCGAATATTGAATTTGATAGCCATCCGCATTGCTGTCCATACGCCACTCAACATACATTGTCTTCTTTTTATTCGAATATGGCGTATATAAAACTACTTTTTCTGGCGCTGCAGCCTCAGACGGCTTGCTTTTACCAGGCTCTGTTGTAAATTGGTACAATTTCGATACAACTGTCCTAGTTTCCGTAACATAATAAATATAAAAATAATATGTTGTATTCGGTGACAGATCATTTCTCGCAAAAGTCATCCACGATATATTTTTCCCTGGATTAGCAATCACATTTTTTTGCAAATTATTAGAATCCGTCCCAAAATAATAACCACAGCTATCCACATAACAAGATGGTATAGTAACTTTAAAACTTGCCTCCGTATCAGTAAGATTTGTGGTCATCACACTTTCAAAATCCCGATTACTGCTGCTATTACTCTTATTTGTCGTAAAACTGTATAGCTTAGATGCAGCAGTTTTTGTACCTGTTGAATAATAAAAATAGTAATAGTACGTTGTATCTGGGAAAATATCTTCTGTAAAACTAAATGTCATGGATGTTACATTATAGTCTGGAGTATTCCCAAAATATCTTTTCAGGTTAGAAGGGTTCTTCCCAAAGTATACTCCCCATTCTTCCATATATTGTAATGGAATCGTAGCCTTTAGGGTGACAGATGTATCTGCAAGGTTTGTAACATAAGAATTTAAATAGTTCGATGACTGTACATTATCTGGCTCTGGTGTTATGGTGGGCGTTTGTACAAAAGGCGGTTCTGTAGCTGGAGCAGGTGATGGGCTTACCACTACTTCTGGTGTTGGCTCCGGCACCTTATTTTTTTCAGGGACTTCTGTGTCCACCGCAATGCCATCCGACTGGTTTCCTGCTTTATCCCATGCATAAATTTCAGTACGGTAAATCCCACTTTCATTGTTATGGTCTGAAATATTCACACGGAATGTATATTTATCCCCATCTTTAATGCCTGAATACTTAGAATTTGTTACCCAATCTTTCTGAAGGTCATCCTGGCCATTTGCATATGTCCAAACCGGAAATTTCACCAATGCTACATCATGGTTATCTGTCACCACACAACTCACTGTATATCCATCTGAAGAAACATCTGAAACCTCTACATTGCTAACCTTCGGCTTTTCATTATCCACAATTGTAAATGTCCCAATATCACTTTTATAAGTTGTTCCATTAGCAACTGCATACATTTGATATGTATAGCTCTCACCGGACTTTAACCCGGAAGGCAGCGCCTCCCCAACTATATTTAACTGCTGCTCCACATAAGATGTCTTTAACCCGCAATTTTCCTTATGGTTTACTACTAATGTCCCTGCAGAATCCCAAATAAAGACACCTACCTCTGATACTGTCAGCCTGCCAGGATTATCAATATAACCATACAAGCCGGCATTCCATGTGTCCACAAACGTAGTATGCAAATTAGAGTATGAAAGGCCTGCTGCGGGCTGAGGCGCACCGCCTGTTAAATATACATAGCCCAAAAAGCCGCCTCCGCGTGCTGACTCTATCTGTGCCTTTGACAATTCATGAATCACACAGTAACCATTTGACGCGTTAACGGATGTGTAGCCTCCTTCACTAACAACAGCCTTATCTCCATTCACACTCTCCACAACTGCAACATGGTTTTCATAACATGCCAGAGCCTTTGCATTCAATACGCTTCCTCTGGAAAACCCAAACGTGGCATATGCAGAATTATACCAGCTTTTTCCCGAATAAATTGTACAATTTGCACCTGTGAGCTGATTTACCCTGGCAGATGCAAACCATGCACATCCCGATGCTCCATATGCATACTGCCCCCAATTAGGAATATTCGCATAATCTGTATATGGCGCAGCATTAATGTCAATAGAAATCCCGCCTGTCCCATTTCCTGCTATTCCACCAGGTGCTCCTGCTTCCGCACTCCTCCCTTGAACAACAAATAACCCTATTATTAAACTAAACGTAACCAAAACACTGCATATTTTTTTCATCATTCTCACCTCCGAAAAACGCTCTATTTCCTCTTTCCTAGTGATTATATCTGTATATCAGATATAAGTCAATATCTGTATATCAGATAATTTAATTGTGGACTATAAATGGTTACTGTTCACTCCGTACCCAGTAACAGCAGCTCTTACAACGATTCATTACATACTGCCGGGAGAAACCACAAGTGTCAGAGTAAAAGTTGAAATATTTGAAATGTTATAGTACAATCGGTAATTGGTATTAATTTTAAAAATGGGAGGAACTATGAGCGAATATACTGGAAAGGAAATTGTGGTATTAGAAGGGCTGGAAGCAGTCCGCAAGCGCCCCGGCATGTACATTGGGTCTACTGGCAGCCGCGGACTCCACCACCTGATCTGGGAAATTTTAGACAACAGCATTGACGAGCATCTGGCAGGCTATTGCACAGAAATCAATATTACCGTCCAGAAGGATGGGGGCATCTGCGTGGAAGACAACGGACGCGGCGTCCCGGTTGACATCCATCCAACAAAGAAGATTCCAACGGTACGCGTTGTATATACCATTCTCCATGCCGGCGGAAAATTTGGGAATGGTGCATATAAGGTGTCCGGCGGGCTGCACGGCGTTGGCTCCTCTGTTGTCAACGCATTGTCTACCCATATGATTGTGGAAGTAAAAAAAGACGGTTTGGTCTACCGTGATGAATACCAAAATGGAGGGCATCCTGTCACACCTCTGGAAAAAGGGCTTCTTCCTTCTGTCGGAAAATGTGCGAAATCCGCCTCTGGCACAAAAGTTACTTTTTACCCGGATGGTGAAATTTTTGAAACGATTGTTTTCAAAGCAGATGTTATAAAGAAAAAACTAAAAGAAATTGCCTTTTTAAATAAAGGACTGAAACTAAATTACAAAAATGAAATTGACGAAGAAGAACGTGTTTATCAGGAAAAATACGGGATTAAAAGCTTTGTAAGCTATATTAACCGGGATGCTTCCGTATTGCATGAAGAACCTGTCTACATTGAGGGAAAAAGCGGTGATATTGAAGTAGAAATTGCGTTCCAATATACCGGAAACTTTTCAGAACAGATTAACCCATACTGCAACCGGATTAACGTTGTAGACGGCGGCACATTAGTAACTGGTTTTAAAACAGCTCTGACAAGGGTTATGAACCAATATGCAAGGGAACTTGGCGTCCTAAAAGATAAAGATGATAATTTTGACGGGAAAGATATCAGAAATGGACTGGTTGCCATTATTTCTATCAAACACCCCGACCCACAGTTTGAAGGGCAGACAAAGACAAAGCTTGGGAATACCGACGCCAAAAGCGCGGTAGACGAGGTTTTTAGTACAGAAGTACAGCATTACCTGGATAAAAATGTAGAAATCCTGAAAAAAATCCTGGATAATTCCTTAAAATCCTACAATGCCCGCCGGGCAAGCGACAAAGCAAGGACAGCTGTTTTAAAGCAGCTCAATGATATGGACACCAAAAGCAAGCTTGCCGCATGTACATCCAAAAAGCCGGAAGAATGCGAAGTTTACATTGTCGAAGGAGATTCCGCAGGAGGTACCGTAAAAACGGCGCGGAACCGCAAAACACAGGCTGTCCTCCCACTCCGCGGCAAAATTTTGAACGTAGAAAAAGCATCTTTAGAAAAAATCCTGCAAAATAATGAAATTAAGGCAATGATTGCTTCTTTTGGCTGCGGGATTGGGGAAGAATTTGATATTACGAAACTCCGCTATGACAAAATTATTATCTTAACAGATGCCGACGTAGACGGCGCACATATCAGCACATTGCTGCTTACCTTTTTCTACCGCTTTATGCCGGAACTGATTTATGAAGGAAAAATTTACCGTGGCCTGCCGCCTCTTTATAAGGTAGATTTTGAAAATAAAAAACTGGAAAGCACAAAGCCAGGAAAGAAACAAAAGAAAAATACAAAACATTCAGAATATATTTTTAATGACTTTGAACTGGAAAAATTCCGCAAAAATAAGGAGAATAAAATTATAAGCATCCAGCGGTACAAAGGGCTTGGGGAAATGGACGCTGAACAGCTCTGGGAAACTACGCTAAACCCGGAAAGCCGCATCCTTGCACAAGTTTCCATTAGCGACACCGTGGAGGCGGACGATATTACCACTACGCTCATGAGTAGCAATGTCCCTCCAAGGCGCCAGTTTATTATGGAAGAAGCGAAGTATGCCACACTGGATATCTAATGGAGGAAATGAACATGGAACAATCAATTATACAGCTGGACTTTGCGGATGAAATGAAAAATTCCTACCGCGATTATGCCGTCAGTGTTATTATATCACGCGCCCTTCCTGACGTCAGGGATGGGTTAAAACCGGTGCAGCGCAGGATTTTATATGCGATGACAGAACTTGGGCTTTCCCCGGAAAAACCGCACAGGAAAAGCGCACGTATTGTCGGGGATACCATGGGTAAATACCATCCGCATGGCGACAGCTCAATTTATGACGCATTAGTCCATATGACAGAAGAATATTCCCTGACGCTCCCGCTTGTGGATGGACACGGGAATTTCGGCTCAATTGACGGGGACAGCGCAGCAGCAATGCGTTATACGGAAGCACGGCTTTCCGCCGGGGCAATGACGCTGCTTAACAACCTGGAAAAAGGTCTCGTCCCATTTGGCCCAAACTTTGACGAAAGTGAGAAAGAACCCCTTGTACTGCCTGCAACACTCCCAAACCTTTTGGTAAACGGAACGACCGGGATTGCCGTCGGCATGGTGACAAATATACCGCCGCATAACCTTGGAGAAGTTGTAGACGGGGTCATTGCCTACCTTAAAAATCCAGAGATTACTACAAAAGGGCTGATGAAATATATTAAAGGGCCGGATTTCCCAACAGGCGCAATGATTACAAATGCAGATGATATTTTATCCATATATGAGACAGGGGAAGGGAAATTAACCCTGCGCGCAAAGACAGAGATTGAAGAAAGCGATTATGGCAGAAAAAATATTGTTATTACCGAAATCCCTTACACGGTTGCCGGAAACAAGTCTAAATTGTTGGAAAACCTTGTTTCCCTTGCAAAAGATAAAGTATTTGACGAAATCTATGACGTCCGTGATGAATCCTCGAAAGAAGGCATCCGCCTGATTGTCGAAGTAAAGAAAGACCGGAATATTGAAAACCTGCTAAACGGCCTTTATAAAAAAACGGCAATGGAAGATACTTACAGCGTCAATATGCTTGCTGTCAAAGATAAGCAGCCAATTACATTTACTTTAAAACATTTAATCCAGGAGTTTGTTTCTTTTCAGGAGGAACTTTACACAAAGGAATATAAACATCTGCTTGCCAAAGCAAACGACCGCCTGGAAATCGTGGATGGCTTAATTAAAGCAACGGATGTCATTGATTTGATTATCGAAATCCTGCGCGGAAGCGATTCGATCAAGCAGGCAAAAGGCTGCTTAATTGATGGAAAGACAGACGGAATTAACTTTAAAAGTAAAAAATCAGAAAAAGAAGCCGCTACGCTCTGTTTTACAGAACGGCAGGCAGAAGCAATCCTTACAATGCCGCTTAGCAGGTTAATCGGCCTGGAACTTTTAAAACTCCATCAGGAAGGGGAACAGCTCCGCAGCAATATAGCAGAATATATCAATGTTTTAAGTGATAAAAAAGAACTCCACAAAATTATAATCACACGGCTGAGGGAATATAAGAAAAAATTTGGCAGGGAACGCCTGACTGTCCTGGATAACCTGGCAAAAGAAAAGTACGTGGAAGAAATCAAGGAAGAAGAGCTTTATGTGCTGATAGACCGTTTCGGATATGCTAAAACGATTGACTCTGCAAGCTATTCCCGTCTCGCCGAAGAAACCCTTGCCGATTATACCCATATAATTTCACTGAAAAACACAGACCGCCTCTGCGTCTTTACGGAAGAAGGGAATATGTACCAGATTAAAGCAATGAATATCCCAAAAGGGAGGAGCCGCGACAAAGGAGTTTTGATACAATCCCTTTGCAAGTCGGACCGAGAAACAATTATTTTATATATTTCTGCGGAAGCCCTCTTTGAATCACAGCTTTTCTTTGCAACAAGAAAAGGCTTTGTAAAACAGGTGGCAGGGATTTCATTTGATACCAACCGCTCTGTCATTGCTTCTACCAAATTGGATGAAGATGACAAAATTGCCGGTATCACCCCATTAAATGTAGTGGAAGCAATTAACCCGGATGCCAAAGTTGTCTTAATCACAAAAAAAGGGCTTTCCCTTGGCTTCCCGCTTTATGAAGCCAGCGAATTGAAAAAGACAAGCCGCGGCGTAAAGGGGATTACCCTGGAAGACGACGATACCGTGCGGTATGCCGCTGTTGCCATGCCAGACTGTGAAGAACTTATCTTTGAACAAAAAAAATATGATCCGCAAAAAATCCGTAACCGTAAACGGGCAGCAAAAGGGCAAAAAGCCAAAATTAAAAAGTAAAAAGTCAGGATGCCGCCCCCTGGCGGCATCCTGACACCTATATGCATTATTTCCTTAATCTTCTGTTTCTTCTGGTTCGCTATCTTCTTCAGGCTCTTCCTTCTGCTCTTCTTCTGTATTTTCTTCATCTTCAAGGTCTAAGGTCACATAATCCCTGTCATCTTCCTCTTCCCCGAAAACATCATCAAAATCATCGTCGAAATCATCATAATCATCTTTTGATTTCTTTTTGCCAAAGAAATACACCGCCCCGGCGATGCCACCGGCAATTGCTCCAGCTGCTACCACTAATTTTACTAATTTTTTCATAAATATCCTCCGTTCTGTTTTATATTATAATTTATTTTGTGGTTAATTTCCGGCTGATATGGGACAGATACGGATCCAATCCTTTTTCCATTGCAAGCGCCTCCTGCATATCATAATCCACAAACTCACCATCTTTATATCCTACCACACGGTTTGATTTACCCTCACATAAAAGTTCTACGGCTTTTGTCCCCAATGCAGAAGCATATACACGGTCCTTACAGGTTGGATTCCCGCCGCGCTGGATATGTCCCAGAATCGTTGCCCTTGTTTCCACACCTGTCGCAATCTCAATTACTTTTGCCATCTCATTAGAATTGCCAATTCCCTCAGCATTTACTATAATATGGTTCTTTTTGCCAAGACGGCGGCGGTCCTGAATCTTATTTATAATCTTCTGAATATCCCCATTATATTCTTCTGTTGTCAAAATATACTCCGCGCCACTGGCAATTCCTGTCCAAAGGGCAATATGGCCTGCTGTACGTCCCATTACTTCAACAATGCTGCAGCGCTCATGGGATTCTGAAGTATCCCTCAATTTATCCATCGCTTCCATTGCAGTATTAATAGCAGTATCAAAACCAATCGTATATTCTGTACAGGCAATATCTAAATCAATTGTCCCCGGTACGCCAACTGTATTGATGCCATACTGGGCAAGCTTACTGGCGCCATTAAAGGAACCGTCCCCGCCGATTACCACAACACCATCAATACCATGTCTCTTACAAATCTCCGCACCTTTTTTCTGATATTCTTTCTTTTTAAATTCAGGACAACGTGCTGTGTACAAAATCGTACCGCCAGTCTGGATGATATTCGATACATCAAGCGTCCCCATATCTACAATATCTTCCTCCAGCAGTCCGGCATAACCGCAGCGGATTCCCTTTACCTTTACACCATTTGCAATACCGGTACGGACTACTGCGCGAATCGCAGCATTCATCCCAGGTGCGTCGCCGCCACTGGTCAATACACCAATCGTTTTTACTGAATCGCTCATAATGCCCTCCTTTTCCTTCTCAACATTCTACATACGATTTTACGCTAAAACTCGTGATTTTTCAATACTCTTTTCATATTTTTAAGCGGCAGTTACGATATCCTGATACTATTAGCCGTGTATACAGCAATACACTATATAGATAGTTCTTTAATTGCTGCCGCGTCTTTCCCAAGGTAAGAGAGGACGCCTTGTCCCACCAGCTTTCTTGCATCAACGCTTTTCCCTGCGGAAAGCCGTTTCACCTGTTTTTCCTTTTCCGCATAAATACACACATGGTCTTTCCCATCAAAGGGAAGCATCTCCTGATAGAGTTTCTCTTCCCCGTTTTCAAATGCAGCGATATCTTTAAAGCGGATCCAGAGTTCGCAAGGGACTTCATCAAACGGGATAATCTTCTGGCAAATCACTTTACTGCCCCTGTCATCCTCCATTTTTGCCTTCCCTTTTATAAAAAGCTTGCTGTCAACATTTAACAGTCCCTTATTCCGCTCATAATCCCTTGGGAACACAACAACTTCCGTTGTCCCGTATAAATCTTCCAGCTTTAAAATTGCCATTACTGCGTTTGTTTTCGTTGTCCTGACCACTTTATCAACCAGCATGCCGCCAACCACAACCGTTTCCCCATCCTGTACCTCAGCTGTCCCTGGCTGTTCCCCCTCTTCATCCGTCAGAAAGTCCTTTGAAGTCCTGGTACAGTTTTTATGCATCAGCCCCAGGTATTCTTCCAGGGGATGCCCGCTAACATATATCCCCAGCATCTCTTTCTCATATGCCAGGTACTCCCCCTTTTCAAACTCTCCAACGTCAGGATATTCTATCTGGTTTGCTCTGGTAAGCTCCTCATCCCCCATATCAAACAGCGACATCTGCCCTTCCATGCTGTCCTTTTTCTCACGTGCAATATTATCAAGCATCGTCTGGTAAACCTGTAATTTCTGCTTCCTGGTACCTTCTAAGCAGTCAAACGCCCCCGACTTTATGAAATTTTCAATTGTATGCTTATTTACTTCTTTCGTAGAAAGACGCTCCATAAAATCTTCCATAGAAGTGAAAAGGCCATTCTTTTCCCTTTCCTGCACAATCGCTTCAATCACAGTTGTACCGATTCCCTTTATCGCAGACATGCCAAAACGTATTTTTCCATTGGATACAGAAAATTCTGAAAAGCCTTCATTGATATCTGGTCCAAGTATTTCAATATCCATCTGGCGGCATGTCATAGCATATTCCAAAACTTTGCTGTTATGGTCCTTTACAGACGTCATTAATGCCGCCATAAACTCTAATGGGTAATAATATTTCAGCCATGCCGTCTGATATGCCACAACTGCATAAGCGGCCGCATGGGATTTATTAAAAGCATACTTTGCAAACTCTGTCATATCGTCATAAATTTTATTGGCGACTTCTTCAGGAATGCCATTTGCAACACACCCTTTTACCCCTTCTTCTTCATTGCCATAGACAAAATTCTGGCGTTCTGCTGCCATAACAGACGCTTTTTTCTTTGCCATTGCCCTCCGTACCAAATCGCTCCGGCCAAAACTGTACCCTGCAAGATTCCGTACAATCTGCATTACCTGCTCCTGATAGACAATACACCCATAGGTCGGCTCCAAAATCGGCTCTAATTGCGGGCAGTCATAGGTAACATTATCCCTGTTAGACTTCCCCGCTATATATTGCGGAATATAATCCATCGGCCCCGGACGGTATAAGGATATCCCTGCAATGATATCTTCCATATTCTGCGGCTTTAATTCCTTCATAAAACGCTTCATCCCGCCGCTTTCTAACTGGAACACCCCTTCTGTACGGCCAGAAGAAATCATGTCAAAGACATTTTTGTCTTCAAAATCAATCTTCATCATCCTTTCGTCAATGTTCATTGTAGCATCATCAAAAATCCCGGCAAGGCGCGCCGCATCCTGGATCACAGTCAATGTCCGAAGCCCCAGAAAATCCATTTTTAAAAGCCCAAGTTCTTCCAATGTCGTCATGGTAAACTGTGTCGTCACCGTCCCGTCAGCCGCCTTGGAAAGCGGAATATACTCATCTACCGGTTTAGGGCTGATTAAAACTCCGGCAGCATGGATAGAAATATGCCTTGGAAGACCCTCCAGGCGTCTGGACATATCAATCAGCCCTTTTGCCTGCTCATCTGTATCATAGACTGCCTTTAACTCTGGATTCCTTTTTAACGCTTTATCAATCGTAATGCCCAGTTCCGTCGGGACTGCCTTTGCAATCGTATCTACATAATTATATGGGAAATCCAGCACACGCCCAACATCCCGGATTGCATTCCTTGCCGCCATAGTACCAAACGTAACAATCTGCACTACATGGTCTTCCCCATATTTCTGCACTACATAATCAATTACCTCCGGACGGCGTTCATAACAAAAGTCAATATCAATATCCGGCATCGTAACGCGCTCAGGGTTCAGGAAACGCTCAAACAGAAGGTTATAACGGATTGGGTCAATGTTTGTAATTCCAAGCGTATAAGATACAATACTCCCTGCCGCCGAGCCCCGCCCCGGCCCAACACTGATATTACGCTCCCTTGCAAACCGAATAAAATCCCATACAATCAGGAAATAATCCACAAATCCCATTTTACAGATAACTTCTAATTCCTGTGCCAGCCTTTGTACATGATGGACGGCATCCTTCCCATAACACCTTACAAGCCCCTCTTTACAGAGTTTTTTCAGGTATTCCCAGGATGTATACCCATCCGGCACATCAAAATGCGGCAGCTTATATTCCCCAAATGTAATTTCCACCTGGCACCGTTTGGCAATTTTTACTGTATTTTCCACCGCCTGCTGCGCATAAGGAAATAAAGCCGCCATCTCTTCCGGTGATTTCAAGTAAAATTGGCCGCCCTCGTACCGCATACGGTCTTCGTCCTTCACCAGTTTTTTTGTCTGGATGCAAAGAAGGATATCATGCGGCTCTGCATCACTGTCCATAATATAATGTACGTCATTTGTTGCAGCTAACCCCAGGCCCGTTTCCTGCGCCATCCGAAGCAGGCCCTGGTTCACCGTCTTCTGCTCAGCAATCCCATGATCCTGCAGCTCCAGGAAAAAATTATCTTTTCCAAATATAGAAGAAAGACGGAGCGCTTCCTGCTTCGCCTGTTCATAAAGCCCTCTTCTTAGGCTGGCCGCAACAGCGCCTGCAAGGCAGGCGCTTAATGCAATAATCCCCTCATGGTACTTTTCCAATATTTCGTAATCAACACGCGGTTTATAATAAAACCCTTCTGTAAAACCAATTGATACGATTTTTATCAAATTTGCATACCCCTGGTTATTCTCTGCCAAAAGCACAAGATGGTTATACCGCTCTTCCCCTTTGGAAACCTCCCTGTCAAAGCGGGAACCAGGCGCTACATATACCTCGCATCCAATCACCGGGTTAATGCCTGCTTCCTTTGCCGCACGGTAAAAATCTATTACGCCATACATGTTCCCATGGTCTGTAATTGCAATATGCCCCATCCCCAATTCTTTTGCACGGCAGACCAGCTCTTTTATCTTGCAGGAACCATCTAACAGAGAATATTCTGTATGCACATGTAAATGGGCAAATTCCATACTTTCCCCCTTTTTATATACGCACTGCCTGCACTGACGCGCATACGCCATTACATTACAATACGCATGACTTACAAAGAAGGGGCGCCGCACAAACCATGCAGAAGCCCCTTCTAAACAATATGTTTTATGCCTTTACGGCACTTAAAAATTTTTCAATATCTGCCATAGCATTTGACTCGTCATCCCCATCTGCGGAAACAACTACTTCTTCTCCTGCATCCAGCCCCAATGCCATCATTCCCATTATACTCTTTGCATTTACCTTCTTATTGCCACATTCAACATAGATACTGCTGTCAAACTGGCTTGCCACTTGTACAAGAACTGCAACCGGTCTAGCCTCTAATCCATTTTTAATCTGGATTCTGATTTTTTTTGTGATCATCGTTAAATCCTCCTTCTAAGAAATATCACCATTCTTTTCCCGTAACTGTTCAGCAATCCTGCCGATTTTCCGCAAACGATGGTTCACTCCTGACTTGCCAATTGGCACGGTAAGCATCTTCCCTAACTCCTGCAGGGAACTGTCCGGATAATCCAACCTAAGCTCTGCCACTTCGCGAAGCCCGTCTGCTAACTGGCTAAACCCCATTTTACATTGCAAATACCTGATATCTTCAATCTGCCTTGCAGCAGCCGTAACTGTTTTACTAATATTGGCTGTCTCACAATTTACCTGCCGGTTCACTGAATTGCGGACTTCTTTTACAATCCGTACATTTTCCAGTTCCATTAAGGCAATATGCGCTTCTATTACATTAAGGAAATCCACAATCTGCGAACCTTCCTTAATATAAAGGACATGATACTTTTTACGCTCTACTATCTTAGCCTCCATCCCAAAATCTGCCATCAGCTCTTTTAACTGAATGGCATACTGCCCCGACAACACGGCAATTTCCAGATGGTACGCCTTTTCCGGATTCGTCACAGAACCCGCCACCAAAAAACTTCCTCTTAAGTACGCCCTCTTGCAGCAGGTGTTTTGCACTAACCTCTGATGGATTTTCTGGAAATCTCCCCACAAACTTCCATCTTCCTCCATTATTTTCAGTGCCTTAAGAACGAGTATTACATCCTGATGTCTCTTCACTATTAGAGAAAAACTTACGCCAGAAGACCGAATATTGTGATTATGAACCGCAACTTCAATCTGTACTTGAAATGTTTTCTTTAATAAGATATAAGATTTTTGCGCAACTGTCAAGTTCTCTGTATCAATTTGTAAGTAGTTTTTTTTACATTTGTCGCTTTTAATTTTTCCACATAGTATAAAAATTGCCGCAAATTCAGCAATGCAGCAATGTCTTCCCCTGCTTTCCTGCCGCGCCAGTTCTTCTTTTACCCTGCTTGAAAATGACATAGCTCCCCCTCTGGTATTTTCATTTTCCAATATCCCTGTGTTCTGCCTTTAAACCATACGGCAGCTCCTGCATCTTCTCTGCCAGGGCATTGGCAATCGTTACAGATCGGTGTTTTCCGCCAGTACAGCCAATACTGATCACAATCTGGTTTTTCCCCTCCAGGATGTAGTTCGGAATCAAAAATTTTATCATATCATAAAGCTGGTTCAAAAAAATCATTGCCTGCCCGGATGTCATCACATAGTCGTAAACTTCCCTGTCATTCCCTGTTAAATGCTTTAACTCTGGAATATAATAAGGATTTGGCAGGAAACGGACGTCAAACACCAAATCAGAATCTGACGGAATCCCATATTTAAACCCAAAAGATAAAACTGTCACAAAAAAGCTTCTGTATTCCCCATTATCCAGAAAAATTTTATCTATCTCCTGTTTTAAATCACGGATTAACATATGGCTTGTATCCAGGATATAGTCTGCCATTTCTTTAATCGGCGCCAGTTCCTTGCGCTCTGCCTCAATTGCCCTGTCCACACGCCCCTGCAAAGCAAGAGGATGGTTTCTCCGCGTTTCCTTGTACCGCTTTACCAATACGCTGTTGTCTGCATCCAAAAACAGGACTTCATAACGGTAACCAGATTCCTTCATTGCCTCCAGCATATCCCCAAGTTCTGACAGCCCCTGCAAATTGCGGATATCAATCCCAAGTACTACCTTGTCAATCGACTTATATTCCCCAATGAATACCTTGGTCAGCTTTGGTACCAAACGCACTGGAAGGTTATCAATGCAAAAATACCCCATATCCTCTAACATCTTTAAAACAGAGCTTCTCCCAGCCCCTGACATCCCTGTTACTATCACAAAACGAATCATATAAAACACCGCCCCTTCTTCTGCCGTACTGTTCTTTACCAAACCTGCTTCTTTTTCGCCAGGCACTGCACTATCCTGATAACTTTGCTTCTGCGCTATTCCACTAACTTTACTTCCGTTTCCAGCCAAACGCCAAACTTTTCCTGGACTGTCTTTTGCACATGTTCAATCACCTGTCTTGCCTCATCATATGTCCCATCGCCCACATTTACCACAAACCCACAATGCTTCTCTGAAACCATCACATCTCCGACCCGGAATCCTCGCAGCCCGGCGTCTTCAATCAATTTTCCCGCAAAATGGCCTTCCGGCCTTTTAAATGTGCTGCCAGCGCTGCCATACTGCAGCGGCTGCTTCTCTTTCCGCCGTGCATTAAGCTCCTGCATTTTCTGCACAATTTCCGATACATCCCCTTCCCCAAAAGCAAAAAGCGCCCACAAAACAACAAGGGAATCCTTCTGGATCAGGCTGGTCCGATAACCAAGCTCCAGTTCATCTTTATGACAGTACCGCCTTGTCCCATCCGGAAACAAAAGCATTGCCCCAAGAATCCTGTCCTTGATTTCACCGCCATATGCCCCGGCATTCATTGTTACAGCGCCCCCTAAAGTCCCGGGAATCCCGCTGGCAAATTCAAAACCGGCAAGCCCCTTTTTTCCTACCCTGTTTGCCATACCGGAAAGCATAATCCCGCTTCCGGCAAACACAAAAGTCTTCTGCGACAATTCCCCGCTGCTTTCTAACTCCGAAAACTGCTTCCTCCGTATGTCTCCTGGAGGCATAAAGACAAGGGCGTCCATCGCCACCTTTCCTTCCGCCTCTTCAATCTCCCTGTTTGGCATATGCGTTGCCAGAACCACCCCGTCATACCCTTTATCATATGCTAAAAGATTGCTTCCATTTCCAAAAATAAAATATGGCTGCTTTTCCTTCCGTATATAAGCAACTGCTTCCACAAAATCTTCTATATAAAGAGGGCTTACAAAATATTTCGCCCTCCCTCCAATACGGAATGTAGTATGCTTAGAAAGCAGCTCGTCACATGCCACATTTTCCTTCCCTGCAATACGGCATAATTCTTCTATCTGGAACAACTTATCACTTCCTTCCCATATATCATATGCTATTTTTTGCAGAAAACATGCAAAAAATTCCTTAGGAATCTTCCAAAAACTTTATCTATCATATCACAGGAAGAATATGTTTTCAACAACCAAAGGAAGCTGCCACATGAAAGAGTCAAAGATACTTTATTTTCTATACCTTTCAAACTGGCAGCAGATATTACAAAAGGCATATGCAGCAGCGCATACGCCTTTTGGGGTTAAATATTCAGCAAGTCAGCGATATTTGAGAAGTTGATAAGCAGATCATCGTAGATGCCGGCCTTTACAAAATCAGCAAAAGTATAATCTCCGGCATCTTCTGATTCAAAGTTGTAAACAAGGATACGGTTCTTTTCCTGGTCAACAATCCAGTATTCTCTGACGCCTGCAGTACGGTATTTAAAGAGCTTTGTAAAATAATCCATACGCCTGCTGGCAGGGGAGACAATTTCTATAATCCAGTCTGGCGCACCAAAACAGCCTCTGTCAGTGAGCTTTGATTTATCACAGATTACGGATATGTCCGGCTCGACATAGTTTGTATCATCTTTATCCAGAAATACAGCAAATGGTGCAAAAAAAGGCTCACAGGAACCACCTTTTGACTTAATGTAGGAATTTATGGAAGAAAAAAGTTCCCTCGCTATTGTTTGATGCTTTCGGCTGGGTGGCGCCATCATATATATTTGTCCATCAATCAGTTCTGCACGCTCTCCATCCGGGAGAGCATAAATGTCATTAATAGTATAGATTTCTTCTTGTGCTAATGCTGGCATAGAAACACTTCCTTTCCAAAGTATTGTGTCTAGTATAACCCATTTTAATTAGCCATACCTTTTGCTGGTCTGCTTTCCCGATAGCACAGGCGTAAAATCCTCAGCGTAGCCCGCTACGCCTACGTTTTTACACCTGCACTCTCAAAAAAGCATCCTCACCAAAAGATAAGGTAATTAAATTGGGTTATACTAGTACAGCGTGTTTGAAAACTCCCTAACTGCTAAATGTATCCAGATATACATCTTCTAAATTCGCCGGGCATCTGCTATAATCATACCCTTCCGGCGGAGTATCGGCAACAATTTTTATGTGGACGCCGTCTTCCCTGCTGTTAATATTACTGACAATATATTTTTCCTGGATTTCTTTAAGTTTATCATAATCTGCCGAAATATCATAGACTTTTTCTGATACATCCTGTATCAGCTGTCCCGGCGTACCATTTTTAATCACTTTCCCATTTCCTATCAAATAGATTTCATTTGCAATCGCCTCTACATCCGATACGATATGAGTTGCCACAATAACAATCCGCCCCTCTGCTATCATGCTGATATAATTTCTTATGCGGATTCTCTCCTGTGGGTCTACGCCTGCTGTCGGTTCATCCAGTATCAATATTTTAGGGTCGTTTAATAATGCCTGCGCAAGCATCAGGCGCTGCTTCATCCCGCCGGAAAGGCCGTCTATCCGCACTCTCCGCTTGTCCTGCAAGTGAAACGCTTCCATCAATTCAAAAGAACGCTCCTTTGCCTTCTCTTTTTTTAGCCCTTTAAGCCTGGAAATATACATCAGGAAAGCATAAACACTGAAATCATTATAAAATCCCTGTGTCTGCGGCATATACCCAACAACAGCCCTGTAACTCTTTCCCAGCGTTTTAATATCCGTCCCATCGAAAAGGATTTCCCCTTCCTGCCTTGCAATATTGTCCGTAATCAGGTTAATCAACGTGCTTTTCCCAGCGCCATTCGGCCCCAAAAGACCATACAGGCCAGGGGTAAAAGTAATCGATATCCCGGAAAGGGCATGTGTTTTCCCATAATCTTTTTTAAGATTTTGAACCATTAACTGCATTTAATCACCTGCCTGTTTTCTTTCTGATTATTTTTAAAATCCCAAAAGCAGACAAAAGTAAAAGCAATAGAACAGCCAGCTTCAGGAAAAAGAATAGTACCATAAACTGTAAAATATTACATCTAAAAAAAACTGCTGAAAGCCTTGGAATACTCTGTACCGGGGCAAAAAGCCCGGAAATTCCATAGAGTTTATATATAGAAGCAGCTTCCAATACATTTTCAACTGCAAACATAATAACAGTGATGCCTATTAACAAGATGGCTTTTTTCCTGTCCAGCTCCCGCCTCCCATATTTACAAAGCCTAAGCACAGCATCCGCCCTGGATATCTTTTCTTCCCAAAAGGCTCCAAAAACAAGCAGAAGCATCCCTGCAGCAAAAACAAAATCCTGCAAATCCAGCCTGTTTTTAAACAGCCTGTTATAACAGTATAAATTAATATACCAGCCATCCATGCCCCTTTTTTCCTGTAAGGACTTTAAATAGTCCCTCTGCACCATAATTTCCCTGTAAAAAATCTGTTCCGTCTGATAGGCGCTGCACTTGTATTGAATTTCTTCATACGCCTTGTCATCTATTTTCCCTGCTTCATAATCGCTTACTGCCTGTTCATACTCTTTTGCCAGCGCATCTAAAAAGCTGCCAAGCTGTCCAAGTTCCTGTTCAGAAGCATCGGTTGGAACGCCTTCATACCGTTCAATAAAAGAACAATACATTTCCTGGACGCCAGATTCTATTACATCAGTAAAATCCGCCTGCTTTATAAAAACAAAGAGAAGCGCGAGCAATAATAAAATCCCTTTCTGGCTGACCAATAATTTATATGCCTCAAACCCCATGCTGTTTAAACGCTCCTGCAGCAAAAGCAGCAAAGAGGAAAACGGCATTTTAAAGCGGCGGGAAACAGATGGATACGTTATCACTGCCTTCATGATACTGCAAAAAGCTAATATCATGCAAACTATTATGATAATGGCAGTAGATATCAACTCTTTCGTAACAGGATAAGAAAAAAAATTCAGATTCACATATTCTGAAAAAAAAGAATTATCCTTTATCTGATACCACAAATTGCAATATTTTAATATACAAAATAGAGAATTTACCTTTATCACAGAATAAAGCAAAACTTCTGCCAATGCCATGGCCCCCAATACAGCCGTCCCAATTATTACATTATCTATAAAATAATAAACACTCCATACAATAAGTGCAGTTATAACAAGGAACATGCAGCGGTACAACAAGAAAAGAAGTAAAAACTCCCCTATGCTCAGGCCATATGTAACATCCATAAATATTGGGATTGACTGGACAGGATACTGCAAGGCAGAAAAATAGTCTGTCCCATAAATGCATCCGCTGATAAAAAATGCGCTTCCATATAAAGCAGCAGTAACTGCCATACACCACAAAATAATTGCAAGAAGCTTCCTAAATATCCTTCTTCCCCTTCCATCCCGTGCAGCATAAGCCATATGCTTTAACCCAACCGCATTTCTGTCCGTAAGGGCAATCACAGCCAGCAGGACGGAAAGCACCCCAAAAAAGTGTACTAAATTACAGCGGAAGAAAGCAATAAGCCCTTGATAGCCAAAAGAAACCGGCTCAATTTTCAAAAGTTTTTTGTAATCGTCTGCTGTCTTTTCAATATTCCGTTTAGAAAATCCATGTGCCACCTTGAAAATACTAATCTGGTTCATCGAATCAGACTGCTGTAAAACAGCCTCTATGTTCTGATGATACCGATTAATATAGCCTTTCTCCTGTACTGCTTTATTTTCCAAAAACCAATAGATACAAGCAAACCAATGGATACAAAATACTGCCAGCAGCATATTTCTGATAAAACGTTTCCTGATAACCGTTTTCCACTCCATACTGTCCTATTCCTCCAGCGACGTCCATTTTGCCGAACCTTTGGATAACTCTTTTACAGGAAGAAATCCTTCTTTGCCAAACCCGAGCGCAAAAAAGTAATCCTCATCCTCCATACGGCATGGACTAAAATCAGCATCGGTAATTTCATGTAAAAGCTTACCTCCCGAATCATATTGTGACAGGGTACAGGTATCATCACGATAGAAATAAATAAACTTTCCATGCACTGCCACATCCCCACGCACGCCAGTTTCCACCACGGCTGCATCCTCCTGCTTTTTCAGCGAATAACGGTTAATTCCGACTGCTGTAGTATAATACAAATCCCCATCTGAAACAGTATAATCAGAAACTGCATCCTTTTTCACCAGCTGGGTCTTGGCAGTATTGACATTTAAGGCAAAAATACCGGCCTTTATATCAATACAATCATCATCCGTGAAGTTTCCTGACTGGAAAAACAGGTAGTCCCCATAAGCCTTCATACGGTATAAAGATGGGCGGCTGCCGGCATTTTCAAATACAATTTCCACATCCTCTCCCCCAAGTTCCATACGGCGTAACTTCAGGTTACTTTCCTTCCCAACCATGAAATAGATATATCCCCTGTGGATACATATTTCCGGCTCAGAAAATTCTTTTACATTTTCGCCTTCTGCTGTTGAAGAAAGATCCGCCTTATATAACGTCATATACTTCTCACAGGTACTTCCATCCGGCGCCACTTTATACAAATATACATACCCTTCCTCATCATGCCCTGCGACATACACACAGCCATCATAATATTGGATATAACTTCTTATATATTTAACCTCCTCTTCACCATTAGAATTAAAATCTGCATTGCATCCCTTGCTGTTATGGGCACAGTTCGGTTTATTGCAAAGGGGGATATAACTTTTGGAAGCCTTGTCAAAATACATCAGCATTCCCCTCCCAGACCTTTCAGAAGCTTTTCCCCATACGTAATACCCATTTTCCGCTCTCGCAGCACTCATCCACAAATACTCCGGCCGGGCATCCGCTGCACCCTGATACCCTAACCCATATTCTGACAAATCAAGTTTCTCTTCTGGCATCCCGGAAATCGAATGATTTTCATCAATTACTTTGGCTTTGGCAGCACCTGCATTTTTTTCTGAACCAGAACTTCTGCCCTTCAAACTGTCTGCCTGTGTTTTCTCTGCAGTGCCTTGTGAAACACCACTCTTTGAGCAGCCTGATAACAATAAAGCACAAAACAGAACTGACATACTAATTTTCTTCCAATACCCTTTCTCCATATGAATCCCCCTTCCCAAAAACAGCCAGGCAAGCCTGCGTTTGGCCCGCTGCGTACGCGAGAATAACAGCCTTTGAATTACTACAATTTCAATTGTAGAAAAAATCTGTTTAAGATTCAATACAGAAAACTGTTAAGGATTGTTTAAATTTTATGAAAATGTTACTTTCCACTCCATACCAAACGGCAGAAACACTTACACACTGGATGCATAGGTGTGAAAAGTAACATAGAAGGCACTGTAAAGCCACTAAATTTAATTAAAACTCCCATCCCAAAGCGGCATATTTGAAAGATATTTACCCTCTACAGCAGGGACATAATAAGCGCCATATGTCTTGATACCGTCCCTCTCTTCCTCTGGCAATTCCACATAAAAGCAATAATATGGCATAAAATACTCTTCCCTTGCCCCCGTCCGATAGACAAGTTCTGCCCTGGCAACAAATTTTTCACCAGGAATCTTATATGGGACTGTGGTTATATAATGTCCTTCTAATAAAAGTTTTTTCGCATCTTCTGCCTTGATTACCGGGTAATCCCCCATTTTTTGTGACAAATCTGTCTGGCAGAGCCTTACCTGGAAAAGCTCTCCATTGTCATCACAATCAAATTTTGCCTTCCTGAAATTATAATTAACAATCCCTTCTATATTATTTTTCCCTGCATCATAAAATGAAATCTGATATTCCTGTTGATAGCCCGTCTCATATTTACTATAATCACCATAAAAAATATTTATCTGGGGGTCTTCCATGCAAAGAAGGTCTTTATACTGTCTAAGCAAATATTCCGCCCCAGAAACAGTTTCTTCATATGACGCAGAATATCTAAAATTATATCTATCAGGCAGCTTTAAAGCAGGTTCAAAAGAAACAGCTGCCTGCATTGTCTGGTCAACTGCGATTTCCATGCCGTCTGCTTTGGCAATCAGCTTTGTCGGATTAAAGTACCCCTCTGGAACATCCCCCTCCATCTTTTCAGTAATCTCCTGCTTTACTGCCTCATCCGGCGCATCATCCTTAATTTCAAGAGATGCAGCATCCAGCCCAAGCCGTCCCGCAATCTCCAGCAGCAATTCCCTCATTTTCCCAAAATCCGCGCCGGAGACAATAAAATCATTATCATATGACAGCCGATTCTTAAATACAGGCAAAGTTGACGGCTGCCTCTCCTCATTCCACGGATTATTGTTGGTTAGCTCTGAAATATCATAAGCCCAAAATCCTTCAAATCCCATTCCATCACTAGAATTTTCCGTGACAGAAAGCATAGGAAGTTTTTCTTCCTGAACTGACTGATTTACATTTGCAGGCTTTAGCATAAGCATCCGTCTGCCGGCAATTACAGCTGTAATGATACAGATGCCTGCAACCGCCCATTTCCAATATCCTCCTGCCGCAGAAAAAATTTTTGAAAACATCACACCTTTTTGCACCTTCTTTTGCCTATTCCGCAAGCCGTCTGTCTCTCCAATAAATGTATTATCTAACAAATTCAATGCATCACTAATCTGCTCTTCCTTCATATATTAAATCCCTCCTTCTTTAGATACCCCTTTAAGCCTATCCTGGTACGGTGCAGCATACTTTTGACTTTAGGCACGCTCATATTATGATAAGAAGCTATTTCTTTGATAGAATCCATATAGTAATACCTGCCAACAAATGTCGTCCGCGCATCCCTGGAAAGCGTACCAAGATAGGAATTGATAGCGTCTGCCAGCAAATGTAAATCCACCTCTTGTTCTGTTACATTGCCACTTGAGATACAGTCTTTCAATTCATCCAGCGAGACAGCATATTCCGATGCGCGCCGTTTTATCCTATTCCTTGTCCGAAAAATATCAATGGACAACTGCCTGGTAATTTTACCAAGATAAGATGACAAGATGCATGGCTTATGAGGCGGTATGGAATCCCATGCTTTCATATAGGTATCATTGACGCTCTCTTTGCTGTCCTCCAAATCAAATAGAATATTATAGGCAATTTTTAAAAGATAACTCCCATACTTTTCTTCCGTTTCACGGATGGCTGCTTCATCCCGCTGCCAGTACATTGCAACAATCCTGTCATCCTGCATAAAACCACTCCCTTCTGCTTCTATTAACCACCTCAATAATATACCCGATAAAAATGGAAACTGGTTGCAAAAAATTTCATTTAACACAAAAACCAGAGCGTATTTGAAAATTCATATACGCTCTGGCAAAATGCACTTTCTTAACAGTTCCTAATTGTCTGCAATTCACATTTCCTATCCACGGTCACTACATATCATCTATTCACGGCCATTCTTTTTTCAGAAATCGACCGTGAATAGTAACAATTGTCACTATTATTAATATAAATAGTCTGTCTTGACAACATGAAGTTCTGGAAACGCCATACTGCAATACTCTGTCATTCCACCATAACATCCAGCATACATGCTGTCCCTATAACTTAACGAAGCATCGTCTGTAATATAATAATTCCTCATTGCAATATCATTTATTGTTTCTTCTGACTGCAGCAAATATTTTCCACTTACCATCTCAAAACTGTCTCTCCTGTCTTTCTTAACAAAATCATAAAGGGCATAATATTTCACGCCATCATAACAAATGTATGTATAATAAACTGATCCATTTTCTTCTATCTTAGCATCCTCAATCAAATTATGCCCTGCAATAATGACAGAAGCTGCTTCTCCTCTCCCAGCCTTTTCTAAAAACGAGTCCCAAAGTTCCCTGCGGTACTCCTTTTGAAAAAACTCTACTCCCTTTTCTACATCTTCACAATAATAGCCAAGCGCCCCTACATAAAGTTCTTCACACTTTATACTTTCATTATAAGAACGTTTATAAGCGTAGGGCAGATCCCGTAGTTTCTTTTTCATCTCCTCCTCTTCAAATACTGCCAATGCTTTCGCTTCTTTCTGCATCTTACCTTTCTCATAATAAGTAAAGTTATTAACTAACTGCTGTAAAGAAGAAGCGCTTACCCCAAAATCCCTTGCTTTTGTTGAACCTGCCGCCTTGCAGACAGCAGCGTCAATAAAATCCTCATTCTTCATCATAGCCCAGTCATAATGTAAATTAACCGTTTTTGTTGTGCCGCCATACTGCATTTCTTCATACGTCCACTGCACTGTCCTGATATCTGGGATTAACGCCAGAAAAACAGCAGAATAATCCCCTGTCAGTCTCCTGAAACTATCTGGGCGGACAATCCACATTGCAAAATCAATCCAAAGGACATCACCCTGTATTTCACAGGTAAATGGTTCTATCGACTCATCAAAAGATTCCAGGAAATCCTTTGAAATCACAGCAGTAAGAAGTTCCTTTACTGCTTTTTTATCTGTAACGTCCACTACCTTTTTCTTGTATAGCTGTTCCACCTCTTTTGTATAATTCCCACCTTTCTGCATAGGAACGACTTCTGTGTCCGGACGGACCATCATACAAAGGACAGCAGCCAGGGCAACTACAACAATGCCAACCAAAACAAGCTCCATTTTTTCTTCTTTATACCGGATGCTGTGGAAAATCCTTCTCTTTACCATATTCTTCCCAAACTGCGGCTGATAGAATGGAATCTGGCGTCTCCCGTTTACTGCATTTGACAAAAGCACATAGCTGTACTGCTTTCTCTGCTCCTGCCCCATATTCCGCAAAACTGCATTATCACAAGCAATTTCCATATCATAACATAAAAATATATATGCAAGCCAGACAAGCGGATGGAACCAATAAACCAGGCAAATAGCAAAACAGACTTTTTTCACAAGATAGTCCCTGCGGCGTATATGTATTTTCTCATGCTCCAGTATATATCCCCTATCTCTCTCATTCAGCCCAAAAGGAAGATAAATCCTGCCACGGCAGATCCCAGTTACAAATGCAGAAGAAATCCCATTACAGCAATACACGCCTTCTTCCTGTTTTATGGCATAACGCAGTTTCCTATGAAGGCAGCAGGCAAAGACAAGCTCAGACAACAAGGCCAGAACCATTCCTGTAAACCACACCACACAAAGTACTTTGGTAAAAACAGGACCATCCCATTTCAAAATACCAGTCTCTGCAAAACCTTTATTTCCTGTATTTTTCACTCCACTCCCTGCTGTCAAGTCCAAATTCTTCTGTCCGTAATCCTCCTCTCCGCCTGAATCTTCCATTTTTTCTACTCTGCCGTCATTATGTGGCCTTCCAAAAGAAACCTTTTCTTTTCCACCATTCTCCAAAACAGAAGTTTCCTGCCCTGCTTCTGCAAAAAACCAGCTTCCTACCGTCTGCATGGCTGCATCTGGAATTACAGGCAAATAGATTTCAGACGGAATCCCTGCCGGACATACCAGGCGAAACCATACGACAAACCATAAAATATAAGTTAACAGACCTGAAATTCTCTTTATCCCAATTCTCAGCAGGAAAATTAATAGGATTACGGGAATTACCAAAAGGCTGCTTTCCAGCACCCATTGAAACCAAACCATAAGCCCTTCCATTCTTACCCCCTCCATTCTTACTGGCAACCGCTGCATTACAACGCAGTTTCCTCCAGCATAAAAAATGTATATAACCCGATACATATCCCAAAACACTATTTTGCACAGTGCTCTTCAATCATCTTCTTTAACTGCTCTGCCTCCTGTCCCGAAATTGTCCTCCCTTTCATAAATGCCGCCAGAAAACCTGGCAGGGAACCGCCAAAGGTTCTTTCTACAAAATAATCGCTTTCCTCTTTTTGTACCTCCTCGCGTGAAATTAGCGCTGTCACAACAGCACCCTCATTTTTTAAAAACCCCTTCTCCTGCAGCTTCTTAATCTGGGTATACGTCGTTGACTTTTTCCATCCGAGCCTTTCCCTGCACAGTTTTACAAGCTCCCCTGACCTAACAGGCCCTTCATCCCATACAACACACATAAAATAAAAATCACTGTCACATAACTTCATTCCCATCTGCCAACTCTCCCTTTTACAAATGCTCTGCTTTCTATGCCATCCATTCTTAGGAACAGTTCTTTAGTGTTTATAAACCCGTATATAATCCATAATGAAACATGGGTCTACAACAGCCGTCCTTTTCATTAAGTCTATAACAGCAGACCAAATTTGTCAAGTGTTTTTTCTTTGATATCAGAACCACTGCGTTACTATTGACCGTGAATAGTAACCAATCCAAGCACCTATAAGGAAAACCAGCGAGAATCAAACCATGTCAAACGCTTTTGACACAGCATTTCATAGAAAGACAAAGGATTTTGATAGAGTTTTAGAACACAAGATGATAATATACCATTATCCAAGAGCTGGAAAATTTTCGGCCTTGGTACTCAAGGATACGGACTAAAAAAGAAAGGAGAAAAAAATTGGAAATCAGCAAACAGATTAAAAAACACCGAAACAGCATGGGGTTTTCCCAGGAAGAACTGGCCGAAAAACTCTATGTGAGCAGGCAGACTATCTCTAATTGGGAAACCGGAAAAAACTATCCTGACATCCATAGTTTACTGCTGCTTAGTTCGTTATTTAACGTATCTCTTGACCAACTTATAAAAGGAGATGTTGAGCTTATGAGAGAAGAAATCAAAGAAACTGAAGTCAGAAAATTAAACAAATACGGCACTATTTATGGAATACTGTTAGTGTCCACAGTGCTGTCAGCCGTTCCCCTTACATCATGGATAGGCATATATGCCCTGCTTCCATGGAGCATACTATTTGGAACTTCCATGTTTTTTGCTTTGAAGGTTGAAAAAGTTAAAAAAGACAACAATATCCACACATACAAAGAAATCGTCGCTTTTACAGAAGGAAAACGCCTGGATGAACTCCAGAAACAGCAGGAAATTGGAAAACGCCCTTATCAAAAAGCACTTCTTGTAATCGGAAGCGCCGCCATTGCGTTTCTTTTGTGCTGCCTGCTATCCCTGTTATTCTTGCAGTAAAAAACCTGCCAATGCTGTAAGGAACTGTTCTAAAATAAACTGTTATCTATATTATTTTTAGACAGTTCCTTTAAGATGGGCAAAGGTGCAGCCTATTTCATTGTCAGCCATCCACAACCCCTCCTATATCAAAAAAACCTACCGAAATACTTCGATAGGTTTTTACGTGCGCAAGAAGATTCGAACTCCCGACCTTCTGATCCGTAGTCAGACGCTCTATCCAGCTGAGCTATGCGCACATCTAATATACGGTTAAGCACCGAACATTGAATAGTATACTACATGTCACAATAAAATGCAAGCCTTTTTTGTAAATTTTTTGTTCTATTTTGGAACTATGTGTTACTTTTCACGTTCAATGGTATCAAGATAGAAACAATAAAAAATTATTTTCCGATATATTTCTCATACTGCATAATACTCAAAATATATACAAAGGAAAAATATTTATTTTATTTGTTTATAATTTATGATACCATTGGCCGTGAATAGTAACAACTATGTTTCTATCCCGCAGCCAATCGAAATAGAATCAAGCACACTCTAAGGCATATAAATCTTACCATTTTGCATTTTTATAATCTGATCACATTGTTTTGCAATCCCCATATCATGAGTAACCAGCAAAACTGTCAGCCCTTGTTCATGGGCACATTTCACCAGAAATTTAATAACGCTGTTTCCCGTTTCAGAATCCAATGCCCCGGTAGGTTCGTCTGCATATAGTATAGAAGGCTTATTAACCAGAGCACGTACAATTGCAGTCCTCTGCTGTTCCCCACCGGACATCTGCTTTGGGTACAGCTTTCTTTTCTTTTCAAGGCCAACACTTTCCATCATCTTCTTTACTTTTCCATTTTCGATTTTCTTACTAGAAAAAACTAAAGGCATCCTTATATTTTCTTCACAAGTCAGTTCCGGAATCAGATGATAGTTCTGGAACAAAATTCCAATATTTTCATTCCTAAACTGCTCCTGCCTCTTTTTATCCAAAGAATAAAAATCTTTCCCTCCCAAAAATACTTTGCCGGCAGAGGGCTTATCAATACCACTCATAATAGAGAGAAGGGTACTTTTTCCACAGCCGCTTTTCCCAACAATAGCGGTTATGGTATTCTTTTCCAATACAAAGGATACATCCGTTAATATCTTTTCTTCCTTCTGCCCAACATGAATACTTTTAAAAATATGTTCTGCTTTTACCATTTCATACCCTCCCCAAAATTCTTAATCAATTCCTTATTCATCCCGGATAATTTCCATTTTTGTACCCATAAAATTCATTAACTGTGCAGCCATACAGCATATCAGTACAAACAATGTTGATACAAAACTGGTAACTAAAACCACCGGAACAGAAAGAGGATAGTGTTTTTTCAGCATCAACGAAAAAACGGCATCTCCTAACACCATCGTCACCAATATTACACTGAAAGAAGCAATCCAGGCAATCATCAAATATTCTAAATACACCACCCAAAACGCTTTCCTTCTGGATGCCCCATATATCTGGTACAGATAAAGTTCTTTTTTCCTGGCAAGTAAATCGCTCCTTACCATAGAGTAGAAAAATGCTCCCGTAACCAATATCAACATCACTCCTACCACTGCAACAACGCTTAGGTATTCCGAAAACAGCTCAATAACCATATCTGTTAATTGTGACGCTGTCTCCACACTGCATGGCTCATCTTTTAGTAAAGATATCAAATCCTTTTCCGCTGATTGGCTCAAATCCAGCAAAAATATGGTACTCCAGGTATCATCCAGTTCCAAGTTCCAGTCTTTTCTGTTAATTTTAATATTGTAACTAATCAATGACAGCCACTGGTTATCTTTAATATTTTCTACATAAAGCAAATCCTTGCCAAAAATACCACTCATTGTTCCCAATTCCAAATTACATAAAGCCACAAACTTATTTTCTGCGGCAAAGCTGCCTTCTAAAACTTTGAAATTTTTATTTCCATCCGTCTGCGATTCCAGAACCAGTGCAGAAAAAGAATCATCCACTGTGATTCCCTTTAACTCCGAATAATTCATCCATTTAGAATAACCCATCGTATAAAAATATCCTTTTTCATCTAATAGGTCCCGGATTCTTTCATTCCCACTTATGCCATCCATCTGAACCATTGTAGAATACCCCAAATTATCACGATAAGAATCCCGCAATATTCCGCTGGAGTTAAAAATAATGTTCAGCACAAAGCAAATAATAATTGCCCCTACTGAAATGGTGGCCGCCAACAGCGCATCCCTTCTGTTTCTGGTACATAAAAAACGATAACTGATTCCAGAAATTTTATTTAATTTTTTCTTTTCTGAATATCTTCGTTTCGTCTGCCTTTTAAACATAAGATAAAATACCGCAAACAATAAGAAAAGAACAATACTGCATATAAGCAATATAATATTAATATAATTTCGGTTCTGGTAAAACAAAATCGACGCAAGCAGATATAACAGGACAAATTCTAAACATGCAAAAAAACGATACGTTGTTTTCTCTTTACCCTTCTCTGCTTTCCTTCCATACAGCATAACAACAATGGGCTTCTCATAGATTACAAGACCGGAAATAAAACTTCCAAAAAAAGAAATCAAAACTAAAAAAACAACTACTACCAAAAACACCTTCAGCATTTCTATAGAAAATATGTTAACTTGCACATCTATATTACAAAGTTTTTTAGATAAATGACGAAACAGGAAATATCCCCCTGCATCCCCAATCATTCCCCCTAAAATCCCAAAAGAAACTCCTTCCATACATGCCCTGTAAAAAACATCTCTTTTCTGCATACCAAAAATCCGAAGCATGGCATGGGATTTCTGCATGGATATATTCTGAAAAAAAAGAATACTGGTGCATCCCCAAATCACAATTAGGATACTGCACAGCGAAAAAACAGTCAGAACCTTTTCCATAGTATCAAAAATCGTAATCTCCCCCTGCTCCAGGGCATTTTCCGACATTATCTGGTCAGTTTCCAATTTCTTCATCTGTGTCTGATAATATTCTTTGTTATTACTATGTATCAGCAAAGTACAGGAAAGAATCGCACCTGCAAACGCAAAGATAAAAACAAGAAGAAAAAACCTCATCTCCTGAGTACGGTAAAACTTTAAAAAAAATGTAAGTTTATTCATATATTTCTCCCTCCCCTCCATATACAGAATCCTTTATTTGGGGCAGCCCAAGCAATCTTCGGTAAACTTTTCTCTGTATCATATTGCTCTGATAAACTCATAATGTAATCATGAATCCCTGCCATTTTACATACCCTTTTAAAGCGCGATGCATAAGAATTCCCAATTCAATTATATCTATGACGCATGCATTTGTCAAAAAGAAAGGCTGCTAAAACTCCAGTATTTATGAAGATTTTAGCAGTCTTTCTTTAAGCCTAGATATAATTCTATCGAGAATTTAGGTTTTAGCATTGTGCTATTCATAATGCATCAACATCATTATATTTTAAAAATAAGCAGGCAAAACTAAAATTTAAAGTGTTTCAGTAATAACTACATAATATGGAACAAGAAACCCTGCCTCTTGAGCCTCATACATAGTATCAATTGCCAGACCAGCAAGACCAGAATATTTATCACCCTTTTTAAAGTCATAACGATCTTTTATTGTTACCTTCTTGCTCGCCGCACTTGGCTTTGTAAAATCAAAAGCATGAATTGCATAATATAAATCCTGATTAACCGTTCCATCAATTTTAGCAAATGAACCACTTCCTTTAGTTTTTCCTCCATTTGCTATTTTCTTAAAGTAGCTGATTTTTTTACCAGCGAACTATGAATCAGATGATATGTAGAATTCAATTTTGTATTTTCCTCTGCATGAGCAAGAAGCTCTGCCGCCAACTTATAGTCATTACTGTTGAAATATGCTATCACCGCAGCAACAGCCGGCGTATAAATAATATGAAACCTTTCGTTAATATTTCCTTTCTCATTATAAGATATATATTCCGACAAAATTTCCTCTAATGTTGAAACCAAATCTGTAATCTGCTGTTTCTCTTCGTTAACAGTTGTATTATTCAACATTTCATTGTATTCCACAATCATTTCACTTATTTCTGAAAATACATCCGTGCCATTTGCTGTCAATTCCTCCTCTATGGCAACAATATTTTCCTGTAAGATTTGTACATCTGTTTTTTCATCTGCTGCATATACAATCGTATTAGGAACTAACATTAAAATTGCAAAAAAAACAACTAATAATTTTTGTAAATTTCCTCTTCATAAACTGTCTACCTCTTTTCCAGCCTGCCTATTTTTAATGCAATAAATCAGAAATCAAATGGACCTCTCTAAGACGAACAACTCATTTGTTTTCTGATTGAAAACCATATATATGGAATCAAGCTGTTCATGCTGCTCTATTTTCTTCCACATATAATTCTCTGTCCAATCAGGTAAATACTTATCTGGCACATCAATTGCCATAGCTGATTCATTTGTCCCTATAAATGCTTGAAATTCCTTTTCAAAGTTCTTACTTTTACCCATTTTAAAATCTTTGAGAAAATCATCTGTTCCGTCATCACACCTAAACACACTATAACGAACTCCATCTCCCTGAAATCCTATTTCACCATGAGTTGTATACACTTCTTTCATATCATTTGGAAACTTCATATTCCAATTTTCTTCATAAAGACTTTGATGTGCAGAATATAACTTGTTTACAATATAAAAAACTCCTAACACAACTAAAACAAGAATTAGTATTATAATAATCAACCATTGCCTTGCTTTGCC
Source organism: bacterium D16-51 (assembly GCA_003612285.1). GTDB lineage: Bacteria > Bacillota > Clostridia > Lachnospirales > Lachnospiraceae > Butyribacter. The sequence continues at coordinate 128,603 of RAYE01000001.1, read as the reverse complement.
TTTTACCATAATCATCTACCTCCCTAGAGCGTGCTTGAAAATTGCTTTTTATTAATTTAGTAAGACATCTATCTATGTCTGGTTTCCTCTGTTGATCCCAGATATTTTACAGCTATACCAGTATTCTAGGTAACAGTTCAGCCCTCCAACTGAGCCAACTGGTATTGCACCGGCTAAAATATAGCCGGTGTACCCATAAATAACTTCCTTATATTTTCAATCATTTCCATATTTCGTTTTTTGAGGGTTTCGATTATAGTCATGATAGCGCAGTACATCTCATGACCACTTTCTTTCCGGAAACCTCCCGCCATTTTCTGCCGGTTCTTTGCTTTCCGTAAATCCCTTTCTGACAGATTGTCATCAAACGGTACGGCAAAGTCATGCAGGAACAGCAGATGATTATGGCTGTACTTTTCCAGCCTGCCAAGCAGCGCCGCTTCCTCCTGCTTTGCATATTTATGGGCTGTGGTTTTGTTCTCCTCACGCCCCTGTTTCAGAATGGAAAAGTATTTTTCCTCATACTCAGCTATCGTTCCGGCAGGCATGACCTCCGCCCCCTGTGCCCTCAGTTCCTTACGCTGCTTATTCATCCCGCCCAGCAGCGAGATCATTTCGTCTGACCACCGATTTCCTGTTTCCTCTGTATTCTTCCGCAGATAGCGGATGATGTGGACATTACATTCTGCATGGTCTGTCCCAAAGTGGTATAGGGCGGTTTCGTGATCATGGACGAGAACCCCTGCATACTGACCCAGAAAATCCAGTCCTTTCAGAGCTTCTATGGATTTACTGTTCATCGCATGATATACCACGGTATCTCCTGCACTGAAATTGCGTATATACTTCTGCTCCCCATTTACAGTTACGGTTGTGGCATCCGTTGCCACTACATCCTGAATGAGCAGCCTCTCTTCCAAATGCCGGATGCCTGCCTGTGATGCCCCGGCAAACTTCCGGCAGAAACCGTAAACGCTCCCTTCTGATAAATCCAATTCTCCGTTTCCTGCTGCATTCAGAAAGGCGGCGATTCTGTCATTCGACATAACTCCTTCACTGTATAAAGAAACAGCCAGAGCCTTTACATTTTCTCCGTAAGTTACATCACTGCGGTACTGTATCGGAATAGAAAATTTACCATTTTCATCCGCATAAATACGGATCTCCGTAATGACGGGTGCCACGTTTAGATCCACAACATATTTTGTAACGTAATTCTGTCCGGATGCTTTGCCGATTGTCCTGATCTCATGCCTGCATCTTCCAGATGCGATTTTTTCTTCTATGTCAGCTTTGGTAAGCGTCATTCCGGCATGGCCTTTCTGTCCGCCTGCCTTACGCCCCGTTTTCTTTCTTCCGTTAAACGTATTTGCGGGTTTTCCGCCTTTCTGGTCAGTGGATGGTGGAAGAGAGGTGTTGGAGCTGTCATTGTTAATGATGCTTCTTAAACGGGCATTGTCATCTTTGAGGAGCCGGTTTTCTTCCGTCAGACTGTCTATTTTTTTGTTCAGGCGGTCAACGTCTTCTTTGTGTTCCCTTTTTTCACTGCGAAGGCTGTTCTCCATGGCATCGAGGCGTGCCATAACTTCCATGAGCTGGTTATACATACCTTTTTCATAATTTCCACCCATCTGTGGCCGCCTCCTTTCCCTGAATTCCTGACAAAATGATTATATCAGAAAACCAGAAAAAAAGCGAATTCCAGAGTTTTGCTGTTTTGTCAGAATGACGGTGGATAACTTTTGTATTCAATGGTTTGGTGTGTATCAGTTCCGCTCAATACAAAGAAAAAGTGGAAAATTGGAAATGATTATCCACATAAATTTCCAGAACTATTTTTTAGATACACATTCATCCGGTACAGGTCTGTTTTTAGTGGAAAAGTCATTGCCGTGGGACGAAAAAATTTCGTCATTTTTACAATAACTTTTTTGTTTCTTTCAATTAGAAGACTGAACTGTTACAAAAAATTATTTTCTTCCATTAAAAGTATAGGGAAACTGTATATTATCTGTTGTTAAGATACAACTGGCCATGAATAGTAACAACTGTGTTTCTATCCCGCAGCCAATCGAAATAGAATCAAGCACACTCTAAGGCATATAAATCTTACCATTTTGCATTTTTATAATCTGATCACATTGTTTTGCAATCCCCATATCATGAGTAACCAGCAAAACTGTCAGCCCTTGTTCATGGGCACATTTCACCAGAAATTTAATAACGCTGTTTCCCGTTTCAGAATCCAATGCCCCGGTAGGTTCGTCTGCATATAGTATAGAAGGCTTATTAACCAGAGCACGTACAATTGCAGTCCTCTGCTGTTCCCCACCGGACATCTGCTTTGGGTACAGCTTTCTTTTCTTTTCAAGGCCAACACTTTCCATCATCTTCTTTACTTTTCCATTTTCGATTTTCTTACTAGAAAAAACTAAAGGCATCCTTATATTTTCTTCACAAGTCAGTTCCGGAATCAGATGATAGTTCTGGAACAAAATTCCAATATTTTCATTCCTAAACTGCTCCTGCCTCTTTTTATCCAAAGAATAAAAATCTTTCCCTCCCAAAAATACTTTGCCGGCAGAGGGCTTATCAATACCACTCATAATAGAGAGAAGGGTACTTTTTCCACAGCCGCTTTTCCCAACAATAGCGGTTATGGTATTCTTTTCCAATACAAAGGATACATCCGTTAATATCTTTTCTTCCTTCTGCCCAACATGAATACTTTTAAAAATATGTTCTGCTTTTACCATTTCATACCCTCCCCAAAATTCTTAATCAATTCCTTATTCATCCCGGATAATTTCCATTTTTGTACCCATAAAATTCATTAACTGTGCAGCCATACAGCATATCAGTACAAACAATGTTGATACAAAACTGGTAACTAAAACCACCGGAACAGAAAGAGGATAGTGTTTTTTCAGCATCAACGAAAAAACGCAATGCATAAAAATTAAAAGAATAATACATACCATCATAGCTTATGGCCATAGATTCAAAATCGAAGCCATGTTCTGCAAAATGAAGCAGTATTTTGGTGGGTTCTGTTACCATTTCTGGTCAAAAGCAGTCTCAAAACTTAATCGTTACCTAAAGAAAGCTATTGCTGACCCATTTTATTCCTCCCCACCCAAGGCAATTGCTTCATTTGACAAAAACTGACAACTTATTTTTTAAGGTTCCTAATAAGCCAGAACTATATGTTGTAAAACTATATCTATCCAAAATATTATGGCTTTTGCAAAAATTATTCTATATAATTCAAAATGTCAGGAAGAAGCAGAGCATCCATTGCCTTAATTTCACAAAGTTTACTATATATCGAAGATAAAAGTCTTTTTTTCTTCGACATATCATATTTTAAAATTACATTTCTAAGAATCATGGCATCATTTTTTATCTCTTCGAATTTTTTAACATTAATTTTGTCTTTGTCAATATGTCCACAGTTAATTAAATATTTAACCCTCATGTCCATTAATAATTTATGTTCGAATAACAACTGAAAAAAACGTATATCAATATTTTCTCCCGTGTTATTTAAAATTTTTTCAGCAAATTCATCAATAATTTTAATGCCATAACTCATTTTTGACGGTTCTCCTACAATGGTGTATGTTTCAGAACTATTCAAATATACTTCAAGGCCGTACTTAATTTGGTTAATGTTTAAATTACATGTAGTATTTTCACAAACTCTTAATTTCCGTATAATTTTGAAAAACTTGAAATCTGCCTGAAGAACACAATAAGCTTTTAATATACTGAAAAAGGAACATGTGCCGAATACAAACTTCCCCTTCTGTAAGTTTTCCCCCACATAAACAATATCCGCAGCCAAATCATATCCATAAATAAAAATCTCATGTGGCATATGATATTTTTGATAAAAATCTGAACATTCCACAAAAAAACGATCAACATATATGTATAAATATTCGTTTCCATCTATACTTTGTATAATTTTTTCTTTGAATTTAGGGAATGCATCCTCATTGTAAAAATCACCTTCTTCATTGAAATAATCTATAGCAGGACAATTACTCATTAGTAATTTATGCCCATCAAAGGTTACCACATCCCAATCGTGAACATAAGTAATTTGTATAAAATTGTTCATTATCCAAGGCAAAGCACTTTCCGGTAAAATCGAAAAAATTGCTCCATATGATGTAAAAGTAGTAACAATTGGCTGATGAACAGGTAAAATTTTCTTCATTTCTTCTCTCCTCGTATCCAATAAATATGATGTCTAATAATTGTTTGACATCAAGTCAAGGTACAAAATTTCTTTCTCAGTTAAAAATATATCTAATGCTCGAAGATTCTCCTGCAAATTATGTATTGAAGAAGTTGCAGTAATTGTATGTACCTCTGTTTCCTGATTCAACAACCATGCTAATGCCAATTGAGAGTATGTGCATGATTTTTTCTGAGCCATTATTTCTAACCTTCTTAACCGTTCAAAATTCTCATCTGAAGCATAAGAATATACCACCCTATCGTCTAAAACACTGCTAATATTACTGATTTGTGAATATTTTAATTTACCTGACAAAAAGCCGCTCCCTAAACTGGAATATGCAAATATTGGCATCTTATTTTCTTTATACCATTTTATTTCCTCTTGTCTATTCAAAACTGAAATAGATACACTTCCGCCCCATGGATCTCTATTTAACTTTGCCAAACAAAAATTAGGACTGGAAACACTAAAAGTTTGCAAATTATGCTTATATGCATATTCGTTTGCCTCATTTATTCTATTAATACTCCAATTAGATGCCCCAAAACTATATATCTTTCCTTTCTCATATAAATCATTTAATATTTCTATTATTTCATCAATTTGGGCATTATGATGATCTTTATGCAATAAAAGAATATCAATATAATTTGTTTTCAAATCTTTGCATGAATTTTCTATATCTAATATAATTTCTTTTGAGGTTAATCGGTTTTCCTTTTTTAGTGGATGTCCGCATTTTGAAACTATAACAACTTCTTCCCTGTTTTCTCTCTTATCAATCCAATCTCCTAACGATTTTTCACTTAAATTATATACCCTGGCAGTATCAAATGTTGTGATTCCTTTTTCAAAAGCAGCATCCAATAATTCATTACAAGAACTTCCATTACACATTAAGTTAATTCCTGTTCCAAATATTATTTTTGAAACATTTTTTTTAAGCTTTCCTATCTTTCTATATTGCATCCTTTCTCTCCCATTCTTTTTCCCTGACTGCACTGCATATTCCCTTTAAACCTGTCTTTATATTTTGTAAATAGGATATTTCTTTAATATGCTCCGTTTTCTTTGCATATTCGTTTATGTAATTATTTTTCAGTTCTCCCTTTATACAATTATATATTAAAGAATATGCATTAACTAAATAATCCACCTCTTCTTGGCATAAATTTCGATTTATATCTTTACCCATAATATTCTCAAATAATATAAAATTATCAGGAGTTAAACACTCTTCTTTGTTTGCATCAAGAACACATGGCTCATATGGAGAAAATTGAGCAATATCACTGTTTACTTCAATTGCTCTTTTCAAAGTATTTTCTGCCGATTCCCAAGTATCTTCTGAAAAACCAATAATATAGAAACCTAGTGTCAATACTCCTTTTTTTCGCAAGTATGAAACTATCGTAGAAATATTTTGGTAATTTGAAATATTCCTGTTATACTTATCCAATAATTTATTATCCCCTGATTCAACACCAAAACAAATCATAAATAATCCAGATTCTACCATTAAATCAATTAATGATTCATCTAAAAGTTCAATCCTTGTTTCACAAGACCATTTAAATTTAATATTTTCCTGTATTATTTTTTTACAAAGTGTTCTTATCCTTTCTTTGTCTGCCGTAAAGTATTGGTCTCGAAATAGAATTACTTCTGGATTCAATTTTATTATACATTTTATATTATCTATCACCTTATCAATGTCATAATAATAAATCTTATTATTATAAAAGGCATTATATGGACAATATCGACATCCCATCATACATCCACGACTAGTTTGTATGCTTAACCTCAGTTTCCCCTGGTCTTTGTACTTTTCATATGGAAATAATGTATAATTTATACATGGAAATTTTGATAGATCAATTTCATCTGTTTCATTCACCATCTTATACATATAAAAATCTAATGGAATATCAATTATTTCATCAATATATTTTGCATTAAAATTTATCCATTTTTTTAGCAATTTTGCAATATGTCCAGAAAAAGATAAATGAGTTTTAGGAAATATTTCCTTAAGTTTTTGCGCTAATTCTAAATCTAATTTGATAGTTGATGCACAAGCTTTTATAATAATAGAGTCATATTCTTTTTCTCTTTTATTTAATTCTTCCAACATTTCATCTGCTAACAACTCTTCAGCTATTGCATCTATTACTTCTAATTCTATATCTTTAGAATTATGTGCAATTGTAGCTGCCATAATAAATACTATATCTGGGTTAATATTGCCATCATATACTGTACAGCCTAAATCTCCATGACTGTCTCCATGAACATTTATTCCATAATATCCTTTCAGCAGTAATAATTTCATAGTAATCTCCCTCTCTTCTGTATATTGGTCTGAGATTTTTCTTAATATTTCTCTTTTCGCGCATAACATACAGTTTCTGAATCCGTATATGAATGATGCCTAAAATAAATATAATAATCACCATTTATTTTATTAATGAATAATGGAACCATCCATAAATCTTCTGGCATATGATATGCACAAATTGCTAACTGAGGCTGACATAATTTAATTGTCTTTTCAAGTCCGTTAAGAGCTTTTATTTCAGCTCCTTCAATATCCATTTTAATGAATGTAGGTTTCAAGTCCAGTGCATCTCCTTTAATGACACATTTCTCTTCGTATTCAAAAGGGTTAAATAAATCATCACACCAATTCCATATATGGGATGAACCTAAACCGGATTTTTTAAACCTAACTTTCTGTGTTTTATCATATAATCCAATGTTGAGAAAAGCAATGTTTTTATATTTATTTGCACTTTCCACAAGCTGTGGAAATATTGAATTATCAGGTTCAAAAGCATAGATGTAATTATAGTTATTTTTGCAAAATGAAATAAAATCCTCGATTGTATCACCATTAAATGCCCCTACATCAAAAAACACCTCATGATCAGTAAGTTGAATAAGTGATTTATCAAAATATTGATTAGGGCTATATATATCAAAATAAAACTTACAATTTAATATCTTTTTAGCTAATATTCTAGCAAATACTTTTTTCGACAAATTGTCGGCAAAAAGATTATATACTTCTCTACATATATCTAAATTTTTAAACGTTATATCTGCTCTTTTATTTACAGTTTCATCTAAAGACAAAACTCTAAGTTCATTTAAATATCCTTCTGATTCAATACAAGAATTTTCCAAAATTTTTGAATAATATTTTAATTGATGAAATGTTACTATATTGATACTTGGAATCCCTATACTTTGAAACTTTTCAAAGTCATAAAACCATGCATGTTCATCTTTATTTGACAAAAAGACAGTTATATTATGAGATTTTTTGTATTCTATAATGTCACAAAAAAGCATAATATCCGTCGAGCATTTTTCTAATGGCACATTGTCATCACAAAAAAAATCCACCTGAATTCCTAATTTACTTTCCATTACTTCTTTTAAAGTAATACTATCCTTATTAAATGGATAAACTATTGTTTTGTTTTCCCTCAACTTCGCCATGTGCTTGAGTATCTCTTTGTTCATATCAACAATTTCTTTTTTGATTATATTTTTCATAATTACTCTCCCCTAACATATATGATTATTCTCTCAACATTCATATCAATAACGTCTTTCCACAAAAAATATGTGATTATAAATAATCATTGATACTTTTTAATTCGTAATATAAATTGATCGCAAAATAAACTATAATAATTTTTTAAAAACTAACATTTAATATTTTTTACGGTATATATTCCACTGTTTTCCTTGTTTATCACATTAAAGTAAAATTCAGGCGGAAAATATACTGAAACAGCCTCTTCTGTTTTTATAATTGCCATTTTATTTATACAATCTTTTCTATCAAACAAATCTATGAAAATAAAACGTATATTTTTATATAACAATATCCGTTGGTAAAATTTTACAAAATGTCTTAAATTGGAAGTTCGAAAACAAATTGAAGTTAATAATCTTCCTTGCATATCCTTTTTGTTTCCGGTTTCTGGTATAATATCTTCAATAGAGCCATATACATATGCGGATGGATCGAAAATGTAATATTGATTATTTTGTTGTATATAACATAATATATGATATGAGGTGTCTGGTCTGACAAATAACAGATAACCAATATATTCATACGCTTCATCGCATAAAAATTTCATTGCTGAAGCAACTGAGGTACATATTCCATATGAGTTTTTTATTGCTTCAATTCCTGTTGAATGGTACACCCAATTAACCCCATTATTACTCATTACAGTAACATCCTTATTCTCAGAAAACCCAATATAATTCAAATATTGCACAGCTTCATATATGCATGATATTTGTGTTTGAATATATGACAAATTATAATTTTCAAATTTATCAAAGCTATTATTTGTTTTTCTGGTTTTTCCTAATTTATTTAATGGCACCCAATATAAATCATTGCACAATTTTACTTCAAAATCAGCATCATAAATCAGGTTTTTTATATTGTAATTGTTTTTATCAATCATAGCTCTCCTCTTTAAAATATGCTTGCAGATATTCCACAACCTGTTCTATCATATTTTTTTCTCCTAATATAACTACAGGATAATTAAGTCTTTGTTCAATATATTTCTTTCTTTGTACTAATAAATCATCATTTAATTTTGTCTTCTTATTATTCATTAAATCCCAATCATTCAAAAAACCTAAAGGAAACAAACAAAGAGCTATTACTTTGCAATCTCCTAAAGATTCAATTGTCGTAATGGTTCTTTTTATATAATCTAGTTTATCATGATAATTAATACATAGAATCACTGCATCTGGTGTTACTCCACATAAAAAATCTAATATTTGACTATTGATATAACACATGTTATTAAATGCACGAGGAATTGTTCCGGACTGTGCACCAACTAAAATAATATCTGCACCCTTTTTTTCAATTTTGTGAAGTTGGTAGTTAACAAGAGGGATTAACTCATTAGTATTCATATCATTAAAGCTTTCGTAACCAAGCGGAATAACATAATCAAAGCCAAAAAGCAATGATTGGGGTTCTGTCCCAATTTGCCCTACACAATATCCCATTTCTATAAGATATTTTCTCAAAAGTAATTGCAAAGTAAATTTCCCCTGTTGTTTAGAAGTTCCAAAAATTGCAACTATAGGTATATTAATATAAAATAATCTATTCATATTAATTACATTATTAAATTTTTTGATGACTTCTGGATAATATAAGAATAAATTTTTTGATGCAAACTTATCTTTATATTCTCTTGTATAATACATATCAAGTGAATATACGTTTTTATGATTTTGTAAACATTTATCTAATATTTCTTTTTTTAATGGTATATTTAAACGGTTTTCTTGCTCTTCTAAATGTCCTATTACCATTAAATCAAAATCTTCCCAATTACATTCCTTTATATTTTGTATTGTATACAAATTATTTGTATATAAGCTTTCTACGGACATTCCAACATGTCCTAATCTAGGATGCTCATAAATGCCAGATATATGAATGTTATATTTCAAAGCCAAATTAACAATGCTGGAAATTTCTTTATTATATGGATATACTGCTATTCTTTCAAAATTTATATGATTTTCTTTTACTTCTTCTGGAATATTATCATAGACAAAAATGCTATTATTTAAAATATTATTTAATATGTCTTCATATTTGGATATTCCCTTTTGAAGCAGTTGAATTATATAATTAGATACGTAACCACAGGAATAGCTAACCCCTTGAGTAATTATGTATTTCTGATTAAGCCATGCAACTCTTTGGTTAGCCCCTTTTGCTTTTACATTAATACAACTATTTTTTACATATACAAACTCATTACTTTTCTTACACCGGGATGAGGAATCAACTCCTATTACACAATTAAAAGCAGCAGGATAACTAATTCCTCCATCATTACTAAAGGCGGCAACTAATATAATTCTTTTTTTTCTAATTTTTTGACATATATGATATAACTCAGGAATATATTTTGATGTTCCTAAACTCATATTAATCAGACTACAATCAATATTTGCATATATATATTTCAAGCAACTAATAAGATTTTCTTCAAAACACTGCAAATTTTCATCAAATAACAAAAAAGAAAAAACAGTAATATCTTTCAGCTTATTTACAATAATAGATGCAACACCTGTACCATGACCATTATGTACGGTTGGATTCACATCTATTTCCCATTGTTCAGATTGATAATTATATTTATAATGCACTATATTTATGCCCTTAAAAATCTGGTGTGAACTATCAATGCCACTGTCGATTAAAACTATATTCATATCGCTGTTTTACTCCTTATTAAATAATTATTGGATTGAAGCCATTAAATAAGTACTATATATAAAATAGTAAATAAGAACGATGGGGCTTTCGCAACAAAATATTCAATGCAGAATATAGTATTTTACTAAATATGCCTTGAAAATTATATTTAGTACGATAGCCCCACTGTTAAATGACATTAAAACTGTGTTACCATTTTAGCATACCACAATGATCACCACAGCCCTCACCGCCATAAGCATTTACATTAGATATAACCTTTTTTTCGGGTTTAACTAATTTTACTTTTGGCAATCTTATTTTTTTAGCTTTCATATATTCACCTCCTTAAATTTATTTATTATATAAAATAAATATATAATACATTAAAATGAAGAAAACTTAACAATCATATTTTCTATATCTGCATATGTTTCTAATGCGTCATAGCTAAGATACTCATCTGGAATTTCTATGTTAAATTTCTCTTCTAGTTCCACAATCAAAGATACAAATGATAAAGAATCAGTTATGTAATTACTTAACGTAAAATTCTCCAGATTTGCATCCACTAGAACTCCTATGTTATTAAAACATTCAACAATATTTTCATTCAACATTGATTTTTCTCCTCTTATATCTGCTGTATGTATTTGCTTTCTGATTGTTCCAACAATTTTAATATTTCATTTATTGCGGTTTTTTCATAACCACAATATTTTTCTTGTTTATTGTCTGTTTCAAAATTATTGTTTGGACATTTGTTATTATGGCATAATTCAAAATCAATACAATTTTTGCATGAATCATTTTCACTATTTGTGAAAAACCAATTTGCCAATAAAGATTTATTTAGTACCATATTTCCTAAATTATCCATTACTCCTACTTTATTATAATTATTATACAATGCTTCTGAACATTTATTAATATCACCATTAGCCCGAATGACATATTGATTTCTTTTAGCTGCTGCGCATAATTCATTGGTTAATAATTCATAATAGATATCATAATTTAATTTTGCATTGGCACGAAATATTTCATAAAATAGCTCAATATGATTTACATTTAATTCACTCGAAATACTATTTACACTATTTCCTCCCCAATCACCAACTGGTCTAAAATAAAATGAAAATCTTTCATCCTCACCAAATTTTTCTGCCAACCATTTTAGAAATTCTCCTAATTTATTTAACATTCCTTTTGTAACATTAATACGAACTTGAATCTTAAATACCTTACTTTTTATTTGCTTAATATCTAATAAATTTTTTATTATAATCTGAAAAGTTCCTTGTCCATTTTTTAAATAGCGAATAGCATCATGACTTTTTTCATCTCCGCATAATGTAATATGATAAGACGTTATTTTATATTTTAAAAGTTTCTGCATCGTTTCTTTATCTAGTAAATATCCGTTAGTTGTTATTCCTGCACGATAAGGAATTTTTGCTGATTGACATATTTTAATTGCCGCTTCAGAAAATTTGAAAATAAATTTTTTTGCAAGAAGCGGTTCTCCTCCAAACCAATCAACATATAAATTTGAATATTTTGTTATGTTTTTTCTCAAGAACAACAAGGTTGAATTTAATATTTCATCATTCATATATTTACCATTAAAATCTTCATAGCAAAATGTACATCGAAAATTGCAATCCTCAGTAGGAAATAATATTAGTATTAATTCGTTATTATATATATAATCAAGATATTTCATATTTGCTAGTTTTTTTTCATCTATCCCTTCATCTACCAAAAATCCCAATTCTTTAAATTTATTTGATACATCACATGGCAGGTTACAAATATCCATGTTAAAATTGTTTATTTTAATAATCTTTTTACTTAAGGAATTATAAAGAATATAAGTATTTTCTGATTTTACATAATAATTATATATTGACCATTTCATTTTCTTTTTTCTCCTCCTGTACATAAAATTGTGCCTGCATATGGTATAGTTCCTCATATAATCCCTTTTCTTCCATCAGTTCTGTATGAGTGCCATATTCACAAATTCTACCTTTATCAAAAACTACAATCTTATCACAAAACTGTGCACTGGACATCCGGTGTGATATGAACAATGCCGTTTTCCCCTGCACTAACTGATTAAAATTTTGGTATATATTATACTCTGCACGGGGATCTAACGCTGCGGTAGGTTCATCCAGAATAATAATTGGTGCCCCTTTATGCAGTGCCCGCGCTATTGCAATTTTTTGCCCTTCCCCTCCAGATGGCTCAAAACCATCTGCTTCAAAATTCTTATGCAAATTAGTGTAGATGTCATTTGGCAATAAATCCAACTTACTTTTTAATCCAACCTGGGTAAGCTCATTCACTATAGTCTTATCATCGGATTCTTTTCCAAAATCCAGATTTTCTTTTATCGAAAAAGAAAATAATTTGTAATCCTGAAAAACTACAGCAAGCAGGGACTGGTAATATTCATAATCCAATTCCCTTATATCAATTCCGTTAACAGAGATATATCCTTCTGTCGGGTCATATAAACGCATTAAAAGCTTTACAAACGTTGTTTTTCCAGCACCATTTTCTCCTATCACTGCCAATTTTTCCCCGGTATCTATTTTCAGGTTAATATGCCGTACGGCGTAGCTTTCCTGTTTCGGATAACGGAAGGAGACGTCATGAAATTCAATATGTAATTTATCTTCATCTAGTCCTTTCTTTCCTTTTCCTTCACGCATTGTGGCAGGTATATTTAAATATTTTTCCAATGCTTCATAGTAGCCGCTGAACTGCTGTATATCCAATATGCTCCGCATCAATTCGTTCATGGCATTTGAAAACTGTGCTACAGCATTGATATACATGGAAAAATCGCCTATTGTAATCATTTTCCTAAGTACATGGTACACTAAGTAAGAATAGGAAATTCCGTCCCGCATCAGAGTCATAAAAGAATTAAAATACTTTGATTTATTTAATACTTTAATCTGTTTTGCATAGAAACGGTTTGATTCATTTAATACAGCCGATATTTTTTTCAGCAGAAAATTCTTCGCCCCATAAATACGGATGTCTTTGCCATAAGAAAAGTCCTCAATGACGTCAATCATATAGGATGTCTTTCTCTCAATCGGAACTTTTTCCATATCCCATTTCGTATAATTCTTTCTTACTTTAGAATCCACATAAGCACTTAACAATACCAAAACCACAAAAATCAGAACCACCCAGACGGATAATGTACTGATAACAGCCACAATACCTGCAAAAACAAAAATATTGCCTATAATATTAAATGCACTATTCAGGACAACGCCAAACCCCATTCCATTTGCATAAAGAAATTTTTCTGCCTGTTCCTTTATATCTAAAAACTCTGGATTTTCAATATTTTCATAATCACAATCCAAGAGCTTTTCAGACATATCATACTGAAATCTGTTAAAGACAATTCCCTTTGCTGCAAAGATTTTCCCTTCGAAAAAATTTGTAAAAAAATCTCCAAGAAAATTCAAAGAAAGCATTCCTATGATAAAAGACGCCAGATATTCAGCCCTCTGCTTTCCCAATAATTCATCAATAATATATTTCGGGAAAATAATGGTAGAAATAGGTATCATTAACTTTGAGAGTTGTAGGAGAATTTCATATAAAATATAAATTTTTTTATAGTTCCATACTTGTTTTAACAAAAACTTTAACCCTTTAAGCATGTCCTATATACCCCTTCCTAATCTTCATAAACAATTACCTCATACATATAAATTTTCTCCATATGCATAACCATTACAAATATTATTACAATATTTGTTTTCCAAGCGTTTGCTTTCTTCCTACATAATAGATTTTCTAAAATCATTCTAACATGAGAGCGAGCTTCGCCACTCGCAAATCGTTCCACATTCCCGCAATCTGCAATTCCTGACTTCGCTCACTTGCTCTTTATGTTCACCGCTCCACAATATGCATCACTCGTCATCTTGCTTGCACAGCTTCATGATAATATTTTTATATCTCCTCGTTGGAACAATACTTTTGTTTCAACGCCAAAGAGTTCTAATCCTACAGCCCATTCATCCTGTCCTACATTCGCATGCAGAAATCATCCTGTCATCTCTTTAAATATACCTTTCAGTACCCTAACCTGTCCCGGTTCTTCCTGAGATTTCTCCCTATATTCCTGCATGTTTTTCTTTACCATACAACGAAATTCTTCTTCGCTGATTTTCTTTATCGCCCCAAATCCTACTTCTGTTGGTGTAGGATATCCCAAAATTGGTACTTCCAATTTTGTCACCCGACGATGCCGGTCTACTGTCTTAACATATCCTTCAAAGTTCCTTAATGAACCAGTTGTAATGCACACCTTCTCTCCAATCAGAAAACCCTCTGAATACCTGACAAGATGCTGCTACTCCATTATAGCAGACAGAACTTGCTACTCTTGTACTGCAATTGGAGATACCACTTCCCCATCCCTCAAAACTTTTGTGTACTGCCGAAATTTTTTCAAACCTTCTATGACAGGCTCAATTTTTTCAGTGTCAATAAACAAGTATCCAGGAAACAGTGTTTTCTTAACTTCATGCCATTCTTTTTTGAAATGTTTTTGTGCAATATACCGTGGAATAAAGATTTCACTGTAATCATCCCTGCCCACATATTTTCCACATTGTTGCAGGCATTTCTGTTCCATTCCCAGCATCATATATTACATACTGCATTATTCATCCCCATTATCTACCTACAATTTAATTATATAAACAAAGGCTTATCTACTTATTTATAAACACTATAGAGAGCAAGTATTTGACCTGCGCGCAGCCACCAAGTACAAAGGAATTTTCAATTTCTTGCAAGCTTGCATTTGACTTGTTCCAATAACCCATGTTTAACCAATAATCAGGCCTAAAAGCCACTCCAAAAAACCACCTGAAGAATAAAGCATACCAATCACCCCTATCCCATATAAAATAATTATTTTTTATATAGTTACTTTAAAATAATTTTATAAGAATATCAACCCATTTCCCAATAAACGCACACTTTTCCCAACGAACAATACAAATAATCTAAATTTTTATAAAAACATCTGCAATATACCAGTCTCCTTCTACCCTAATGTTACATCTCCCACCATATTTTTCTACCGCCCGCTTTATATTTCTAATTCCAATCCCATGATCACCCTTCTTTTCTTTATTTGTCTTAGGTATGCCTTTTTTATCAAAAACAATTTTTCCTTCATAGATATTTGCCACACTGATATTAAAATATTGCTTTCCTTCGCTAACAAAAAAACGAATTTCTCTTTTTTCTTCCCGAACAGCTAAAGATGCTTCCACAGCATTTTTTACAAGATTTGACACTATCACACATAAATCCACTCCAGATATTGTTTCAAGTTCACCAATACATCCTTTTACCTCAATATTACATTTTTCCTGCACTGGTATCAGATAATAATTTATTATGACATTTACAATATCATTGCCCACATCAAACTGCCTATAAGATTTTCCTTCCGCTTCATTCAACATATTTGATATATAGCTTTTTATCCGCTCATCTCCCTCTTGACAAAAACCTTGTATGACCATTAGATGAGCAACAATATCATGCCGGAATTTTTTTATTTCCTGTTCCCTCTTTAACAAAGCCAAAAAATATTCCTTTTGCTGCTTATTGTATTTATCTGCTATCTCACTTTGAATTCTATATTTTTCTGTTTCATTAAAAAAATAAAGCATTGCCAATATCATCCCGAATGCTCCAACTCCCCCAAAAAATGCTAAAATAATTCCTGCAATAACTACTTTAGGAGAATGGACAAATTTCAATAAATATGTAAAAGAAACAGCCATTAACATATAAACAAACAATAGTCCTTCTGCCATAACCCACAAACGCATTGGCAATTGGAATTTTTCCTTACTTATCTTTCTTCCTATCAAAAAATGATATATCCATAAAACAATTGTCACAGTTATGCTGCATAATGTCATATGTTCAAATTCACTATTCTGTGGTATCCACACTTTTATAATAGCTCCAAATGCTGTCTCCATAAAACTAAAAAAAGTAAACGAAAAAAGCCATATCCTGGCAGACTCCCCTAAAGACGTTCTATACAGATATCGAGTTAGAAAAATTGACACTAAACTTGTAGCTAAAAACATGATTGGATAATAAGCATTCTCACATACCAACAATACAATGTACAAAAAAACTATCCCTGCCAATCCTAACCATTGTCCCCCAGATATCCATTTCTTTTTTAACAAGATATAACAAAATGAAATACTTTCAAATACTGTTAAAAACGAAACCAAAATTGTTTCAACTTTCCCCATCTTCCTCACCTATACCTCGTATCATAAATCATAAAAGCTTCTTCCACTCTTTTTTTCTTCCTTATCGACAAAGGCACTTTATATCCCAGATAAAGGTATATAAAATTCTTTTCCAACTGGACAATTTTTGAAAGATTAACCAAAAATGAACGGTGACATCTTATAAACAGCCTCTGATCTAACTCCATGTCCCATTCCTTCAATAATTTCTCACTGCGATAGCTTTTATCTTTTGTATATATAATTGTCTGGGCACCCTCCGACATAATGTAATAAACATCTTTTAACCGTATCTTATATGCAATTCTATTATAATACACTGTAATCTCTTCCTCACCTAGCAAACAGCTTCTTACATCATCTATTGCCTCAAAAAACTCCTGCTCCACAATTGGTTTTGTAACAAAGCGAAAAGCCCCTACCTTATATCCTTCTTTCACATATTCGGACTTTCCTGTAAGCAATACGATCTTGTAATGAATTCCCCGTAAGTTTAACTCCCTCGCCGTCTCCATTCCATTTAACCCAGGCATAGCAATATCTAAAAACAGCATATCTAACTTTTGTTTTGATTCTAATAGCTCCATACCTGAAAAAAAGCCAATAACCTCATATTGTATATCTCGTTGTTTTGCATACTTATCCAACAAATTTTTTATTATACCATGTACACACTTCTCATCTTCACAAATTCCAATCACAAATTTACTCATCTTGCTACTCCATCTCAACATAGATATTCCCCATCAATTCCCATGCTGCATCCCTTTCCTGCTTCTGCTCTGGTGTCAGTTCCTCATACCTGCATAACATTGGATGCTGCCTTATTGTGTCGTCGCGGTAAGAACCATACTTCCAGTTATAAAAGATATAAAACCGAAGCCACCGCATATGATCCAACTTACGGTACATTTCCCTTGCAGCTTCAGAGGATTTTGTCTCACAATATCTGGCATAAGCTTTCTTTACTGCATCCGCAGTAAGCATTGTAATCTCTTCATCCTCCAGAAGAATCCTTGTTTTCATCAAAATATGGTCTGCCGCTGCAATTTTAGACTGCCGATGGAAATCATCCAATTCATCCCAGCTAAGGGTAGGGTAAGTAACGGACCTGCGGAATATATCGTTAATCATAATAGCCGCTTTATTCAAATCTGTACGGATAATCTGCTGTGGAGTATAGATGTCCTCATTTGCCCCAAAATAGGAGATATCTGGAACTTTCCAGCTGCTCCGCAAATCAATGCGCCCGGTAATCCTATAATACTTATTCAATGTCCAGAATATACTCCAGCCATTCTTCTCATCATCCTCACAGATAATAATACGGTCAGCCCGTTCCAAAACCACACGGTTTTCAGCCCATGCCTCATCATGGAAAACCAGGGAATCTTTTACTCTTGATTCCTCATTCATTGAAAACAGCTCCCCCAGGCAGTCATGTACGGCAAGAAACCCTCTTGCATCACCAAAAATATGGTATGCCACATGCTGCTCAACGGAAATAATATTGTTCAATATAGCTCTCTCTAAAATACTGCTCCCATACTTGCCAAAGCCAATAAGCACAATTGTATTTTCATGGCGGCACAACGGTTTGGAACGCCAATACTGCCTGGCACAGCACTCATAGCTGTGAAAGAAATTAATATTTCCAGAAAGCTTATCATACCCGTTAGTCGTTCTTGCATAGACATCTACCGGCAATTTGTGCAGATGAATTGCCCGTTGGTTAACGCCAATATCGTTTTCCCTCATTAAAAAAACCTTGAACTTCGTACTGTCACTTTTTTTCGCCACTACTTTATCCAACGGAGCGCTTAAATACAGACATGGATAATTGGGGATTTCACTCCGCCGGCTTCTTTTCTCTCCATAAATAATAAGAGCATTGGGATCTTCACGGTAAATATTGCCTGCAAGAGCATCTGACTCCACTTCACAGTCTGCAAAATAATACCAGTTTTTATGCCGCTGCAGGCTAAGCATAAGCAGCGGCATCCCTTCACTTGTAATAAAAGATATTAATGCCCCAAGCATCGTCACAATAATACCAGCGGACAAAAGCAAAAATATCATCCCTACAGCATGCCCCACAGGGGTAACCGGTATCAGGTCACCATACCCTACTGTAGTCATTGTCACAATTGAATACCAGAACGCATCCCCAAAAGTCCGGATCATGGCATTGCTGTCCGTAGATTCCGAATAATAAAGAATAGCCAGCAGACCAATATAAATCAAAATAATACCTGCGATAAAACACAAATAAATCTTTTTTCTTTCCTTCATATATCTGTACTCCCCTTTTTATGGCTAATGTAAACGGTTTTCTATTAGAACCTGAAAATCTATCCAGATAGAATGCCAGCCTCATGTAAATATTATCACAAAACATCGGATATATCTATGGACAGGATACAAAATAAGCTGACGCTGATTTCTGTTAAACTTCCAATAACAATCCACACAAACAAAACAGCAAGGCTTTCCACCTTGCTGTTACCCTCTATATATAGATTATTTTTCTCTGCACTCGAAAAAGCATCTTTCACAACTTGTTCAATTCATTTATTTACAGCTCCTTAAACACCATCTTTATCTCACTGGAATTTTCTGATCCATTTTCATAATATGGTTAATTAACCAATTTGCCAGGAAATCAATTAATACATCAATGTACACCTGCTGGTTTTCATCCATATCATCCAGGTTAATACTATCCATTTTGTCAATAAAAGACTGATGCAGATTTTTCTGGACTGCCAGCCCTTCATAATGGATATCCTGCATATACCGCTCTTCATCCTGAAAATGCTTTACTGTATAATCTTTCAGTTCTTCAATGACGTCCACTATTGCATCATAACGGTCAGAAGCATATTCCTTCTGGTTCAACCCATTCAAATCAGCCAGGATTTCAAACAGGCGCATATGTTCCCGGTCTATAAAATCCACCCCTGTACAGTATTTATCTGAAAAAGTAAGCAAAACAGGATTATTATGTACCACTTGTATTTTTCCAATCAATGTATCACTAGACAAAATATGGCGGTACAGCCAGAGTGACAAATATTCCATCATTTCATGCAAAACCCTGATTCCCTTGCTGACATCCATTGTTTCCAAATCCACGCTGTTTACTTTTCCTGTAAATACTGCATGTTCTTTTTTCTGGCGCAGCAACTCCGGGTCATGGATTTTATTCATATACTCTTCTTCATGGGCAAAATGGGTTGAAGCATATTCTTTCAATGTACGGATAAGATTTTTGGCCGACCCTAAAACTTCTTCTGCACTTCTGCTTTCATCTGCCAGGATATCCGCAATTTCATTAATCGTTTTAAATAACTGACGATGCTCTTCATCAATTGTCGCAAGCCCTGTCAGGCAGTCATCTGTAAACTGATACATTTTAACTATCCCTTCCTTCTAATTACTAACAATGCCACAGCTTCCATAAAAAGTATTATACCCTTTCTTCCAATATTCCACAAGGGCAACAATTAACATAATTTCCTCTTTTTCCCCATATCTTTAATAAAGCAGTGCCGCTAACGCGGTATGTCTATTGATAAAAAGCCGGAGGAAAAACTATGTCTTTTAAAATGCCACATCCTACACCTTCCAAGCAAAAAAAGCATTCCCTTTTAACTGTTTTTTCAAAATTTGCAATTGGTTTATTCCTAATTGGTTTTCTTTTTGGCTGCCTTGCAGCTAATCTATTGGAAGACAGCATCTATGCACCAGCCCTTGCGCTTTTCCAAAATACAGCTAAAAATATTTCCACGCTTGCTATCAACCGCAATGATGTTTTTTTATATAGCTTCAAAGAAAACATAAAGTATTTCCTGCTGCTGGTCTTCTTTTCCCTGACAAATGCCTGGCGTCTTTATTTTACCGGCTTTACGCTATATACGGGCTTTTCCCACGGCCTTTTATGTACCTTCTGCGTCCTTTTATACGGCCCTGGCGGCGTCATTGGGTATTTTTGCTTTTTACTGCCACAGGCTCTTGTACTTGCCCCTGCATTCCTGTTAGCCTCCAGGCATTTAGAAGAACTACACTGCTGCTGGTTTGATTCCGAAGACAAAGAACATTCTGTATACCAAAAAAGAAGGCAGCTCATTTTTTCCAAGCTGCCTCCCCTCTTTCTTTGTGTAATCCTGCTTTTTTGCAGTGCACTGTTAGAAGGATACCTCAATATCCCATTGCTAAAATATTATAATGGTTCTTTGCATTAATACGATTTCCCATTATATTTCAGTTTCACAGGTTCAATTACAAACAATGCGCTCTGGGACATTTTTCCTATATTCATAAACATCCTGCAATATTTCCTCCACTTGCTCTTGGATGTTTTTACAATTGCCTTTGAAGTTACCCCTTTAAAGGCGTCTGCCCCTACGGACTTTATCTTATCAGATTTCACCAAAATACGGTTCAGCTTTGTACAGCCTGCAAACGCCCTGGTTCCAATTGAAGTTACATTCTTTTCGATGATAACAAACTCCAGGTTCTTGCAGTCTTTAAAAGCATTTTTCCCAATCTTTTTCACATTGCCCCCAACTGTCACTTCTTTCAGCTTCTTCATTTTGGCAAATGCATTTTGACGGATTTCCGTTACCTTAAAGGTATAACCATTTAATTTTACCTTCTTTGGAACTGCAACCTTCTTTGCGTCTTTCTTCTTCGCACTATATACCGCCACTGTCCCATTCTTCTTTGCCGGCTTCTGTACAATATATTTCAAAGAACCGGAAGAAAGCACTTTCCCCTTCTTTGGAACGGAAGATTTCTCTGAAACAGCCGGCTTTTTTGTCGGCTTTGGCTTCGGCGTCACTATCGGCTGCTCTGTATCTTCCGGCGGCGTAATTATGATATCTGGCGTTTCCGTTGGTACAGACGGCTCTTCTGGCGCCGGTGTTATCACTGGTGATTCTGTGTTATCTGGCGCTTTCGTTGGCGCTTGTGTTGGTTCCATAGTCGGCTCTGGTGTTGGCGTCTGGGTTGGTTCTGGCGTCGGCGTAACTGCCGGCCCAGGTACATATGGCCTGTTTCCGCCCGGCTTGGAAGTCTGCTGTTCTTCCCTTTTTACAGTAATGCCTGGCTGGGAAATGCGAATTTCGTTATTCTCTGCATCAACCAATGTCATTTCACATACCGCCTTAAACTCTCCGGATAATCCGCCAAGCTCTGCCTTTACCTTGTCAAATACAACATTTACCTTCTGCATCCCTGGATTTAATGTTCTATTATCCTTCTGCTCTGCTATCACATTCCCTTTTTCATCCTTTATCTTTGTGATAACTGTCACATCTCCTGCCGTTTCTTTGCTCCATGTTACATAAGATTCCGCTGTCCCTGACAACTGGCTGTTCTTATCTACAAAAAGCTCGCAGAACATATCAGCAGCTTCCATTGGATTTGCACCCTTCTGGGCAAAGAAAGAAACATTTGCCTTGTTTCCATCCAGCTTCAGTTTTTCCCCATCCACTTTTACTTCTGCCGTATCCTCAGAAACAGTAATCTTCATCTCCGCTTCATTATTCACTTCCACTTCCACAGAACTCCCCTGTACAGAAATCTCTTTCTTAATGCCCAAGGTATCCATTACCGTAATTTCTGATTCTGTATTAGATTTTTCAGATGTTAAAGTAACAGAATCATTCCC
The DNA here is from genome assembly GCA_003612285.1 of bacterium D16-51. Classification (GTDB taxonomy): domain Bacteria; phylum Bacillota; class Clostridia; order Lachnospirales; family Lachnospiraceae; genus Butyribacter. The sequence continues at coordinate 106,062 of RAYE01000001.1, read as the reverse complement.
TGTCCCTTTTACGCTTCTCACTTTAAGCTCTGCATCTTTATCAGAAGTCTCAATTTCTGTAAATAAATCTTCTGTTGCGATATAGTACTTTAAATCTTCCTCTGTACCGCCCGATTTTGCCTTTGGATCTTCTTCAATTTTATATTCCACCTGGTCCTGTGGCAATATAAAACTGCGGATTCCGCTAAACTCTTCTTCCCCGGCTGACATCGGCCTCTGCTCATACGCGCCTTTGATTTCGGTATAATCTCTTCCACCGCCATTTTTCAGGCTGACGTTTTCACGGTTTACAGCAATTGCCACTGTATTGCTCTCATTAGAAGACTTCTTTAAGCTTTCCCCTGTAAAGTCAGCATCTTTTAATGCCTCGCGGATTGTGGAATATTTTACAAAGGACGCCTGGTTATACCTTCCATAGTCAATCCCTGAAAAATCTTTCTTTACCTTTAACGTGCTAAAACTATTCGGGGAATTGCAGTCATATACTTCAAAAATATAATTCCCCTCACTATCCATATTTACAGATACAGGCACTAAAGCATGGCCGCTGCAGCCAGAATATACGCACAGTACAACCGGGTCAGCCGTAGAATCTATACGCAGCCCTCCAGAACGCTCAAACTCTTCCACCTGCTTAATCAGCTTCCGGTACTTTCCATAATTCTCTGCCGTTTCTCTGCTGATTTTATCTGCAAACTGCGATACCTGGTAAATCTCAATAATCTTTGTTAAATCAGCATTTGGGGTTTTCGGCGCTAATACCTCATACAGGCTCTTGGCAGAAGCCGTATAATCCTTTACGTTAAACTGGTTCCCTTCATAAAATTCTGCGGAAGACGCTGCCATCCCAAAACAGCTCCCCTTCCAGCTTGAATCCCAGGCATAATAGTAAGAACCCCTGATAACACTCTGAACCGCCGTCACATAACGCTGCCTTGGCACAAAGTATTTAGAACCATATCCAAAGGAACCTTCCGTATTCGCAAAAGAATAATGGTCTTTTTGTTCAGTATAGAACTTATCTAGGCCTACGACCGGATAGCCATTCCACTTGCCGCCTGCAGCGCCCCATGTTTTATTAGAGGCCCTATAATAAACAGTCAGGCTGCTATCTGTCCCGTTAAAGCAGTCATCTGCCCATGTATCCGGATAATTCCCATAGAAATAAACCTTTTTCAGCTTTGCACATCCTGCAAAACAAGCTGCCGGGACTGCAGTAACCCCTTTCGGGATATTAATCGTCCTCAATGTGCTGCAGCCATTAAAACAGCCCTCGCCAAGCGTCTGCACAGACTCTGGCAGCATCATGTTCTCCAATGCGCTGCATGATGCGAATGCTTCTTTGCCAATTGATTTCAGGCCTTCTCCCAGCAAAATATCTGTCATCCCGGTACAGCCTTTAAACACGCCTTCCCCAAACATCTGGCAGCCGCGTACGTCAAGTTCATCTTTAAGCGCCGTATCGCCCATAAAGGCTTCTTTTTCAATCTTTGCAACATTCTGCATACGGATAACTTCAAGGGCAGTACAATTTGCAAACGCACGCTCCCCAACCCTTGTCAGCTTATTTTCTGTCAATACAACGCGGAGCCTCTTCGCGCCAAGGAACGCATTGCTGCCAATTTCTGCAGCATCGCCCGTTTCCACACGCTTAATATCCTGCATATGGTCTACCCCGTCTACTAAACTCCATGTAGGCAGAGCATCCTCTTTAAAATCAGGGACGTTTCCATTCCCGGTAAAAGTAATCTGTCCAATGTCATCCTGGTAATGCCATTCCAGGTCTCCAAATTTACCAGACGAATTATCTGTCTTATCCGGATCCCATTCTTCCATTAAATATTTCTGTCTCCACTCATATCCTGCATGGCTTTCATGACCTTTATTTAGTTTTGTACTTTCCCATCCATCCGCCCAGCCAGTGGATCCCTTCGTCTTATATACCATCAGCCCGGTATTATCATATGACCCGCCTTTTACACTATTTGAGGTTACAGAAGTATTATAGGCATAACACTCTTCAGTATAACCATTTGTATTCCCCACCGTACAGTATCCATATTCTGTTACAGTAGGGGCATTCCCATAAAACAGCAGCTTTGTAACAGAATCATTATGGTAAACTGCATATCCTTCCATAACTTCTACAGATTCCGGAAACCTTATCTCTTCCAAATGGGTACAATATGTAAACGCATAAGAACCTACTGTCTTAACAGTATCTGGAATGGAAAACTTATCTCCTTCCATACCGGATGCATAATAAATAATCTTTGTTTTCTCTTTATTATAGAGTACATTATTTTCTGCCATAATATTGGCATTGCTTTCAGAAACAGTAACCTCAGAAAGCTTTGGGCATCCTTCAAAAACATTCCCCAAAACTTTCTTAATATTCCCACCAAAGGAAACTTTTTCCAGGGAAGTACAATTTTCCAAAACAGAACTGCCAATTGTCTCAATGCTATTTGGAAATTCTAATTCCGTTAACTTAGAACAGCCGCCAAATGCGCCCGACCCAATTGTAGTCACCTTATCCGGCAGCCTGATCCCTGCAACTGCCTTACAATTATAAAAGGCATAATTTCCTATAGAAAGAAGGTCGCCACCCAGATTAATCTCACTTAACGATCTGCAACTATAAAATGCATACTCGCCAATTGTTTTTACCTTTCCCGGAACCTCAATGCTGCTTAAATACCCTGTTCCATAAAATGCATAATCATTAATAGAAAGCAGAGAGCCAGGCAAATCTACACTTTGGATTCCAGTACTTTGGAACGCCTGATCCCCAATTACTTCAACTGGCGATGGAACACTAACCGTCGCGCTGCCTTTACAAGGATAACTAATTACTTTATATAATGCAGAATTTTTCTTCTCCACTAACAAATCATTTACCGATTCATAATTCTGGCTGCCCTGTTCCACGGTTATGCTCTGGAGGATACCGCCTACAAAAGGATTAACACCGATTGATGTAACAGACGCCGGTATCGTTACAGCAGAAAGATTGCTTCCGCTAAATGCTCCATTCCCAATACTTTTCAACGAATTCTTCGGTAAAGTTAAATCCGCAAGAGATTCACAGGAATTAAAAGCGCTACTTCCAATCCCTTCAATGCCTTCATTAATAACAACTTTTTTCATCTGCTTACATCCAGCAAAAGCAGCATTTCCAATTTCTTTCACTGTACCCGGCACAGTTATCTCACTTAAAGCAGCACAAGATTGAAACGCTGAGCTTTCAATAGACTTTACATTACCAGGTATTGTAAGATTATCCAAAGCCGTACAATGGTTAAATGCTGAACCGCCAATAGATTCTAATGAAGCCGGCAATGTAACCTGCTTTAGGCTTACGCAGTCTCTAAATGCAGCAGAATCAATATTTTTCACGCCTTCCGGAATCTCTACATTCATAACATAGCCACAGCCATAAAATGCATAAGAAGATACATTTGTAATACCGCTTCCAATAGAAATTGTCTGTATCTCCTTGTTACTTTCCTTCCAAGGAGCATTTGTCCTGTAACTGTCATAAGTATCTGTTGGTTTTTCCTTATAGGCCTCTGATTGATAAGCTGGCATATCTCCCGTCCCGGTCAGTTCCAGCTTATATATAGTTGAGCCTCCCAGCCAGCCGTCCTGCTTTGCCTCTTTCGTCAGCGTCCAGGTAATGTTATTACTGTCCCCAATCGTACCAGTAAGACCCGCGGCCTCACTGACACTAAATACCCCCAGCACCCCTGCCAGGCATCCAATTGGCAGTGGCAGCATCTGCAAAATTAGTGCAGCCGCCAAGACAATGGACATTGTTTTTTTCTTCATAAATTCGCCTCACTTTCTTAATTATTTTACGTCTTATATTCTTTTGTAATTAAAGAATATTTTACCATACATCTGTATAGAAAGTCTACAAATTTTTAACAATTTAATTTTCAAACACGCTCTAAAATCTATTTACGGAGTGGGAAAACAAGACGATATTGAAATCATGAAAAAAGTAATTCCCGCAGCTTCTGTTCCAGCTCCAAAAGGCTACCGTCATTTTTAATGACATGGCGGCACCTCCTGAAAAACTCTTCCTCTGAAAACTGTTTTTCCATAATCCCCTCACATTTTTGCGGCGAATAGCCACGCTGGGACGCCAGCCTTTCTTTACGGAGGGATGACGGCACATACACATACCAGACTTCATCACAAAGCAAATCACAGCCTGTTTCAAACATCAGCGCCGTTTCCAAAACCAAATATCCTGCTTCTTCTTTCCGTTCCGAAATATAAGCTTCCAGATAATCCTTTACCGCCGGATGGATAATTGCGTTTAACTCCTTTAACTTATCTTCATTTGAAAAAACAAGGCCGGACAGCTTATCTCTCGCAATCTCCCCCTGCCCATCTAAAATACCATACCCAAAACATTCCACAATCTTTTGGTATCCCTCTTCCCCTTTTTTCATTACCTGATGTCCCAATTCATCTGCAATCAACAATTGTGCGCCTGCAATTTCCGCCAGCATATTTGCCGCTTCCGTCTTACCGCTTCCCACCCCGCCGGTCAACCCGATTACATACATAACCTTTCCCCTTTTCCATCATTAATGAGCCTGTTTCCAATCCATCCCTTCCATTACTTCCACTTCCAGCGGGACAGACAAAGTAACAGCCTTAGGCATTTCTTCCAATAGAATCTGCCTCACCTGTTCCTTTTCTTCTACAAGAGCCTCTATCAGCAGTTCATCATGTACCTGCAGAACAATTTTTGATTTCAGGTTTTCTTCTTTCAGGCGGGAAGCGACACGGATCATCGCCGCCTTAATAATATCTGCTGCCGTTCCCTGAATTGGCGCATTCATCGCCACGCGCTCCCCAAAAGAACGCTGGGCAAAATTAGAAGAAGCCAGTTCCGGCATAGGGCGCTTCCTTCCAAACATCGTTTCTGAATACCCATGTTCCTTTGCCCTGGATACAAGCCCGTCAATAAACTGTTTTACGGCAGGATAGGTTGCAAAATACTGGTCAATATATCCCTGCGCCTCCTTTTTTGGTATATTCAGATCCTGGCTAAGCCCAAATGCGCTGATTCCATAAACAATCCCAAAATTTACAGCCTTTGCATTCCGCCTCTGCAGCTCTGTCACTTCTTCATAAGGCGTATGGAATACCTTAGAAGCTGTACTGCGGTGGATATCCTGATGGTTCAGGTAGGCGTCTATTAAATCCCGGTCACCTGACATATGTGCCAGGACGCGGAGTTCAATCTGGGAATAATCAGCGTCCAAAAAAACACAGCCTTCCTTTGGCTGGAAAACCTTCCGTATTTCCCTTCCAAGTTCCATACGGATTGGGATATTCTGTAAATTTGGCTCTGTACTGCTGATTCTCCCTGTTGCAGTAATCGTCTGGTTAAATTTCCCATGAATCCTTTCATCTGGCTCAATAAAAACAGGAAGCCCATCCGCATACGTTGACTTTAGCTTACTAACCTGGCGGTAATCTAAAACCTTTGCAACAATCGGGTCTTCATTTTTCAGTTTTTCAAGAATATCCGCCGAAGTTGAATAACCAGTTTTTGTCTTTTTTGCAAATGGGAGCTTTAATTTCTCAAAAAGAATTACCCCAAGCTGCTTTGGAGAATTAATATTAAACTCCTCCCCTGCCAAATCATAGATATCACTCTCTAACGCAAGCACCTTTTCTTCCAAAAGCTTTGACATAGAAACAAGCGCTTCTTTATCCGCATGGACGCCTTCACGCTCCATCTGGTACAGATAATATGCCGTCGGCATCTCAATTTCCCGCATCAAAGAATCCATCCCCTTTTCCGCCAAGCCATCCCTGACTTCCCTATAAGCCAAAAGCGGAACATAAGATAAATTCCCAAGATACTGTATCAGCTTGTCCCCATTTTCTTCCTCTGTCTTTTTCCCTTTAACAAACTCCTGATAGCCTGCCTCTTTATAAAGCTCGCCAAGCCTCTTTTTCCCAAAACACTCTTCATAGGAAAGTACCGCCTGGTTTGTAAAGCTACGTGCAATATCATCGACATGATAAGCATCCTGCAAAGGATTCAAAAGATACGCCCCAATGGAAATATCAAATATTTTCGTAAACAGCGTTTCTAACTCCTGTACCGTATTGTCAGGAAATGCCCTTTGGGAAGGCGCTGCCTTGAAAACAGAAAGCGGCTCTAAAGGAGCTGTCAAATGCATACAGTTTTTCCAGTCAGCAAGCACAATACAGCCTGCCGCTTCCTCAATCTTTAAAAACTGCTCCAGCAAAAAACCATCTTCCAGCTCTTCGGAACAAAACATACAGCCCGTCACTGTTTCCTGGCTTCCCCCTGCTGTGCCGCCGCCGTTTTCTCCTGCTTCCTTTGCAAAATAAGAAATGCTTATTCCCAAAAATGGATATTCTGCCTGGCCTTCTTCCTCCCCAACAGAGAGCGACAAATCCCCTTCGTCAAAAACGAGGTTCATCTGCCCTGCTTCTTTCTTCTTTGTCTTTTTCTGCACCGCCCCGGCATTGCTCCATTCATCTCCCAAAAAACCGGCAGCCACTACAGAAGGTTTTGCAGCAATTAATTTATCCACAAAAGATATTACCTCTTTTTCTGTCATCAGCCGTTCAAAGGATGCCTCTTTGTTTACCGCCCCGGAACGGATTTCTGCATCAAAACGTTTTTCCAGGGATTTTAATTCCAGTTTTTTTATCCACTCAAAAGCCTCTTCCGTAAACAGGTTTTCATATTTTGCTGCCTCAAAAGAAAACTCCACGTCACAATCTGTTTTAATCGTAGCCAGTTCCTTGCTCAAAAAAGCCAGTTCCTTATTGGCACGCAAAAGTTCCCTCGCACGCTTTGGCTCAACCTCCTCAATCCTTTCATACGCTTCCTCAAGGGTTGGGAATGCCGCAAGAATCTTCCCTGCCGTCTTTTCACCAATCCCCGGCACCCCTGGGATATTATCTGCAGAATCGCCCATCAGCCCTTTCATATCAATTACCTGCTCCGGCGTAATCCCATACTTTTCAACAACATCTTCTGTATGGTAATTTTCAATCTCTGTGCCGCCGCGTTTTGTCTTTGGGATGCGAATTAAAATCCGGTCAGAAGCAAGCTGGAGCAAATCCCGGTCCCCTGACACGAGGGAAACATCCATCCCTTCCACCTGCGCTTTCTTTGCAATTGTCCCCAAAATATCATCCGCTTCGTACCCGCCCTGCATAATTACAGGCACATCCATCGCCCGTAAAACCTCCTGCATCACCGGAACCTGTTCTAAAAGCTCCTTTGGCATCGGTTTTCTTGTCCCTTTATATTCTCCATACATCTTATGACGGAACGTCGGCTCTTTCACATCAAACGCAACCATAAAATAATCCGGTTTTTCCTCTTCTAATATTTTAAACATAATATTTAAAAAACCATAAACCGCATTCGTATGAAGCCCCTGGGAATTACTTAAATCGGGAACTCCGTAAAACGCCCGGTTTAAAATACTGTGTCCATCAATTAAAACAATTTTTTCTCTCATAAATTCCTCCATGTCCCGGAACTATAAATGAATTATTTTATTTACAGTTCCTTAAAACAAAAATATAATCCCAATACAAAGAATTAGTAAAATAGTCAGCTTTTCCCATTTCAGGATATGGCATTTAAACAAATAATCCTCTGCGTATTGGAGTTTTTCTGCCGGTGCAGTCCAATTGCCACCCTTTGAGGCGTCTTCTTCCAGATAACGCATCCCCATAATCAGGGTATAGTAAACTTCATACTCTTCCCTGCACTCTTTACATTCCTCTATATGCTGCAAAAAGCCTTCCAATTCCTTTAAATCTAACTGGTCGTCAATAAACGGAATAAAAAGCTTCTGCACTTCCTTACAATCCATAAAACAACAACCCCTCTCTTCCAGGCCCCATATTTCTTTAATCCTGCACCCATGCTGCCTTGCTGCCGCCGTTTCCCTTAGTAACCAGCAGTTTATCCGGTATCTGTTCCTTTAACTCTGACACATGCGATATCACCCCGACAAGCCTTTGCCCGCCGGCAAGCTCTAACAGCACCTTTACCGCCAATCCCCTGACTTCCTCACTTAAAGAGCCAAACCCTTCATCAATAAACATCGTATCAAGGTGCGTCTTCCCTGCTGTATTCTGCACAACATCCGCCATCCCAAGCGCCAAAGAAAGAGAGGCTAAAAATGTCTCGCCGCCGGAAAGCGTGTGGGCGTCCCTGAGTTTTCCGGTTACGGGGTTATACACATCCAGGTCAAGCCCCGTCTCTCCAGCCCCTGTGCTGCCCCATTCCCGGCATTTTAAAAGAAAAGCATTTTCCGTCATAACCGCAAGCCTTTTATTGGCGGCGGAAATAATTTTCTGAAAATACTGGCGCAAAATATACGTTTGGAAATGTACTTTCCCATTGGCAGCGGCATTTAAAGACCCCATCACTTTCATTTTCTCTACAAGGGATTCCCTGTCTTTTAGAAGTTCTTTCAGCCTTTTTACAACCCGCTGCACTGTCTGCAAATGGTATGAATGGGTTTCCAAAACCTTCTTTTTCTGCCCATGCTGCTTTTTTAATTCTTCCTTTTGCCCTGACAGTTTTTCCAAATCCTCTTCCTGCTTTCCCTCTGTCTGCCCTGCTAACGACTGTAACTTTGTATCACATTCTACCACTTGTACCTGGTACTTTTCTATCTCTTTTTTATATCCTGCCTGTACTTTTGCCGAAAGCAATGCGCTTTTGTACTCCTCTTCCCCAGGAAAGCCATTCGCCCGTAAGGCGTCCTGATAGGCCTGTTCCTGCTCTTTTAAAAGAACAGCCAATTCCCGCATCCTGTTCTGGTTTTCCTCCCGGTTTCCTGTCAAAGCAGCATATGCCTTTTGTGATTTTGTAACCTCTTCTTCCAGGGCGTCCCCCTCTTTTTGCATCCTTTGAAGTTCCCTTTTCAGCTTTGATAATTTTTTCTTTCCTTCTTCCGCAGAAGAAATAGAAACCTTTTCCTGCAATAAATGCTCTCTTGCTTCTATCCCCTTTTTCAATATCACATTTTCCTGCAGGCTTTCTTTTTTCCCCTGCAAAATCTTTTCATCCTTTTCCAGCAAAGAAACTGCTTTTTCCAATCCCTTCTGCCTTTTCTCCCTCTCTTCCTGCAATTTCGTAAGACGCTCTATTTCCTTTTGTACTTCCCCTGTTTTCTGCCTGTTCTCCTTTTTTGCTTCTTTCAGGCGGGCTTCTGCCTTTTCCTCCAAAAATGCTGTATCATCCGATTCTTTTTCCCCTTCTCCAAATGGGTTTTCTTCTAACAGCCCTTTTTTTAATTCATCCGCCCGTGCCGCCGCATTTTCCATTTTCCGAAAGCTGTCCTCTTTTTTCTTTTGGCTCTGCTCTTCCTCCTTTTTGGCTTCTGATAACATCTCCTTTGTAACGCTGTCAGGAGCTTTTTTTGCAGGGGCAGGGTGTTTTCTTGAGCCACAGACAGGGCATGGGCTTCCTTCACTCAGTTCCATTGCCAGGAATGCCGACTGTGCCATAATATAGGCACGGCTTAATTCTTCACTATGATGCCTGCATGTTTCCCACTCCTTTACGGCAGCAGATACATTTTCCTCCCATTCCCGTACCTTTTTCTCTTCCCTTTTCCACGCGCTGTACTGCTTCCCATACCTTTCTAACTGCCTTGCCTGCTCCTCACAGGCCTCTTTTTTGTGGTTTGCCTGCTCCAAAAGGATCTCTGTATTCTTGTTTGCCAAAAGCCATTCCTCTGTCTCCTTTTTTTCCTGCAGTATCTGCTCCCTGCTTTGCAGCAGCTTATCAATTTCATCCTGAAGCTGCTTCCCCTGCTTTTCCGCTTCTTCCCTTTGCTCCCTGGCCGCCTGCAGCTCCTGGTACTTTTCCATTTCTTCCGAAACCCTGCCCTGCTCCTGCAAATTTTCCGGCTGCCTCTTTCCAAACCCCTCTTTCCAAATTTTCTGCTTTTCTGCCGCCTCCTGCTGCTTCCCCAAAAGAACCCCCTCCTCCTTTTGATACTCCTCTTCCTTTTGGAGGCAATGTGCATGTTCTTTCTCTATACGGATATATTGCTCTTCTTCCTTCTGTACAATACCTGCGGCTTCTGAACGGATTAACTTCTGCTTTTTCTGTTCGATTTCCTCTTTTCCTGCGTCCAGCCCCTTCTTCATTTCCTGTACTTTCTTATATTCTTTTAACATCTGGTTCAGCCGAACCGCTTCCTGATATACTAATTCACTTTTTGTAAGCCTTTCCTGCAATTCCTGGAATTCCTTTTCCAAAGCAGCCGTTTCCTTTTTCCGCCGCCCTGCCATATCCTCAAGAAAATCCAGAACCTTTTCCGGCTCTGTTTCCAAAAAAGCTTTTACCTCCTGCCACTTCTCTTTTTCATCCTCTTCCAGAAACTCAGCCCCCATTGCCGTTTCCTTTATCTTTGTCATATTTTCCTTTACGGCCCCAAGGCTCGCTTTCGACTTTTCCCAGATTTTCTTTTCAATTTTTTCATAAATCCCTGTTGAAAAAATCTGCTGGAAAATTTCTTTCCGCTTGCCTGTCTTATCCATAACCAGCTCCTGGAATTCCCCTTGCGCAATCATCGCAATTTTACTAAACTGCTCTGCATTCAGCCCGATAATTTCCTGAATTTTTTGGTTCGTTTCAAAAGCCTTTCCTTGAAATTCCTTCCCATCCGGTAAAATCAGGATTACTTTTCCCGGCTGCTTTGTCATGCTGTATTCCCCATTTTTATTTTTCCGCTTTGAACGTCTCTCATACGCAGGATAACGTTTTACAACATATGTCTCCTTCTTTGACGCCGCCCCATAAGAAAAAGTATATTCTACAAATGTCTCCACCGCCCCTTCTGCATACTCGCTGCGCATCATATTGCTTTTCCGCTCTTTCCCACTCATTGTATCATAAAGTGCAAACATAATTGCATCGAAAATTGTAGACTTCCCAGCCCCAGTATCCCCTGCAATTAGAAAAAGTCCATGGTCTGTTTTTTCAAAATCTATCGTTTCCACCCCGGCATAAGAACCAAAGGCTGACATCACTAATTTTTTTGGCTTCATTTTAATCCTCCAGCTCTCCTAAAATCTCCTGAAACGCCTTTTTCTCCCCTTCATTCATCGGGTGTCCCGTCACCTCACAAAAAAATCCTTCAAATGCTTCCAAAGGCGTTAATTCCCGTATATCCGCCGTATTTTCTTCTAAAATCTGCCTTGTCCGGCTGTTATCTATTGTTACCTCCAAAATATAGTCATAATACCGCTCCAAATAATCTTTTGGCGAATCTACCGTCTCTTCATCCGTCAGGATTACCTTAACATAATCCTGGCAGGGAGCATCCCCATTTTTTTGCGCAGCTTCGGCAACTTCTTTTAAAGTCCCCCGGATGCTCCGTACTGTACGCTCCGGCGAAAATGGAATAAAACGCAGCTCCAGGTTTCCTTTCTCCCCAAGTTCCACCACGGTTACCGACTTTTCCTGCCCTTCCTCGCTGACAGAATACGGGTACATCGTCCCACAATACCGTATATTAGGGCTGCCAATCTCCTGCGGGCTATGTATATGGCCAAGCGCTGCATAGTCAAAACGTTCTACAACTGTCGCATTAACTTCATCCAAACCGCCAACTGTCAGGCGGGGTGCTTCTGAATCACATGTTACCGGCTGCCTGCCCCCATTCACATAAAACTGGTGTGACACAAGCACATTTCTCTGGGAATAATCTATCTCTTCCTGCTCCAGCAGATACCGCACCGCATCCTCTGTTGTCAGAACCGTCCCTTCCGGTACTCTGTGACGGACCATCCCCGGCTTTACAAAAGGGAGAAGGTAAAAATTCACTTCACCATACTTGTCCGTAAGCACCAGCTTCTGCAACTTTTCTCCATCCCCCTGCGGAGGCAGAACAGCAATATGGATATGATGCCGCCTTAAAAATGAACTCCCATACTGAAGCCTCTGCGCAGAGTCATGGTTCCCTGCAATAATCATCGTCTCCACCGGCTTTCCCTGTGGTGCCGCCCCGTCAATCCCAAGAAGCAGTTCCTCTAATAATGTCATCGCATTCCCCGACGGCATAGAACGGTCATAAATATCCCCTGCAACCACAACAGCATCCGGCTGCTCCTTCTTTATCACTTCTATAATATCCTGGATGCATTTTCTCTGCTCCTCTGTCAAATCATATCCATGAAGCAGCTTGCCAAAATGCAAATCTGATAAATGCAAAAATTTCATAAAAATCCCCCACGCCGCCTTCGGCGGCTCAAATTACTTTGCAACAATCTCTGGCCGTGAATAGTAACAGTATACTACATATCTCCAAAAAGTTCCAAAAAGTGCATAAAAAGTTTTCTGATGTGCCCCTTGACAAAATCTACGTTCAATGTTAAGATAATGAATGTTGTTCGATAATAATTGACAAGCCGGTGTGTCGGAATTGGCAGACGAGACAGACTCAAAATCTGTTATCCGCAAGGGTGTGTGGGTTCGAGTCCCACCACCGGCACCAGAAAGTTCTTACTCCAACCCTTACCAAAAAAATTTGCTAAGCGGCTGGGTATTGAGGATAGGAAGTCCATGAGCAGATGCTCATGGACTTCTTCGTTGTCTTTGGAAGAATTCAATTGCGCCAGTTTATCTTTCACCGGTTCTACCAGCATATTAAAAGGTTCAGCAAATTCTGCCGTCACTGTTCCATCAGGACCGACTAACAGGCGTGTAAAAATGGCCTGGTTCATCAGTTTCTTCATCTTGTCGTTTGCCATGCGGTAGGTTAAGCCGCAGTCGGCAATTAGTTCTATTGCATCGTCCAGCCGCTCAATTACGGTAGTGAATGTATAATCGTATGCCTTTAACTGGTGGTCGATTGCAGCAAGCTGTTTAGCGATTTTCTGCTGCTCGCTTTTGAAGGATAGCGTCATTATAATGCGCTTCAAGCAGTTTTTTACGCTGGCGCTCCAGCTTATCTTTTTCCCGGCGCAGCCCGTCTAATTCTGCCGCATACTTATCACGTTCTTTTTCTATATTCTGCCTCAGCCAGTCTTCCAGATAACTGGCTATTGATTTTTGATTCATTTAATTCCTAAGATTCCAACTTGCATATAAGAACACCAAAAGATTTCTACATTTTTAAATCCACATTCCTGCAATACATGAATTTGCTCCATAATGGTGACTGGAAAGTATTCTGTATTATATCTAAGTATATGGCTTTGACATTCTTCTTCGCTTTTCCCATTTTCGTACTGATACTTTTTCCACCGTTCCAGATATAATCTTTTAAACACTCGTTATTAGGTGCAAAATTTTCCACTGTAAAAAACAGACCATTCTTTTTTAGAGCGTTATAACAATTTCTGATACTTGCAATTCTTTCCTCATATTCAAGATAATGAATAATTAAAATTGCCGTTATGATGTCAAAGTCTGAATTATATTGCAGGTTTTGTATCAGAACTTTCCGAAAATCAACCTTCAAAGAACAGACACGTTCTTTCGCTATCTTTAGCATTTGCGGCGAATTGTCACAACAAACCATATTCTCTACTTGAAGATTTCTAATCGCCATATCTGCCATTTTTCCAGTTCCGCAGCCTATGTCTAACCATGCTATCGGTATGTGAAAAGCCGTATGGACAATTTCTATTATTTGCTTGAAGTATTCTTCATAATATGGGAGAGCAGCCATTATGTTCTTATCATATTTTTCTGGTGAAAAAGCTTGTTTCCGTAACATATAAACACCTACTCAAAGCTACCCAAATAACACTGCAACTTTTCCGCAAGTTTTCCAATATGTACGCCATCAACAAATGAATGATGCACTTGTATGGAAAAAGGCAGATAGATTTTTCCATCTTTTTCATAGAATTTTCCCCAGTCAAACAATGGGGTGGCATTATTCTTTTTCCCCGATTCAGTATGAGAAATATGAGTATAAGATACCCACGGAAAAGGAGAAAACTGATAAATATCATTTGCCATTGGCGAGGCGAAATAGTCTGTCTGATTTTCCTCTGTCTTTTTCGCTAAAACAACATAATCTTCAATCGTTTCCTGCATTGGAACATTAACCACCTTAAAAAGTTCTGTGGTTTCATTAAGATATGTAAATGACGTATTGATTGTTTCAAAAATAGCGGGTTTCCCGTCCACAAATCGACAACGGAACTCCTCAATTTCGTTTGCACATTTCGTTACCGCATACACAAAAGAAAATGTGAATGAAAATCGCCGTTTCTTTACTTGGGAGAGAAAATTTGTTATGTCTACATCAAAAGTAACGCAATACTGCGGTTGAACACTGTTACTAAACACCTCGCAATGCATGGCTCTTTTCCATGTAGATACATCAATATACTTCATAAGCCGTCCTCCTTATATAAAATTTTTTAATATTATACTCCTTATGTTGTCTAATGTCAATACGTTGTATTATGTCTATATCTAAAAGAAAAGCACCTGCTTTTATTGCAAGTGCTAAATCCTCATTCAATATTTAATTCTTTTATGGCGTGCATAATATGAATTCTCATGGCGTTTTTTGCTCCTTCCGCATTTCGTTGTTCCAGAAATTCCATTATCATCCTATGGTCGCCTATCGTGTCGTTAATTGCTTTTTCGCTCTGCGTAGATAATACAACTCCCTTTGAAATAGCTTGATATAATATTGGCATGAGTTTATTCATAAATTCATTATGCGTTGCCTGTGCAATCGCTTTATGAAAAGAATGTTCGTCTTTGGTTCTATCCTTTCCATTTCTAATTTCATCTTCAATACGCTTTCCGTAATCAAGTATCCTTTTTATTTCCGCATCTGTTCCTCTGACAACCGCAAGATAAGCAGCTTCTGGCTCGAAAATCAGCCGCATTTCATAAAGGTCTTTTGCATTTACTTTGACCGTAGAGAGCTGTTCCAAATCCTGCGGCTGTTCAAGCACCTTTTCTGTAACATAAGTACCTTTTCCACGTCTAATTTCCAGTATATTATAAGCAACCAATATTCTTATTGCTTCTCGCAACGTGGTACGGCTCACATTAAGTTCCTCTGACAATTCTATTTCGTTTGGAAGTTTGTCCCCAACAGAAAAACGTTTTTCTATGGTTATCATAGATAGGATACTATCAGCAACACTCTGGGAGAGCATTTTATTTTTCATGGTTATACCACCTTTTTCTTTTTCTGAATATTATACTATGTATCGCTCATAACTTCAAACAGAATAATGAACCGTCTTTTATTCCAAATTAGTGAAAGGCATATCGATGTCGGCCAGATAAGCGTTCAGTTTGCCACTTGTGAGAAGATTGGTGTATGTAACCCTGCGGTACTGCTTCAGATAGCCCAGATGCCGCTGTCCCCATGTGCCTATCGGCTGTTCTTCTTCGGCGGATACAGTCAAGCACGGTATTAAGTAATCTCCTTACCGTTCATATTTGCCGCCCAGTTCCTCAAAAATCGTCTTTGCCATTGTCTGCTACCCCCACATTCTTTTTATTTTGAATGTCCGCAAAATCCGTTCTACTCAAGATGGTCTCCAGCGAGGTATTTAACCTCAGCGCACTGACTTATCTATGGTCCTTTGCACAGGCTGGAAGATATCAGTCGAGTTATACGGATGTTTACTCCAGGGAGCTGGCTCCGAGATATTAAGTATCTTATTGCTGTCAGGATTTGAACCTAAAAAATGCTTTCATAATCCTGCAGGTCATGGAAGATTCCGAGGACATGCGCTTCACTGCCTACGACTTTATACAGCATAAAATATTTATGCCGCCTGAAATGGATTGTCCGATATCCCAAAGCCCGCAAGCGGGGATGGTCACACAGCTTAAGGCTGCCGGCCACAGTGGAAAGCTTTGCTGTGGTTTCCTCCATATCATCTGCAACCCTGGACGCTGCTTGGTCGCTTTGGAGTTCAAAAATCAGATAATGGAGAATTTTTCTGAAATGTTCCTGCGCTTCTGTCGATAAAATAACTTCATATACCATATTCCTGCCTCAGTTCTGAAAGAAAATCCTTGGCGTTTTTGCATTCGCCGTTGGCAATCTGCCGTTCGGAAGTCTCTGCGATCTTGATAATATCCTCTTCGCTCAGCAATGGAAATGGGCACTCTGCCCCACGTTGCTTGAACAGGCTTCTGGCGTAATCCTGGATTTTAATTAAATCAGTCTCCGGCAGCACTTCCAGCATGGAAATCGTGTTTTCTAATGTACTCATCCCGGCTCTCCTCCTTCTTCTTAATAAAATGAAATTGGCATAATCCTATTAAAAACTATTATAACATCTTACGGCATGAATATAAACATTTTTAAGAAATATCTGTTGTGGGTTCAGAATAATGTCATTTTAAGAATTGCCTCGTCCTGTTCATCCTGCCTGATGCCGAGATAAAGCTTAGTAGTCTCGTAACTGCTGTGGTTATAGATATCTACAACTACTGCCAGCGACACATCACCGTCTATGATTGCATGATATCCCCAGGTCTTCCGCAAAGAATGGCAGGCAATTTTCCCCATAATCCCCAGCTCCACGACTGCGGTATGGATAATCCGCCACGCCTGCACCCGGCTGATAGCCTTTGGCTCTTTGCGATTGTTAGCGAAAATATAATCGCCCCGGCGGTGGAGGTAACACTGCTTGAGTGCGCCCAGCAGTCGTGGGTTTAAGGCAATAGTACGCTCTTTCTTTGATAGAAATAAGTATAACCTAGCAAGTTGTTGATGATTCTTGGGCTGGCGATGGCGATTGGGTTGCTTTCTCCGCAGATGAAAGTGAGTGCGAAGAGCACGACCATTACGGTTAAGAAGGTCGATCAATAGACCGCCAAAAAGGTCCACAAGCAGTTAATGAAAGGCAAAGCCTTCAAGCTGCGTATCAAAGGGGGCGAGAAGACTTTTATAAAACAGTTTCAAAAGCTAAGCAAAAAGGCCGCAACCTGTACCGACGAAGGGTTTAACATCTTCCCGATTTGCATTCACTCGTTGCCCATAAAATTGCCTGTGCAGTATCAATAAGAAAATCACCTGTTTATGTTAGTATAAGGCTGCATTTTACGTGCGCCAACTCTAACTCTGATAGTCACATTTTTTCAATATCTTGCGAATGGTAAATTCGCAGCAGTCAAATTTCGTGATAAATTATTTTTTTGTATTCTCATCATAAGAAAGTAAAATTCTTGTATTAGTTTCTTCATAAAATCCCTCAATTCATAAAATATAACTTTACTATACTGCATAAATGTCGCTATTTTATATCAATATCGAAAAAGGCAATAGATTTTCTCTACTGCCTTTCCCTCTTACTTACACCTATCAGCCTTGAATTTTCAACTCGCTTTTGAGTGCCGCCGTCAATATCGCTGAAAAATTCACTCCCGCTTTTTCGGCTTCAAAATTCAACCATGACGGTATTGTGCAGTTTTTCTTGACTGCCCTCATATCGTTCTTTTTGCGATACTCTCCGAAGTCCACATCAACCAGCGTTACGATATCCGCTGCTGAACCAGCCTTTACCGCTGATACCACTGTCGGCTCTGGTAAAGATTCTCCATCATCTTCCATATCAATGCCAACCACCCCTATTGCGTCCCTTGCCATTTCAATAGCTTCTGTCAACGTGTCGCCCTCGGTATTTATATCGAAATCAGGAACATACACCACATAGCCGACCTTATCGGGCGTTAAAATAACCGGATAAGAATTTTTCATATAAAGCACCTCCTAATTCAATTTTACAACAGATTCGGGCAGGAGTTGTACCGATTTAAGCCAGTCAAATACCCCGCAGCAGAGCAACGGGGCATGACTTAGCTTCTCTTTAGCTTGTTCGCCCCAGAGGGGCGGGGTATTTGACCCGCGCGCAGTCGCCAAGTGCAAGCATGCATGCATTTGGCTCGTTGCATACGCGAGAATAAAAACCGCCAGTGTTTAACCGGCGGCTCTATTTTGACTTAAACAAACTCTATTTCATCAGTGTGCAAAGAAACTTTCAGTTTCTTACCGATATAAACATCATATCCTTTTTGGCGAACTTCAAATTACGCAATATCTACCTTACAAAGAAGAAAAATGTATCTGCAAACTCATTTACCGTGCCATTCGCATTTACCATTTCGACATACCCTTTGTCATCATAAACCATACACCAGTCAAGGCCCCACATACCTGCAGGCATATCCTTTGATATTGTCAGTTCCGCAACATAGCTGTATGGCATTTTCGGGTCTTTCACAAAATCTGTCACACTAACCCTGGCAGGGACATTCAGCTCGTAAGATTTAAGATAGAATGTCGCACTCTTAAATGCATTATCCATCATCGTATCAATATGGATTTTAATCTTATCCCCTGCCTTTACCGTGATTCCAGGTGTATCAACATAAATCCCTGTAATGTCTATCTGTTTATGCTCCACATTATAGCGAAGCACAACCCTTTCTGTATTACAAGTCAGGGTAATATAAGCAGTCCCGATATAGCCGCCCGTACGGACCATAACCAGTCGGTTATTGACAACCTTATCCACATAGGCAATCCCTCTGTTGCTTGACTCGTTTTTAATAACATATGTTTCAATATCACTTGAAAAATACTTCCCTACATCAACAATATCCGTATGATAAAATCCTGCTTTCGTTTTCTGGACAATCCGATTCCCATTATAGTAATCTTCTGGGTTTAAGTTTGGCGTTGGCGTCGGCGATGGTGAAACAGACGGGGATGGCGACGGGGATGCAGACGCTGGCGGCACTGGCGATGGCGTTGCCTCCTGGCCTCCCTGGACAATAACATCACATGAGTATGTCTCGCCCAGCCCGGCATTTAAAATAGCATATACTGTTGTTTTACCATTCCTTACAGCAGTAATCTTGCCACTGGATGATATTGTAGCAATATCTTCATTATCGCTGCACCAGAAAATATCATCTGTTTTCGACACCCCATACATCCTAAGATTTTTACTCTCACCTGCATTTAAGGTAACTGTCTTACTGCTAAGGTATTGTTTTGGCACATTTATCTTACATACATACTGCTTCTTCCCAACCTTTGCGGTAATCTTTGCCGTCCCCGGTCCTTTTGCCGTAACTTCCCCACTGGAGTCTACCGTTGCAACTGATTTCTTGCTTGATGACCACTTTGGCTTTGAAGATGTATTTTCAAGGTATAAATCCACTGTATTATTCAACGTAAGCGTAACCTTTGTCATATTCAGCTTGACAGCGGCCTTTGCCTGTGAACCTGACGACATTTGGAATACCAGCGAAAATACCAATAATACTGATACCAAAATTTTTAAAGATTTTTTATTCATGCTCTTTCCCCCTTTTCCCCGTGCCATAAAGCTACAGGACGTAATATCTCTTTGTAATTATCACAAACTGCTAAAGTTTGGCTCTTCTGCAAAACTTTAACAGTTCTTGAATATTATACACTAATTCATCCAATTTCTCAAGTATAATGATATCACTTGATACTTGAGAATTAAAACAGCATATGATATAATTTGTGACATGTGAAACCAGAGAGCTAAAGGCGGCATCCCCTCTTTTTCATTCGGAGGGTATAAAAGCCCTCCAGACTATCAGATTTTTAAAGAGCAAAAAAAGCAGCCGCCAACTATTCCCCGTAGCTGGCGGCTGTTACTTTGTAACACGCTGACGTTATTATGAGGGGCAGCCGCTTCTCTGGCTTCCCTTTTTTATAATATAGCATAATCCCTGAATAAGTTCAAGAATAATATCCAATTTCTCAAGTATAATGATATTTCTTCCGCTTTGCATACAAAAGCACTGCCGTTACAGTAATCGCCATCACTTCTGCCGCCACAATTGACCACCAGATACCATCTACTCCCCAAAGTATAGGGAAAAGAAGGACTGCGGCAATCTGGAACACTATCGTACGCAAAAAAGAAATCAATGCAGAAGTCAGCCCATCATTTAGCGCAGTAAAAAATGACGAGCCAAAAATCGTAAAACCTGAAAACAGGAACGACATGGAAAAAATGGTAAATGCCCGTACCGTCATATCCAGCAAATCTTTGTCATACCCTACAAAAAGTACTGAAAGAGGCTTTCCTAACGTTTCCCCCGCAAGGCACATCGTTACGGCAAAAGTCCCTGTCATCACTAAACTCTTTTTCAACAGGCTTTTCAGTTCCAAATGGTTCTGTGCGCCAAACTGATACCCAACCACCGGCGCAGCCCCAACTGCATATCCAATAAAAATTGCCTGGAAAATCATGCTGACATACATCAATACGCCATAGCTTGCAACCCCATCCTCCCCGGCATACTTCATCAATTGCGCATTATACAGCATACTGACAATCGACATAGAGATATTGCTCATTAACTCTGACACGCCATTTGTACAAGTCCTGAAAAGAGCCTTGCAGTCAAACCTGAATTTCACAAGTTTAAGCAGGCTGGTATTTTTACGCCCAAAATATATCAATGGAAGGACGCCCCCAACAAACTCACTAAATACCGTTGCTGCGGCAGCCCCAACCAGTCCCCAGCCAAAACCTGCAACAAAGACTGCATCTAAAACCATATTGGTCAGTCCGGATACAACTGTAATATATAATCCAAGGTTCGGTTTTGCCGCTGTTGCAAACAGGCACTGAAACTCAAACTGCAAAATATAAAATGGCAGCGAAACCAGTATAATCCTCCCATAAAGAATACAATCCTCAAGCATCTTCCCTTCTGCCCCTAAAAATACAGCAATTGGCCGCAGGAAGATAAACCCCAGTGTTGCAAAGAAAATCCCCAGCATAGCAGACACACAGACAATCATAGAAAAAATCTCTTTTGCCTTCTGGTCTTTGCCCTCTCCCATTGTCTTTGAAATCAGGGCGCTTCCTCCCGTGCCAAACATAAACCCAATGCACCCCAAAATCATTAAAACCGGCATAATAAAATTCACGGCCGCAAAAGACGTCTTCCCTGCAAAATTAGAAACAAAAAATCCATCCACAACACCATAAATAGAAGTAAAAACCATCATAACAATTGATGGAAACGTAAAACGCAGCAAACGCCGATAAGTAAAATGTTCTGATAATTGTATCATCTTCCTATAATCCCTTTATCCCTTCCCGCAGACAATCCAGATATTTTTCCGTTAATTCAAGGTACTTTTCAACATCCTCCTTTTTCCATGATGCAAATATTTCATCTTCTATCTGCAAAATCCGCATTGCCGTCATTCCAGCCAGTTTTTCCCCTTTTTCCGTTAAATATACCTTTTTAGACTTAGCATTAAGAGGTTCTAAATAAATAACCTCTTCCTTCTCAAGTTTACGGAGCGCAGAATTAATCGTCTGCTTGCTCATCCCTGTATAAAAGCAAATATCCTGGAGCAGGCAGCCTTCCCCATTATCACATATTGCATAAAGGATGTTCAGTGCACTATCCGACAAACCAAGCTTCAATGCTGCTTCATGGTAAACAGAATCCATTTCACTAACCAGGTAATTATAACGGTTTATTTCCTTTGAGACACAGTCCGCCATATAACACCTCCTTTTGGTATGAAATCGTACTATGCTATAATAGTACGATTTCATACCAAAGTCAAGAATCGTTTCAAATAATTTTTACCAGAAAAGCGGCAAGGCACGCCCCCACTGCCACAAGCAGCAGCCCTTTCCGATAAAAGGCCAGTACAAGCGCCACGGCTGTCCCTGCGGCGGCGGCCAAATAACCGTCTGTTGAATAAAAAATTGCCGGGAACGTCATTGCCCCAAGGACAGCATACGGCACATATGCCAGAAAGGAGCGCAAAAAGCGGTTCGTTATCTCCCTTTTACACAATACCAGCGGAACGGCACGGATTGCATAAGTAACGCCTGCCATTACTGCCAGATACATAAAAAATTCTGTAACCCCCATTACTCTTCATCCTCCTTCCCTTCCCCATCCAAAACCGGATAAAAGAGTGCGCCTGCCGCAGAGGCAGCGACAGCACAGATAATAATCACAAACCCAGAAGATACACGGTTCAGCCCTGGAATCCATTTAAAACAGCAGCTTAAAGCAATTGCAATAAGAATTACCTTCATGTATCTGGAATCTTCATGAGCTTTTGGGATAATAATTGCCAAAAACATCCCATAGATAGCAATTCCAAGGGACGAACGTACAATTTCCGGCAAAATCCCTCCAAGGACAGCGCCCGCCAAAGTCCCGCCTGCCCAGCCAAAATATGGCACTGCAATCAGCCCAAACATATAATAACGGCTGACTTTTCTATCCCGGCTCATTGCTACGGCAAAAATTTCATCTGTCACCCCAAACCCTACTATAAAACGGTATATTGTATACACGGTCTTATCCACCTTCTGCGAAAGGGATAAAGACATCAGTGCATACCGCAGGTTAATAACAAACTGTGACAATGCCATTTCCACCATTGCCCCTCCTGCCACCATAATGTCAAGCCCCGCAAACTGGCCTGCAGAAGTAACATTTGTCATTGAAATCAATACTGCCTGCCACCAGTCCATGCCGGCAGATACTGCCATCAGCCCAAACGTAAAACTGACAGACACATACCCTAAGGCGATTGGCAGCCCATCCTTCATTCCACGCTTAAAATCTTTCATTTTCCCAGCCTGTTCCTTTCTGCTTTCCTTTTCTATTGGTGAACCACTATGTTACAGCGCAGTTTCTTATAACACAAAAGAAAAGCATCGCATACATTCACACGATGCTTTTCGGATATTTTATTTTTAAAACAATACCATTAACCAACAATCCTTCTTGCACAAGCTGGCTGTCTGTAGTTGTAGCTGGAAATCTTAATGCCATCTCTTGCATTGCTTGCATGAACTACACGGCCGCCGCCTATGTAAATTGCTACATGGCCAATTCTGCCGCCATTCTTATAGAAGAGCAAATCTCCTGGCTGAAGGCTGGAAAGGCTGACGCTTCTTCCATAACCTGCCTGTGCCGCTGAAGAATGAGGCAGGCTGTATCCAAACTGTGCATAAACGCTCATTGTAAACCCAGAACAATCTGCTCCGTTTGTCAAGCTTGTACCACCCCATACATAAGGCCTTCCTACAAACTTACAAGCATAGTTAGCAATTGCAGAACCTGAAGTCCCAGAAGGAACTGCCGGCGTCTTATTTGAACTGCTTGAAGAATTACTGCTGCTAGAACTATGATTTGAGCTGCTTGAGGAAGAGCTATTGTTGCTAGAGCTATGGTTTGAACTGCTTGAGGAACTGCTACTGTTGCTTGAAGAAGAACTGCTTGAACTACTTGACTGAGCCGCTGCTGCCCTCTCTGCTGCTAAAGCTGCAAGACGCTCCTGTTCTGCCTTTTCTGCTGCTGCTTTCCTGCGCTGCTCTGCTTTCTCCTCTGCAATTGAAACTGCCTTCTTAAAGCGGACGCGTGTCTTGATAAACTCTTTTGCTACATATCCTCTTGTACCTTCATCAATTGTAACTTTATACCAGTTATCACTTTCACCGATTACTTCATATCTTTCATCTTCTGGAATCTGTGTAACAATCGTAGACTTTGTGCTCTTCTTAGAACGAACATTCAAAGTAATTGTCCCTGGTTTTACAATCGCATATGCTGTACCAAACTTGCCTGCCAGCTTCTGCGCCTTTTCACCGATTGCCAGTAAATCTTTTCTGATAAACCCTCTGACACTGCCAGACTCAATCTTTACCCAGCCATCTTTTTCACCGATAATCTTAGCTGCTGAACCTCTGTAAAGCTTGCCACGAATTTTACTTTCCGTAGTAGGCTTACTGCGGATATTGACATAGTCGCTGACGTCTGCAATTCCCAAGTCGCGGAACTGTTTTGCCACTGTCTCTTCTTTTCTTGTCTCTTCTGTCTTCTTCTTAGTCTCTTCTTTTTCTTCAGCAGGCGCTGCACTTGCCTCAGGAGCCGGTGATGCTGTCGCATCTGCACTGCTGCTGACAGGAGCTGCTTCCTTTGGTGCTGAATAATTTTCAGTATAATACTTATCTAACGACAAGGAAAGACCCGCCATATCTGTCTCCTGGCAAAAGCCTGCGGCAGTACTCTCTTTTGCAAAGCCTACACATGCTAATGACAGTGTAACTGCGGTACCGAAAACTGCTGCATTCCTTACCCATCTTGTCTTAATCATAATATCCCTCCAATAGTAATTATCATCTCTTCATTATTATGTTCATGTTTAACTTAAACCCAAATATGTAATAAGGGTCACTTCTGTGTAATAATTATTACGAATTTATTACACCAACGAACACATTATAACAACGCCTGCATACTTTGTCAATACTTGTCGTTTAATTTTAAGAGATAAATTTTCTCCGATTTCCCTTGATTTTTCGGGCTTTTTTCAAAATCTCATATTTTTTATACAAAAAATTTTAAGAAAAAATAATTCTACACAGGTAGTAACTACCTATGTAGAAAACTTAATAAATATATTTTTATTTCTCTACAATTGCCTCCACTTCCAGTGCAACATCCTTTGGAAGCCTGGCAACCTCAACACAAGACCTTGCCGGATATGGCTTAACAAAATATTTTTCATAAACTGCATTAATTTTTGAAAAATCATCCATATTTTTAATAAAAACAACCGTTTTGACCACATGCCCCATAGAAGAACCCGATGCCTCAACTAATGCCTTCAAATTGGAAAATGCCTGCTCTGCCTGCTCCTCAACCGTGCCATTTACCAATTCCCCTGTCTGTGGGTTAATCGGAATCATCCCGGAGGTATAAATCATCCCATTTACCTCAACTGCCTGCGAATATGGCCCAATTGCCGCTGGTGCATTCTTTGTTGAAATCTCTGTCATACTAACCCTCCATTCCATAGCTGCTTCCAATATACTATATAAGGAAACCGCATCAAACACGCTCTATACTTTTTGCGTGCTAGGCTATTATAACACTATTCCATTTTTTTCTCCAGCACCTATATGAAATTTTTTCCATCTTCGTCAGTTTGCATAAAAAAGCTGGATTTAAAACAAAAATTTATACACACCCGCCTAGTTCTCAATCTACTTAAACAAGTATCATACCGGTTGTAATTCCTTTTCCAATGCTAGCACCTGTTCCAGAGTGAGCCCAGAATACATTGCAATCTTTTCCAATGACAAATCTCCATCTTCTATCATTCTCATTGCTGAATCTATTTTTTCCTGTTCTACACCCTGCTCAATGCCCTGCTCAATGCCCTGCTCAATGCCCTGCTCATATTTCTCCTGGTAATTCATCTGCAAAGTCATATAATCCAACCTCCATTTCTCATTCTTTCTAACGGACTGTACCGCCTCATCCAATTCTCTGGTAAAGTCGTCCTCCGGCTCTTTACCGTCAATAAAATCAAGCAGTCTTTTCATTTCCTGTGAAACATCGTCCATCGTACCCTTAGTATTTAAAATAATCTTTGTTGTATCGTCTCCAAGACCCAACTTCAGATTTTGAAGACAGCGATTTTCAAAGGTATAAATGTGTCTCCCTTCACCAAACAGATCAAAGGTACATACAAAAATGACAAAGCTCCGTTTCAAATTTTTATAATTATCCCCTTTTTCCAAGATATTCAGGTCTATCATCCCCTGATAATATCTTGTTCGCTTGGGAAGATTTCTATTCTCTGTAGTCTGCATTTCAATATTATAAACAGTTTCTTTTCCATCCTCCACATAAATATCCAGACGCACGCTTTTGGCATCCGCAGAAATATCTATTGTTTCCTGCGATTTCGGATATTCAATACGGGATATTTTTATGTTAAGTATCCGTTCTAAAAAAGGCTTGCAAAATTTTGGATTTCTCATGATAACACTAAACATGAAATCATCCTTGATTTGCAGTTCTTCAAAAGCTTTCTCCATAATAACAAATCCCCTTTTCTTTACTTTTATTATAATATGTGCCTACTTGGTTGACAAGCACTGATTTTTATCAATCCATCAGCTCCTTCTCAAATACTTCAAGATAGTTTTCAAAATCATATATTGTATCTGCTTCCTATTTCTTTGCAGAAATATTTGTACATATCTGATATCCAATCTGCCGATGGGCTTTTAAGCACTTTCCGTATATCTTAGGAACTGTACTAATAACTGTGGCACTTACAGCGTGATTACTATTTACACCCTGTTCCAAATCTACTATAATAATTACGGTACAAACCTTAGGAACTGTAGGAAAATAACTTTTACAGTTCCTTATTCAGCAAAACAGCGTTACATGCTAATAATGAAAGAAAGAGGACATAGAATGAAACAGAAAATAGAACTTGGGAAATACCAAGAACTGATTGTAACCAAAGAAACAGACTTTGGCGTTTTCCTCAACACGCCGGATGGAGCAGATTCTGAAAAGATTCTCCTGCCAAAATCACAGGTACCGGAGGGAACATTGCTAAAGGATGTATTAAATGTATTTGTGTATAAAGATTCTGAAGACAGGCCAATTGCAACGATGCTTGAACCGGATATTACCCTTGGCGGCGTTGCACGCCTCTATGTCAACCAGGTTACGCCAATCGGGGCATTTCTGGAATGGGGGCTGTCAAAAGATTTGTTCCTTCCATTTAAAGAACAGCTTTATGAAGTAAAAGAGGGGGACGCGGTGCTGGTCACGCTTTATATTGACAAAAGCGAACGTCTCTGCGCTTCCATGCATGTCTACAATGCTTTGAGAAATGATTCCGGTTACCAAAAAGATGATATGGTCAGCGGGCGTGTTTATGAAATCAGTGAAAATTTTGGCGTTTTTATCGCAGTCGACGACCAGTATTCCGCCCTGCTCCCGCAAAAAGAGGTATTTGAGACCTATCGGATCAACCAGCCGGTTCACGCGCGCGTTGCCCAGGTCCTGGAAGACGGCCGCCTGACATTAAGCATAAAGAAAAAAATCCCGGAACAGATGAATGAAGACGCTGCCTTTATTTACCGCTACCTGGAACAGGAAAATGGCTTTCTCCCATTTCATGACAAAAGCAGCCCGGAAGCAATTAAAAACCGTTTCCATATGAGTAAAAATGCCTTTAAGCGGGGAATCGGGCATCTGCTGAAAGAAGGGCAGATTACAATTGCATCAGACGGCATCCGAAAACTGTAAAAAAGGGCACCGCCAGCGCTGGTGCCCTAGCAAGAATTGCTTCGCAATTCTTGTCGACAACCACTATGTTACAGCGCAATTTCCTATCGCAGGACAAAAAAGAAGCGGCATTCCAGAACAACCATATTCTGTACTTGCCGCCTCTTTTTTTCGGGCTTATTTTTCCGCTTTTTCTTTTCTGCAGTCCCTGTACATTCCGCAGTCTTCTTAGCTCGAATCTTGAAAAAAATCCACTGCTTCCCCTATTATACTTACTACTAAAACTTATTTTTATCCTTATAATTTCCCATATTATAAGCTTGTACCCATGATAGGTAAATCTGCCGTTCCATAAATCCATTTCCATATCACACCGAAACGAAAAGCCTACACCCCGCAATTTCCTTTCTTTCATGCATTCGGTAACATTTCACTTACACGATACCTCTTTTCCAACTCTCTTCTTACCCTGCCGTATTGTTAAGCCTTATCTTACGAATCACATATTCAGAACCGGATACATTCCGTAAATGTAACACAATTCTTTCCAGAAGCGATATTTTACTAAACATAAAACTGTAATAAAAATTGTAAATAATTGTAAATAAACGTTAATAAAAGTTAAATCGAGTATGTAAATGCATTGTTAATAGTTACAAAACCCAATCAGCTACCATCAAAGATTTCCAAATACCAATTGGAATAATCTCCAAAAATCTGTAGCTCCTAAAGGCATAGCCACTTTGTTCACCCCTTTCGCTATAAGGTAAGACTGCAATCTTTCTGATAACCAGTATATTCCAATCCAGCCCCCAGCGCAAAGCATTTGCTATGAACTGCAATATTTTGCTACAAACTGTAAATAACTATCCTTAAAAAGGCAATTTATATCTATTTTAGCCTTTCCACATTAAATTTTAATTTTACTTCTGCCATGCCATTTTCACAGTTCCACTGAACTGTTCCATTATATTTTTCGGCAATCCGAGAGATATTTTGTACCCCATATCCATGATTTCTTCTGTCCTGCTTGCTGGTCACCTGAAAATCTATGGTATCTTTGTCCGTGCTGTTCCGTACTATCAGATAAAACCACTGGCGGAAATATTTTACTTCAATTTGCAGCATACACTCCCCTGCTATTTTCTCCAATGCCTCTTTTGCATTTTCCAACAGGTTAGACAGCAATATGCAGAAATCAATATCTTCCATAAAAAATGTTTCTGGAAAACGCCCTTCCATATCAAAAGTAAATGTTTCTTTCCCTTTCAGCTGGTAAAGCGTATGGCTAATAAGACAGTCAGCAATAAAATTTCCTGAATGGATACCACGCATCTTTTCATAGCTTTCCGCCATTGTCCCAATATATCCTTTTAATTCTGCCACTTTATCCTCTCTGCTTAACTCTGATAAAATATAGAGATGATGGTTAATATCATGCCGAAACCTTCTCATATCTTCATACTGATTTAAAGAATCTTTATAATATTTCTTCTGCAACTCTAAATATTGGACATTTAACCGATTAATTTCTTCCAATTGTCTCTTTGACTGTTTAGTATGCAAAAATAACGCAAGCACAATTGTAAAGACCAGCATTACAATAACACCTAATATAAAAGTTGTGGATCTCATGGAAATCTTTGTTGTATTATCTAAACTTCCCTGCATACCACCTACAAATAGAGAACCTACTGCCAAAACAGCTAATGATAAAATATATTCCAAGTTTGACAACCTTTTCCAAAAATTCTTCGTATATTGCTGCATTTTTTTACTTTTGAAAGCCATAACTCCCCAAAAGACCGCTCCTAAGCATCCAAATATCATCACCTTTTCTTTATTTTGATTCGTAAATATTACTGTAGGAAGCATAACATACAACATCACAATTAATGCATCCACCAATGCAATCAGAAACCAAATAATAAAAAATGCCTTTATCTTTTCTTTCAATCCCTCCTTAAACAAACCGATTAACAAAACACCTCCCCATGCGTAATAATACGAAAAGATAATATAGCGGTTATCCAAATATTCTACAGCAGGAATTAACAAAATATACAAAAACAGAAAACAGGCTACCTTCCTTTTGCTAAATACAAATCCAAGGAAATAGTGCGCAATTAGGATATACTTGATGCCCTCCACAATAATCTGATAAACCCAATCATATACACTCAATTCCATCAATAGTACCTCGCATTTCTTTCACAATATCTTTCGTAGGCCTTATAAAGCAGTTCCCTGCACCCTCTTGTAACCGGAAGCCATCTCCCAGCCACGCACACCTCCTTTTTCTCAATACGTTCCAAATATTTCATATGGACAAGCCAGGCCCTGCTGACTCTGACAAAATCAGACTCTTCCAACTTCTGCTCCATATTCTTTAAACTGCTCCTGACAAGTGCTGTCATCCCATCTTCAAAATACAAACAGCAGTATTCCCTTTCAGAATGAATCATCACAATATCCTGGCTGTGGTATTTGTCATCAATTAAAATGTCACGCCCCATCATATTCACTGCCTGGGTCAGATATCTGTACAACTTAAATGACAGGTTCCTCTTTTCCACAAAACCAAGTACATTCATCCCAAATGCTTCCGGCATCATCTCGTCATGGCTTGTAACAAATAAAATCATGCACTGCTTGCTTCTCTGCATTTGGTTTTTCAGCGTAATCCCGTCCATTCCCGGCAGTTCAATATCCAAAACAAGCAAATCCATCCTCTCGGCAATCTCTAATGCTCCCTTTGCATCCCCTGCCATACTAATTTCATATGTAACTCCCTTTTTCCGAAAAAAATCTTCGCAATGTTTCCCAATACTTTCCCTATCCCGTACCTCATCGTCACATATACATATTCTCATCATATAATCCGCATTTCTGCGCCGCTTTCCGCACGAAAACAATTTGTGTCAAGCGGCACACAGACACAAATTGCTGCATAAATTATTATTTCCGCCCACCCCTGCTCTGCCCCGGAAACAATATATTTTACACACTATCCTCCAAAAGTACCTTCTGTTCTCTTTATCAGCCTAATATAAACCATTACAAAGTTCCTGCCTATATTGTAACGCCAAAAGGAACGATTCCGCAATTCCCTATCGCTTATACCACTTTTATTCTGGTATAACACAATAATATTGGCAACCATCTACAGTTCTAATCTGTAAGAACATTTGGTTAGCGATTACTTTTCATAGCTGCTATTACTAAGGCAGTTCCTGAAAAAGGCTGAAAACATCTTGCCTGCCATAAGATTTTAACGCTTTCCAAAAAAAGCCCCCATAGTTATAATATTTTATTTCAATCAATCCAAAAAAGTATCATCTACCGAAACGTGCTGTAAAATGAAAAAACGGCAGAAAAACTTAGTTTCTGCCAAAATTCTCCCAGCCGCCTACTGGTTCTGTTTTGGTAAAAAATAAATTTTTCCGCCGTCAATCCTGGCGAATTGCTGATTAGCAGTAAATAATAACTACGATTCCACAAATTCACCAAATTTACGAAAACGCTGATATCTATTTTCTAATAAAAGAGAAGTCTCCTCTTCCATCAGTTTGGAAAGTGTTTCTAATAAAGCTTTCTTTAATTCGGCTGCCACAGCATCCAGATTATTTTCCAGCCCTTCCTTTGGCTCTGGGAACATCCTGTCAATCACTTCATTTTTCAGCAAATCCTTTGCTGTCATTTTCATCAGTTCCGCAGCCTCTGCCACCCTGGAAGAATCCCGCCAGAGGATACTGGCAAAACCTTCCGGTGAAAGCACAGAATACATCCCATGTTCCAGCATCCATACAGCATCACCAACTGCCAAAGCAATCGCGCCGCCGCTTCCGCCTTCGCCAATAAAGATACTGATTACTGGAGTTTTGAGCCTTGACATTTCAAGCAGGTTCCTTGCAATCGCTTCCCCCTGCCCGCGTTCCTCCGCCCCAATCCCACAAAACGCACCTGCGGTATTGATAAAAGTAACCACCGGACGGTGAAACTTTTCTGCCTGCTTCATCAGGCGCAGCGCTTTACGGTAGCCTTCCGGATTCGGCGAGCCAAAATTGCACGCCACGTTTTCTTCCAGCGTATGCCCCTTCTGGATTCCAACCACTGTTACCGGCATCTTTTCCAGAAAAGCAATCCCTCCTACCACAGCCCCATCGTCTGCAAAAAGACGATCCCCGTGGAATTCCATAAAATCATTAAAAATAGCATCTATAAACTGTCTTGTATTTGGCCGCTCAATTTTGCGGACAATCGACACCGATTTCATTGCCTCGTTCACACTACCCCTCCTTATGCAAAAGCAGAATCTTTCCTAATTCCTCACGGAGCTTTTCCCTGTGGACAATCCGGTCTACAAAACCATGTTCCAGCTGGAACTCCGCCCTCTGAAACCCTTCCGGAAGCTTTTGATGGATTGTCCCCTGAATCACTCTCTGCCCTGCAAAACCAATTAAAGCCTTTGGTTCTGAAAGAATAATATCGCCAAGCATTGCAAAACTCGCCGTTACCCCACCCGTTGTCGGGTCAGTCAGGACCGCAACATACAAAAGCCCCGCCTCATCATGTCTGCCAAGGGCTTCCGCCACTTTTGCCATCTGCATCAGGGAAATAATTCCCTCCTGCATCCTTGCGCCGCCAGATGTTGTAAAGATAATAATTGGCAGCCTGTTTTCGGTCGCATATTCCACGGCCCTTGTCACCTTCTCACCAACAACAGAGCCCATGCTCCCCATTATAAAATGACTGTCCATCATCGCAAGCACTGTATCCTGCCCGCAGATTTTGCATCTTCCGGTCACGACGCCTTCCAAAATACCGGCTTTCTTCTGCGCCTTTTCAATAACCTGTTCATAATCCGGGTAATTCATCGGGTTTTTCGGACGCATCTTAGCGTCCAGTTCTACCCATGTACCTTCGTCGCAGGTAATGGCAATCCGTTCCGATGGGCTCATCCGAAAATGTGCATCACAATTGGGGCAAAGCTTATATTCTGTCACTTCTTTTTTATAGATAATTGCTTTACAGGTATTGCACTTAATCCACATTCCGTCTGGAATAGAAGGTTCCGCCTTTTGCCTTTTCTTATCGCTTCTTTTCGTCCGCTCTTTTTCTCCGCCCTCAAGGGAAAAATAACTTTTTTTGCCAAATAAATTCAAAATATCATTCCTTCCATTCAATCAATTTCTTTTCTAAAAAAGAAGTATCGAACTCCCCTGCCAGATATTCCTCATTATGCAAAATCCGGTTCTGAAATTCAATATTCGTCTCAATGCCAGAAATAATAAACTCATACAATGCCCGTTTCATCTTAGCAATTGCTTCCTTACGGTCCTTTCCGTGTACAATTACCTTTGCAATCATGGAATCATAATATGGCGGAATTTCATATCCCTCATAAACCGCCGTATCTACACGGATTCCCAGACCACCTGCGGGCAGGAGCAGGTAATCAATCAATCCCGGGCAGGGTGCAAAATTCCTGTCTGGGTTTTCTGCATTAATCCTGCACTCAATTGCATGGCCCTGAATCAAAATATCCTCCTGTTTTACGGAAAGCTTCTGCCCATCTGCAATCCTGACCTGTTCTTTAATAATATCGACCCCTGTAATCATCTCCGTTACCGGGTGCTCCACCTGAACTCTTGTATTCATCTCCATAAAATAAAATTTTCCAGATTTATCATACAAAAACTCAATTGTCCCGGCGCTTTGGTAACCTGCTGCCTTTGCCGCACGGACAGCTGCAGAACACATCTGCTCCCTGACTTTTTCCGATATTACAGGGCAGGGCGCTTCTTCCAAAACCTTCTGGTTTTTCCTCTGCAGGGAACAGTCACGCTCCCCCAAATGAATGACATTCCCAAAATTATCGCCTAAAACCTGCACTTCAACATGGCGCGCATTTTCAATCACCTTTTCCATATACATCGTATCGTCGCCAAATGCCGCTTTTGTCTCTGCCTTTGCTGATTCATAAGCCTTTTGCAGCTCTTCTTTACTGTGGACGATGCGGATGCCTTTTCCACCGCCTCCCGCAGAGGCTTTTACCATTACGGGATAGCCAAGTTTTTCCGCGGTTTCATATGCCTGTTCCATGTCTTCTACAACACCATCGCTTCCCGGAATTACTGGAACATTTGCCTGAACCATCATAGCCCTTGCATTGGATTTATTGCCCATTGCATCAATTACCGACGGGTCCGGTCCGATAAATTTAATATGACATTCTTCACACATTGCTGCAAATGTACTGTTTTCCGATAAAAACCCAAACCCCGGATGGATTGCCTGTACCTTCTTTTCTACAGCAGCGCTGATAATATTTGTCATATTATTATAACTATCCACTGCCTTTGCAGAACCAATACAGACCGACTCATCTGCAAGCTGTGCATGCAGCGCTTCGCGGTCCGGCTCTGAAAAGACAGCAACTGTCTTAATCCCCATTTCCCGGCATGCCCGTATAATACGGACTGCAATTTCCCCCCGATTTGCTATCAAAACCTTGTCAAACATCCGCGCCTCCAATAACCGGCATCAGAGCCTGCCCAGTTCCTGCCAAAAGCAGGCTCTGTACACGCTCTAGCCAATAATAAACATAAACTGGTCAATACTTGCTGCTACTTCATCCCCTACATAAGCCGTTCCATGTCCAATTCCGATATTCCTTTTAAGCTTATCAATCTCCAGTTCCAGACGGAGCGTATCCCCCGGAACAACTTTTCTTTTGAACTTCACATTTTTAATGCCGCCAAAATACCCTGTCTGCCCGCGGAACTGCTCCATTGACAGAATCGCTACGGCGCCTGCCTGCGCCATTGCTTCTATAATCAATACCCCCGGCATAACCGGTTCATTTGGAAAATGCCCTGCAAAAAAAGGCTCATTGTAAGAGACATTTTTTATTGCAGTAATAGATTTTCCCTCAACCATCTCTTCCACACGGTCAATCAGCAAAAACGGCTGCCTGTGCGGTATAATTGACATAATTTCATTAATATCCATTACCATCTTTTATCCCTCCTGTCAATGAAGCGTATTGATGCGGAACAGATCCTGCCCATACTCTACAAAATCGCCGTCTTTAACCAGGACGTCTACAACCGTACCGCTTACTTCGCTGTTTACTTCGTTCATAAACTTCATTGCTTCAATAATACAGACAACATCTCCTTTTGCAACAGCATCTCCTGCTTTAACAAACGGTTCTTCCCCTGGTGCAGAACTCTGATAAAATGTGCCGACAATCGGGGCTTTAATGGTCTCTATGCCCTCTGCCCCCAAAGATTCCCCTGGGACAGAAACTGCCGCCGCAGGCGTTGGTAAGACGTCCCCTGCTGCAGGAGCAGATGCTGCTGCAGGCTTAGGGACTGCGGCAGCGACCTGTGGCATAGCTGCCGGCTGGGCCGCCATAACAGGCTGGGCAGGCATCATCCAAGGTGAAACAGCGCCCCGGTTCAGGCGGATTCTTGCATTATCCAACTGTACTTCCATATCATTTAAATCCGTTTTTTCAAAGATAGCAATCAGCTCTTTTACTTCCTCATACTGCATATCTGTTTACCATGCCTTTCTATTATACATTCTGCCACTTCTTAAAGCAAAGCACTCCATTGTGTCCGCCAAATCCAAGAGAGTTAGACAGTGCATAAACCGCATCCTTTGCTTCCCTTCCCTGGTTTGGAATATAATCCAGGTCACACCCTTCATCCGGGGTATGATAGTTAATTGTTGGCGGAAGATATCCCTCTTCCAATGCCTTAACGCAGCAGATAGCCTCCACTGCCCCTGCCGCCCCAAGCAGATGGCCCGTCATAGACTTTGTTGAACTGACTGGCGTTTTCTTTGCATTCTCTTCCCCAAGGGCTTTCTTAATTACCTTTGTCTCCCCAACATCATTTGCCGGGGTACTTGTTCCATGGGCATTGATATAATCAACCTGCTCCGGCGTTATCTTAGCTTCCTGCATTGCGAGCTTCATTGCTTTTGCGCCGCCTGTCCCTTCCGGGTCGGGAAGCGTTACATGGTAAGCATCCCCTGTTGCCCCATATCCGACTACTTCCCCATAAATCTTAGCGCCGCGCGCCAAAGCGTGCTCCAGCTCCTCTAACACGAGGATTCCCGCGCCGTCTCCCATGACAAAGCCGTCCCTTTCCTTATCAAATGGCCTGCAGGCCTTCTTTGGGTCTTCTACTGTAGACAGGGCAGTCAGATTTGTAAATCCAGCCACCCCTACTTCACAAATAGAGCCTTCCGCGCCGCCTGCCATACAAATATCCAAATATCCGTGCTTAATATTGCGGAATGCCGTCCCTATGCAGTCTGTCCCAGTGGAACAGGCAGTTACAATATCATGGCACGGGCCTTTTGCCCCAATGCGGATTGCAATATTCGCAGCCGCCATATTTCCAATTGTCATTGTGATAAAAAACGGAGAAACCCTGGCCGGGCCTTTTTCGTCCATCCTTCTGACTTGCTCTTCCATGGTCATCAGCCCGCCTGTCCCAGAACCTACAAAGACGCCAACACGGTCTGCATCCTCCTGCTCCATATTAAGCCCTGAATCTTCAAACGCCTGTACGCCTGCTGACAATGCATAAACTGCAAAAAGGTCGTTTCTTTTAATATCCTTTTTTGTCATATACAGTTCCGGGTCAAAATCCTTTACCTCTGCCGCAATCTTTACTTTTAACCTGGATGCATCAAATTTTTTGATATAATCAATGCCGCAGACGCCCTCCTTAATGCCTTTCCAAAAAGCATCTACAGTACTGCCAAGCGGAGTAACTGCTCCCAGTCCGGTTATTACACATCTTTTCTCCATCTTTTCCTCATTTCCGCGCCCTTCCTGCCACTGCATTGTCCAGGCGCTTCTTAATCTGACTTTTACTTCCCACAGTCCATTGTTACCATTCACGGCCTCTTACATTACCATGCCGCCATCCACATGGATTACCTGTCCGGTAATATATGTCTGCTTTGCCAAAAATACTGCCACATCCGCAATATCTTCTGCCTTCCCATAACGTTTTAATGGGATTGCCGCTAACATTGCCTCTTTCTGCTCTTCTGTAAGCACGGCAGTCATATCTGTCTCTACAAACCCCGGCGCAATCGCATTACAGGTAACCCCGCGCTGCGCAAGCTCCTTTGCCGCTGATTTTGTCAGGCCGATAATGCCCGCTTTTGACGCAGCATAATTTGCCTGCCCGGCATTTCCCATAACGCCGACTACCGACGCCATGTTAATGATACTCCCGCTCCGCTGCTTTAACATTATACTGCTTGCATGGCGCACCATATTAAAGCACCCTTTCAGGTTTGTATTAATTACACTGTCAAATTCTTCCTCGCTCATGCGCATCAAAAGCATGTCCCGTGTGATCCCGGCATTGTTTACCAAAATGTCCAGCGAGCCAAACTCTTTTTTTGCCTGCTTTACAATGGAAGCGGCAAAATTAAAATCACTGACGTCCCCCTGGACCGGAAGGCATGCTACATTACAGGATTCAATTTCCTGGATTGTTTCTTCTGATACACTGCTATGGTAATTTAAAACAATATTGCAGCCCTCTTTTGCAAAAGCAAGCGCAGCTGCTTTTCCAATTCCCTTCGCAGCCCCGGTAACTACCGCTGTCTTTCCTTTTAACATCCTCCACCTCTTTCCTTCCTGCGCTGTTTTTTTGCGCAAAGCAATTCTTTATTATTCCTGCAGCTTTGACATTGTCTTTGCCAGGGAACTTTCATCCTCAACATTCAAAATTGTAACGCCTTTTAAGGTCCGTTTTACAAAACCGCATAAAGCCTTCCCCGGCCCTAACTCTATAAAGGTATCTGCGCCTCTTTCATGCATATTCTGGATAATATCAGAAAAACGCACCGGACAGCAAATCTGTTTCGTCAAAATTGGAATAATATCCTTTTCTGAAGCAACCTCTTTTGCATTTACATTTGTATAGACCGGTATTTCCATTGGTGAAATATGCATCTTCTCCAATTCCGGCCCAAGCCGTTCCGCCGCCGGCTGCAGCATCTTGGTATGGAACGGGCCGCTTACCTTTAAGCGTACTGCCATCTTTGCCCCTTTTTCCTTCGCAAGCGCCGCCGCTTTTTCCACTGCTTTCGTGGCTCCGGCAATTACAATCTGCCCCGGCGCATTATAGTTTGCCGGCACAGCAAGGCCAAGGCCTTCCTGCACTGCCTCCTCACATGCTTCTTCTACTAACTTTGTATCTAAACCAATAATGGCATACATAGCCCCTTCCCCGGAAGGAACTGCCTCTGCCATGAACTTTCCTCTCTTCTGAACTAAAGCAACTGCTTCTTCAAAATCCATTGCCCCGCTGGCAACATACGCCGAATATTCACCAAGGCTGAGCCCCGCCGTCATTTCAGCCCTGACTCCCTGCTCTTTAAGCACTTCCAGTGCAGCAATGCTCATCGTAAGGATTGCCGGCTGCGCAAACTCTGTTTCTCCTAATTTTGCCTCATCCTGGAAACAAATCTCCTTTATGGAATACCCCAGTACATCATCTGCACAATCAAATACCCTTTTTGCAGCAGAATAGTTCTGGTACAATTCTTTTCCCATGCCAGCGTACTGTGCGCCCTGGCCGCTAAACATAAATACAGTTCTCATGTTCCTCCCCATTTCTTCTCTGTTTTCCACAATTTCCTGTTTTTTATCAAACGGCGCCTGCTTCTAAATAATAAGCGCACCGCCAGCGCTGGTGCGCTAGCAAGAATTGCTTTGCAATTCTTGTCGGCATACCACTACATTACAGCACAATTTCCTATGGCATAATAAGCGCCGTTTGATTTATTGCCTGCCTGGACAGACGGCTACTTGTGGCTCTCTACAAAATCAACGGCATCTTTTACCGTTACGATTGCTTCAGGATTTTCTACAGAAACTTCAAACTCATCTTCAATATCATTAATAATCTGGAATAAATCCAATGAATCTGCATCAAGGTCTTCCTTTACATTTGTCTCTAATGTAATTTCTTCAATATCCTTTCCTGTCTGTTCTGCAATAATCTCCCTGATTTTTTCAAAAACCATAATTTTTTCCTCCTGCTTCTCTTTTATTAAAATTTATATCCACTGCAATTGCAGTAATATACTCTTTCGCTGGCGCTACCATGTAATCAGCATGGTTCCCCAGGTCATGCCTCCGCCAAACCCCGTCAGGATGATTTTATCCCCACGTTCTATAAGCCCTTTTTCATCTAATTCACTCAGGGCAATCGGAATACTTGCAGATGACGTATTCCCATAGCGGTCCATATTCATATAAAACTTTTCAAACGGTATCTTTAACTTCTTGGAAATCACTTCTACAATCCTGACGTTCGCCTGATGAGGGATTACATATTTCACGTCCTCCTGTTCCAGGCTGTTTTCTTCCATTACTTTTTTCAGGCTCTTGATAACATTTTTTGTAGCAAACTTAAACACTTCCCTGCCATCCATATGGACATACCAAAGCGGGTCAATCCTGGCAGGATTCCCATTAAAAGCATTGGAACATGCCGTATACCCTTCTGTCAATATTTCATACTGCTCCCCTGCAGACCCTATATCCTCTGCAATAAGCCCCCCATCCTGTGACTTTTCCAGATATGCGCCGCCGGCGCCGTCCCCAAACAACACACAGGTAGAACGCTCCGACCAGTTTACAATCTTAGAGAGAGTTTCCCCTCCAATCACAATTGCATTTTGGTATCCTGCAGACCGTATATATTTATCTGCAATGCTCAATGCAAAAATAAAGCCGCTGCAAGCAGCTACCACATCAAATGCAACTGCATTGACTGCACCAACTGCCTTCTGCACCATGCAGGCAAGGGATGGCGTCCCATAGTCAGGCGTTACTGAAGCGATAATGATTAATTCAATGCTTTCCGCTGGCACCTCTGCCCTTTCCAAAAGCTTCTCTGCCACCTCTGTCACTAATACCGAGGTATTCTCCCCTGAAGAAATATGCCGTTGTTTTATCCCCGTCCTCTGTGTAATCCATTCATCGCTTGTATCAACAATCTTCGCCAAATCATCATTTGTTATAATCTGTTCCGGCACACTTGCAGCAGTTGCAATCACCCTGGTCTTTATCATAATTTTCTAATCTCCTATTTTGTATTAGGAACTGCAGGAAAATATCCCATACAATCTGCATCACTTATTTTTCTACAGTCCCTTATTTTTCCACTGCACTGATCCCCTGCTCCAAAAGCTTTACCAGGCTGCTGATGCCTGTCCGCGCAAAAAATTATTTCTTAGTGCGTAATAATTTTTACGGATATAAAACACATTATGATGAAACATATTTGAGTATATTCTATAAATGCAGGGTTCGTCAACCATTTTCTTCCAAAAAAGGATGGAAACCCAATTTACCGGAATCTCCATCCTTTTGTACTATTTTGCGTTTCGCTGTTTTTTTAACATTTCCAGGGTCGCTAATAAAACGTCGTCTTCCCAAGGCTTTGGAATCAGATATTTCAGTCCGATTGCCTTAACTTCCTCCAGAGTGCCTGAATCACACAGAGAACTTAACATCAGTATTGTTGCATCAGGATCTTTCTTTAATAAGATTTCTGCTGTCTCCAGGCCGTCAATTCCTGGCATAATAATATCCATAACTACAATATCAGGATGAAGGTCCTCATACATACGAATCCCTTCTTCTCCATTTTTTGCATACCCTATCACCTCATAGCCATTTTCCTCCACAAGATCCTGAATCTGCTTTGATGCAAACGGAGAATCGTCAACTACTAAAATTGTTGTTTTTTCCATTATTTTCCCTCCTCTTGATCTGTCTGCATAGAATAAAACAAAAATACATGCAACATCCCAGTTGCTGAACGATAAACCAGATAACGCCCCTCTTCTTCCGGGTCTGTAAGCTCCAAACTATCGTTATTCCGGTAAAATCTCGGTATCGTCAATCTGGACGGCCGCCCTGTCAGGTTATTCAGGCTGGATATTGCATGGCCACATGCAATATTAATGTATTCATTCAGAAATAAGTGAATCTCTTCCTCCGATGGTGTAATACCATTATTCATCGTATCAGTAATATAACGGAACAATTCATCTGAAAAGTGACAGACAATCCTGGAGTTAATATGTCCATGCGTCTCAATTTCCTCCCGATATCCCTTTTTCAGAATAACTACTTTATCTGCTGTTATTTTATCATCTTCAGCCACCCTGTGCAGTTCCAGATTGACAAGCTTTTTCGTCACTTCACAAAAAGCAAAGTCAAAGGTCTCATCTACTTTCTTACTTTCTATTACATTTTCCAATTAGCCACCCCCTATCCTAACAGGTAAGTTTTTAATTGCCAAGAAAACGCATCTTACCTTTTGAACTTGATTTCTTTGCTTTCTCTGGTGCTTTTTCCACATAAACACTGGAAAAGGTATTTGTCATCTTTCCTTTGCACTCCTTACAATACCTGCCTGTTAAAATTGGCTTCCCACAAGACTCGCAGTCAATTGAAATGCCGGAATCTTTTGAAAAGAGCAGACGCTCCTGACGCACCCATTTCTTAATCTGCTGAATCGGGACATCCATCTCTTCCGCAACTACTGACATGGAAGCCGACGGGTTGTTGTAAATAAACTCCCTGACTTCAAAAAACTTTTCTTCCATCTCTTTTGCACATTTCGGACACAATGAGTCTCCATCATAATTAAACAGATTGCCACATTTTTTACAATTTCTTACGTCCATAGCTACCTCCTAAAGTCCCTGACCTGTACTGATGCATAAAAAGTAAACTGCCTCTATACCTTCCTCACATAACGCCCTTGCACAGGCTTCTGCTGTACTGCCTGTCGTATAAATATCATCAATGATTATAACACAATTTACATTTTTATACAACTCCTGTGTCATCTTTCTGACATAAAACGCCCCCTGCAGATTCTGCACCCGCTCCTTTTCAGAAAGCTCTTTTAAGGGAACCGTATTTTTGCCGCGGATTAAGTAATCCGCCAAGACCGGGATATTGCTTCTTTCTCCAAGCTCCTTTGCAAGAAGTTCTGCCTGGTTAAAGCCTCTTTTACGGTAACGCTCCTTATGGATTGGCACTGGTATCAGCGCATCAGGCTTTATTTTCCGAAGCCAGCCCCCAAATGCACGATACATTTCATCCGCATAAAATGCAGCATATTCCTGCCGCCCATAATATTTAAAACGGACAATTGATTCCTTCAAAGCCGCATTGTAAAGGAAAAGGGAACGGCCGCTGCGGTAAGAAACCCTTTTCCCTCTGCATGACGGGCAGTATTCTTCCGTTTCCTCAACCGGCCTCCCACACCTAAGGCAATATTCATCCCCCGTATATTCCAAACGGCCTGTACATCCCTCACACAAATATTTTTCTCCTGTTAAAAGCGCCCTGTCGCAGATTGCACAGCGGCGCGGGAAAAAAATATCTAATACTCTCCCTGTTATACTCAGAATTCTTCCTCCCTTATCATTTCCTGAAGCCTCTGGCACAGGCTGGAATAGCGTTTCTGCTCATATACATTCTGTACCATCTGCTGGATTGTCTCACTGCTCCCTACCAAAGTAACACATTTTTTCGCCCTTGTCACTGCCGTATACAGCAGGTTCCGGTTTAATAACATCCTTGGGCCGCTTAAAATCGGTATAACAACTGCGGGATATTCACTTCCCTGCGACTTATGAATGGTAATCGCATAGGCAAGCTCCATCTCATCCATCTGGCTGTATTCATAAGAAACCAGCCTGCCTTCTTCAAACTCCACTTCAACAGTTTCTTCTGTTTCCAGAATCCGTCTTATTATTCCGATATCGCCATTAAAAATGCCTGTCCCCTCTTCTATTACATCACCAAAGCGCGTCTTTTTCACCCACTTCATCTGGTAATCGTTCTTTATCTGCATTATTTTATCCTGCTCCCGGAACAAGACCCCATGAAACTCCTTTTCCCTCTTCCCGGCAGATTTCGGGTTGGCATACCCCTGCAATACCTTATTCAGGTTTTCTACGCCAAGTTCCCCTTTCCGCATCGGTGTCAGTATCTGGATCTCATATGGCGAAGCATTCACATACGACGGCATGTTTTTCATCATAAGCTGGACTGCTACATTTGTAATATCCTGCACATTATGGCGCTCCAGGAAGAAGAAATCCTGGTTCTGGTTATCCAGGGAAATTTCCCTGCCTGCATTAATCTTATGTGCGTTTACTACAATCTGGCTTTCTGCTGCCTGGCGGAAAATCTGGTTTAAGCGGACGACATTGCAAAATTCTGCCTTAATCATATCCCGCA
The DNA here is from genome assembly GCA_003612285.1 of bacterium D16-51. Classification (GTDB taxonomy): domain Bacteria; phylum Bacillota; class Clostridia; order Lachnospirales; family Lachnospiraceae; genus Butyribacter. The sequence continues at coordinate 63,613 of RAYE01000001.1, read as the reverse complement.
GGACATTCCCCGGCCCAACAGATGGAAGCTGGTTTACATCCCCTACCATAATCAGGCGGCATCCCGGCACCATTGCCTTTAACAGGGCATTTAACAGGAAAATATCTACCATAGAAAATTCATCAACAATCACTACATCTGCTTCCAGCGGCTGCAATTCGTTCCTTTCAAAATGCATCCCGCCCTTGTCCTCAGAATCAACACTGCCGTTTAACTCCAAAAGACGGTGGATTGTCTGCGCTTCCCATCCGGTTGTCTCAGACATCCTTTTAGCGGCGCGCCCTGTCGGGGCGGCTAAAAGCACATCCACCCCGTCTTCCTCAAGAACCTGCAAAATCGTATTAATTGTCGTCGTTTTACCTGTACCAGGACCACCGGTAATAATCGTAACACCATTCTGGACTGCCTGATAAACTGCATTTTTCTGTAAAGTATCTAAAACAATCCCCTGGCGTCTTTCTATCCTGGAAACCCTCTTTGCAAGCGTGTCATCAGAAACAGAAAATGACAGGTTTAAATCCAGGAGCATACGCGCACAGTTCATTTCCATATAATACAGAGTGCTTGTATAAAGACGCCTCTCCCCATCTGCATCTTCCATAACCACTTCTTTATTAAGCGTCAGGTTTTCAATGCAGCCTGCTACCAGCTCCTCTTCTACTGCAAGAAGCTTTGCAGATGCTTTCGTAAGTTCTGCTTCTGGCAGGTAACAGTGCCCCTGGCTGCCTGACTGCTGCAGCATATAAAGTACGCCAGCCCTGATACGGTATTCTGAATCCAGGTAAAACCCTGCCTTTTGCGCAATCGTATCAGCAATCTTAAACCCAATCCCGGTAATGTCTTCTGCCAGGCGGTATGGATTTTTCTGCAGTACTTCGTAAATATCATCTTTGTAATGGCGGTAGATTTTTACTGCCATATTCATGGAAATGCCATACTCCTGTAAAAAAATCATCGCACGCCTCTGCTGCTGTTTTTCATTAAACTGCCGTGCAATGCTTACTGCCATTTTCTGGCTGATTCCTTTGACTTCCGCAAGCCGTTCAGGCTCACTCTCAATTAAATCAAAGGTATCTTCCCCAAATTTACGGACAATCCTGGCGGCAAGCGCCGGCCCAACCCCTTTGATTGCGCCAGAGCCAAGATACCTCTCCACTGCCACCGTATCATCCGGCTGCTTTGTCTCGTAACTATCTACCTGGAGCTGGGGGCCATAATTTTTATGCACAACCCGGTTTCCACGCACCAGTAAATATTCACCTTCTGCCACAAATGAGAAACAGCCTACACAACATTCCTCTTCTGCTTCCTCCTCCTCTTTCTGAGGTTTTACCAGATAAAGCACCGTATAGCCATTTTCTTCATTCCGGAAGGTGATCCTGTCTACATATCCTTCAAATTCCTCCATAATAATCCCCATGCCGCGCTCTGGCAAGAATTGCTTCGCAATTCTTGTCGGCAGCCACTACGTTACTATTCACGGCCATTCTTTTTCATGCGATATAAAAAGGGGAACTACAATACAGCTCCCCAAAGCGTTTATAATGAAGTTTTCATTGAATCATACAACTGCTGTGCCAGTCCTGTTGAACCGCTTTCCGCAATGATATTGGCATACATTTCATTTTGCAGGTCACCAAAATACTTCATGTATTCTCCCTGATCCTCTTCATCTTCTTCTGAAATAGTCTTTTTGGCTTCTTCAATGATCTTTTGAACAAAATATGCTTCAAAATTTTTACACGCACTCATTAACTCGTCATCAGAAGTAGTACCATTCACATTGTTAAGCGTTCCCTGTAAAGACGATGCGCTGGTATCGCGGACCGACTGGCCATATGTACTATACATGGTCGCTGTATCTAAAATAGAACTCATGCAATCACCTTACCCTTTCCAAAATCTTATGACCTCAGGTTATTTGCCTGCTGCAGCATCTCATCAGAAGCCTGGATTGCTTTAGAATTCATTTCATAGGCACGCTGCGTAACAATCATATCTACCATTTCATCTACAGCCTGAACAGAAGAAGCTTCCAAATAACCATTTACAATCTTGCTCCTTTTTAATGTGGCGTCCTGTCCTTCAAGACGCGGCACGCCGGAAGCATCTGATTCAACAAAATAGCTGTCCCCAATCTTTGTCAGCCCGGATGGGTTGTTAAACTGTGCCAGACCAATCTGTAACCCAAGATTCTGCGTTACGCCATTGGCATCTGTATAAAAAACGTTGCCATAGTTATCAAAGGTTAATTTTGTTGCATCTAAAGTTATCGGGAAAGAAAGCGGGCTGCTATTCGCACCCAAAACAGGATAACCGTCTGTAGTAGTCAGAGTCATTGTATTGCCTGAATCTATCGACATAAGGAAATGCCCATTACGGGTATAGGCGGTTTCCCCATTTGGCATCTGAATCATAAATAAACCGTCGCCTTCAATAAAGAAATCAAAATCCCCTGAACTTTCCTCTGGGATACCCTGATGAAATTCCGTAGAAATCGCAGCGACTTTAACACCAAGCCCAACCTGCGCACCAATCGGCTTTGGATTCCCTTCATGGTCTGTTGTCGTCCCTTGAAGCGTCTGGTATAAAAGTGACTGGAACTCAAGCCTTTCTTTTTTATAACCTGTTGTATTTATATTTGCAAGATTATTTGAAATATTGTCCAAAGAGGTCTGCTGGGATTTCATACCCGATGCAGCCGTCCAAAGCGCTCTCATCATAATGCATACTCCTATCTGCCCTAGAATCCTCTTCCAGAAGCGAAACTACGTTATTATCTTACATCAAACTTTGCCAATCTGGTTCACAGAAGCATCTAACAGGGAATCCTGTGTCCGGATCATCTTCTGCCCTGCCTCATATGCCCTTGTAATTGTAATCATAGATACCATTTCTGAAATTACATTTACATTTGACTGCTCTGTAAAACCCTGTTCCAGCGATGCTGTTGATCCGATTATCGTAGCTCCTTCTACTGCATCATACATGTTATCTCCATATAACTCCAAATAATCATAATCTTCAAAATCAGTCAACTGGATCGTCTCAATATACACACCATCTGCAAACACGGAACCATCTTCCCTGATTACAATTTCATTTGCATCGACAGGCACCTGTAAATCCCCACCGCTGCCCTGCAGGTGGTTTCCTTCTGCATCTACTATAAAGCCATCCCTTGTACACTTAAATGTGCCACACCTTGTATACTTAATGCTGCTGTTCCCATTGGCATCTGTTACCCGCATCGTAAAAAAGCCATCCCCCTGGATTGCAATATCATAAGTATTGCCCGTCTCACGCAGGGAACCCTGTCCCCAATCCATATATGTCTCTCCGATTTTCACACCAGGATTAACCTTGCCTACCGGTTCATCAATAAAAGCATTTGAACCATCACGGATTTTGACCATCATATAATCTTTAAATGAACGGCTAGTAACATTTTCTTCTTTATAACCAATTGTTGCAGAATTTGCAAGGTTATTACTGATAATATCCAGCCTTTTCTGCTCATTGAGCATACCGGTATATGCTGTGTATAAACCTCTTACCATTGACGTCCCCTTTCCGGCTGTGCCTGCTGCCAAAGCAGCACCCTCTTTTCCCGCCGCCTGCGGTCTGCCTGACGGATGTACCGCATATGCCTGACGGCAGCGTAAATTACTATATTGTTATATATCGTCCGAAACCAAAGATTCCTTAATCATTATCCAATGGAAATTTTTGGCAGACGTATTATCAACCTTATTTTATCACCAAACTTTAATCATCGTCCCTTTTGCCAGCCAGAAAATCAACAAACATACCTGTCCCCACCGCAACTGCTGTCATAGGGTCTTCTGCTGTCATTGTTGTAATGCCTGTCTTTTCTTCAATCAGCTCTTCCAGCCCATATAAAAGGCTTCCGCCCCCGGTAAGCACAATTCCCCGGTCTGCAACGTCGGCCGCAAGCTCCGGCGGCGTCTTTTCCAATACGCTGTGTACTGCTTCTACAATCTGGGAAGTAATTTCCCGTAAAGCTTCCAGTGTTTCATCTGATGTGACGGTAATTGTCTTTGGCAGCCCGGTAACAAGGTTCCGGCCGCGGACATCCATAGAAACCAGCTCTGGCCGCTGGTATGCAGAACCAATGTTAATCTTGATTTCCTCTGCCGTCCTCTCACCAATTAAAAGATTATGCGTCTTTCTCATATAACGCACAATCGCTTCATCAAAATTATCCCCAGCCACTTTAATGGAGGTGCTTACAACTGTACCGCCCAGAGAAATAACAGCAATATCTGCCGTACCTCCTCCGATATCCACAATCATATTCCCACATGGCCTGGCAATATCAATCCCTGCGCCAATTGCTGCTGCAATTGGTTCTTCAATAATTGCCACTTCCCGCGCCCCTGCTTCATACGTTGCATCTTCCACTGCTTTTTTCTCCACCTCTGTAACCCCGCTTGGCACACAGACGCTGATACGTGGTTTCCTGAAACGCGACTTTCCACAGGACTTCTGGATAAAGTAACGGAGCATCTTTTCTGTCACAGTATAATCTGAAATAACCCCCTGCCGGAGCGGACGGACTGCCACAATGTTCCCAGGCGTACGCCCAAGCATCAGCCGCGCATCCTCCCCGATTGCCTTAATTTTGTTTGTATCACGGTCAAATGCTACAACAGAGGGTTCCCTTAAAACAACGCCTTTTCCTTTTATATATACAAGTACATTTGCAGTACCCAGATCAATTCCAATATCACTGCCATTCATGAATCCGTTTTCTCCTTTCACAACTGCATCTTATCTTTCTATTTTCTCCCAATGTAACTCCAATTAAACATATACTTTTTCATTATATACCATTTTTCCAAAATAGGAAAGGGCATTATTTACATTTTTTGGAAAAGATTGATAACAAGGTTACTATTCACGGTTAATTTCAGGAAAAGTCTGAAATCGTTGTGCTTTATAAAACAAAAACTACACCTTGCCATCCTGCAAAACATCCGATATAATAGTGACTATTAACGAACAGATCTAAAACAGCTACAAAATACTTTATAAAGGAAGATTACAATGCAGAATAATAACATATCGAAAGGGCAGATTTTACACGAACAAAGAAATATCAGCAGATACACCGGTTTATTATATGGCAGGATTTTTCTCCTGCCCTGCCTGTTCCTTTTTATCGTACCGCTTGGCCCTGTCCCTGCCTATCTTTTTGCTTTTCTTCTGCTTGCCCCGGTATTGCTCTGCAGTTTGCTGGAAAACAAAGAAAATGCAGAGCCTGTACTGCTTGACTCCTGTGCTAAAAAATACCGCTATACCGCCGTCCGGCTATCCGTTGAACAGCATACCGGCCGCATTGCCGTACTCCTACTAGCGGCATGGCAGTTCTACATTCCAAGCTCCCTTGCAGTTTATCTTCATTTAGCGCCGGCAGCACTGCTGATGCTTTACCTAATATGGCGGATTATCAGCACAGCTATAACCCGCCACAACATCCACTCTTACTATATGGAGCTCCGTTCGCTAGAACATGTCTGAAAATTGCAAATGGCTATGTGTGCTTCCACATAGCCATTTGCTTTTTATGACAAAGGCATCTGTTCTTCAAATGCCGCATCTACCATTGCATCCATTTCTGAAAAATCAAATTCCTGTCCTTTCATGGCTGCCTGGTTCATCTGTTCAACCGAAGAAGCCACACCCCCGGCAGAAGATGCTGCTGATGTTGTCCCCGCCTTACCTGTCCCAGCTGCATCCCCCAAGAGGGAAGCTGCTTTTGAAGACACTTTTTCTGAAAAATATTCGTACAGTTCCTGGACTGTTTTATAAGTTAAGGAAGAAGTATCTTCTGTTCCCGCCGCTTCTTCCAGCACAGAAGAAAGCTTATCTGCCATTTCTGCCGCTTCTATAGATTCTGTATATGCTGTTGCCTTTGCACTGGATAAGCACTGCTCCAAAACATTTGCAAAGCTCAATACAGAACCCGAAGAATCCAGTGACCCAAGTGCGCCGGAAATCCCAGACAACCCGGACATCCCCAAAGCATCAAGAGAACCTAGTGAATTTAACGCCCCTAAAGAACCCATCAGCCCAAGACTGCTGTCATCTGACGAATTGCCAGAGATGGCATTCAGCATCGTACTGGTCGGGTTGTGGTTAATCATATATTGATAATATAATGTTTCTGCATCTAATGTTACATTTGCCATAGTTCCCCTCCATCTGTGCCAGCTAAAATTAAAACATGCTGCACATCCTGTAAAATGTTATGTATACCTTTATTCTGTCTATCCGTACCATCTTATCAGACAATACATTTTTAGGATATCACATTATGCAGGGACTGTAAAGAAAAAAATTGGCTCCTATCTGCAGTCGTAACTATTCAGCCTTGCGGCTTCATAGTTACACAGCAGTGCTTTCAGCACTGTTGATGTACACATTTTGCACAAAATGCGTGCAAAATGGCACCGTAAAACTCATATTTTTGACAAAAAACATGTCAAAAATCCTCGCATTTTATGGAAGGCTGAACTGTTACCTGCAGTCAACAATCCGAAACTCCACATTCCCAAACATTTTATTAATTTCCGGCTGATACAGGATATCTATTTCGCAGCTGTTACACTGCCCTGCCTTTACCTGTTCCCACACAGCTTCCCCATACCGGCTGCGGATTCCCTCTCCCAAATGAAGCTCGCACTGAAAATCCACCGCCCGGTAAAGACGCAGGCCATCCCTTAGCTGAAGGCGTGCAATCTGGTTTTCCTTTCCACAAAGCGCCAGGGAAGCCACAAAAACCCCCCTCTTTGCAAAAACCGGCCTTTCATTGCCCTCTCCAAAAGGCTCCATATATTCTAACTGCTGCACCACTACTTCTGTCATATCTGCAAGCGGAACTTCCCTGTCAAAAAAGATTTTTTCTGTCAGTTCTTTTTCTGTCAAAGTGCAATTTGCCTGCAAAGCCAAGTCCAGCGCCTCCAGATTTTCCCTGGGAAGTGAAAAACCCGCTGCCATCGCATGTCCCCCAAACTCCGTCAGAAGGTTTTTGCATTTGCTCAATTCCTTCTGCATATGGTAGCCGGGAATGGAACGCGCAGAGCCTTTCAGCCCATTCCTGCTTTCAGTCAAAATCAAGGTTGGGCGGTAATATTTTTCACGGACTCTCCCTGCCACAATCCCCGCAACACTTTCATGGCAGCCCTCTACAAACAGGACAAAAACAGGCTTTTTTAAAAGCCCCTGTGACTCAATCAGCCCTACCGCACGCTTTGTCGCCTCTGCTGTATATTCCTTCCGCTCCTCATTCAATGCAACTAGTTCCTCTGCTTTTTGCGCCGCCGCTTTTTTATCTGTTTCCATCAAAAGTTCCAGCCCCTTCACTGCATCTTTCAGCCTCCCAGCGGCATTAATGCATGGCCCAATCCTAAAACCCAAATCCCCGGAATTTATTTCCCGTCCAAATTGCAATGCTTCTATTAAATACTGTATCCCAATATTCTTCGGTTTATTGTTTAAATATTCCAGCCCATTTTTTACAATAATCCTGTTTTCATCCAAAAGAGGCACAACATCACAAACCGTAGCAATTGCCGCAAAGACAAGCAGCTCTTCTTCGCAATCCGTCCGTCCGTATTGCAAAAAAAGATATGACATCAGCTTATAAGCAATTCCCGCCCCACAAAGCCCAGAAAACGGATAATTACATTTTTCCTGTTTCGGGTTGACAATCACGTCTGCCGGCGGAAGCTGCTCCCTGCCTCCTTCTTTCGGCACTTCATGATGGTCTGTAATAATCACTGTCAATCCAAGTTCCTTCGCCTTTTCCACTGCAGGAACTGCAGAAATCCCATTATCACAGGTAAGGATTGTATCATATCCTTCTTCAAATGCTTCCTGTGCCATATAATCCCGCATCCCATAACCATCATGGACACGGTGCGGAATCCGGCAGCCTGCCATCCCCCCAAGCAGCCGGATTCCATGATATAAAATATAAGATGACATCACCCCGTCTACATCATAATCACCTATAATTTTTATCTTTTTCCCCTCTTTAATTTTCTGTCCCAATATCCCTGCGGCTTCTTTCAGCCCTTCCATCTTCCCTGCATCATACATAGCGTCCCTTTCCGGGAACAGATACCGGCTCATTGCATCCCAGTCAAAAAGCCCTCTCTTTACAAGGATATCTGCCAATATTTCTGAAATTTGATACCGCTGTGCAATTTTTTCTAAATCTGCCTGATACCGTTTCGTCACCCATTGCTTCAAACTCTATTCCTCTTTTCCTATTTTCTGCTTGTTACATATGTAAAAATGTGTTATAATCCTAAAAATAGCAATCCAATGTTATAAACCCTATTCTATGATAAAATATAAGCTATACCCCTGCTGCATGTCAATCTTTTTAAGAAAGGAGCAAAACAACCGCTGCTATGAAATGGATTAAATATGATATTCACACAACAACAAAAGATGCAGACGCCATCGGAGACATTTTAACTGAACTTGGTATTGCAGGTTATGAAATTACAGACCATGTCCCGCTTTCCCAAAAAGAAGAAAAAATGATGTATACAGATATCCCTGCAGACTTAGGGCCAGATGACGGCCAGTCTATACTTACCTTTTATACAGAAGCTCCCGGCAATGAAAAAAAAGATTTTTACAGCACCGGTTCTTCCCTGCGTGATGAAAACCTGCAAGACACCCCTGCTTCCTGCTCCCCAGACATACTAATCCGGCAAATCCAGGAAAAAATCAAAGCAATGCAGGGTTATTTCACAATCCAGACGCCCAAGATAACTTTCTGCACCCAGGATGACTCCCTTTGGAAAGATAAATGGAAAGAAAACTTCAAACCATTTTATGCAGCAGATGACATCCTTGTCAAACCAACCTGGGAAGAACTTCCTGCTTCGGTCCATGATAATGATATTGTTATTGAAATTGACCCTGGCTCTGCTTTTGGGACAGGGGCACATGAAACAACAAAACTCTGCCTTCTCTCATTAAGAAAATATATTACAGAAAACACCCGCCTGCTTGACGCTGGCTGCGGCAGCGGCATTTTGGCAATTGCCGCCCTTTTATGCGGTGCCAATTCTGCTTTCTGCCTGGATATTGACCCTTCCGCTGTAGAAGGAACCCTAGAAAATGCTGCAAAAAACAAAATAGATGCCAGCCGCATCACTGCAATCCAGGCAAATATCCTGGAAGAAAGCAGCGCGGTAAAAGAAAAATGCAACGGCACATTTGATATTGCCGTTGCAAATATATTAGCCGATGTCATTATCCCCTTATCTGCCCATATCGGAAATTTTCTAAATAAAAACGGGCTTTTTATTTCCTCCGGCATCCTTATCCAAAAAGGGGAAGAAGTAAAACAGGCGCTGCTGAAAAACCATTTTAAAATCCTGGAACAAAACACCCTGGGGGAATGGGTTTCATTTGTCGCCCAAAAACGGTAAATTGCGCTGTAACGTAGTGGTTGCCGACAAGAATTGCGAAGCAATTCTTGCTAGCGCACCAGCGCCGGCGGTGCGCTTTTTTACTGCCGTCCCCTTGCATCCGGATGCTCTTTTTTATACTGCTGCTTATTTTCATACATCCTGTCATCCGCCTCCTGGTACAGTTTCTCCACTCCCTTCTCCCCTGTTTCAAAACTTGAGGCATAGCCATAAGCAATTGCCAGATTCAGCCCCTCCACTTCCTGGTTCTTTTTCTTAATATTCTCCTGGAACTGGCCTATCACTGCATCCATTCCGCCACTACTTGTATTTTTCAGAATCGCTATAAATTCATCTCCGCCCATCCGTCCGACAACCCCCAGCCTGCCAAACGACTTTTCAATTACTTCGGCAGCGCTTTTTATTAACATATCCCCCTGGGCATGTCCCAGGGTATCATTTACCACCTTTAGGTTATTCAAGTCAAAACAGACAACCGTATATTCTGCGGTTTGGTCCTCATTAATCTGCTGCATATGCTCCGAACAGTACCTGCGGTTATGAAGCTGCGTCAGTTCATCCGTATAGGCGCTCTTAATCAGTGAGTTCCTTTCCGCCTCCTGCATCATTTTATAAGAAAGCTCCATGTAAAACTCAATAATTAGGATAAAAATAAATACCATCATACCAAGCGCTGAAACCCCTTTAATCCTCACAGAAAAACTTCCATTATAACGTTCTATATAATATCCGAATAAATCATAACCGACACACCCAAGCATAATTAGCATCCCCACCAGATATAGCCGGTTAAGAAAATTTTTCGTCTTTAAATTCAAGATAACAATCACTGTAAACAAAACCAAATGGCAGACAATCAGAGCCTGCTGGTATGGCAGCACAGCGGCACAGTGTACAATATCCTTTGTATGCAATCCAATAATAACAACATCGAATACAAGCTGTACTGCAAACAGCACTTTGAACACGATCTTCAAAACCCTGTGATCCAGATTTTTTACATTACCATACATATACACCAGAAGCGGTATAGGCAATAGATACAGCGCAAGATATTCTATAAGCGATTTAGAATATAATGGCATGGAAAAAATCAAAACAATATCATAGTTACACAGCGTCCACAGCCCCATACAAATGGAAAAAGCAGAAATGCAAAAAATCCTTGCATATTTGTGGGAAACCAGCATCGCAAACATAGTAACAATCAATATGGCCAGACCAAAAATAAGCAAAAATATCCCTACAAACATCGGAATCCTGTTTTCTGTCAGCAGCACCCTGTATGCGTTTTTCCACTCATAAATCCGTAAACTGTCTACCTGGGCAAACGCCTCATCTTCTGACGCCCACAATTCAAGTTTCATTTTCTTCCCTTTATATTGGTCAGGAAAATCAATAAACAAGTAACCGCTTCCCACAGTTTTGTTTTTCTCTACCCTGTCAAAACCATATTCATAAACCAGCGAATCCCCAATAAACATCTTTACCGCAGTATGCCGGATATTTAAGCGCAGCACTCCCTCCTGCATCTCCCAGTCATCAGGAAGCGTCCTCTGCATTACTATCTTATCGCCTATTTTAACTTTTTCAAAAGCAAAATCCTCTAAAGACACATTCTGGTAAAATGTTTCATGATATGTAATATTCCAATGATTATCTAAATAAAGACATTTTGAAATCGCTTCGTAATCCTGTACAAGCAGACGGTCCGCAAACCGTATTGTGAAAACAATGCTCGCGCTTACATAGGCAATCCAAAAAATTTTCAAGCCATTCTTTTTCAAAAATTTCCATATTTTCTCTATCATAGTACCTTCCCTGTACAACTCCTTTCTTTTTTCTTAAATACTACCATATTAGGAAAGCAATTACAACCTATTTACTAGAGCAGGTACTATTCACGAATAATAACATCATATTAAATAAAACAGGGCACCGCTTTCAATACGGTGCCCTGTTTTATTTAATATGATGTTGGGGGCAAAAGGTATTTTGCCTCCAACTGATGCTGTAGATTGTGAGAATGAATTTTCAAACACGCTCTAAGCTGTCTTTTTTGGTTTCAGCCACATTTTCTTGATTGCAAACCATAATGTACCAGTAATACATACAGAAGAATATGCACCACAGATAATGCCCGCAAGAAGTGGAATTGCAAAATCCCTCACGGATTCTACTCCCAGGACTGCAATCATAAATACCATAATAAAGGTAGTCAGTGAAGTATTGATACTACGTGTCAACGTCTGTGTAATGCTTTCATTTACAACAGCCGTAAGCGCTTCCTCACTCGTTTTCGTGCCAATATTCTCACGGATACGGTCAAAGATGACAATCGTTGCATTAATGGAATAACCTACTATCGTAAGCATACATGCAATGAAGGTATTGCCGACAGAAATCTTTGCTGCCGCATATACCAGCAGTACCACAATGACGTCATGGAGCAGCGCTAAGATTGCACTTCCGGCAAATACGATATCTTTAAAGCGGAACCAGATATATAAAAGCATGCAGAGCGCTGCAATTACTACAGCCACAACAGCATCCTGCCGCATCTCACCCGAAACGGACGCACTAATATTCTGATTCTGGATATTTTTCTCTTCCACACCATATTTTGTCACCATTGTATTTGTTACATTATTGCGCTGGCCTTCGGAAAGCTCTACGGTCTTTACAGACAGACCATTTGCACCTGCAATTTCAGAAATAACAACATCATTTGAGCCGCTTTCCGTCATGAAGATATTTTCTACTTCCTTTTTCAGGTCATCAGTAATCTTGGTATCTTCATTAAATGTAATATCAAAAGTAGTACCGCCAGAAAAGTCCAGACCATAATTCAAAATGTTTCCATCACAGCGGCCTGATTTATTGATGATCAGGCATACAACGCAGGCAATAATCAGCACTCCGGAAATCATGAAATACTTCATCCTGTTCTCTACAAAACGGATTGTCTTCCTTGGCTTCTCCACGCCAAAATATTTTACATCATCCACACCTAATGTATACATTGCATTCAGTAAAATCTTTGTAATAAACAATGCGGTAAACATAGACAGCACAATACCTATTGCAAGCGTTGTAGCAAAGCCCTTGACAGTACCGGAACCTTTAATGTATAACACAAAAGCCGCAATTAAGGTCGTGACATTACCGTCCACAATAGCGGATAACGCCTTATCAAATCCAAGCTTAATGCTTGACTGCACTGTTTTCCCCTTGGCAAGCTCTTCTTTGATACGTGTAAAGATAATAACATTTGCATCCACCGCCATACCAATATTTAAGATAATACCCGCAATACCAGGAAGGGTTAATGTAACATCCAGCAGGTTTAACACAACCAGCATTAATACAAGATAAAATACCAGCGCAATAGACGCTGCAACACCTGGCAGACGGTAGAATATAATCATAAAGATAACAATCAGCCCAAAACCAATGGCGCCCGCCAGTAAGCTTGTCTGGATTGCATCTAAGCCAAGCTGCGCCCCTACTACCTGGGACTGGATTTCTTTTAATTCAATCGGAAGCGCACCAATACGGATCATAGAAGCAAGATGGTCTGCTTCTTCATATGTCTTAAATCCTCCTGAAATAACTGCTTCTCCATTGGATATCTCATTTTCCACCGTTGGATAGGACAAAACCTGCCCATCATATACAATATAAATAATTTTATTGGCAGGAGCGGCTTCTTTTGTGGCCTTTGCAAACTTCTTTGTCCCAGAAGCCTTAAACTTCAGTTCTACAACATACTCTTTATTTTTCGTCACTTCATGCTGACGCGTATTCGCCTCCGCGCTTTTAATATCCTTACCAGTGCAGACAGTCTTTGAATAAACAGGCTGTGTCTTATTTTCATCAGCAAAAGTCATATCATCCTGTGCGACAAAATCAAGCGAACCTTCTTTACCAAGGGACGCCAGTACTTCTTCTGCATTGGCAACACCTGGAATATCAATGGTAATACGGCCGCCCTCCCCAAGCACTACAGAAGACTCTGTACTGTAAACTTCTGCACGCTGCTGCATCATATTACGGGTATCTTCCATATCCTTTGTTGATGGATTGTCACCAACTGCCTGGTATGTGATGCTGACGCCACCAGCCAAATCCAAACCAAGTTTAATGTTCTGGGCACTCCCTTTATGGCTTTTTGTAAACCCTACCAAAGTCGTAAAAGTACAAAGCCCAATTACTGCAAGTACGGCAATAATCTGCAGTAACCCTTTCTTCTTGTCCTTCATGTTACATTTCTCCTTTTATTAAACTATCATTTCATATTTTGTACCATTTTTCCTGCCGAAAAACAACACTAGCGTTCATTATAACACAATACGATACCGTTTGGCAACTAAAAAAAGGACGCCGCCAGCGCTGGTGGGCTTGACCGTTACTATTCACAGTCAATGGTATCATAAATTGCAGAAACAAATAAAAAATGATTTTCCCAGTTCAAACAGTTGTCCGTGCGCGCGCATAGGCTGGAAGCTTAAAAAGCAAAGCAATTCTAAAAGAGCTACATTGTCCTGTGGAAAGCAATGTCTTTCTAAATTTTGTCAGGCTGTAATTAACAGCAAACTTTAGTTATTTTGCAGAAAATCAGGACAACTTCTGCTTTCTCATACTGCATAATATGGAAAATACATCCAAAGGGAAAATCATTTTTTATTTGTTTCTGCAATTTATGATACCATTGACTGTGAATAGTAACGCTTGACCACTACGTTACAGCGCAATTTCCCATGATATAAAAAGGGAATGCATACGCATTCCCTTTCCTTGTTACGGCCAGTTCCTTACTTTCCGCTGAAATATACCTCTCCTGGCTTTGTTTTAATCCCTTTATAGTAAAAAAGTTCATCTACTGTCACAAGCTGGAAGCCTTTCTTTACCAGACGCGGCACCAGTTTTTCAATTGCATCCGCCGTTGTCGGGTACAAATCGTGCATCAGTACAATATCGCCGTCCCCAATAGCTGTACACCGCTCCAGGACTTTTTTCATATTCCTGCTTTTCCAATCCTCGGAATCTACGTTCCAGCAGACCATCGGAACTCCCACAGTCTTTTTTACTTTGTCGCTGACAAGCCCTCCAGGCGGACGGAGCGCCGTTGTCTTGCATCCTGCAGCTTCCTGCATTACCTCATTCACCTTTTCAATCTGCCAGGTAATCTTTTTCTTTTTCAGTTTTGTAAGGATAGCATGTTCATATGTGTGGCTGGCAAGCTGGCATCCCTGTTCATATGCCTGCTTTACAACACTTGTATAATTAGGGACACGGTTTCCCACACAAAAGAAAGTCGCCCTGGAATCATGCTTTTTTAATACAGCAAGAATCCGTTCTGTAACGGGCGCATATGGCCCGTCATCAAATGTCAGTGCAACCATTGGCTTACCGCCGTCTAAATCTTTCCTAAGCCACCGTTCTGAACCATCCGGCTCTTCCGTTTCAATTGGCGTTGGCTCTGGCGTTGCCTTTTCCTTTTTCTGGCTTCCTTTTTTCCCTGACTCCGCCTCTGCCTGCTTATTCACATTGTCAGATACCTCTACAGTATCCCTGCGGTTTAATGCAACCACCCTGAAAACAAGCACTACCATAATAATTACAAGGGCAAGCGCTGAATTAATCAAAATCAGCTTCCCCCTAAGCTGCCGCTTCCTATGCTCCAGGGTCCCCCTTGAACGTTCTTTCAAAGTATCTCCTGCCAATCCAAATCCCTTGAATTTTCCTTCTGGCCTGTTCTTCCCTTTGTCCCTCAACTTCATCCAGCCTCCTCATTCCTCATTTCCCCTGGGAACTATCGGTAAATTATTTTGTGACAGTTCCTTAGTTCCTCTTTTGTCTTCCTGTTCCACACTTCAGGAACGTATTGGAAAAAATATTTCCAATCACGTTCTACATGCATGAACTATCATAACACAAAGAATACTTTTTTCAATTTCTTTTTTGTTAAATCTTTGTTACATTATAACATATTTCAGAAATAGAATATCCATATTTCCCATTTTTTATACATTTTTTGTCCCTGGTGCAATCATCCCGCCAAGCATGCCGGAAATCAGGCAGATCATACCGCCGCTAATCAACTGCATATTTCCCGGAATTTTAGTATCGGCCAAAAAAATCCCTGCTGCCAGCAAAACAGAGTAGTAACAGGCTCCAATTACTACGCCCCAGAAAAACTTCTGCTGCCCCATTGTCTTCCCAACCAAAATGCCCCCTAATAAATTTGTCAATATGTAAATCACAACAACCCCGGCAGATAAAACGTTACCTGCCCCATCCATTTTCCATAGAAGAACAGATAACAGCCCCAATAAAAGCATGGAAAATAAAAACATAATCCCTAAAATTATAAAAAAATTCCTGATTTTCTTTTTCATGCTATTCTCCCAATATCATTCTTACTATATATCTATACTCCACCTCCTGTATTTATGACAATATTCATCACTCTGCCCCTGTCTTTTCTTTTTACTGCCTTAATATATTAGACGCCCCAGCTTTTAAAATATTTCAAATATAGGTCAAACCAAATAGGGATAAGATTAAAAATTTTTCAAAAGTGGTTGCTATTTTTTTATTAATTGAATATACTATATATAGTTAATGCCGTTGGCTTAACAGGAGGTATATCTCGACCTTTAACAGAGACAGCTATAAGCGGGCATATCTCAGCCCTAAGCGAGACAGTTACAAGCGAGTGTTTCGCCGCTCAAAGTGCGAGTTTAACAGTGGGACGGATTTTCCGTCCCTGTTTTTATAACAGGAGGATGTGACATTGAAAATAAAAATATATGAGGTTAATCCTAGTACAGCGTTTCCTTAATCCCCATATACTTAGTGCCTGCTATTTTTGTCAGCGCAAGGCGGAGGAAGGAGGCAATGCGGTGGCATTGTTGACTGACGACAACGCAGCGATGGCGGAAATAGAAAGTACTAAGTGTATGAGGGACTAAGAAACGCTGTACTAGATATATAGATTACCTGATTCCCTACGCGCCACATTTGTTTCAAAACAAACAGACCGGACAGCGCAATGAGAGAAAATATATAGGCATCGTTCTAATTGTAAATGGCATGAATTATTTCGCGCCATTATCTTCTTTTAAAGCTAAGCACGAAAAAATGAAAAATGGATTGGATTTTATAAAAATAGGCGATTATGCGGTAATAAATTTGAATAATATGTTTCCAGTTCCTAATGGTGAATATACATATGTTGATATTCCAACGGTGAAAGATTTTCAATATCGGAAGCTTCTGATGTCAGAATACCGTATTATCAGAAAACTTCAGGATAAGATAATGAAAAATGCAGCGGAAGTTTATAAACATAAAATAAGGAAAGGCAATACAACAGCACTGGCAAAAAGATGCAATGATTTTAGTTTATTAGAAGATAAAAGTAAGAGATTTAAATCAGAATCCCGCTGATAGAACAGTTGTATGCTTCGGGTAGTGTCAACGATAATAGTCAACGATAATAGCGAGCATCGGATTGTGCTATCCATAATCCATTTTTCTCCCTATCTGGTTTAACCTATCTATTAACTTCCAAACACGCTCTAGCAAATATCGCATAAAGGAGCAAGGGTGAAAGAAAAAAGGAAGAAAGGATAAAATGCAAACACACATCTTTCACCCTTTGTGTTTGCGCCTCAAATGAAAATGCGGGCATTTTCGCTTGAGGCTTGGTGCAAATTATCTATGAAAACTGTTGATTTACATGTACACTCTAACTTTTCTGATGGGACACTTTCACCCAGGGAGCTTGTTGCCCTTGCCGTCCAAAAAGGGCTTTCTGCAATTGCACTGACAGATCATGATACGGTTTCCGGCGTTAAAGACGCGCTGTCTGCAGCAAAAGAACAAAATGCCCCCCTGCAGGTTATCCCCGGCACTGAACTGTCTGCTGAATACAATGGGAATGACATACACATTGTGGGACTGTTCATTGATTATCAAAACAAGGAACTAATTGAAAAGACATCGCTTTTTATCAAAAGACGTACAAACCGAAATGCTGAAATGGTAAAACGCCTTCAAGACGCCGGTATACCAATTACCTTAGAAGCCATGCAAAAAGACAACCCGGACACAGTGATTACACGCGCCCATTTTGCAAAATTCCTGGTGACGCACAATATTGTGAAAACCCCAAAAGATGCATTTACCCTCTACCTAAACCACAACACCCCTTATTATGTCCCAAGGGTAAAAATGTCAGGGCAGGATGCAATCCGCCTGATTCTTCATGCGGGCGGCTTACCGGTTCTTGCGCATCCAATGCACTACAAATTAGGAGAACAGGTTCTGCGGAAAATGATTAAAGAATTTAAAGAAACCGGACTTGCCGGCATTGAAGTAAAATATTCCAACCATACAAAAGAAGAGGAAGATTTTGTAGCAGATCTTGCCAGGGAATACAACCTTCTGCCAAGCGGCGGCTCTGACTTTCATGGAAGCAACAAACCAGCAATCAGCCTTGGGACAGGGCGCGGCTCCCTGTCCGTCCCTTACAGTTACCTGGAACAGCTTGCACAGCATGTTATTGTAAAAGGGAATGCCAACGCATTCCCCTGAACTTGTTTGAAAATTACAGCCAAATACCCCGCTGCAAAGCAGCGGGGTATTGACCCGCGCGTAGCCGCCAAACGCGGAAATAAATCTTAACTTTCACTGCTCTGTTTATCAATCTCAACAATATTGTCTTTTTTCATCGGAATCCGGCAATTTTTATTGTTGCCAAACTCCACAACTACAACATCATCTGTAATATCAATTACCACGCCATAAAATCCACTAGTTGTAAGGATACTGTCCCCAACCTCCAGTGTCGCAATCAATGAATCATGGTCTTTTTGCTGTTTTTTCTGCGGACGGATTGCAAAAAACCAAAAAACCCCGATAATTACTGCATATAGCAAAATCATCGTAACAAGGCTTGTTCCTCCTGCAGCGCCGCCGCTTCCTGAAACCGATATTAAACTCATTTTGTTTCCTCCTTAAACATCTCTGTTTTCTTTCTTTTATATTCTTTATAACACCCTTTTTCAATGGCGTCCCTGATTTCTTCCATCAATGTATTATAAAAATACAGATTATGCGTTACCATCAGGCGAAGCCCAAGTGTTTCCTTTGCTTTCAGCAGATGACGGATATATGCCCTGCTGTATGTCCTGCAGACCGGACAGTCACAGGTTTCATCTATTGGTTTGTCATCTGTCTCATAACGGGCATTGAAAAGATTCATTTTACCATGGTTTGTATAAGCATGTCCATGGCGCCCATTCCGCGCAGGGTAAACGCAGTCAAAAAAGTCTACGCCGCGCTCGACTGCCTCTAATATATTTTCCGGCGTCCCCACCCCCATCAGATATACCGGCTTATCTTCCGGAAGATATGGCACAGTTTCTTCTATAACATGGTACATCAGCTCATGGGTTTCGCCCACGGCAAGCCCGCCAAGCGCATAACCATCCAATTCCAGTTCTGTAATCTGTTTTGCATGTTCTATCCTGATATCATCAAAAGTACCGCCCTGGTTAATTCCAAAAAGCAGCTGCTTTGGATTCAGGGCGTTCCCGGAGCCATTGAGCCTTGCCATCTCTGCCTTACAGCGTCCAAGCCATCTCGTTGTCCGGTCAACGGAATCCTGCATATATTTCCTGGCTGCCGGATATGGCGGGCATTCATCAAAAGCCATCGCTATGGTTGACGCAAGGTTTGACTGAATCCGCATGCTCTCTTCCGGCCCCATAAAAATCTTTTTGCCGTCTATATGGGAATTAAAATAAACGCCTTCCTCTTTAATCTTGCGCAAACCTGCCAGGGAAAATACCTGAAAACCTCCAGAATCTGTTAAAACCGGTTTATCCCAAACCATAAACTTATGGATTCCTCCAAGCTGGTTTACGATGTTATCCCCAGGCCGCACATGCAGATGATAGGTATTACATAAAACTACCTGCGTCTTCATTGACTGAAGATCCTGCGTGGACACTGCCCCCTTCATCGCCCCAACTGTCCCGACATTCATAAAAACCGGCGTCTGGATTGTCCCATGGACAGTTTTTAGTTCTCCCCTTTTTGCCCTGCCGTCTTTACACAAAACCTGATACATGATCTCCTCATTTCTTAAAATGCCCAATTAATATCTTTATCAAAACAACCAGTAAAATCACCGGCAAAACATATCCGACAAATACCCCGACAAGCGTAAAGAGAAACGTCAGGACAAACGCCAGGATTAATAAAATAACTCCCCAGAAAAGGATTTTCTCATACCATTTTATTTCCCTTCCATAATGGTAATATGCCCCTTCCGTATCGTCTGTCTGCCCTGAATGCTCCCTGCTGTACTCGCTCCTTGCCTGTTCTGTATAATAATCCGCCATCGGCCCTTTTGACGCCTTATAGGCATCGATAATCGTACGGGCAATTAAACGCGGGTCGCCCAATTCCTTAATTACCTCTTTATCTGATTGGCTGGCTTCTTCAAAGTAATTCCGATAATAAGTAATATTTGCTTCCACTTCATCCATCGGTATAAACCCTTCCAGGCTTTCCCGCAATACAGAAAGAAACTCGCCTCTGTCCATATGCTCCTCCTCACCATGCCCTACGGACAATTTCCTATAGATTAAAAGACAACTTTGCAGACGGCGCTGCAAAGCTGTCCAAACTCTTTATCTGCAACATCAGATTCCCTGTATTTTACTTTACAGGAAATTCCCCGTAATATAATGGTATCCCAGAGCATGCAAAACCGCCATGCATGCCCTGTCTTACCGGCCGCAGGTCTCAGGCCTTCCCTACAGAACCAAACAGCTCCATCTTTTCCTTTACAGTAGCCTTAATTGCCTCTGCGCCAGGAGCCAATAACTTACGTGGGTCAAATCCTTTCCCCTGTAAATCCTTGCCATCCTCAATATACTTACGTGTAGCTTCCTGGAAGGACAGCTGGCACTCCGTATTTACATTAATCTTTGCAACGCCAAGGGAAATTGCTTTCTTAATCATTTCAGCAGGAATCCCGGTACCTCCATGAAGAACAAGAGGCATGTCCCCTGTCTTTTCCTGGATTGCTTCCAAAGTCTCAAAGCTAAGCCCTGCCCAGTTTTCAGGATATTTTCCATGAATATTGCCAATCCCTGCTGCTAACATTGTTACGCCAAGGTCTGCAACTGCTTTACATTCATCCGGGTCAGCGCACTCGCCTGCACCGACAACTCCGTCTTCCTCACCGCCAATTGAGCCAACCTCTGCTTCCAGGGAAAGGCCGAGAATATTGCAGGCATTGACAAGTTCTGTTGTCTTTGCAATATTTTCTTCAATCGGATAATGGGAACCATCAAACATAATGGAAGAGAAACCTGCATTGATACATGCCTTTGCCCCTTCAAAAGAACCATGGTCCAGATGAAGCGCTACAGGAACTGTAATATTCAATTCCTCAAGCATCCCTTTTACCATGCCAACAATTGTTTTATAACCGCACATATACTTACCTGCGCCCTCTGACACACCTAAAATAACAGGGGACTGTAATTCCTGTGCTGTCTGCAGAATAGACTTTGTCCACTCCAGATTGTTAATGTTAAACTGGCCTACTGCATATTTTCCTGCTTTTGCTTTGATAAGCATTTCCTTTGCTGATACTAACATACTGCTAACCTCCATCCATTCATTTTTTCGTATACAGCAGACAAAAAAAAGCCATATTATATTTCACAGCCTCCCCAGTGAACGTAATGGGACAATGCCATCTGCCGCATATCATTAAAATAGATTATATACTATTTTATGGAAAAAAGAAATATGAAATCTAAAAAAACTTGTGTTTCACAAACTTCATTTACTATGGTATAATAACATAGAAGTTTTGCTGTCCCAGCGTTGTCGGAGGGCACTGCTTTACCCTGCGCATCTGCGCATCCTTATACCATAAGAAAATGACAACGCAGAAAGAGGTTATTATTTCATGAAAAACAACAATGAATTCAAGCCGTTTATTCCAGCGGACAAGGTAATCCCTGAATTTACGGCAGCATCTGTCATCCTGGGTGCTGTTCTCGCCGTTGTCTTTGGCGCTGCCAACGCCTATCTTGGCCTGCGCGTCGGCATGACGGTCTCTGCATCCATCCCCGCCGCTGTTTTATCCATGGGAATTATCCGCTTTATTTTACGGAAAGATTCTATCCTGGAAAACAATATGGTACAAACGATTGGTTCAGCCGGAGAATCCCTTGCCGCCGGCGCCATCTTTACACTCCCCGCCCTGTTTATGTGGGCAGAGGAAAATGACGCTGTAACTGCACCATCTTTTCTGGAGATTGCAATCATCGCGCTTTGCGGCGGCATCCTTGGCGTGCTGTTTATGGTGCCGCTCCGTACTGCTCTGATTGTAGAAGAACATGGCGTACTTCCATTTCCAGAAGGGACTGCCTGTGCAGAAGTTTTACTTGCCGGGGAAGAAGGCGGCGAAAAATCAAAGGTGGTATTTTCCGGGCTTGGAATTGCCGCCTTGTATAAATTCATTGCAGACGGCCTCCGCCTGTTCCCATCTGAAATCGCCTGGGAAGTCAAGCCGCTCAAAACCGGTTTCGGTATAGATGTCCTTCCAGCCCTTGCCGGTGTTGGATATATCTGTGGGCTAAAGATTTCTGCCTATATTTTTGCCGGAGGCGTTTTAGGCTGGTTTGTCCTGATTCCTTTAATTACCCTGTTTGGCGACGGAAGCATCATCGCCCCGGTTGTGGACAAGACTGTAAACGAACTAGGCTCAAGTGGAATCTGGAGCAACTATATCCGCTATATCGGAGCTGGCGCTGTAGCAGCAGGCGGAATTATCAGCCTGTTCAAATCGCTCCCAACAATTGTCAAAACATTTTCCAAGGCAGTAAAAGGTTTCGGGCACTCAGAAAGTTCAGAGCTCCGTACTGCAAAAGACCTTCCGATGCCTGTAGTCTTAATTGGCGTCCTGATAATGACCGTTATTATCTGGATCATCCCAGCTATCCCAATCAGCTTTATCGGTGCACTGATTATTGTCGTTTTTGGATTTTTCTTTGCAACGGTTTCCAGCCGTATGGTCGGGACTGTTGGTTCTTCCAATAACCCTGTATCCGGAATGGCAATTGCCACGCTGTTAATTGCCACTGCAATCCTGAAAGCAACCGGCTCCTCAGGCTATGCCGGAATGGCATCTGCAATCTGCATTGGTACTGTTATCTGTATTATTGCAGCAATGGCAGGGGATACTTCGCAGGACTTAAAGACCGGATATATTGTAGGCGCCACCCCAATCAAACAGCAAATCGGCGAATTGATTGGCGCTGTCATCGCCGCACTTGCAATTGGCGGCATTATGTACCTGTTAAATGCCGCATGGAAATATGGCGGAGCAGAGCTTCCTGCCCCACAGGCAACCCTGATGAAACTCGTTGTAGAAGGCGTTATGGGCGGCACCCTTCCATGGGGACTGGTATTCTGTGGGATTGGCATTGCCATTGTCATTGAAATCCTTGGGCTTCCTATCCTTCCAATTGCAATTGGGCTTTACCTCCCAATCTACCTTTCTACCCCAATTTTTATCGGCGGGCTGATCCGCTGGTTCTTTGAAACAGTAAAGACAAAACGCTCTGAAAAAGAAAAGGCGGCAGTCATTGATAAAGGCGTATTATACTGTTCCGGCATGATTGCCGGGGAAGGGATTGTCGGTATCGCACTTGCTGTCCTTGCCGTTATCCCATTGAAAGGCGGCAGCGTTGCTGATGCCATCAATTTAGGGACGCCTTTAGGCAATATAGGCGGTGTCCTTATATTTGCCCTTTTACTGGCCTCCTTAGTATTCTTCTCTGTACGCAAAAAGAAAAACTAAAGCGCAGTTCAAGGAAGGATATTCAGCCATGGCAAAAAAGAATAAAATCAAGAAAGTAGATAAAAATTATATGGATATGGTTTTTATCCGCAATCCTGAACGGAAATGGTCGGAGCGGAAGGATGGGATTGTTGTGATTGATTTAGAGCATAAGGGAATCCATCATAAAATTGCCCAAAAACTATTCCATAAACCAAAAACAAGCCATATTTCACTAGATACACATGGCACTGCACTCTGGAAAGCCCTGGATGGAAACCGGTCTGTTTTTGAAATTGTCAGCCTGATGAAAACGGCTTTTCCTGAGGAAGAAGACCGTATGCTTGACCGTGTTGTCACATTTCTGCATACCCTTCAGGTAAATCGGTTCATACTGCCTTCTGGCAAGTCTATCATATAATTAAGAATGGGGGATATTTATGGGAATTTTATCAAATCTGGAACCAATACCGGTTTTTAGCTATTTTGAAGAAATCTGCAGCATTCCGCATGGTTCAGGGAACACAAAGGCTATCAGTGACTACTGCGTCCGCTTTGCCAGGGAACATCATTTGGACTATATACAGGATAATGCAAACAATGTTATTATTTTTAAAGACGGTACAACAGGCTATGAAAATGCCGCCCCTGTCATATTGCAGGGGCATCTGGATATGGTATGTGAAAAGGAGCAGGGCTGCAATATTGATTTTACAAAAGAAGGGCTGCAGCTGCAGCTTGAAAACGGATGTATTACCGCTAAAGGTACTACGCTTGGCGGCGACGATGGAATTGCCGTTGCTTATGCCCTCGCAATCCTTGCGGCAAACGACATTCCGCATCCGCCCCTTGAAGCCATCTTTACTGTTGATGAAGAAATTGGAATGCTTGGCGCTGCTGCCCTTGACTGTTCTCCGTTAAAAGGCCGCATTATGTTAAATATTGACTCGGAAGAGGAGGGTTACCTGTTGGTAAGCTGTGCCGGCGGCGCATCGGCAACTGCTCATCTTCCGGTCCAGACAAAAAAATCTTCCGGTACTTTGGCAGTTCTGCAGGTTGCCGGCCTGCTTGGCGGCCATTCCGGCGTTGAAATTGACAAAGGACGTGCCAATGCCTGCATACTATTAGGCCGCTCCCTATATGAGCTTAAAAAAGAATTTTCCTTTGAACTGATTTCTGTAAATGGCGGCTTAAAAGATAATGCAATCCCACGGGAAGCTGCAGCAGTACTCCTGCTCCCTCCTGGCACAGACAGAAAACGCCTGTCTGAAGCGCTTTCTGCACAAAATAGCCGTTACCAAAATGAGTATAAACAGACAGACGCATCCATCCAGGTTTCCCTGACAAAGGAAAAGGAAGGCTCCTCTATTGATGTAATGACTCCAGAAACGGCAGATAAAGTAATCACAGCGCTTTGCTGCCTTCCAAATGGAATCCTGTATATGAGCCATGATATTGAAGGCCTGGTGCAAACCTCCTTAAATCTTGGCATCCTTTCTACCAAAGAGGACATTGCTTCTTCTGGAAATGAGGTTTCATTTACCTTTTCTGTCCGCAGCAGCATCAGCAGCCAGAAAGAAGAACTGATAGACAGGATTTGCTGCCTGTTAAAATCCCTTGGCGGCAGTGTAACCTGTAAAGGAAACTATCCTGCATGGGAATACCGGCAGGATTCCCCACTGCGTGATTTAATGATATCTGTCTTTGAAAAGCAATATGGTAAAAAGCCAGTGATCAATGCCATCCATGCGGGGTTAGAATGCGGAATCTTCTCAGACAGGCTTCCAGGGCTGGACTGTGTTTCCTTCGGGCCGGATATCAAGGATATCCATACGCCAAAAGAAACCCTTGATGTAGAAAGCGTCCAGCGTACCTGGAAATATATTTTAGAAATTTTAAAAGAACTCAATTAAACAAGGCACCGCGTAAGCGGTGCCCTTTTTAATTGCTGTAATCCTGCTGGGGAAATGCACTGGCATTCCCTTTTTAATTATGCATTCATATGCTTTGTAATACATTCTATGATTTCATCCTGAATTGGAAGAATCTTTTCAAGTTCTGCCTTTGCCTGCTCTGGCTGTCCTGCACGGAGCAAATCCACAATATCCGTATATGATTTATAAATCGGAGTAATGGAAAGGTTGCCTGCAGTCCCCTTAATCGCATGTGCATTGTCAGTCGCTGCCGCATAATCATCCATATCAAAATCCAGTCCGACATAATGTGTGTCAATTGTCTTTTTAAAAGAACCCAGCAGCTTTTCATACAAAGCAGCATTTCCTCCAAGGCGCCCTACTCCTTCGTCTATATCGACGCCTAATGCCTTTAAATCATCAAATAAACTCATCTGAGCCACCTCCCTCTTCAATATCAATATTTTCCAAAATCATCGCCAAGGGAAATCACCTGCTCATTCATATTGGAAATAGAAGCAGAGCCCATTGAGGAAGGCTGGAAGCTGGAAGAGTTATTAGAACCTAAATTATAGGTAGAAATCATCTCCCTCATCCTGGACGCCTGGTTTGAAAGCTCTTCACTGGCAGCAGCACATTCCTGGCTTGTAGCAGAATTTGTCTGCACAACCTGTGACACCTGTGAAATTGCCTGTTCAATCTGTGAAACTGCATTTGCCTGATAATTGGAAGACTCTGCAATTCCATTAATGATTCCTTCGCTTTCTTTTACCACTGTCGAAATCTCTTCCATAGCCTTTGCCGTATTATCCACGATTTTTGAACCAAAGCTTACTTTTTCAATAGAATCTTCAATTAACTCAGATGTTTCCGCTGCTGCAGAAGCGCTCTTAGCCGCAAGGCTCCTGACTTCTTCTGCTACCACAGCAAAGCCTTTGCCTGCCTCGCCTGCCCTTGCTGCCTCAACTGCAGCATTTAACGCCAGAATATTTGTCTGGAATGCAATATCGTCAATCGTCTTAATAATTTTAGAAATACTCTCAGAAGATTTGTTGATATCCTGCATTGCAGTCATCATCTCTTTCATCTGCTCATTTCCCTGTTCAACATCGCTAATCGCCTTCGCAACCAGGTTTGCAGCAGAATTTGCCTCATCTGCATTCTGCTTTGTCTTACCCGCAATTTCATCAATGGACGCCGTAATCTGCTCAATTGCACTTGCCTGCTCTGTTGAACCCTGGGCCAGTGCCTGGCTTGCGCTTGCTACCTGGGAAGAACTAATTGTTACCTGTGAACCTGCATCGCTGATTCCGGTCATTGTATGAAAATTATCTTCTACAAGCCTCTTTAAAGAATTTCCAAGCATATCTTCCGGAGACTTTGGCGTAACCTTTACAGTCAGGTTTCCCTGAGATACCTCCTCCGCTACCTTTGCCTGATACTTAATGTTACTGATTACTTTCCGGTATTCATCTACCAGTTCACCAAATTCATCATTATTGTATTTCACCAGATCAATATCAACATGCCCGAGTGCAATCTCTTTTGCAGCATCAGATAACTGTTCTACCGATTTCCTGATTGTCTTAATGATATTATATGCCGCAAAAACAGTAATCAAAATAGATACGATTGCCAATCCCCAGGAAAAGAAAGAAGAATTTCTTACAAAGGTCTCTTTATTGTCTGCACGCAGTATCGACTTCGATATGGAATTGCCAACCATAACATTAATAATGGTAAGTACCATAGACAAGCCAAACGCTGCAATCAATTTTACTTTTATACTCAAGTTTTTCATATTTTGCTACTCTCCTTCTTCATTATTTGCATCATTTACCTGGTCGGCTGCCTCCAGCTCCTCATCATTAATTAACTTATCAGGATCCAGCAGCAGCTTCACAGTGTCTCCAACTTTCCCAATGCCATAAACATATTTGTGATGTAATTTATCTGCATTCCCAATGGTAGGAGGCGGCAAAATGTTTTTATCCCTGATTTCAACTACCTCCGCAATCTCCTCCACAATCAGGCCAACTACTGTAGATTTTACATTAATGACAATAATGCAGGTTCTGTCATTATATTCAAATGGCTCCTGCTTAAACCTCAGACGGACGTCTATCACAGGAATAACCTTTCCTCTTAGGTTAATCAGGCCTTTAATATAATCCTCTGTCTCTGGAATTGCTGTAATTGCCTGGAACTGGATAATCTCATTGACATACTGGATTTTCAGCCCAAAATATTCACTTCCAGATTTAAAGGTCATATATTTGTCCTTTTGCGCATCCCGCTCATCTGGAGTCCCCAGGAGTTCTTCCGTCTGTTTGCTCAATTCGCTTGTTTCATCCATTTGGAATACCGTTCCTTTCTACTTTTTTATACGATTAATCCACCCGGATCCAGGATTAAAGCAATGCTCCCATCGCCAAGCTGTGTACACCCGGATAATCCTTTCACCTTTTTAATATATGCAGGAATTGGCTTTACAACAATCTCCTGTTCGCCAATCAGCCTGTCAACAAACAGGCAGATTTTCTTCTCCTCAACTTCAAGGATTAACATCATGCCATTTTCAACAGACTCCTGGTATTCTTCTTTCAGGTCATACCATCTTCCAAGGCGGATTACCGGGAAACACTCCCCTCGTATCATAACATACTCATCCCCATTTGGCTCATGGATCATCATATCCTCTGTCACACTGAAAAATTCCTTGATTACTGCCGTTTCCAGCACAAAGGAAGAATTTCCCGTCTCCATTACGATACCGTCAACAATCGCCAGCGTCAAAGGAATCTTCAGGCTCATTGTACTTCCAACTCCCGGCGTGCTGTCAATCTCCAATGCACCGCCAATCGACTGGATATTCTGTACTACGACGTCCATCCCCACGCCGCGGCCGGAATACTCCGTAACCTGCTCTTTTGTTGAAAAACCTGGGAGGGTAATAAACTGATATACTTCTTTATCAGAGTAAGCGCTGTCTGGCTTACTGTCATCCAAAAGCCCCTGCTTCCTTGCTTTTGCAAGAAGTTTCTCTCTGTCAAGCCCTTTTCCATTGTCTTCTACGCTAATCCATACCTTACCAGCCTCTGTCCGCGCAGAAAGCGTGACCTTTCCTTTCTCCGACTTGCCAAGTTCCTTACGCTCCTCATTGCTTTCAATTCCATGGTCTAAGGCATTCCTGACCATATGCATCAAAGGATCGGAAATATGTTCAATAATATTTTTATCTACTTCCGTATGCTCCCCGATCATCTCAAACTCAATATCTTTTCCCAGTTTCCTGGAAACATCAAAAACAATTCTGTTCATCTTCTGGAATGTATTTGTCAACGGAACCATCCTCATAGACATAATAACATTCTGTAAATCAGTAGAAATCTTGGACATCTGGGCAGCCGCCTTATTAAAGCTGTTCAGGTTCAGGCCTGGCACTTTCAGATCAGGGTTCTGCAGTACAACAGATTCGGAGATAACCAGCTCGCCAATTAAATCCATCAACTGATCCATTTTGCTTACATTTACACTGATGAAAGAAGCTTTCTCTCCTTTTGGCTTATCCCTTGCCAGCTTCTTTTTCTTCCCTGGCTCTTTCGACTTTATGACAAAATCACCCGGCGCCATCTCTGCCTTCTTCGCAGGCGCTTTCGCATCTCCTGCAGAAGCATCCTGCCCCGCCTGCGCTTTCTTCTCAATGGCCTCAACATCAGATTCCAAATCAATCTCTGACTTCTGGCTTCCAAAATCAAAACCCTGTATAAACTCCTCTGCAGTACATTCATAAATATCCACTTTTTGGATATCATATCCCTCGCTTACAATATTGCGGATATCCTGCTCACTGCACTGAGCCTGCAAAAGAATGCGGAAGCCCTCCTCTATAATCGTATCTGCACTGGAAGCATCCGCAATAATATCTTCAGGGGAATACAATAAATCCTCTGCAATTTCCTTTAGTGCATATACAGTTTTATAAGCATGGACATTTGACATCTCCGTTTCCGGGAAAAATGTAATATAAATCTTATAAAAACGGCTGGCGCTCGTCGCAACCGGCGCTATGTAGAACTGTTTTGGCTCCACATGTTCATTCTTTGGCGGCGGCTTTGTCCCGGTATCTCCCGAGCTGCCCTGGATAGAAGCTAAAAATTTGTCAAGCTCTTTAATCAGCTCGCTGGAATCACCGTCTGCCGGGTCACCATTCTGGATTTTATCCATTTCGCCTGTTATAAAATCTGCCACCTCCAACACATGTTCTACCAGTTCAAGATGCGGCACATTATCCGGGTGGGATTCTCTAAGATAATAGAAGACATCCTCCAGCTTATGGGAAACAGCCATAATGTCATCAAACATCATGATTCCTGATGATCCCTTAATTGTATGCATAGTCCTGAAAATTTCATTTATGCTTTCCTCATCAAAACACTCTGCATCTTTCTGCTCTAAAACAGTTTCCTGAAGCTGCTCCAAAAGCTGCCCGTTTTCAAACAGGTACATGTCCAGCATGCCCTCTGCATTAAATTCCTCAGCCATATCCTTCTCCTTTCCTGCATATTCTTGTATGTTCATCTATCTGCAACAATCCAAAAACCATAAAGATATTTGGATGTTACTCCTTATTATATCAGTTCCAGCTTCTTCAACGCCTGTTCAAACCTTCCCTGATCAATAGGCTTACCGGAATAAATCGTACAGCCCAGTTCAAATGCCATCTTAACATTTTTCTCCTCATTCAACGCAGTTGTCATAATTACCTTTACCGCCTTGTCTTCTGGAACGTTTCTCTCCTTTTCCAGGTTACGGATTCCCATCAGTGCCTGATAACCGTCCATAACCGGCATCATAATATCAAGACATATTAAATCATATGGTTCATCATCCTCCAAAGCCATCATAAATGCATCTACTGCTTCCATCCCGTCTACAGTAACATCACATTCGCCATACTTTGACAGGAAATTCACCATAAATTTCCTTGTTACAAAATCATCTTCTGCCAATAGAATCTTCATGCTATCTCTCCTTTACATTTTATTTAATAACGCATATGTCCTTCCTGCGATATCAGATAATTTTTCCTGATACTGCACTGCCCCTAAATCATACGCAACTTTGGGCATTCCATATACAACACAGGTAGATTCGTCCTGCCCTATCGTCTTTGCGCCGGCATTCCGCATCGCCAGCAGCCCTTTTGCGCCATCCCCGCCCATTCCGGTCAGTATAATCCCTACGGCATCACGGCCTGCTGCCTTTGCCACAGATTCAAAAAGAACTTCCACAGATGGGCAGTGCCCATTTACCTTAGGCCCATGCTTACACTCCACCTGATAGCCCCCATTTACCTTAACAAGACGCATATGCTGGTCTCCTCCTGGAGCAATCAGCATCTGTCCAGGCATTACCCGGTCTCCGGTCCTTGCTTCCTTTACCCGAAGCCTGGTCTGTGTATTTAACCTCTGGGCATACATCTCCGTAAATCCCGGCGGCATATGCTGTACCACCACAATGCCTGGAATATCCGGCCCAAAGCCCTTTGCCACAGAAAATATAGCCTCGGTGCCTCCTGTTGAAGCCCCAATTGCCACAACAAGATTGCTTTTTTTCCCTGAATAAGACGGCTGCTGCTGCATCACAACACTCTTTCTGCTCCCTACTTTAGCAGTAGAAGCAATTTTTATTTTGACCAGAAGCTCATTTTTAATAAACTCTTCCAACTGTGCCCGCCCTGGCAAGGCAGGCTTTGCAACAAAATCCACCGCACCTGCATCCATTGCGTCAAACACTTTATCACTTAAGGCACTAATCACTACAACAGGTAATGGATACTGCGGCATTAATTTCCTCAAAAACTCAATCCCATTCATCCGGGGAAGCTCCACATCCAATGTCATAACATCAGGGTGCAGGGCAAGTATCGCATCCCTTGCTTCAAAAGGGTCTTTTGCAGTTCCCACAACCTGTATAGACGGATCCCTGCTCAGGTTTTGAACCAACAGTTCCCGGAATACCATAGAATCATCTACTATTAATACCTTAATTGGCTGCATAACTAACTCAGTCCTTTCCTTCCCTTTTTCTGTATATTGACGGTTTTATAATCTCAAACTGCGTCGTATTCCTATTAAGGGTTTCCGTCATCCCAATAAACAAATACCCGCCTGGTTCCATAAAATTATACACTTTTTGAATCAGATCCCGTTTCGTCTGCTCATTAAAGTATATCATAACATTGCGCAAAAATACAGTATGCATTTTTCTTTTAAAAGGAAAAGGGTTCATTAAGTTAAACTGCCGGAATAAAATTTTCTTTTTCAGTTCATCCTGTACCTGAAACTGCGTACCTCCGGCCATTGGATAAAAAAAATGCTTTTTCCAGTGCTCCGGGACATTTTTAAGCTGCTCGTCACTGTAAACACCCGCCATCGCCTGCTGCAGCGCCCTGGTTGAGACATCGGTAGCTAAAAGCGTGGAATCCCATTGATTCTGCTCCATCCCCAAAAAGTCAGCAATTACCATTGCAATCATATAAGGCTCTTCTCCTGTAGACGCTGCGCCGCACCAAATCCTCATATCCTTCCTGCCGCTTTCTTTCTGCCTTATCCATGGAAGGACAACATTCCTAAAGAATTCAAAATGCTCAAATTCCCTCATGAAATATGTATAGTTTGTTGTAAGGAGATTGACCATCATTTTCTCTTGTGTGCCGCTGCGGTCGCTTTCCACTTCATTCATAAATTCCTGAAAACTGCCCCAGCCCCCTGACTTAATATAATTTTCCAAACGCCCCCTGACAATCTCCCTCTTTTCTGCCAGTTCTATGCCATAATTCTGCTTCATATATGATGTAATTCTCGTAAACTCCTCATCCGTCATCAAAACGATATCCCTCCCATATCTCTGGTACTGTCCCTGACGTATGCATCAACCTGCCTGGCGATTAACAGAATTGACGTGAAATTTTACTGCAAATCTTTAAAATATCAGGATTTAACCGTTTCCCAGATTCTTTTTCCATAATTTCTAATGCTTCCTGCCGGCTGCAGCCATCCTTTTCAGTCAATATGCAGTAACTGTCCATTACAGCCACAATCTGAGCAGCAAGAGGAATTTTATCCCCTGCCAGCCTGTCAGGATATCCGCTTCCATCCCAATTCTCATGATGATACTTTACAATATCTGTTGAAATCCTTATAAAATCATTGTCTTCATTGCCTGCATAAAGGTCTTCCAGGAATTTTGCACCAATTTTTGTATGGTTTTGTACTATCTCTTCTTCTTCCTGTGTCAGGTCTCCTTCCCTTTTCAAAAGATCCGTTGGAATGCCAATCTTTCCTATATCACAAATAGACACGGCAAGCTTAATCGTATCAACATAAGTATCTGATATCTTATCCGCAAACAAAGGGGAAAGCTGCATTCCCTGTGCGAGAATCGCACAATTATGTTTTAACCGCTTCATCCGGTTCTCATCATAACCGGCATTCTGCTCTACAATATTTGCAATTGCATAAAGCACATTCTTTTTCTCCTGCTCCATTTGGTTTAACTGCTCTGTGACAGAAACCTGAAGCTTTCTATTCATCTGCAAAAGCCCCTGGTTTGCCTGGTACAGCCTAAGATGGACGCTCACCCGTGCCTTCACAACCTCTGGGATAAAAGGCTTTGTCACATAGTCTGCTCCGCCCAGCCGGAAGCCGTCTACCATATCATTCGGATTATCAAGCGCCGAAATAAAGACAACCGGAATATCCTTTGTCGTTTCTTTTTCTTTTAAAACACTGCAAAGCTCATAGCCATCCATCCCAGGCATAGAAATATCTGTCAATACAAGCTGCGGCTTTTGCTGCCTTACCAGTTCTAAGGCCTGTTTCCCATTTTCTGCCAGAAGCGGGACGCAATTCATGCTCTTTATTATCTCCCCTAAAATAATCCTGTTTGATTCCACATCATCCACAATCAGGACTGTTCCGCCATCCATTTCATTTGTTTCAAAATCCATCCAATATCTCCTTCCACTCTAAAGCGTGTATTAAAACGCATTCCCTACAGAAAACTATTTAATGCATCAAATTCAGCAGTTATTTTATCATAGTTTTCCTTTTGGATTGCCATCTTTAATTTTAAAATTACACGTTTCACATCACGCGGCGCTTCTTCTGTAAGCTGCCTGACTGTCTCCATAAACATTTCTGCTTTTTCCCAGTTCTCCATCTCCACACACAGAATCAGCTTTGACAGGACTTTTTTCAAATTCTCCTGGTTTTCCGGCGTTCCATACCGCCTGATATCTTCCTGGCTGTCTTCCTCCTGAATGTCCGCGGCAGAAGTGATAAGAGGAATCTCTTCCTCTTTCTGCATAACAGGCTCTTCTTCCCCTGCGCAAGCGTTTACCCAGATAGAAAACGAAAATGTACTCCCTCTGTTCTTTTTCCCTTCTACTTCAATTCTTCCGCCCATCAGCTCTACCAGCTGCTTACAGATATTCAGCCCAAGCCCTGTGCCTCCATACTTCCTCGAAATAGACGCGTCTACCTGTGAAAAGCTCTGGAACAGTTTTTTCTTATCCTCTTTATCAATGCCAATCCCCGTATCCGCTACGATAAAAAACAACTCAATCTTATCATTTACCCTTGCTGTCTTGACAACCTCAACCGTAATCTTCCCAATCGCTGTAAATTTCAGCGCATTTGACAAAAGATTGTTTAAAATCTGTACAATCCTCAACTCATCCCCTATTACAAATTCTGGTATCTGCGGGGACACCGTCATAAAAAACTCCAGTCCCTTTTCTGTAATCTTATTAATATGATGAGATTTTACATAATCCATCATATTCCTGAAATGGAATTTACGCGGCTCCAGCGAAAATTTCCCTGCCTCCAGCTTGGAAAAATCAAGGATATTATTAATAATCTTATTCATATCCCCACAGCAGCGTTCAATCAGACGCAGTGCCTTCTCTGTCGGGCCATCCCATTCCTCGCACAATAATTCCTTTACATTGCCAAGAACCCCATTTACCGGCGTACGCAGCTCATGCGTCACATTTGCTACAAACTCCGACTTTACCTTCAATGCCTGCTGTGCTTCTTCACGTACTTTTTCTATCTCTTTGTTTAAAAACTCTTTCTCCAGTACATCATTTGCCATACATATGTAAATATTCGGATTGTTTTCATCTGCTTCAATCTTTGCCTCGACAGGAAAACAGGTCAGGTTTGTGCGGTATGCTAACAGATCCTGTACTTCTTTCCCAAAGGGATATTCTGTCTCAAATCCACCCTCTGTATGTTTAAATGTATTCGGGAAGACGTCGCTAATATGCTTCCCACATAAATCACTTTTTCTTTCCAGTTTTTTCTTCGCTGCTGCATTTGCATAAAAAATAATTCCTGCACTGTCAAAAATAAATATCATTTCAAGCGCGTCTTCTGTCGGAAATATGTAGCCCTCACTCTGTCCCATATCCTCTTTCCCTCCTGCTTAAAAAGGGCAAAACCAACATTTTGCCATTATTCCAAAAATTTCCAGTTCCAGCTTAAAAAGGGGAATGCATATGCACTCCCCTTTTATTCAAGAAAATCAAACATCTTAATCACTTCCACAATGTTGAAGAAATCCTCTTTAGCAAGTGCAAAACACTCCAAAATATCTGGCGAAAATTCACCACACTCACCATTCATAATCATATCAAATGCTGTACTACTGGCAAATGCACTTTTATATACCCTTGGGCTTACCAATGCATCATAAACATCCGCAATGGAAACAACCTGCGCGCTGATTGGAATCTCGTCTCCTGCCAGATGGTCAGGATAGCCTCTTCCAT
Organism: bacterium D16-51; assembly: GCA_003612285.1. GTDB lineage: Bacteria > Bacillota > Clostridia > Lachnospirales > Lachnospiraceae > Butyribacter. The sequence goes on along the minus strand of RAYE01000001.1, from coordinate 28,495 downwards.
CCCACCGTTCATGATGGTGGCGGCAGATTTCATAACAATATTTGTAAAATTCACTTGATTTATCCCTGCAGGCTTTTTCAAGCATTTCACATCCAATCGTCGTATGTGCTTTCATTGTCTCAAACTCTTCATCGGTCAGACGCCCGGGCTTTAACAAAACCGCATCCGGGATTCCCACCTTGCCAATATCATGCAGGGCAGACGCCCTTGCAATTTTATCGACCTGGGAAGGCGTAAGCCCATACTCTGGAAAATAATTCACAAGATACCTTAACAGAACTCTTGTAAAATATTTTATACGCCTGGTATGTTCCCCTGTCTCCGCGCTTCTAAATTCCACAACAGAACTAAGCGCATCAATAATAAATTCATTCCCTTTACGGATTTCCTTTTCCTGTGCCCTGATTTCTTCTTCCTGCTCCTTTAAACGCTGCTCCATATGCTCTTTATGCTGGTACAGGCTAATAATATTTTTACTTCTTCTTTTTACAATATAAGGATAAAACGGCTTATGCATCACATCCGCCACACCGTAAGAATATGCCTTGCCCTCGCTTTCACCGACGCTTTCGCTGGTAATTAAGATAACCGGGATTTTCTCAATCAGATTATGGTTCTGCATATATTCCAGAACCATAAAACCATCCATCACCGGCATGATGACGTCAAGTAAAATCAATACCAAATTACGCCTGCTCTGGATTTTATATATGGCGTCCCGCCCGTCCACAGCTTCTATAACCTCATAATCTTCCTGGAAAATCTCCTTTAAAATCACACGGTTAATCTCTTCATCATCAACAATCAGTATCTGTTGTTTTTCCATTCTGTCTCCCTCATTGATTCATTTGTCAAACAAAGCTTCTATTCCATCATTTTCAACCTTAAAATAACATTTTTCCATAGAAATGTCAAGACAGATATTTCTGCAGCGTCCTCATGCATTCCCTGATATCAAGCGGCTTTGTCAAATGCGCATCCATACCGCATTCAAAACAGCGCTGTGCATCATCAGAAAATGCATCTGCTGTCATGGCAATAATTGGCAGGTTACTGTCGGCACGTTTTAATGCACGGATTGCTTTTGTCGCATCATATCCATCCATAATCGGCATCCTGATATCCATCAAAACTGCACTATAAAAACCAACCTCTGAATCCTTAAACATATTGACGCATTCCAGGCCGTTCTCTGCCCGCTCCAGGATTAAACCGGAAGCAGAGAGGATTTCATTTGCAATTTCCCAGTTAATGTCAATATCCTCTGATAGAAGAATATGCTTATTGCTAAAGTCTACAGTTTCCCCTGTATTGTCTGCATCAAATTTATATCCTTCCACATATTGCTGCAGGCGTCCAAATAAAGTAGACTTAAAGAGAGGCTTTGCAATAAACCCTTCAATCTCATAGGAATTCATCTTATCTTCAAGCTCTCCCCAGTCATATGAAGAAACTAGGAAAATCGGCATATATTTGCCCACCTTTTTCCGAATTTCGTGGATTGTCTGGATGCCGTCCATATTCGGCATCTTCCAGTCAATCAGGGCAAAATGATAATCTTCCCCTTTCTCATGCCGCTCCACTATCATTTTTACCGCTTCCATGCCATCCAGCGTCCAGTCTGCCTGCACACCCAAGTCCCTAAGGTTAGCAACTGCGCTTAAGCAAAGGCGCTCATCATCATCTACCACCAATATATTCCACTCTGGAAGCTTCATTTCATCCTCTTCCACATGTGATTTTTTCATATCTACAATAACATGGAACGTACTCCCTTTTCCTTCTTCACTTTGCAATTCTATTGTACCGCCCATAAGGCTTACAATATTTTTTGCAATAGAAGTCCCAAGGCCGGTGCCTGCAATCTTCTGAACCTGCGTCTTTTCTTCCCTCACAAAGCTGTCAAAAATCTTTTTCTGAAACTCCTTTGACATGCCAATCCCCGTATCCTCCACAATCACATGGGTTTTGACATATTCCTCCCCTTTTGGCGATTCCTCCTGGTAAAGATGCACATCAATCCTGCCCTCCGACGGCGTAAACTTAATCGCATTGGACAACAGGTTTAAAATCACCTGGTTAAATCGTATTTCATCACACAAAACATTTTCTGTAAGGATATCCTGTATATAGATATCAAAATACTGGTTCTTTTCCTTAACCTGCGGCTGGGCAATATTTACAATATCATCCATAACCTCCCGTAAAGACATTGGGCCTTCATTTAATGTCATCTTGCCGCTTTCAATCTTAGACATATCCAGCACATCATTAATCAGTCCAAGCAAATGCTTACTTGACAGCCTGATTTTCCCTAAACAGTCCTCAATTCTGGCAGAATCCCGGATATTCCTCATAGCAATCTCCGTCATCCCTATAATGGCATTCATTGGCGTACGGATATCATGGCTCATGCTGGAAAGGAACTCGCTTTTTGCCTCATTCGCATGGACTGCTTCCCTCTTTGCCTCATCTAACAGCTTCATCTGCTTCTTTGAGAACTGGTAATATACATTAAAGATAACCAGCATCGTAATCATAATAATGGTAAACACACTTAATATGCTTATAATCCGAACCCTGTCCAGATGGTTTATTGTTGTATCAAGCGCCCCGCTTGGCATAATAGCGACCAGATACCAGTCAACATTTTCAGAAATAGGCGTACAGTGCACATACCGCTCTTCCCCGTCAATTATTACAACAGCAGAATATGTTTTCTCCTCCCCTACCGCCTTTTTTAACTCTTCTGCATAGAGTCTGCTTCCTACCCTTCCCTTTCCTGGGTTTTCCTCAATCAGGGAATCAATACGGTCAAAGTAATTCTCCCTGTATGCATCAGAATTTCTGATTACAAAAGTCCCGTCGTTATCAATAATGTGGGAATACATCATCCCCTCTTTTTCATCCAGGTACAGCGCATTATTCAAATATTCCATGGAAACAGCGCCAATCAGGAAATCACTCTTACTTCCATCCTTTAATGGATATGACGCCTTTACAGCCATCATAAGGAATTTATCCCCATCTTCGTTCTGCCCCCAGGCAAGCCCCCTGTCTTCATGTTCCATAACTTTTAGCAAATCGCCATAATCATAAACATTCAGCCTCTCTCCAAATATATGTTCCGACTCTCCGTTTATTTTATAAAGCCCCAAACTCTCCAAATCCCGGACTTCCGCCCCAAGCTGCAGCTGGTCAACCATTTCATCACCATACTCTGCCCCTTCTAAGGAAGTACGCCGCACAAGCCCCGCCATCTGGTCCAGACGCAGATTACTGATTGAGGTAAATTTCTGTTTAAGCTGTATACACATTTCAGACATGTAAAGTTCGCTGATATTGGAAACAGATTCCCTTGTCTGTATTGACATCCAATACACCAAAAAGCTAAAAATAATTACACATATTGTAACAGCACTGATAATACTGTACATAAAAACCCGTCTTATCTTTTTGTCCATTCTTATCCATTCCTTTCGTCAGCATGTCTTACCCTGATATCCCAAGATTTGTCTTCAGCCTGCTTAACACATCCTCCCTGTCAAGCGGTTTTTTAATGAACCCAGCAACATTGAACTTTGCCGCCTTTTTCACATTTTCAGTTGTCGCCTCAGAGGAAACCATAAAAACAGAAATATTATGTATCCCTTTCAACTCCATATTCTTCAGTACGCCAAACCCATCAAGCCCGGGCATGGATACATCCAGAAAAATCGCGTCCAAATCAAACCTTCTTTCTGTAATAACGGTTTGGGCAGCATATCCACTTTCTGCCTCTATTAATTTAAATTCCTCCAGCATGCTTTTTAATGCTTTCCTATCTGTTTCTGAATCATCAACAATTAAAACTGTCTTATTATAATTTGCCATAATCTTCCTCATTCCTGCGCTTCTCCTGCGCAATTCCACTCCATCTTGCTAAGGAAGTATTATACAATAGAATGCCGTAAAAATCAATTCTGATTACGTCCTTTTTTCCCCATCCACCTGCAGAACATAACCGCCGCCAATGTACTTGCCACTGTGGCAATCAGCCCAGGCAGCACAATCGCCGCCGGGTTAACTGCGCCATACTGCGCCCGGTAAGCAATTACACTAACCGGAATCAGCTGCAGCGAAGATATATTAATTACCAGAAAAGTGCACATTTCATCACTTGCTTTTGTCACCTGCACATCATCCGGGTTCATCCTGCCAGGTTTCTTTTGTTTTGCAATCCTCTCCCGTTCCAGCGCCGCCAGTTCTTTCATTGCCTTTAACCCCATCGGCGTTGCCGCCCAGCCAAGCCCCAGTACATTGGCAATAATATTTGCCGCAATATACTCATTTGCTTTATGCTCCTTTGGAATCCTTGGAAAAAGGAAGCGCAGCACCGGATACAGCCCCTTTGTCATACGGTCCATAATTCCAGCCCTCTTAGCAATTTCCATAAGCCCTGTCCACATCGCCATAATCCCAAGCATTGTAAGCGCCAGCGTCACTGCCTCCCCCGCACTGTCAATTGCTGCATTGCTCAGGGCCTCCACCTGGCCTGTCACAATCCCGTATCCAAGTCCAATCAATATCATAAATCCCCATAAATAATTAAGCATAGGCTACCTCTGCTTTACGCATATTTATAGTAGTCTATGCCAAATTATCCCATTTTATCAATATTTCATGTTTTTCCCGGTTTTCTATCCCTGCTTTGCCTCCGAAATCCCCTTTAGCTTCTGCAGGCCAAATAAAATTATCCCGCCCAGCAAAAAGAAAATCGGATGGAACGTCTTAACTGTCATTGCAGGCTTTGGAACATCAAGCGTTGTCGGTCCCATTACAATCGCATACAGCGCGCCTAACATCAACCCAAGTATCAGATACACCATCATCCCTCTGTGCTTTTCCAGCCCTGCCCTTACAAGTTTAATGATTGTCAGAATGCCTGCAATCATCCCCAGCCCAAAGAGTACAAGCGCCCAAAAATAGGTAAAATTAAAGTGCAAAAACTCCTTAATCGCACTGATAATCGGCACATACAGCCCAAAAATCAAAAGCAGCGTCGAACCGGAAATTCCTGGCAGCACCATTGCTGAAATCGCAACCATTGCAACAAGAAAAATGTAAACCGCTGTCCCAACAGACAGATGCGCAATATCAACCGCCCCAGCTTCCCTTCCGCTTGCATTCAGGTATGTAATCAACGCTACAATTACAATCCCAACAATTGTAAAAAACACATTCTGTTTCTTTTCTTTGAGAACCTCTTTTTCTTCCATTATAACAATTGGAAGCGCAAAAACAGACAATCCCATAAACAAAGAAGACAATTCATAAATATGGGTATTAAAAATCTTACCAAGCACCAGCACAGAAAGACAGAATCCAATCAGCCAGCCCGCCAATAATTTCAGCAGGAAAAAGACTGCATCCTTCCTCTCATCCTTTGTCCCATTCACTATATACGCCAAAGAACCGATAAATTTGTCATAAAAGCCAAGGATAAAGGCAACCGTGCCTCCCGACACCCCCGGAACACTGTCAGCCAGCGCCATACAAAACCCCCGGACAATATTTATAAACAACTGCATTTTTTAAGCCCTCCTGTTTTTATTATTATTGTATGCAATAGCATAAACAAAATGTAAAAGACTGTCAATCCTTTTATCAAGAGGGCTTAAACTTATAGAAAAGTTTCTTTTAAAGTTATCCTAACGCCACATCCAGTATCATCATAACCAGAAAACCTACGACAAACCCAAGTGTGCCTATGTTTTCTTTTTCTCCTAGATGTGCCTCTGGTATCAGTTCCTCCACTACAACATAAATCATCGTCCCTGCGGCAAAAGAAAGCAGCAGCGGCATTAAGGGGCTTGCCATCCCTGCAAGCGCCGCCGCGATTACCCCAAAAGCCGGCTCAACTGCTGCAGAAAGGCTTCCTATAATAAAAGCTTTCTTTTTACTAATGCCGTCCTTCAAAAGCGGCAGCGTAACTGCCATCCCTTCCGGATAATTCTGGATGCCGATCCCAAGCGCCAACGCAATTGCACCAGACATGATATTTGCATTGGAAAGTTCCTGGGCGGCAAAAGCAAATGCCATCCCTACCGCCATCCCTTCCGGGATATTGTGAATTGTAATTGCCATCAGAAGCATTGCCGTCTTCTTTGTCAATGGCAGTTTTTTCCCATTTTCATGCAGCTTTTTTATCTTTCCTTTCAAAAGTAAATCAACAGCAAGCAGCAAAACTACCCCAAGCAGGAAACCGCCTGATGTAACCAGCCACCCTATCTGATGGTTTGACTGTGCCGCTTCAATCCCCGGAACAAGCAAAGACCAGATTGACGCTGCAATCATTACGCCGCCTGCAAATCCCAGAAAAAGACATTGTACATTCTGGTTTACATTTTTCTTGACAAAAAATACATTGGCCGCGCCTAATGTCGTAAGAAGGAACGTAAATGCCGTTCCCAACAAAGCATATATTATACCATTCAAAGAATCACCTCGGTATAATATATTTCAAAAAAGAAAAATGGTTCCAAAAAACCACCGCCGCAATTCCATCAATTTCCTGAAAAAAAAGAGGCTCTCCTGAAAGAACCTCCTCTTTTTTCTGTCCGGCAGCGCTAACCTGCCTTTTCTTTAGCTCCTGCCAAACTCATCCAAGTACTTGTCCAAAACTCTTCAAGAGCTTCTGCAAAATCGTCTGCTGCCAAAGCCCTTAGGAACTATCAAAGAAAAATCCTGTAAACTATCTGCAAATATTTCACTGCAGTTCCCTATCTATTTAGAATTCTGGCTCTATCAAACCAAACGTATTTCCCTTTCTTTTATATACAACATTTACTTCTTCGGTAATCGCATTACGGAAAACATAAAAATTATGCCCCAGAAGATCCATCTGGATACATGCCTCCTCTGGATCCATCGGCTTCATCGCAAACCTCTTGGAACGGATAATTTTAATCTCCTCATCATCTTCAATCTCTTCATCGACAAAAGCTTTACTGAGGCTGGCAGCCGTCTGCTTTTGATCTACAAGCTTGTTCTTATATTTGCGCAACTGACGCTCAATAATCTCTTCCACCAAATCAATTGATACATACATATCATTGCTGACCTGCTCTGCACGGACAATATTCCCTTTCATAGGAATTGTAATCTCAATCTTCTGCCTCTCTTTTTCGACACTAAGCGTAACATGTACTTCCGTATCTGGAGTAAAATACCTTTCCAGCTTCCCAATCTTATCATGGATTGCTGATTTAAGCCCTTCTGTAACGTCGATATTTTTACCGCTGATAATATACTGCATAGTCACCACTCCTTTGCTGTTTTCTAATTCCCATTATACACCGCATATACTCCAAAAGCAAGTAAAAATGCACAATAGATTAAGCAATTTTAGTATTATAGTTAGACAATTTACATATAATTTCCCGGTCAATATGCCGCCTATAAATTTTCACTGTTATTAAAATCCACTGTTTCCATTCACTGTAATAATATGACAATTTTCCCTTTTTTTCGCAGATTTCCACGTTGTCTTTTTTAGTTCCTATTGTGGATAATGTGCAAAACTTCGCTGATAACTGCTATTTCTCACTTTTTACCCTGAAAAAGATGTGGATAACTTTACAGTTATCCACATCTTTTCCTTCCGCCTAAAGGCAATTAACACTTTTTTGACATAAAGCTTAAAAAAGGTGCGAAGCCTTTCCAGGCTCGAAAACACCTCGCCAGGTAAGGCTACTGTCGCAAAGGTGCTGGAACAACACGCTTAAAAGCAATTTTCAAGCACGTCTATCTATTCATATAACCAGATGTTGCAGATTTGCAATAAGGGCTATTCATTATCCCAAACATCCTGGCGCTGGCATTCCGCTGTTTTTCCCTCTGCTCTTCCCACCTCTGGAAACTGCTGTCATTAAACTCCTCATCTAACTTCTTAAATAAAGGCCTCCAATCCATATGCATTTTCCTTACGGCCCTGCCAGCATCCTCAACCTGATTTGACAACATATATGCATCTGAAGCCTCTGATGGACGGAGCTGTTCAAAAACCTCTATCAGATACCGGTCATATTTGTATTGCCTGGCAAGCTGTTCCTTCTTTTCCCTGCAAATTAATTCAATTTTTTCCGGTTCCCCCGTAATTGCCCGAATTTCTTCTACTGTAAAAGATAACTTCCGCAGCCTTATAATCATTTCCATCATCCTGATATCCGAATCTGAGTACTCCCGGAACTTCCTTCCATTTTTTTCTTCCATCCCCGGTGACAAAAACCCCTGCTCCTCATAGTAACGGATTGTCTTTTGTGTTACATTTAACCTCTCTGATACCTCTTTTATCTTCATAAATACCACTCCTTCCCATTTATGCTGATTATCCTCTAACCTTATACTCCTTTTATAACATATCCCCCCAGGGAATAAGCAAGCAGAAAACGTTACTATTCACAGTTAATGGTGTCTGAACCGGAAACATCAGAGTTCCAGGATATTTCCCCGAAAGTGCAGCACAAAAAAAGACACCGCTTAAACTGGTGCCTTTTACCATCTATGTACGAAAAAGAGACTGCACTGCAGCCTCCTTCAAAATATGTATCACTAACCGATAACCTTTTTTACAGCCTCTAAAACACGATCTGCCTGGAACGGTTTAACAATGAAATCTTTCGCCCCATTTTGTATCGCTTCAATAACCATGGCCTGTTGTCCCATTGCTGAACACATAATAACCTGTGCTCCCGGATCCATCTCCTTAATCTTCTTTAATGCCTGAATACCATCCATTTCTGGCATAGTAATATCAAGAGTAATCAAATCTGGCTTTAATTCGCTATATTTCTGAACGGCAACGAGACCATTCTCAGCCTCTCCCACTACATTATAACCGCCTTTTGTTAAAATATCTTTCACCATCATACGCATAAATGCTGCATCATCAACAATCAAAATATTATTTCCCATAGTTTTTCTCCCTTACTATAATGATAAAATAATCTGCCCAGAATAACGGCATCTTTCATACAATTTATATTGCAGATAAATGCCAAAGCATAAAGCAGCCATCAACAAAATAAATTATGTTACATATCAAATCTAATGGTATTATATTACCTCACACCAAATTTGTCAAGGCAGATTTCAAACTGGTTATTGTCCTAATAATATTTGCGGCTTCCCCACAAATTGTTCTTTTTCAAATCTATATACTCCATATACGCTCTTTCCAATATCTGTTTCTCATTTGAAAATTTTAACAAATGATATGCTTCATGATATTTATAAAAGCCAGAATCCCGGAAAAACTCTTCTCTCTGCGGCCTGCTGAAATAGCTCACCCCCATCATAAGATACCAATGTACGTCTTTAAGCACGGTGTCTGTTGGTGTATTAAAGGTATATTGACTCTTTCCCACATATTTTATAATACTGGCATCCGCACTTGTCTCTTCCTTCACCTCCCGCAGTGCTGTCTCCTTATACTCTTCCCCCATTTCGACGGTCCCTTTCGGCAACACCCATCCTTCGTACCGGTTCTTATAATTTTTATACAGGATTAAAATCTTTCCTTTGAAAATCACCACACCGCCACAACTCGTTGCTTTTGTCATAGCAAATCCTCCTTGGTTGGTGTGTCTGTTCATTAGTATACCCTTTTTTACAACGCATTGCAATGCCTGTTATTCCCAAAAAACATTTTTTCGCCGCGATTCGTTACCTATTCACAGTCAATGGTATCAGGATAGAAACAAATAAAAAATGATTTTCCCAGATATTTTCTAAATTATGCAGTATGAGAAAATGATATTGTTTAATTCCCAAAATATTCTTCAAACATCTGCCTTGCAATTGGAAGCGCATATTCACTTCCGGTTCCGGCGCCCTCCACAACAATGCTGACAGCAATTTTCGGTTTATCTGCCGGGGCAAACCCAATAAACCATGCATGGGAAGTCCCTTCAGAATCAAATTCTGCCGATCCGGTCTTGCCTGCCACAGTACATGGAAGCCCCTGCAGGGAATGCGCCGTCCCCTCCGAAACAACCGCCTGCATCATTTTATTTATCTTTTTTGCAAGGGATTCTTCAATAATCTGCCCTTTACTTTCTGGGTTATACTGCGTCACTACCTGTCCCGCGTCGTTTTCCACATGCTCTACGGCATACGGCACCATCATTTCCCCTTTGTTCGCAATTGCCGCCGCAATCATAGCATTTTCAAGCGGGGTAATCATTGTCTTCCCCTGTCCCATCACTGTCTGCGTTAATTCTCCCAAATCAGAATCTTCCGTCAGGGAAAAACGGCTTTTATTATATTCAAAATCTACAGAAAGCTCTTTATTAAATAAAAACTTTTCTGTCAGCTTCCGAAATCTGGAAACATCCAGGGTTGTCCCTATTTTAGCAAACGCGCCATTGCATGATTTTGCCAGCGCCGACTTTAAGTCCAGCGTCCCATGCACAGTCTTCCCATAACAGTTAATTATATTGCCGGAAAAGGAATCGCTCCCCTTACATTCATACTGAAATTTCTGGTAGGTATCTGGATTTTCCATCATATATTCTATCGCCGTCAGCACCTTAAATGTTGAACCTGGCGGATATAACCCCTGCGTTGCACGGTTCACCAGCGCAGAATCTTCATTGGAATCATTTGTCAGCGCTTCCCAGTCCTGTTTTACACGGTTTGGATCATATGCCGGTTTAGAAACCATTGCCAATACTTTCCCCGTTGAAGGCTCTAATGCAACCACAGCCCCCTTATGATTCCCAAGCGCACGGTAAGCTGCTTCCTGCAGCTTATAATCCAATGTTGTGACTACCGTATCTCCAGGGCTTTTTTTGCCCTGCAGGGTATTCCCAAGCTGTTTTAACGGGTTAGCATGGGATGTTAAAAGCGGATAACACTGCCTGCCCTCAATTCCTGTCATGCTGTTATCTTCCCTCCCTACAATATGGCAGAACATATCATTGTAGGGATATACCCTTGTATCATTCCCTTCCTCATCTGTAACTGTTTTTGCCAGAACCTTGCCATCAGCAGATACAATCTTCCCTTTCTGCACCTTTTTTGCCAGAACCTCCTGGCGCTTATTATAGGGATTATTAATCACCTTCTGGCTCTTTACTGCCATAAAATATACAAAATAGCCCGCCATGCACAAAAAAACAAAGCTGATACTGTATGTTAAAATCAGAATCTGCCTGTTACCTCGCTGTTTCTCTTTCAATCTTCTCCTCCTCCCGGCAATTTAATACATACATCCCCTGGATGATGCAGAATAAAATGATCGTGCTGATTACAGAACTCCCGCCATAGCTTACCAGCGGCAGCGTCACCCCGGTAGACGGGATAAACTTCGTTACACCGCCAATTGTAAGGAACACCTGGAAAATATATTCCACTGCCAGCCCAAGCGCTGTCAGCTTATAAAACCGCCTTGCCATTTTCAGGGCAATATTAATAAACAGGATAAAACAGCTAACTTCAACCAAAATCAGGCAGATTGCAAAAAATGCCCCCAGTTCTTCACTGATTGCAGAAAAAATAAAATCACTTTCTGCCACCGGAATCCTGGATGGAAGCCCCTCTCCCAGCCCCATGCCAAACCAGCCGCCTGTGCCAATGGCAAAAAGCGACTGTGCAACCTGGTATCCTGCGTCATCAATGCTCCCCCATGGATCCTGCCATGCCGTCACACGTTTCTGCACATGGGTAAAAAACTTCCATGCCACAATGGCTGCCGCCGTCCCTGCCCCAAACCCAGCCGCCAGATATAGTGGCTGCCGCGTTGCTACATATAGAATGGCAAGGAATGTAAAATAATAGATTAAAGCAGCGCCCAAATCTTTTTCCGCAACAAGAATCAGCACATGGACGCCGGCAATCGCGCCTGTTACTAAAACATTACGGAAATCCGATGCTCTTGCAAGCATTGCCGCAATAAAGAATACATAAATAATTTTGACAAATTCAGAAGGCTGCATTGCAAAGCCCGCAATCACAATCCAGTTCTTTGCCCCATAGACAGATTTTCCAATCACAAAAACCAGAGCCAGCATACAAATCCCCAAAACAGCATAGACTTTCCCAAAACGGTCGAAAGAATGAAATTTTTCTATTATAAGCGGAATAAACAGGCCCACAAGGCAGGTTGCCGCTGCAAAAACCAGCTGGCGTACTGCAAAGGACTGCTTTATCCGCCCCAGCATCACAAACCCAATCATCAAAAGCATCAGCATATTATTTAAAATCAATTTGGATGCATTCTTGTATACATAAAGATATGCTTTATTCACAAAAAACAAAAAGGCAAGCTGCGCCAAATACAACAGGGCTATTTTCCAGTCCAGGCTGTTTAAAAAGAGCACCAGAGAACAAATAAAATGGATTGCGTACATAATTTTGTTCTGCCTTCGGTAAACCATGTCTTTCCTTTCTGCATTTTTTCCAAAAAACACCGTAAAGCAATGCCAGGTATATACTGCAAACAATAATATAATAACGTATTTCGAGACTTCTACAACAATAGAATGCGCCACTCCTACTGCATCAAAGGAACCAAACATCTCAATTAATTTTTTTGCTGCTTCTTTTTTGTCCATTTACTCACCTTCTCTGCTGCCATCTATTTTTACTCAATCCCACGCCCAAAATGGCCTGTCTGTGTTTTTCCCCGCATCCTTCCGGCAAGGATATCTGCCGTCTCCTCCTTGCTTTCTGTGGTAAAAGCATAACGGATAGAAGAAATGCCGCTTTTTTCCCACCATCCTTCCCTGTTCTCAAGGAAAAGCGGTTCTTTCTGGTATACCACATTATAACAGTATTTGCAATAATTAACAGATAAAAACTCTATCCCCTTCCCATTTTGGAAAAATACCGGCGATACCTTCCCTTTTCTGTCATGGCATACACATCCTTCTTTATCCGCCCGCAGGCACTGGGCCGTTACCATCAGCGGGATTTTTCCATAAACAATACATTCCATCTGCCCAAGAAACGGAAACTCTTTTATTTCTTCCCATGATGCTTCAAGCGGCACGGTCAGTTTCCAAATCCCCTGCTCCTCCCAGAAAGAATATGCCTCCTGGTTCATCACATACATATTGTGATCCAGCCGGATTTTTGTCCTGTCCGCCCCTGCAATTTCTGTCAAAAACTGCAATGATTCCATATTCCGGGCTAAATAGCCATCCCAGGAAAGAGTAAAAATCCCCCCTTCCCGTTCCCACTCTTTTTCAAACAGTCTCCATACAGGTGCACGGAATACCGTTGGAAGCACAAGCCACGGGCTTTTATTGGCCACCCTCACCTCTTCATAAGCTTCCTTTATCTCTTTTGCTTCCATCCGTTCTGTCTGCAGATAGACCACACGGACTGCAGGGCATCCCAAAACTGCTGATAACTGCCCTTTATCCATTACAGACGCTGCAATTGCCAGGGAATGCCCCTCCCTTTGCTGTACCGTTATTTCCTGTTTCTCCTGCATGCAGGTATCTTTGCGCCGGTAACGCCTGACAATTTCCTCTTCTAACAGCCCAAACGCCTGACGCCGCAGTTTTTTCAACAAACCGACCGGCAAAAATAGGCTTCCTGTCAACTTAACCGTAAGCTCTTCAAAATAAAAACTGCTATTTCCGGTCTGGTTCAGAATTTTTTTCACATCCTCCTCTGCTGCCGGCCGTTTCTCTGCTTTCTCACAAAATCCACCGAAACATTCTATAGAGATACACTTTGCAGCATCCCTTTTTTCCAGCCGGAGGCGCAGTTCTTTCCCTTCTTCTGCAAACAATTCCCCAAAAACAGCGGATTGTACCCTTTTTTCCAGGTACTTTTCCCTGATTTCCGCCAAAAGGCGGGCGTCCTTTGTACGGTAAACACTGTCCCCCACCTGGATTTTACATCCTTTTTTATAAAGGGACGTTATTTTCTGCCCTGCCAGGGCATCCTTCCCCAGTGTATATTCATACGACGGCTTCTGTCTGCTGTCACGAAATTCTACAACATCTTGCGCAGAAAGATTTTTCTCTGCCAGATAAGTCACTTCCCGTTTCCCTGCAGATATCACCTTCCCAATATAAACGCCGCCATGATTTGGACGCAGCGTGGCAAGCATTTCCCCCTTTTTGGCCTGGGAACGCCTTGTGATATCACCTGACAGCCCTTCCAAATATCCCTGCGTAAAACCATTTCTGTTATATAGCTCTGCCAGACAGCGCATATCTTCCTGCCACTCCTTTTGATGTCCTGACAGATACTCCTTATAGCCTCTTTTTCCCAGTTTATAATAATAATCCACATATTTTCTATATACTGCAGTAACAAAAGCAGTATACTCTGCCCGTTTCATCCGCCCTTCAATTTTAAAAGAATCCACGCCAGCCTCAATCAATTCCGGAAGATGCGGAAGGCAGCACAGCTCTTTCGGACTTAACAGATACCGCCCTTCTATCTGCCTCCTATCCTCTCCTCCTTCTCCAGGATAGTACAGCATCCTGCACGGCTGCGTACATCTGCCCCGGTTCCCGCTCCTCCCGCCAAACATGCTGCTAAACAGGCACTGCCCTGAATAACAGTAGCAAAGCGCACCATGGACAAAAACCTCCATCTCTAATCCTGTATCCCGGCGCATCTGGCAAAGTTCCCCAAGCGTCAGCTCCCTTGCCGGGACAATGCGGGTAACATGGTACTGTGTCAGCCCTTTTGCGCCTTTCCCCATTGTTAATGTCATCTGCGTGCTGGCATGAATTGGAAGCGAAGGAAAATGCCTGCTTATAAAACGCAAAACACCAACATCCTGCACGATTACAGCATCTAACCCAGCTTCATAATATGGCTGCAAAAATGAAAAAAGTTCCTTTTCGATTTCTTGTTCTTTTAATAGCGTATTTACTGTCATATAGAGTTTAACATTGTGCAGGTGGCAAAAATCAATTGCCTCCAAAAGTTCCTTTTTTCCCGGATTTCCTGCATAAGCCCTTGCCCCAAAAGAACTGCCGCCAATATATACGGCATCGCAGCCGGCAGCCACAGCAGCCTTCATCCCATCCACAGAACCAGCCGGCGAAAGTATTTCCGGTTTTTTCTTCATTGTAACCACCTCTTTCCAAAAATTTCCCCCAACTATGGAAAAGGACTGTGTATTATCACAGTCCCTTATCGTCTTCTCTTTTTACGGCCTCTTTTTGCCGAGGTTTTCGCACGGCCTCCGGCAATACGGTTTTCCGGCACGGCATCTATCCCTAAAACCTTTCCGTCCTCTTCTGCTTCTCCGTCACCAGGCAGCGCCTGTCCTTCTGCTGTTTCTTCAAGGCTGTTTTCTGTGGTCTGGCTGCTGCTTTCCTGGCTGACAGTTTCTTCTGCCAAAACAACCGCCTCAGCGCTTTCATCCTCAGACGGCTGGCTGTCATTTTCTAAACTGCTATCAGCCGCCTGCACGGCATCTTCTGCCTGGCTGCTGCCCTCCCTTTGTTTCATTTCATTTTCTGCTTTACCGTCTTCTTCCAGTGCAGCATCTGCACTTGGCTGGCTGCCCTCTTGTACTGCGCCTGCATTGAGGACATCTGTTACAGCCCCGGCTATATTCTGAATAGAAATAAGCGTCTCATTATCTTCTTTTGCATTTTTTAGTTCTGTCTCCAGGCGGATTACTTCATGCTCTGAATGCTTTTTATCTTTCCTAAGCTCGCCCATTTTCTTTTCCTGCTCTTCCAGGCGGGACTTCATCGCAATCATATCATGCTTCATATTGAAGATTTCTTTCTCCAAATCTTCTTTTTCCTTCTGCAAATCCTGAATTGACTCCTGTACTTTATAATAATCATCTGACAGATTTATCGCCAGAAGTATATTTCTCATATCTGCATCAAGCCTGTTATATCCTTCATCCTGCTTAAATTCCGCATATTTGTCATTAATATGAGTCGCTATCCTCTGTAAATATTCACTGCTTTCGTATCCGCTGATTGTATACTGTTTTCCATTAATGATTACTTCCACATCATTTTTGGTATTCATAGCACGTTTCCCCCTTACGGCGATTTATTCGTTATGGCCCGCCGCCATCTAAATTATGCTGCCATCCATTCCACCGGCAGCAGGGCTATTCTTTTTCTGGCGCATACTCAGCCTCATATCCCTCTGCCTCTTCTGGCTCTGCCACACGTTCCATCTCCGGTTCCGGTTCTGCAGGGGCAGTCAGTTCTGCTTTATTGCGGCGGATAATTTCCAGATGTCCGCCCAAAGCCGTCTCCAGGGCTTTTGAATTATTCAAAGTGCTTTCATAAGCCTGTGAAATCGCCTTTTCTGCCATATTCAGCATATCCAGCGTATAATAAATTGCACCGCTCCCAATTTCATCTGCCTGCCGGCGGGCATTTTCCACAATCGCCTCTGCCTGCTCATTTGCCTGCCGTACCGTCTCTTCTGCCTGCTGATATGCCTCCTGCATAATGCTATGTTCCTCTACCAGAGCATTGTACTGTTCTTTTGCATCTGCAAGAATCGCAGCAGCCTTTCGTTCTGCATCCTCTAAAATAGCATCCCTCTGATTCAGCATCTTCCGATAGCGTTTAATCTCCTCCGGAACATCTCTTCTGAGGTCATCCAGCAAATCGTATAAATCATTTTTCGGGACAATTACCTTTGTGGTTGAAAAACTCTGCATCTTACAGCTTTCCACAAAACCATATATATCCTCAATCTTCTGTTCAATCCTGCTATCCTGCATATGTACCTCCTGCCCGCTTTTGTATCTGAACTTATATCATTATGTTTATAAACAGTAATTCAGCTTACGTTTTGCAACTTTTCAGCTACCAGCTCTGGAACCATACTGGTAATATCCCCGCCAAACCGATAAATTTCCTTTACGCCGCTGGAACTGATATATGAATATTCTGGTGACGTTGCAAGAAAAACTGTATCCGCATTACATCTTAATTTATAGTTTGCCTGAGCCAGCGGAAGCTCATACTCAAAATCCTGCGGGCTGCGCAGCCCTCTTACAATTACTCCTGCCTGCTCCTGCACAACAAAATCCACCAGCAATCCTTCAAACGATTTCACCGATACATTAGAAAGCTTTTCTGTCAGGCTGGCAAGCATATTTACCCTTTCCTCTATAGAAAACAATGGGGACTTCCCGGAATTAACCAGCACGCCGATTACCAGCCTGTCAAACATCCCAGCGCTGCGCGCAATCAAATCCATATGGCCAACTGTAACCGGATCAAAACTTCCGGGAAAAACTGCTGTTTTCATCTCAATACCTGTCTTTCTCTCTCCATCAAATACGTAAAAATACATGACGGTTTGTTTTATATTCCTTTACCCTTTCAACCCTGCAGGGATATCCCTCCAAATAAGAAATATCCGTATCCATGGCTGTCTCTGCTATCAAAAGCGTTCCCTTATGAACAAGGGAGGAACGTGTTAAAAATGCAAGATTATCCGCCTCAAAACCTTTATGGTATGGCGGATCCATAAAAATAATATCAAATGCCCTATGGTCATTTTCCAATTTCTTCAATGCCTGCCTTACATCTGCTGCCATGACCTCGGAAACGCCCAGAAAACCAGTGCACTTTAAATTTGCCATAATACACCGCACTGCTTCCCTGTTATTTTCCACAAATACACACTGACGGCATCCCCTGCTCAAGGCTTCAATGCCTATTCCGCCGCTGCCACTGTACAAATCAAGGAAATCTGCATCCGGCACCTCCATCTGCAGCATGTTAAACAGAGTTTCCTTTATCCTGTCCGTCGTAGGACGGGTATGGCTGCCAGATGGACAAACTAACTTCCGTCCCCTTGCCGCCCCGGCAATCACTCTCATAACGCTTCCCCCTGTAGCTGCTATTCATGCCACTCTTCTCAATATACAGCAGCCCTCTGCCTTTGGCACAATTCTGTCAATTATATGACATTATAACATAATACACTTTTATGGTCAAACTGCAACATCTTCCGGCCGGATTGTTATCAATTCTTCCCTGGTCGGCTCTTGCAGCATAACCAGCCTGTTTGCCTGGTTCATAATAAACCGTTCAAACAGGTTCCTGATTCCCCTTGCATTCCCAAAATCTTTCCATTCTTCCTGTTTTTTATGTTCCAGCATCAAAAGCACCTGCCGCTTCGCCTCTTCTTCAATCTGAAGGCCTGCATTTTTCGCCATGACATTCATAATAGAAACAAGCTCCTCCCTGGAATAATCCGGAAAATCTATAAATTTATTAAACCTCGAAATCAGCCCTGTATTACTTTTTAGAAAACTCTGCATTTCTTCTGTGTATCCTGCTACAATAATTACCAGGTTATCCCTGTGATCCTCCATCAGCTTGACAAGGGTATCTACGGCTTCCGTCCCAAAATCGTTTTGTATCTCCGGGTTTGCCAGGGAATATGCCTCGTCAATAAAAAGAATCCCACCAATCGCCTGTTCCACAATCTCATGCACTTTCAGCGCCGTCTGTCCGACATACCCTGCCACCAGTCCGGAACGGTCTGTTTCCACCAGATTCCCTTCCGAAAGAATCCCAAGCTCTTTATAAATCTTTGCCACCAGGCGCGCTACCGTTGTCTTTCCCGTCCCCGGACTTCCGGTAAATACCATATGGTAAGACATCTCCATCTCAGGAAGCTGCATCTTCCTGCGCATTTTACGGATTTTAATCAGGTTAATCAACGACTGGATCTCCTGTTTGACATTTTCCAGCCCAACCAGTGAATTTAACTCCTCCATCAGCTCGCGTATCTTCTCTTCATGCGCCCGTTCTTCTGCAAATTCACGTTCCTGAATCCTTTTCTTAACAATAAGGAACTGTGCTTTTGCCTGCGCGGCAAGTTCCGCTTCTATCTCCTCTTCTGTCCTTTCCTGCTGTATTTCTTTTTCCGCTTCTGCTGACTGCACAGCGGCAGGCATGTCCCCGTCAGATGTACTTTTCTTGTCCTGCCCATCCAAATCTGCACAAGCTGCCTCCTGTTCTTCGCAGACCTCAATTTCACCATTATCAGAACTGGTTTCGTCTATTTCTTCCAATATAGCCTGTCCAGGCTCTTCCTCTTCATCACACTCTACCCATTCAACCCAGTCCTGGGGAATCTCTTCCTCATCAACCTCTTCCCAGCTTTGCAGGCTTTCATCCTCCTCTGCCTGCCTGTCCTCTTTGAGGATTACACTTTCCTCTTCTTCCTGCCTGCTTTCCTTTTGCAGCCCTTCTTTTTCCCTCACAGGCGCTTTTTTTTCTATATTACACTGGATAGCATCGTCATTTAGTTTCAGATAAAGATATCTTGCATGCTCTGCAGTACTTTTCCCATCAATATAATGGCTTACTTTATTATAATATTCCTTTATAAATTCGCCCGCCTTATCACGGTTTCCACCATCCAGCCCAGACAGGCAGAGCATAATATTAAGCAGGGCGTCTATAAAATACCCTGTCATATCATCTTCTCTTTCCTTGTCATACAAACTGCACAGCTGAATTAATATCGGCGGCATACGGTACGCCCTGTCAACATCACGTACCAGGCCATCCTCTATTTCTGTCTCTTCCCCGATGCCTAAAGGATTTGTAATTGGCACATCCTCTATAAATACAAGCTGGCTCTTCGTCACATTCCCACAGTAAATTCCAAGCTGCATTAATAAAGACTGTATATATACATCCAGAACCTCTGTGCCAGACTGCTTCATCACCTGCCTTGCCTGCTCCCAAAAGCCGGAAACCTCTAAAGTCTGGCAGTGCAGCGCCAGTTTTTCATAGTGGGCTCTTGCAATTTCAATTAACTGCTCATTGGAATATTGCATCCTGGCCATGTTCTCTGTACCCCCTTTCCACATACACGGAAAACTGTTACTATAAATCGAAAGAGAAAACTTTACATTCTGCTTCATTGTACAATGATTATATCGAAAAAGCAATATATATTACTCTGGCTTGCCAGAATAACCTAAATTGTTATCTCTCCCCCTGTATATTGCGCCATTTTTCTTTTCAGCCTCTCATGCTTTTTACATAAAAGCTGTATATCTTTCTTTTCAAAGGAACTGGCCGCCTCATTTGCCTGCTGCAGCTCCTTCGCATCCTGATATATATCCCCCAAACGAAACAGCAAATCCCCGCTTTGGCGGATTCCAAACAAATCTCCCGGCCCACGGAGCTTCAAATCCTGCCCTGCCACATAAAACCCATCGTTTGAGCCCTCTATTATTCTAAGCCTCTCCATTGTCTCTTTTGATGGATTTCCCGCCATAAAAATACAATAAGACTGCGCTGCTCCGCGTCCTACCCTGCCGCGGAGCTGGTGAAGCTGCGCCAGCCCGAAACGCTCTGCATTTTCTATCATCATCACCGTTGCATTTGGCACATTAATCCCTACCTCAATTACAGTAGTAGATACCAGGATATCAATTTCACCTGACGCAAAAGCTTCCATAATCTCATTTTTCAGGGCAGGCCTCATTTTCCCATGAAGGTATTCCACATGGATAGACGGCGGCAGCACTTCCCGCAAAGTATTCGTATAATCCATTACATTTTCTGCCTCGCTGTTCTCGCTCTCTTCCACCATTGGACAGATAATATATACCTGATGCCCCTCTTGTACCTGTTTTTCCATAAAACGGTATGCCTGTGGGCGGTAATTTGTATCTACTGCACAATTTTTAATCGGAAGGCGCTCTGACGGCAGCACATCAATAACCGAAACATCTAAATCGCCATACAGGATAATCGCCAGCGTCCGCGGAATTGGCGTCGCGCTCATTACCAGCATATGCGGCGCCTCCCCTTTCGCCGAAAACTGCTCCCTTTGCCGCACCCCAAACCGATGCTGCTCATCCGTCACAACCAAAGCAAGATCTGCATAGGATACCTTCTCTTGGATTAATGCATGGGTCCCTACTATAATATCTGCCTGATGTCCCTCAATCAGCCTGCCTGCCTCACGTTTTGCCGCCGCTGTCATCGAACCTGTTAAAAGGACAACATTTATCCCTAAAGGTTCCAGATATTTCCGAAATTCCTCATAGTGCTGCTTTGCAAGGACTTCCGTCGGCACCATAATAGCCCCCTGATACCCATTTTCTGCCGCAAGGAGCAATGCAAGCATGGCAACAACTGTTTTCCCAGAGCCAACATCCCCCTGGACCAGGCGGTTCATCACATACCCCGACTGCAAATCCCCCTGAATCTCTTTCCATGCCTTCTCCTGCCCGCTTGTAAGGGTATATGGCAGGGCAGAAAGGAGTTTTTTTGTCTTTTCCTGCTTTTTCAGGCAATGGGGGGATGCAGCGCTGTGCTTTTTTTCCCTGACCTGCCGTAAAGCCAGGGAAAAAAGGAAGAACTCTTCAAACACCAGCCTGCGCCTTGCCTTAGCATAGCTTTCTTTGCTGTCTGGGAAATGAATCGTCTGTACAGCTTTTTTATGGCTTTGCAAATCATATTCTTTCCGCAGCTCCAGCGGCAAAAAGTCGCTTTCTGCCTCACATTCCTTCAATGCAGCTGCTACCGCCTTTGCCACCGCATGGTTTGTAAGCCCTGCTGTAAGCGGGTACACCGGGCTTAATTTACCTTTCTGGTTCGCATATTCTTCTTTTGTCAAAAGCTTTGGCTGCACCATCTGCAGCACACCATTCTTCCTGGCAATCCTTCCCCTGATAATATACCGCATTCCCATTTTCAGGGAACGCATTAAATATGGCATATTAAACCAGCTCACCAAAATCTGTCCTGTACTATCGCGGAACCTGCATGTAATAATTTTCAAATTGCGCACAGAAGCCATTTTGGGCCTCGCTGCAAAACTTCCTTCCAAAATTGCCGTTTCCCCTTCCCTGACAGAAGAAACAGGCTGGATTGCCGTAAATAAATCATACTCCCGCGGATAAAAAGCAAGAAGCTCTTCCACTGTCGTAATGCCCAGCTTTCCGAAGAGCTCCCCGCTTTTTTCCCCGATGCCTTTAATTGTGCGGATACTGTCACTTGCTTTCATAAATTATTCCACCGAAATAAAATAAGAGTAAATTGGCTGCCCGCCAAACTGTACCTCTACATCCAAATCATCATGTCCCTGCAATATTTCATCTGCAAGGGCTTCCGCTTCTGTTTCCGTTACCTCCGCGCCAAAATAGATGCTGACTAACTCTGAATCATCATCAATCATTGATTCTGTCAGCTCTTTTGCCGCCTCATTTACCGTTTCTGCCACAGATACAATCGTCTTATCTGTCAGCCCCATAAAATTCCCCTGCTTTATCTCTTTCCCATCCATATTTGTATCGCGCACAGCGTAAGTTACCTGGCCTGATTTGATGCAAAGCATCTCTTCTTCCATAATCTTTTTATTTTCCTCATTGCTCTTGCCGCTTACATAATTAATCATCGCAGCAATCCCCTGCGGAATATTTTTAGAAGGGATTACGATAATTTCCTTATCCTTAGTCAGGCTCTTTGCCTGTTCTGCCGCCAGTATAATATTCCCATTATTCGGAAGGATGAATACAGAATCTGCATTTACCTTACGGATTGCCTCCAGCAAATCCTCTGTACTTGGATTCATTGTCTGTCCGCCTTCAATCAGGTAATCTGCGCCTAAATCATAAAAAACTTCAGAAAGCCCCTCCCCGGAAGAAACAGCGATAAATCCAACTGCCTTATGCGGCATTTCAGAATCCTCATTTCCCTCTGCCGCTTTTTGCATATCATGGATTACCTTTTCATTATGCTCTTCCCGCATATTATCTATTTTCATGCTTGTCAGGGAACCATAGCTTAACGCCTTCTGGATTGCAAGGCCCGGGTCATTTGTATGGACATGGACTTTTACAATATCATCATCCGCCACAACAACAACGCAGTCCCCTATTTTTTGCAGATACTCCTTTAACTGTGCTTCTACAACATTTGCATTGCGTTCCAGCATAACAATAAATTCTGTACAATAGCAAAATTTAATATCTGCCTCGCCCGCTGTACTTGCCTTTACAAGGGTAACATTTCCGCCTACCTTAATTGTAAAATCTGCTGTACGGCCATTTAATGCATCCAAAGCGCCGCGGATAAAAGTCATCAGCCCTTCCCCGCCAGAATCCACAACGCCCGCCTGCTTTAATACCGGAAGCATGTCGGGTGTTTTTAGTAACATGTCTTCCATGCTCTGTACAATTTCATCACATATCTGCAAAAGGTCTGTCATTTCCCCCTCGCGTAAAATCTCTTCCGCCCTTCTTGCCCCAGCGCTTGCCACAGTCAGGATTGTGCCCTCCTTTGGCTTCATCACCGCTTTATATGCCGTTTCTGCTGCATGCATCACTGCATTGCCAAGGACTGTCGCATCCAGCTCGTCATTCCCTTTCATTGATTTCACAAAACCGCGGAAAATCTGCGAAAGGATTACCCCGGAATTTCCCCTTGCCCCACGGAGGGAACCGCTGGAAATCGCCTTCCCAAGCTCATCCATGGTCGGGTTCTTCAACAGGCTGACTTCCTTTGCAGCAGACATAATTGTCATCGTCATGTTTGTACCAGTATCCCCATCCGGAACCGGAAACACATTTAGTTCATTAATATATTCTTTCTTTGCTTCCAGGGCTTTTGCACCCGCCAGAAACATCTTCTGGACCATACCCGCGTCAATTTTATTAATACTCACTTTTTGCTCCTCCTCATATGCAGATACTGGCTGACAGCCGAAATACCATATTGTTGAATTTTATAGTAAACGAAAAAAACGCTTGCGTTTTACTTCGTTCTTCGGTACTATTTACGGCGACCCTAAACATCTTGCCCAAAATCAGCCATAAATAATAACTACTCTTCATCTACAATGCGTACGCCTTCCACAATTACATTGATTTTTTCTACTGTCAGCCCTGTGTACTCTTCTATTTTATAGCGGACGCTTTCCAGTACATTCTGTGCTACCGCGCGTATACTTACCCCATATGCCACAATGACATGCAGTTCTATTTTAATGCGGTCGTCATTTACATATATACTTACGCCGCGCGCCACATTTTCCCTTTTTAAAAGCTTTGTCACCCCATCCTTCATATTGACGGCAGCCATCCCTACAATGCCAATACAATCTGTTGTAGCCATGCCGGCATATTTTGCCAGTACATCACGGTCAATTATCAGCTTACCCATCTCAGTATTCATTTTCCCCTTCATAATAGTTCCTCCTATATTACAAAATCTTATTCAATTTCTTTCCTCCTGTGTCATATCCTGTTAATAACAGTATGTTATGGTTCACAGTTTATCACTATTCTGCCAGTCGCTTCCATATATAACAATCGCTTCCATTATAGCCTATCAGCAATTACAGCGCAAGGCGGAAATCACTATATGGCGCCAAAAAGGAGAACAAAATGAAACGTATGCTCGGCTTTATATTATTCTGGATGGCAATAGGAATGTCAATCATGTTTTTTATGTCAAACAGTTTTTTAGAACTGCTTATTATTCTTACCTGTTTAATCCTGGGTTATAACCTTTTTTGCAGCTAAAAAAGGTGCGAAGTTTTGCCAGACAAAGCTTCGCACCTAAGAAGAACGCAAAACCAGCGTTCTTCACGCTCAAACCGGCGAAGCTTCCTATGACATAAAAAAGGGAATGCCAATGCATTCCCTTTTTTATTTTTGGATATCCGCAGAAGCGCCTACGCACGCTCTACTGCTCCAGAACGTAAACATCCTGTACATACTGGCATCTTCTTTGTACCACCATTAACCTTCACCCTTACGGATTTGATATTTGGCTTCCACATTTTATTGCTTCTTCTATGTGAATGGCTCACACTGTTACCAAAGTGAACGCTTTTTCCACAAACTGCACATTTTGCCATCGTAAGCACCTCCTTCATCTCTATAACTGATGGTCTGATAAAACCTCATTTCAAACACTCATTAGCGCAACATGAACATAATACCAAAAGCTGACAAGAAATGCAAGAAAAATTTTTAAGGCACAGCTTAGATTGGGAAGTAACAGGTTACTATTCACGGCCATTCTTTTTCATGCGATAGACCCTCTGCCTTCGGCATAGGTCGCCGCTACGCAGCTTTGTCTATCTTATGAAAAAGAACAGCCTTTACAGTCAATTTCTGGAAAAAAGCCAAAATCTTATGTGCAAGCACAACGATTTCAACTTTTTTCAGAAATCGACCGTGAATAGTAACAATAACAGTTATTATTCACTTTTTTTAAGGAGCAACGCCATTTTATCGACCATTTCATTAATAGCGCTGACCTGCATTGCCAAATTCGTAATATCGTTAGCATTGCTTTCTGCCATTGCGTTAATCGAACTAAACTGCTCATTTTCATCCCGGATGTTTTCTGCAATATCCTGGTTAATAGATACCGTCCCTTTTATAACTTCTGACTGCTTGCTATGGGCTTTCCCCATCGTCCCAACTGCACCTACAGAAACATCCAAAAGCTCTGCCATATCCTGCATGCCTTGAAATACATTTGCAAAATATTTATTCTGCATAGCCATCTTTGTGGAATTTTCTTCTACCTGCGCCGTAATATTCCTGACATTCTGCTGTACCCGTTCTATTACTGACTGCACAACTTTTAAAGAGTCCTGCGTGCTGTTTGCAAGATTCCCTACTTCGGAAGCAACAACCGCAAACCCCTTGCCTGCTTCCCCCGCCCTTGCAGCTTCAATTGATGCATTCAATGCCAATAAGTTTGTAGAACTTGAAATATCACTAATTAGGTTTAAAGTGACGCCAATCTCTTCTACTGCATCTGACAGCTTCTGTGTCATATCATTTGTCGCTTTCATGGACTCTGAAACTTCGCCATTAATCGCATGCAGGTCATTCAGAAGCTTTTCATTTTCTTCTGATTTTTCTATTAAATCCCTTGAAGCTTTCTCTACCTTTTCTACATTATCAGCAACAACGCCTTCCCACTCGCTTAATTCTCCCAGATTCCCCATGCTCTCGTCCGTTTTAGAGCCAAGCAGGCTGCTGCGCTGGACTAAATGCTCGCTGGTAGCGGCAAGCTCTTCTGCAGACGCACTCTCATTTTCAGATACAGCAGAAAGGGCGGCTCCTGCAGTATATAGATTATCCGATAATACCTGGACTTCATCTAACACATTCTTCAGATCCTTTTCCTTTTTTTCGACCATCCCAAATAATTCCGTAGTACGGTAACTGATAAAACAGCACGCCGCCAGCAATACCGTATAAACGATTGCCATAAAAACCCAGCCAATTACACTGTGAAGCTTTAAAAATCCTGCCGGAAATATAATCATCAGCACAGCATTTACAACCACTGTGACAATATAACTTGTCCTGATTAATTTCTGCTCGTAATACGGCACTAAAAGAAGTGTTGCCACAAAGTAATAATGTGTGATACAGATATAACCGGCGCTGTCATTTGTATTGGAAACTGCTGTTGTAACCGCCCCTATGATTGGCGGTATGCAGGCATATACATATTTCGCCTTACTCCCTAATGCTTTCTCAAAGACTTTTGTTAAGATTGCCAGCAAACCTGACAACAGGAAAATGCATTCCCGCATCCCGCCATTTAAAAATATCATAACAAATGCCCAGCCGGAAATTGCTACTCCCAAAATATAAACAAACATAATATTGTTAACAAGCTTTTCCTCGTTCTTCATTGACTGTAACTGCATATTCCAACCCTCCCGCTAAAATTATTTTATTTTCCGCTATTTGTATCCCTGCCGCTTTTATACGCACGCCAATGCATAAAACATTCATTTCTTTCAAACTTATAATGTAACCGGCTTCACCCCACCTCTTTCTGTCCTCCAACCTTTTCTCAAACCGCAAAATACAGCAATATAACTATAACATCCCTGGATAGTTCTGTCAATTTTTACCAAAAAAACTGCAGCAACAGCCATATTTTAGTTACTATTCAAACAGCTCCATTTCCTTAGTTTCCGGCCTATAATTTTCCAGGACATAATCTACCTGCTCCTTTACCTGCATCACGGTTTTATACCCTCTTTCAGCACCCTCCCTGTCTGCTACAATAAAATCCACCCCTGGGTGCCTTCCATCAAAATAGAAATCACTCAAAAAACGCAGCATATCCCGATTAACATTTAATGAAATTCCCACAGCCCGTTCCATCCTAAAAATAAGGGTAATCAATTTATGGGATTTCAACACCTTATCCACATCACTGTCAAATACATAAAGCCTTACAAGATGTTTTAAAAATTTCTCACAGACCTGTTGTTCATGCCATAAATCCCTCATTTCTGGTTCTGTTCAGTCCACAGCAATTACTAAGGAACTGTAACGAAATGATTTTATTTACAGTTTCTTAGTAATATCAGCAAAACTGAAATCAATCACCTTCTTTAAATCCTCTGGCGATACTTCCACCTGATAACCAATTTTCCCTGCGCTAAACATTATCGTATCCTGTCTGGCAGCGGTTTCATCCACCACCGTTTTAAAAAACTTTTTCATTCCGATTGGGGAACAGCCGCCATGGACATATCCTGTTAAGGGCAAAAGTTCTTTCTCTTTAATCATTTCAATTCTTTTCTCCCGGACAGCCGACGCAGCTTTTTTCAAATCCAGTTCTTTATGGACAGGGATTACAAAAACATAATATTTCTTTGCACCCCCAACTGTCACAAGCGTCTTAAATACCTGTGACACGTCCTGCCCTAAAACTTCTGCCACTTCCATTCCGCTGACAGCGCCTGTGTTTTCATAACAATGGGGCTGATATGCTATCTTTTTCTGGTCTAATATCCGCATCACATTTGTTTTCTGCAATTTTATTTATCCTTTCCCAAAATGCCTTGCTATACTGTTTGCCATATCCTTCTATATCACACTCTTTTTCAATAGAATATCAAACATCTTCCAACAAAACAAGCATATTTTCTATTTGCAATTTCCTATGACATCAAAAAAAGTGCAAAGCCTTTATAATATTAAATAAGACTTTACACCTTAATAAGCGATATATTCATGTAATTGTGCTTACGCTGTTTTGTTTTTCAGTTCTGCCATTTCTTTTTTATGCTTGTCAACTTCACAAATAAGATAATTAACTTTTACTTCATAAGCAAGATTTTTATCCGCTACCGGTATGGCTTGATTAAGTTTCCTTGTTAGATCTACAAAATTCTCAGCAATTAATTGGATATTTCTATCCGTAACATTTTCAATATGTAATTCAATGCCGGCTGTCCGCTGTTTTAACTCCTGCATTTCTGACTTCATATCCTGCATTTCTGATTTCATACCCTGCATTTCTGAAAGAATCAAATCAAGTTTTTCGCTATCTGTCATAATAATACCTCCACCTTTTATTCTATATGCTGTTAATATTGCCATATCTAGTATATTATACCTCAAGCGTAAAGTCTACTCCATTACCATCTGCGTTCCCTCTTTCGTAACTATTCAGCCTTGCGGCTTCATAGTTACACAGCAGTGCTTTCAGCACTGTTGATGTACACATTTTGC